>JAFYNL010000035.1 GCA_017548075.1 Bacteroidaceae bacterium | reverse complement strand
ATAGTAGGCAGATCGTTACCAGCAGGAGCTGAGATAACTACCTTCTTAGCACCAGCAGTGAGGTGAGCAGAAGCCTTCTCCTTAGATGTGTAGAAACCTGTGCACTCCAGAACTACGTCAACACCAAGCTGACCCCAAGGAAGTTCAGCAGCGTTAGGCATAGCATAGATGGTAATCTCCTTACCGTCGACGATGATAGAGTTGTCTGTAGCTTCTACAGTGTGCTTGTTCTCACCGAACTTGCCAGCGAAACCGCCTTGAGCAGTGTCATACTTGAGGAGGTGAGCCAGCATCTTGGGGCTGGTGAGGTCGTTGATAGCGACTACTTCATAACCTTCAGCCTCGAACATCTGACGGAAAGCGAGGCGACCAATACGGCCGAAACCGTTAATAGCGACTTTTACGTTTGCCATTTTCTTGTTAAATTAAATAGGGTTTATAATAAAATGATTTGTCTTTCCTTGTTTCTAGTGCATCAGCCGCAATTGCAATAATGAGATGACTTGCAAGCCACTACAATTAGTGTCAAAAGCAGGCAAATTGATACAAAAATGACTCTTTTTTTCACTTTTTCTTTATTTCGCGCTGCAAAATTACAAAAATCTTTTTAAATTCGCACTCGGTAACATATAAAAAAACTCTAATACATCGAAATTGCTAAATCAAAATTCCAATTTACAAACTCTTAAATCTTAATTTCTATGTCATTTATTCAAGATTTCAAAGCGTTCGCGCTTAAAGGTAATGTGATGGATATGGCTGTCGGTGTTATCATCGGCGGTGCATTTGGTAAGATTGTCAGCAGTTTGGTTGACGATGTTCTCATGCCTCTTATTGGTATGGCAACAGGCAATGTTGACTTCACACAACTTGCTTTCAAGGTAGGCGAAGGCGATGGTGCAGCTGTGCTCAAGTATGGTCAGTTCATCCAGAATGTAGTTGACTTCCTCATCATCGCACTCTGTATCTTCTTTATGGTGAAGGGTATTGCTGCCTTGAACCGCAAGAAAGAAGAAGAGCCCGCTCCTGCTCCTGAACCAAGTGCAGAGGAGAAGTTGCTGACTGAGATTCGCGACTTACTGAAGAAGTAAATCCGTTCCCTACACAAACCTCCCCGATAAAAAGGGGAGGCTTTGTTTTATTATTATATAAGGTAAAAAGATGTTTAAAAGGATAGCTGTTCTCTTGTTCCTAATTATGACAGTTGTGGGTATGTATGCTCAATCGACTGCCATCAAGACCCTTTATAACACGGTCAAGAACACTTCATACGAGACGAATGCGGATTCTATGACCAATGCCTTCATCGAGTCCTTCATGATAAAGAGCAAGGGATACTTCAACATTAAGTACCAGCAGTATGCCGACAATGCCTATTGGCAACAGGCACCAGCCATCGATGTTGTCATTTACAACTATCAGCGGCAGAAGAACATCAATCGTACCCTCGCAAGCAAATACCTCAACTATATTAAGCTCTGGTATCAGAACAAGGCGAACAACTATTCAGGAGCAGCGGCAGCCACGAGTACTACTCCCAACACCACTAATGGCTACAAGATGTTCGAGAACCACTTTACCGACGATATGTGCTGGGTTACGCTCGCGCTTCTGCATATCGGCGAAGCAACGGGTACGTCTTCTTATTCAATCATCGCCAGGCAGGTGTTCGATAACTACATCATCAAGCGTGCTCATTATACGGAGGATTCAACCGCCATTTGGCTTCCTTGGAAGAATGAATCCGGCAGTGGCCCGAATGCTTGCACAATGGCTCCTGCAACGCTGATTGCCGCAAAGCTTTATAAGAAATATGGTACTGAGAAGTATCTGACTTATGCAAAGAAGCTCTACACCTACACCGCCAAGAACATCGTCAAGTCGGATGGTCGTGTGGAAGAGCCTCCTCTGACCTATACGCAAGGAACTTTTGCTGAGGCTTGTCGCATTCTGTATCACGTTACAGACGAGTCAAACTCCATCAAGAACAAATACAAGTCGTTGGCCTATACATATATTAATTATGCCTTCACAAGCGAACGATGCACCTCTAATGGCTTCCTTCGCGACGAAGGGCACGATGGCAACCAAAGCATCTTCAAGGCGATACTCATCCCCTATGCCGTCAACTATGTTCTCGACGAAGAGATGACGACTACCAATCGCAAAAATATCTGCGGATATATCCTTAAGAACACCAACAAGATGTGGCAAAACCTCGACCGTTCTCGCTATCCCCTCGTCTTCTGCAACTACGACTGGAGATATGCTTACACTGGTGCAGACTCGGATGCTGCGATGGGAGCAATGTGCAGCGGTTCCTCTTTGATGGAGAACACGGCTCGCATGTGCAGAGCCATCGTTGATCGTTACAACTTAGGTGCTCTCTATACAGAGTGCAGTAAATTCACTATCGAGCCTGGGCACGAGGAAGATGCTGAGCTGACTCCTTTCTATACGGCAATGGCTGCGGCCAAGGAGATTATTGATAATCCCGACGACTACATGACTTATCAGTTCCTTAAGGCTATTGAGGACCTTCAAGCGGCTTATCAGGCTGCCCAAGATTATGCGACAGCCATCCCTGATGTCCATAAGGACCTTAAAGACTCTGACGGAGCAATCTATAATCTCAGCGGACAAAAGGTGAGTGGGAAACTGCAAAAGGGCATCTACATCATAGGTGGAAGAAAAGTCCTGATAAAATAAGCAAACCGCACTTTCGAGAAAAAAGTTGCCTGTTTGTTTGGTGGAATGAAATAAAAGTCATACCTTTGCAACCGCAAACAAGGAATGGTGCCTTGGATGAGTGGCTTAGTCACCGGTCTGCAAAACCGTGCACGGCGGTTCGAATCCGCCAGGCACCTCCACAAAACACAGAAATCCCGTACAGCGAAAGTTGATACGGGATTTTGCAAATACAATAACCTTCACTATGAAAAAAAACCTCGAAACCATCTGCATTCACGGTGGATGGAAGCCTAAGAAAGGCGAACCTCAGCAACTTCCCATTTATCAGAGTACAACTTTCCGCTATGAGACGAGCGACCAGATGGCACGACTCTTCGACCTCAAGGATAGCGGTTATTTCTATACCCGTCTGGCGAACCCCACCAACGATGCGGTCGCTCAGAAGATTGCGGCCCTCGAAGGTGGTGTGGGTGCTATGCTGACGAGCAGTGGACAAGCTGCGAACTTCTATGCCATTTTCAACATCTGTCAGGCAGGCGACCATTTCATCACGGCCAACACGATTTATGGAGGCACTTTCAACCTCTTTGGTGTGACGCTGAAGAAGCTTGGTATCGAGTGTACTTTTGTTGATCCAGATTGGGACGACGAGCGCATTGAGGCTTGCTTCCGTCCGAACACGAAGTGCTTCTTTGGCGAGACCATCTCCAATCCTGGCTGCAATGTGTTCGACATTGAGCGTTTCGCAAAGATGGCGCACAAGCATGGCGTTCCCCTTATCGTAGATAATACCTTCGCTACACCTATCAATTGTCGTCCTTTCGAGTGGGGCTGCGACATTGTGACGCACTCTACCACAAAGTATATGGATGGCCACGCAACTCAGGTGGGTGGTGTGGTTGTTGATAGCGGCAACTTCGACTGGGAGGAGCATGCAGACAAGTTCCCTTGTCTCTGTACGCCTGATGAATCCTATCACGGTCTGACCTACACGAAGGCTTTTGGCAAGATGGCTTACATGACCAAACTCGTTGCTCAGTTGATGCGCGATTTGGGAAGCATTCCTTCGCCTCAGAACGCCTTCCTGCTCAACCTCGGACTTGAGACTTTGCACCTTCGTATGCCCCGCCATTGCGAGAATGCGCAGAAGGTGGCCGAGTGGCTCGAGAAGAACCCAAAGGTGGGTTGGATTAACTATGCAGGTCTGCCCTCGAACAAATACTATCCTTTGGCGCAGAAGTACCTGCCCAACGGCTCTTGCGGCGTGATGGCCTTTGGCTTGAAAGGTACGAAGGAAGAGGCGATTCGCTTCATGGACAATCTGGACTTCATCAGCATTGTGACCCATGTTGCCGATGCCCGTACCTGTGTTCTGCATCCTGCCAGCCACACTCACAGACAGCTTTCTGACGAGCAACTTCGTGAGGCAGGCATTGCTCCAGACCTCGTTCGTCTTAGCGTAGGCATCGAGAACGTCGAAGACATCATAGCCGACCTCGAACAGGCAATGGCGAAGATGTAAAAGGCAGCCCCCTTCCTACTCCCCCAAGGGGGAGAGAACGACCTTATTAGTTAAATAAGTTTAATTGTTTTTGCCGTTTGACGAAGATTGCATATCTTTGTCATGCCTTAAAGCGCAAAACGGTGCAGAACAAGTTCTCATATCTCCTTCTGATTTGTTTGCTGACGTTGGTCGGCTGCAAGAGTCAGTATATGGTGAAGGGTTCTTCCAGCGTGGATGAACTCGAGGGCCAGATATTGACCTTGAAGGTCTATGCCGACGGGGAATTGCGGAGCATCGACTCGACGAGAGTGGTGCACGGACGCTTCTCTTTTGGGGGCAGCATGGACTCCACGATGCTTGCGAACGTTTTCTTGGGTGACCTCAGCGTAATGCCTTTGGTGCTCGAAGATGGCGAGGTGGATTTGCACATCGGCGAGACGCAGCAGACGGCCACAGGAACGCCGCTCAACGACACTCTTTCTGGCTTCATTCAGAGGAAGACACAACTCGATGCTCGGATGGCTGAACTGCCACACCTCCAATTGCAGATGATAATGGACGGCAACGACGACGACGAAATCATGTACGAGCTGGGCAAGCAGTCGCAGGAGTTGGCAGCGGAGAACGACCAGCTCATCACCCGTTTCATTCGCGCGAATTATAATAATGTATTAGGGCCAGGCGTCTTCATGATACTGACCAGCAACCTGCCTTATCCCATCCTCACGCCCCAAATAGAAGAAATTCTCACCCACGCCACACCATACTTCCTCGGACATCCATACGTCAAGCAGTATATTGAAAAGGCAAAAGAGAACCAAAATAAAGAAAAGTATTGAAATTCTTATATAGACTTTATCAGTTGTTCATTGCTTTGCCGCTCGTTCTTTGTGCGACAGCGTTGACGGCCCTTTCCACCATCATCGGCTGCTATCTTGGCAAAGCCAGAACTTGGGGCTACTACCCCGCAATGCTGTGGAGTCGCTTTATGTGTTGGATAATGCTCTTGCCTGTGAAGGTGGAGGGACGAGAGTTGCTCGACAAACGACAGTCCTACGTCTTCGTAGCCAACCATCAGGGCCCTTACGACATCTTTCTCGTCTATGGTTACCTCGGCAGAAGTTTTCGTTGGATGATGAAAAAATCTTTACAAAATCTCCCTCTTATTGGTAAAGCTTGCGAGAGTGCAGGGCACATTATGGTCGATAAAAGTGGGCCAAAAGCCATCCATAAAACCTACGAACAAGCCAGAAAAGTGCTGCAAAATGGTGTTTCTTTGACCGTTTTTCCTGAGGGAGCGAGGAGTTTTACGGGCCATATGGGCAAATTTCGCAGGGGAGCATTCCAGTTGGCTGACGAATTGAGGCTGCCTGTGGTTCCTGTGACGATTGACGGCAGTTTCGACGTACTTCCTCGGCAGAAAGGCGTTAATTTTGTTACCTGGCACCGCCTTCGTCTCGTCATTCATGCCCCCATTGTGAGCGAAGAGCAAGGCCCAGAAGCTGTACAAAAGACCTTGGAGCAGAGCTACAACATCATCATGCAGGACCTCCCTGCTCGGTATCAGGGCTTCGTAGAGAATCCAGACCAATAGGATTCAGAAACTTCCATTTAAGTCCTTTGGACTTGTCCAAAAATCCTAACGCATTTTAAGGCCTCTCTGAGCGCGTTTCTCGGCTCGGGCGTACCAACTATCCATACAAGGGGAGAAGATCGATTCTGGGGCGTTTTAGGGGTATTTTAAAGGGTGTCCTTGTAAGTCTCTTATTAAAATGTGTGAGTGGAGGTAAATTTAGTGTACAGTATACAGAAATACAGTATACAGTTTCTATGTGGGCGATACACTAATTGCTACTAATTATATTAGTATATATATTATATTATATATATTATTAT
>JAFYNL010000034.1 GCA_017548075.1 Bacteroidaceae bacterium | reverse complement strand
GTCTTCTAACGTTATGTCTTTGACTTCTTTTCCGATGGCTTCTGTCCAGAACTGGTCAGTCTCAGCAAAGAAAGTGAAACCATAGTAACGATGCTCGGGTGTATGGAAGGTTGCGGTTTCGCCTTTGGTTTCTTCGTTTTTCTTTGGTATCTTGTTCCTTTGGAAGAGATCCTCGTATGCATCGTCGCGATTGGCAGCGAGTGTGTCGAACAAGCCACAGGCTTTAACTATCTTCGCTGAGACCATAAAGCCGGATTCATCATTCTCGGAGTATTTCTTCAACAAGTAGTCCATCGTATCGTTACTTGGCGAGATAACGTCGTGCATAGCATGTATGACGCCGTTGATGCAAAGGATGTCGCGGTTGATGAAGTCCATTACGCAGTCGTTGATGAGTATGCTGTCTGGAACATCGGTGTACTGAACGATGAGTTTTCTGTCGTTCATGTTGGGCAGAGGAATCTCTACGCTTTTGGATGTCGAGTTTTGTGCGGGGAGATTATATATTTGATATTCGCTGTAGTCATCGCCGCTGTCGATGATACTGTTGAAGACAATGATTTGAGCAATAGAGTCTCGTTTGTATTCGTCGGTGAATGCATCCCAACTTGCTTCTGGGATGATGCCTTGAATTACGAGGGTATCAAGGTAATTCTGAATGGCTTCGTTTGTGGGTGCGAAGATGGTGTAGTGTCCGCGAGCCGAGAGGAGTTGGCGGACATTGGTGTCGCTGATTCTACTTACGGCCACATCTCCGAGCAGACGATAGTATTCGCTATACTGATCGTGCTTGGCCAGATAACTTGCAATTGTCTCTTCTTTGAACACATATCTTGCGGATGTGTCGACGTCTTCTGTGCAGCCTGTGATAATCAAAGCGAGGACTGCAAGAGCATACATAAGGGGTTTTCTCATATGTAGATAATTAGGCTAATTTTATTAATAGTTATTAGATATTTCGCACAAATATACGATTATTTTCTTTTGACACAAAAAAAGAACGGCTTTTTTTTGCATTAAAATTCGCTCAAACTGCAAAAAGGAGGTGTTTCGGAATGTTAAGCGACAAAACACAGCTAGCTTAGTTGCTAAACTTAACGTGTTAAGTTGCCAAAGTTAACGTGTTACGTTTGCAATCATAACGTGTTACGTTTGCCAACGTAACTGCAGTCGTTTGGAATCAACGCTGGAGGCGGTTTCTGCCGGCATCAATTCTGAGGAAAACAAAGAGCAGAATGGTGAATCCCCAAAGCGAGGAACCGCCGTAGCTGAAGAAGGGTAGGGGAATGCCGATAACTGGCGTCAAACCCAGCACCATCCCGACGTTTATGAAGACGTGAAACAGGAAGATGCTCAACACACAATACCCATACACTCGCCCAAACGTATATGGTTGTCGCTCAGCAAGATGTATGAGTCTCAAGATGAGCAAAAGGAAGAGTGAAAGCACGATTGCGCAACCAATGAAGCCTTCTTCCTCACCAACCGTACAGAAGATGAAGTCTGTGTCCTGCTCTGGCACATAACGGAGTTTTGTCTGCGTTCCGTTGAGGAAACCTTTGCCTTCAAGTCCGCCAGAACCTATCGCTATCTTTGCCTGAATGACGTTGTAACCTGCGCCTCTCGGGTCGTCTTCCAAACCAAGAAGGACTCGAATTCGCGTTTGTTGATGCGGCTCCATCACTCTGTTCAACACAAAGTCGGCAGAATAGAAGAAGCCCATACTTCCCAGCGTGAAGAGGGCTATGAGCAAGTAGTGAAGGGCTCTGTCGCGAAGAGCAAGATAGAGCAGATAAATCGCAGTTGCTCCGCAGACAAAGACCATCAGCCAAACTGCATCGAAGGGATAGATGTAGCGGGCAAAGAGAATTGCAGCTGCATCAATTAAGAGCGAGTAAATCAGGACTCGACTCCAGTATCTGTTCCGCTCTCCACCATAGACTTTGATGAATCCAACCGTAAAGATTTGGATGAGAAGCATAACGAGAGCGTGCCCAAGACTCATCTGCTCGATTCCCAGAAGCGGCACATCTGCATAGCGAACGCCAACCACGAAATAAGCGACGGCCGAGATTGCGGTGAAGAGCAAGCAGCCGGGCATTCCTTCGCGATACAACATCAGGAAGAGTGCACTATAAACAAGAGCGCTTCCCGTCTCTTTTTGCATCACAATCAGGCCCATCGGAAGGACTATCAAAGCGATACAAATGATGAAATCTCGCCAGTTTCGAACGTCGAAACCATAAGTGCTCATCACCTTCGCCAAACAGAGCGAGACTCCGAACTTCGCGAATTCTGCAGGCTGAATACTGAAGCTACCCAGCTTGATCCACGACATAGAACCCTTGATGTCGTGAGCCATAAAAGGCGTGATAAAGAGCAGTCCCAGGAAACATATATATATAATGTAAGAGAGAGACTCAAAGATTCTGTCGTCCGTCATGAGGATGAGGAATCCAAGCAACATGGAAGTGCCAATCCAAACAATCTGCATGCCGCTTCTGGTCGAGAAGTCGAGGATGCCAGTCGACTGCTCGTAATCGTAGCAAGCCCCGCAAACACTCATCCATCCGAGTGCCAAAAGCACCAGATAGATAAAGATGGTGAGCCAATCAATTGACCCCCAAACTGATGGAGCTTTCTTTTTAATCCGATTGTTCTTCATTCTTTTCTGACAACGAATTCAAGGTATATTCGCGAGGAGTAAACAGATGTTTGTTCTCAAAAGTCTTGGCTCGAGCCTCACTTGCTTGGCAAAGTTTGCCGTTGATGTATTGTTCCATCATAAGCGCACCAATAGGAACGCCATAGGTTGCTCCCCAGGTTCCGTTCTCAACATACACGCAAATGGCTATCTTGGGGTTTTCTCTTGGCGCGAAACCCATGAAAACGCTGTGGTCTTGACCATGAGGATTTTGAGCCGTTCCAGTCTTTCCGCATACTTCATAGAAGGAAGTGTTGGCCACGCGACAAGTTCCTCCCAGAACTGCCTGCCGCATTCCTTGAACGACTGTCTCGTAATGTTGGCGTTCCACCTTCGTGTAGTGTTTCTTCGTATAGAGTGTGTCGAGCGGCATTCCCTGCACTTCTTTTACGACGTGAGGTACGATGTAATAGCCTCTGTTTGCGATAGTTGCGCCGAGATTGGCAATCTGAAGGGGAGTAAGGTTAACTTCGCCTTGTCCGATGCTGATGCTGATGACGGTCAAGCCGCTCCAATCGTTGCGATAAGCTTTGTCGTAATAGGGCGCGTTAGGAATCATGCCTCGTTTCTCTCCTGGCAAATCGATGCCAAGAGTATAGCCGAAACCCATGCTGACCATATAATCTTTCCACGTTGTCATCGCGTCTTGAACGGTCTTGTACTTCTTTCTGTTGCCAAACATATGGTAAAGTCCCCAGCAGAAGTAGCCGTTACAAGAAGTCGCGATTGCAGGGACGAGAGGCAAAGGAGAACCATGTCCGTGACAGCCAACCCTGAGTCCTCGGAAATGGAAACCTCGACTGCAAGGATAAGCTGTTTGTGGTGTGATGATGCCTTCCTGCAGGAAAGTGAGCGCTTGGCTCGTCTTGAAGGTAGAACCAGGCGGGTATTGTCCCATGATTGCGCGGTTGAGAAGCGGTTTGTGAGGGTCTTGAGCGAGCAGTTTCTGACTCTTTCCTCGCTGACGACCAATCATGATGCGAGGGTCGTAAGTAGGGTTCGACACCATACAAAGCACTTCGCCTGTGCTGGGTTCTATCGCTACGATGCTGCCAAGTTTGCCTTTCATCAGGCGTTCTCCAAGGGCTTGCAGCTCAATATCGATGCTCATCGTCAGGTTTCGACCAGGAATGGGAGCTTCGTCGAACTTGCCGTTCTGGTAGCGTCCCTTAATTCGTCCACGAGCATCGCGCAGAAGAATTTCCATTCCTTTCTCGCCTCGCAAAGCAGTTTCGTACGAGCGTTCAACGCCAAGTTTGCCGATATAGTCGCCGCTTCGATAGTAATCGTCGGCCTCAATATCAGCTGGACTCACCTCTGCAACGTCGCCAAGAAGGTGGGCTGCGTAGGGATAAGTGTATTGTCGGATGCTTCTCTTCTGAATGTAAAAGCCAGGAAAGCGGAAAAGCTTCTCTTGAAAACGGCTGAACTCCTCTGTGGAGAGCTGACTCATGAAGAGTTGTTGTGTATAGGAACTATAGCCAGGATTGCGCTTCAGGTCTTTTATCTCCGTCATTCTCCGCTCGTACCAATCGGGTGTGATGCCGAGACTTTCGCAAAGATCGAGTGTGTCGACGCCTTGTTGCTCGTACATGATGACCATCACATCGTAGGCAGGTTGATTGTAGACGAGCAGTTTGCCGTTGCGGTCGGAGATTGCGCCTCGGGCAGGATACTGAATGCGCTTGAGGAAAGCGTTGGAGTCGGCGCTCTTCTTGAAGTCCTCGCTCAGCAATTGCAACGTGAAAAGCCGCAGCAGATAAACAAGAATGATGACAACTGCAGCGCCACCAATCACGTATTTGCGCTTTGCAAGCTCGTAATTTCCCTCCATAGCGCTACTTACTTTTGAGGGTTACGAACGTGCTCAATCAAGATAATCAGCAGCAGAGACGCAGCATAACTTACGCCCATACTGATGGCAATATCTATGATATGGAAGTATGAGAAGCCTTCGAGGGCGAAGTAAACGAGGTGATGCAAAAGCAGAAGTAACGCAATGAATTGCAGATAGTTCCATCGTCCCATCGTCGAGAAAGAGGGATGAAGTTCTTCTTCTGAGTCGCGAGGAGCCATCAATCCCAACAAAGGAGGCTGGATGAGAGCGATGAAAGTCAGGGCGGCGCTACTGATGCCGGCTGTTCCTGCGAAGATGTCTGCCACAAAACCTACGCCAAAACCCCACAACAAAGCAGCTGAACGCGAAGTTCCCATCGGCAGCGTAATGACGATGAGCGAGCATATCAACGGCGCTCCATAGCCCCAAGGATGGACTTGGTCGAGGATGAGCACCTGTGCTGCCAGCAATATCAGCGCCCAAAACAAGCGTTTGAGGGTGGAAACTATCATTGTGCTTTGAGGGAGTCGAGTTCTTCTTTGATGAGGTTGTTGATGACGTTAACGTGCCTGAGGTTCGCAATATCTGTGCTCAGGAGAATTTCGAGTTCGTAGGCAAGTCCGTCGCTACTGTTCTTGATTTCAGCCACTTTGCCGAGGAAGATGCCTGCAGGAAAGACGTTGCTGAAGCCGCTTGTCTCTACTATGTCGCCTTTCTCGATGTGAGCGTGGCGCGGAACATCGTCCATATAGGCTCGCAAAGGTCTGCCGCCTTTCCACTTCAGGTAGCCGAAGTATTCCGTTCCTCGCAAGCGGCAACTGATGCTGCTGTGGCTGTTGAGGATGGACATCACGAGCGCATGATGAGGCGTAACGCCGCTGACGATGCCTACAACGCCTGTGCCGCTCAACACACCCATTTCTGGGGCAACTCCGTCTTCGCTACCAACGTCGATGACAATCATATTGTCGCGCTTCCTAACGCTGTTGTCGATGATGCGAGCAGGAATGAGCCTCATGCTGTCATTGACCATTGACCATTGATCATTGACCATTGAAGTGTCGACATTTGCTTTGTGCCTCAGCTCATCGAGTTGTTGCTGCAGGATGATGTTGCGGCGAACGAGCGCTGCATTCTCAGCCGGCATTCTCAGGTACGAGAGTGCCTTTGCTTCCCATTCGTGCACTATGCCGACAACTGTGTTGGCTTGGGTAAACCAGATGCTGCCTTGATAATGGTTGTACTGGAAAAGCAGGAATCCACTGAACGCTTCCAGAATGAGGAAGAGCGCCCAGTGGACGTAGGCTGTTATGCGCTCGATGAAATCGTGCATAGCTGTCGTAGTCGAGGTTTGACTACATCAAGAATGCGAAGTTGTTGATGTTCTTCAGTGCTACGCCTGTGCCCTTCGCAACGCTGTGCAAGGGGTCTTCGGCCACATGGAACTCGATGTTGATTTTGTCTGTGAGACGCTTTGCGAGACCTCTAAGCAGAGCACCGCCACCTGTCAGCCAAATGCCGTTCTTCACGATGTCGGCATAGAGTTCTGGGGGTGTTTCTTCGAGTGCGCTGAGGACTGCTGTCTCAATCTTTGCGATGGTCTTCTCCAGGCAGTGTGCAATCTCCTGATAGCATACGGGAACCTCCATTGGAAGGGCTGTGATGCGGTTCGGACCATGAACAACATAATCGTCTGGAGCATCTTCGCCGAGGTCGGTCATAGCGGCTCCAACGTGAATCTTGATGCGTTCTGCCATACGTTCGCTGACCTTGACGTTGTGCTGACGGCTCATGTATTCTTGAATGTCGGCAGTCAGTTCGTCACCAGCGATGCGGAGGCTCTTGTCGGCCACGATGCCACCAAGCGAAATGACGGCAATCTCTGTGCTACCACCACCTATATCGACAATCATGTTGCCTTCTGGAGCAAGCACGTCGAGTCCGATACCGATGGCTGCTGCCATGGGTTCGAAGATGAGGTAGACTTCGCGTCCACCTGCATGCTCTGCACTATCGCGAACGGCACGAAGCTCCACTTCAGTACTGCCGCTGGGCACGCCAATCACCATCTTCAGCGAGGGAGAGAAGAGGCGGTTGCCTGAATGCACCATCTTGATGAGGCCGCGCATCATCTGCTCGCAAGCGTTGAAGTCGGCAATCACACCGTCGCGAAGAGGACGGATAGTGCGAATTTCCGGGTTGGTCTTTTCGTACATCATCTTAGCCTTGTCGCCGACTGCAATCATGCGTTCTGTGCGGCGGTCGAGGGCTACTACGCTGGGCTCGTCAACGACAATCTTACCATCGCAAATGATGATGGTGTTGGCCGTTCCGAGGTCCATCGCTATTTCTTTGTTAAGGGAAAACCAGTTCATCTATGTAATTTACGATTTGACGATTTACTATTTACGATTTTATTTGTTGGCTGCAAACCACTCGTGGATGGCTGTATCGTAGTGGCTGCTGACGCCGAAGGCTTGGGTGGCGAACCACTTGCGGTCGGCCAATTCGCTCTGGGCTCCTTGCTTGTTCAGAAGGTCGAGCAGGGGCTTGTACTCTGCCTTTGAGGGCACGATGATGACGTCGCGGAAGTTCTTTGCCGCAGCACGGATGAGGCTGATGCCGCCAATGTCAATCTTCTCGATGATGTCTGCCTCGCTTGCTCCTGCTGCCACTGTGTCCTCGAAAGGATAAAGGTCAACGATAACGAGGTCGATGGCGGGGATTTCGTACTGCTTCATCTGCTCTTGGTCGCCTTCATTTTCTCTACGACCAAGGATGCCGCCGAACACTTTCGGGTGCAAAGTCTTCACTCTGCCGCCCAAAATGCTGGGATAAGTGGTCACATCCTCAACTTTCCTGCAGGGAATGCCGAGACTTTCGATGAAAGCCTGTGTGCCGCCTGTGGAAAGCAGTTCAACGCCCTCCTGATGGAGCGTTTTCAGTATCTCTTCCAGCCCGTCTTTGTGGAAAACGGACACCAGAGCACGCTTGATTTTTCTTGTTTCTGCCATATTTTTGTTGTTTTTGTGAGTTTCCTGTTGAATTTAGTGCCGCAAAGATACAACATTTTTGGCAATCTTGCCGCATCTTTCTCAACTTTTTTCTTAAAAAAGTCAGAAGACCTTATTCGATGAAGAAATCCAAAGCTGCAAAAATCGCCCATTTCATCGAGAATTTTTGGTTGCCATTCAACGCTACGTTACAGTTGTTTCAGTTGTTACAGTTGTTTTTTACGCTTGACCAAATTCCAAAATAATTTTATAATATATATATATAATCTATATATATTATAAGTTTAACATTGAGATGTGTGTGACTAAAAAAAGAACTGTAACAATTGTAACAACTGTAACCGGTGAGTGCAGAGTCTGGGAAACTCAAAAAGTTTTTAAATAATTGCACGTTTATTCGTAGACCGCAACAAAGATGTCGTACCTTCGCAACGTGATTCGAAAACACAATGCCGGACGCGGCATACAACATATACATGAGGACACGCAGCGGCGCATCCTTATCCAAAAAGATTCTTTGACTTAGTGATAAACACAGGCAGCTGCGATGCCCAACGCAGCATGTTAAGTTGCCCAACGCAGCACGTTATGTTCGCGAACGACACTGGCGAAGTTCAGAGCCAACCCTCCTTACGGTACCAAAGGATACTGGCCTCTACTCCCTGCTCGAGGCTCCACTGGGGCGCATAGCCGAAGTCGTCGATGGCTGGCTGAATGTCGCACTGCCAGTTGCGTTGCGAGAGGATGTTGAACTTATCGTCGTTCAGGGCGTTCATCTTGCCTGTCAAGTGGCTGATTCTTCCGCTCACCCAGCAGATGGCTCTTAGCAGACAGAGAGGCAACTTCAGGTGCAGCACCCAAGGATTGCCGAGATACTTCTGGACGAGGTCGCTGTAGCTGCGGCTGTTATAGACTTTTCCATCGCTCAGGAAGTAAGCTTTGCCCTCAGCCTCCGGTGTTTCCATACTCTTGAGGACGGCCTGCACCACATCGAGGACATAGACGAAGGTAATCTCCTGAGGCGTAAGGCCAGCGGCAATGTCGATATGTTGCTTAATGCTCTGAGCCATAAGGAAATAGTCGCGCTCGCGAGGCCCATAAACCCCTGTAGGACGCAGGATGGTGTAGGGGAAATCCTTCTGCTCCCTGAGGTAGTGTTCAGCAGCCAGTTTGCTCTCTCCGTAGGCTGTATTGGGCTTGGGTTCGTCTGTGAGAAGGATAGGGGAGTAAATCCAAGGATTGTCGTCTGTAGGCTTCCTGACGGGCTCTTCGCGAATGGCTCCGAAGATGCTCAGGCTGCTCAGGAACACGAATCGCTGGGGCACCATCTCCGTCTCTCGAAGGGCATCGATGAGATTCTTGGTCCCCTCGGTATTGGTGCGGAAGAAGTCCTCCTGGTGCAGACACTTGGTGGCGCCAGCAGCATGAACCACATAGTCCCAACCTTTGCCCATCTCCTCCTTGTAGGAAAGGAGCTGTTCCTTCAACTTGCTGGGATTCTGCATATCGAGCTGAGCGAAGTGGATGCGTTCGTCCTGCAAGTATTTGCGACTGCTTGTACCTCGCACGCCAGCCCAGACTTCGAAGCCCTGCTTCAAGGCCTCCTCTACGATAAAACTGCCGATGAAACCGCTGGCTCCTGTGATGAGAATTGTCATGATTCGTTAAGTATTTTCGTGATGGCGTCTGCCAATTTCTTTGTCTTTTCGGGCGATTGGAGAATGTCGCGAAGAGAAGAGAGGAAGGTGGTTACATCCCCCTCTAAATCTCCCTGAGGTGAGACTTCAGGACTTTCGTCGACTTCGTCGAATTGGAGATTCTCTTCCTTTTGAGGGAGCGGAGAGGAAGCAGTCACTTCGGCAATCTCACTCATAAAGCCTCGGAACTGGTCGTCGCTGAGGAAGATGGTGTCGTCGCCGCCGTCGAGCGCCCCTTCGAACATCGATTGCTTGAACTTCAGGCGCTTTATCATGCCCTCCTCTATGGAGTTCTTCGAAACGAGATTCAGCACTTGAATGGGCGTTTCCTGTCCGATGCGGTAGATGCGGCCTATGCGTTGCTCCAGAACGGCTGGATTCCAGGGGAGGTCGATGTTGATGAGGATGCTGGCTGCCTGCAGATTGAGCCCTGTTGAACCTGCATCGGTAGAGAGGAAAATGCGACAGTCTTCATCGTTCGTGAAGCGTTCGATGAGTTCGCTTCGCTTCTGAGCAGGAACGCTTCCATGCAGGAATTCATAGTGAATGCCCACAGCATCGAGTTCCGTTGCCACCAGTCGCGCCATTCGTTCCCATTCGCTGAAGACCACAATCTTCGCTGTTCCGCCATCCAAAGCATCGCCCAAGATGTTCATCAGCTCGCCAACCTTCACATCCTGACGATTCTCCATATCCTGATCAACGACGAATGTGCTGTCGGCAAGCATCCGCATCTGTCCGAGCATACTGAGCAAGCGACGGCGGTCTTCCTCGCTGAGGGTGTGAGCGCGCGACCATTTGCTCACCAGTTTCGCAACAGCTGCTCGCAGTTCCTCGTGGAGAGAGAATTGTCGACCGGTCATGGGAATGAGCAGGAACTGGTCGGTTCGTCCAGGCAATTGCAGACGCACGCTTTGTTTCGTCCTCCTGATGAGTGTGTTCTTCAGTTTCTCCCTGATGTCGCTAAGATTCTTATAACCAACGGCTTTGCCCGATTCGGGGTCTGTGATGATGTGGTCGTAGCGGAAGCGATAGAGCGGCGAAAGGCAATAGGGGTCGGCAAGTTGAACGATGGAAACGAGTTCGTCGAGTTTGTTCTCGAGTGGCGTTCCTGAAAGCAAGATGCTGTAATGCGAGTCGATGCGGCGAACTGCCCAAGCCAGTTGCGTGTTCCAGTTCTTGAGCCGCTGCACTTCGTCCATGATGAGTAAATCGGTAGGGAGACGATTCAGCGTCTTGATGTCGTTAGCCAGCGACTGATAGGAGACAATTTTGTATGTTGCAGGCGCATTGTAGAGTCCCAGTCGTCTGGAAGCATAGCCCTCCACAATGAGCGTATCGTCTTTGCCTGTAAACCTCTCAATCTCGCTCTTCCATTGATATTTGAGGGAGTTCGGACAAACGATAAGCACGCTCTCTGCCATCTTTTCTTTGAGGTAAATCTCAGCACAGCAAATGGCTTGAACCGTCTTGCCAAGTCCCATTTCATCGGCTATGATGACCTTTCCTGCCTTGATGGCAAAGCGAACGCCTTCCTTCTGATAAGGGTAGAGTTTCTTCGTGAGCAGAGCATCGAGAGCATCGTCCGTATAGGCGGATTCCATGAGCGCCGTTCTTTGCAAGCGTTCGCGCTGACAGATGACTTCCTCCAGAGCATCAGGATAGCAACGGAAGTCGGGGTCGATGTTGCGAGCCTTCTCGATGAACGAATCGAAACGAGCGTAGGCTTCTGGACGAAGAACAGAGGCTTGGTCGAAATACTCGCCAGCCAAAGCCGTCAGTTCCTTGCGATGATGCTCTCCAATACGAATGCGGATGCAGCGCTGGCCACGATAATCCATATAAACAGACGAGTAGTCGGGCTCTTCGTTGTGCACCTCTTTCCTCTCAGCCTTCAGCCACAACTTCACACCCTCCACATGCTTGCAGGTCCCAAGCCCTGATGTGCGAAAATCGGGACAGGAACAATAGTTCCAAGGACTGTATTCACCCCTGTAGATGACCTTATATTGGTTGCGCGACTTGTAGTTGCTGACTTTATATTCTCCTGGACAGAATTGCGCACTTGTTTCGCTGATGGTAAAATGCTCGCGTTGAGCCTGTTGTCTTCTCAAAGTCACTTGCCACTCTTCAAGCCCCATTTCAGCAGGCTTTATCGTGTTACTAATCCTTCGTTCTGTATATTGGTTCTTCTCCATATCCATCTTTTTCTGCAAAGGTACGAAATAATTCTCAATGTTCAATGCTCAAAGTTCAATTATTTTTTGTACCTTTGCCAACGAATAATATATAATAAGGTATTATGATTGACCTGAACAAGATTGCTATCGTTACGAAGGACCACGATGTCAGTTACAGCGAGTTGTTGCAACGAGTGGCTCAGTTTGCGAGAAAAACTCCAAAGGGAAAAGACACGAAAACCGTTATTTTCAGCGAGAATAGAGAGGGTTGGGCGTATGCTTTCTTTTCTGTTTGGCTGAACGAAGGCATCGCAGTTCCTGTGGATGCATCAAGCACGGCAAACGATGTGGCGTACATCTTGAACGACTGCAAACCCGATGCAGTTTGGGTTTCGAAGGAGAGGGAAGCCGTCTTGCAAGATGCCATTAAGGAAGCAAACATCGAGATAAACGTCTTCTGCCTCGATGATTACGAGAGGCTGTCGCTTGCCGACGAGCCTGTTTCCTCAATCCTTCCTTGGGCGGCTCTTGCCGAACCAGACAACGACGATACGGCCCTCATCATCTATACCTCAGGAACAACAGGCTCTCCCAAGGGCGTGATGCTCAGTTATGCAGCTCTGAAGGCCAATGTTCACAGCGTTTCCTACGACGTTCCTATCTATACGGACAAGCGTCGAGTGCTTGTTCTCCTGCCTCTTCATCACGTCTTGCCGTTGATGGGCTCACTTATTGCTCCGCTTTATATGGGAGGCGGCATTGCCATTTGCCCGTCGCTTTCAGGCCCAGACATCATGGATACGCTCCAACGTGGTCAGGTCGGCATCATGATTGGTGTTCCTCGTCTTTGGCAGACGCTTTATGTGGGCATAAAGAAGAAGATTGACGAATCGTTTGTTGCACGCATGCTCTTCGCACTTTGTCGTGTGGCAAAGAGTCGCACACTCAGCCGTATTGTCTTCAGCTCCGTGAGGAAGAAGATGGGCGGACACCTCGATTACTGCGTCAGCGGTGGTGCTGCTTTGGACAGAGAGATTGGTGAAGGTTTGAAGACGCTTGGCCTTGATGTCCTCGAAGGCTATGGAATGACAGAGACTGCTCCGATTATTGCTTTCACGCGACCAGGCGACATCATTCCAGGCTGCTCTGGACTCCCTCTTCCTGGCGTTGATTGCAAACTTGTTGATGGCGAACTTTGCGTGAAAGGGCCGAACCTGATGAAGGGCTATTACAATCGTCCTGAAGAAACGGCACAAGTCATCGATAGCGAAGGCTGGTTGCATACAGGCGACCTTGCTACGATTGATTCCGTCGGACGCATCACGCTTACTGGTCGCACGAAGGAAATCATCGTTCTCAGCAACGGCAAGAATGTTCAGCCGAGCGAGATTGAATATAAGCTCGAGAAGTACGACCAGCTCGTGAAGGAAGCGGCTATCGTGCAGGATGGAGACAAGCTTCGAGCCATCATTGTTCCGCAACCCAATTGGGCTGCAACGCTGACCGACAACGAAGTGGCAGCTCGATTGAAGCGCGAAGTGCTCGAACTTTATAATATGACCGTTTCTGCTTACAAGAAGATTATGAGTGTCCTCGTTTACAGAGGCGAACTTCCTCGCACACGACTCGAGAAGTTGCAGCGCTACAAACTGGGTGCAATCCTGAAAGAAGAGCAGGGAACGAGAAGTAAAGAGCACGAGGCAAAGCCTGAACCAGACTTCGAGGAGTACCTTTTGTTAAAGCGTTTCATCGAATCGGAAAAGGGTGTGAAGGTGCATGCTGCAGATCATGTTGAAACCGACCTTGCCCTCGATTCCCTCGATAAAGTGAGTCTTCAAGACTTCATCGAAAGGACGTTCGGAACTTCAGTGAGTGCTGACGAAATGCCAGGTTTTGCGAATGTGGAGGCGCTTGCTCGTCATGTGGCTTCCGAAAAGACCAAGATGGAAGCAGAAGATGTGGATTGGCACCAGCTTCTCACAGGCTCTGTCGATAATTTGCCTTTGCCTACGGCTGGTTTTGCTTATCGTTTCGTCTCTCGACTCTTCAAGTACTTCTTCCGCTTGTACAATTGCCTGAAGATAAAGGGGCAGCAGTACATTCCTGAGGAGGGCGCTTGCATCCTCGCTCCCAATCATCAGAGTTTCGTCGATGGCCCGCTAACGCTTGCAGGTTTACCTTGGAACACTCTTGGCGAATACTTCTTCTACGCTACAGAAGAGCACGTTCGCAGTAATTATCGACGCAAGATGGCGGCCAAGAGCAATGTGATTGTGATGGAACGCGCCAACCTGAAGAACTCCATCCTGAAGCTTGCAAAGGTGCTCAGAGAAGGTCATCGCGTCATCATCTTCCCAGAAGGAGCGCGCACTCACGACGGCGGAACAGTTCCCTTCAAGAAGACTTTCGCCATACTTGCTAAGGAGCTGAATGTTCCCATCATTCCCGTTTGCATTAAGGGAGCGTTCGAGGCCCTTCCTCGAGGCAGCAGTTTCATGAGGCCGAAGCACATTGAGGTTGCTTATCTGCCTGCAATTAAACCCTCATCAGAAGAGACTTACGAGGAACTGACGCAAAAGACACAAGATGCAATCGAAGCGGTTTTGGCCCATTAAAGGCGAGCTTGGCAACACCTGGACGCACTTAGGCGGAGCTGTTTTTGCTTTGAGCAGCATCTGGCTTGTGTGGCTCGCAGCCGATGTTAGCTGGCAGATGGCGTTCGGAGTCATTTGCTTCCTGTTTGGTATGTTCTTCATGTTCCTCAGTAGCACCGTTTATCATTGGGTGAGAGAGGGAAAGGTGAAGCGTGCTTTACGCAAGTGCGACCACATCAGCATCTATGTGATGATAGCCTGCAGCTACACGCCTATCCTCATCGGAGTAGTAGGCGGATGGCTTGGATGGACGGTCTTCGCGTTTCAATGGATAGTTGTTATAGGCGGGATCTTCTATAAAATCTTTGCGATAAATCGCTGGCCTCGACTCTCGCTAGCTATTTACGTGGTGATGGGATGGAGCATCATCTTCATCGCCAAGCCAGTCTTGAAGGCTTTGAATCCAGCAACGCTTTGGCTCTTACTTGCTGAAGGTATTGCTTATACTGCAGGAACTTACTTCTTTGCGCACGACGACAAACCTCATTTCCACGCCATTTGGCACATCTTTGTTCTGCTTGGAGCCATCGCACATTGGGGAGCAGTTCTCACTTTGCTGCTTTAGCCTCGAAACTTTTCCACAATGAACTCCTATCTGAATAAAGAGAACATAGCTCGAAGCAAAGGTGGAATCGAGTATCATCCGCTCATTCCCTTTCTGCCAGAAAATGCGAAGATTCTGTTTCTCGGCAGCTTCCCTCCTCAACGAAAGCGTTGGTGTATGGACTTTTATTACCCCAATTTTTTGAACGACCACTGGAAAATTGAGGGGAAAGTCTTCTTTGACGATAAGAATTATTTTGTGAATCAGGAGGCCAAATGCTTCAAACTGAACGAGATTGTGAAGTTTTGCGAGGAGAAAGGAATCGCTTTTTTCGATACCTCAACTGCTGTCCGTCGTTTGAAGGACAATGCTTCTGACAAGTTTCTCGAGGTTGTGGAGCCAACCGATATTGCTCGTCTGCTCTCTCAACTGCCTTATTGTAAGGCGATAGTTACAACTGGGGAAAAAGCCACAGAAACCATTTGTGCCTCTCTTGGCATTCCTGAAGTGCCGAAAGTCAACGCTTCAGTCGCTATTCCAGATACTTATAATGCAGAAGGAGAGCAACTTACCTTGTGGCGCTTGCCTTCGTCGTCTCGAGCCTATCCGCTTTCCTTCGACAAAAAGGTTGAGGCTTATCGGCGAATGTTCGAGGCATTTTTGTAGAGTTTCTTGTCTTGCTTCAGTTTATTCAGGCTCCCATAAATGCCTGTTCATATCGACGTGACCATTTGGCTTGAAGGTTACGCCTTCTTCTTCAAGGAGTGTTCGTTGCCTTTTCCAACCAGGAGCCGTTCTTCCAACCACATTGACGACGCGATGACAAGGCAGCAGTTCAGCCCCAGGAGTGTAGCGAAGCGTCCTTCCAACCATGCGTGCATGACTCGGCCAACCTGCTAAAGTTGCAATGAGACCATAAGTCATCACTCGACCACGAGGAATCTGGCCGACAATGTTTAGCACATCATCGCGAAACCTTCGCGCTTCTTCCGCCGTCATCTTGTCAAAGTGATCTCTCATAAGCTAACGCTTCTTCTTTGGTTTGGGCTCAGGTAAAGCCTCACAAGTCTTGCGGACGAGCATCGAAAGATAATCTCGGTCATCCACATCGGCAATGTAGAAATAGTCTTTCGCACCAGGATAAGGAGGTCGCATATCGAGGGTTCTCAGCAAGGGACGAACGCTTTCTGTGGGCTTTAGGTAAAGGTTGTCGTCGCAGATAAGGCCGAAAATCTTCCCATCACAATAGATGCCGTAGTCGCCAAACATCTTCTTGGTGGCAATCTCTCCTGCCCCTGAGCATTGCTCTGCAACGTATTGTACGAAATCTGAACTGCTTGCCATTCGTTTTGTTGTCAGTTTTGTGTTATTTTCTGAAGTACCTCTTTGATTTCTCGATTGGCTTCGAGGAGGTCCCAAATGCCGTCTTCTGAGAGTACTCCACGCTTCAAGTCTGCTGGAAGACGACCTGCTTCGTCATCATTAAAGTCTTTCTTCCAGGTCTTGCTACCATAGTATTTGCTGAGGGCAGCAAGGTCTTCCTGCACTTTTCCGTATTTGTCGAGGGCGAAAGAGAGTTTCTTTATGGCTTTCGAAGCACGTTCGAAGCGCTCCTCCATCTGCCTGATTCGTTCAATTTGCTTCATTGTTTTCACTCTTTAGTCATCTAATATTGGCTTGCTTTAAGCGTTTGTTCAGCAAATTGCACAAGTCTTCGGCCTTCATACTCAATCCTGTGGTGGTGATCGAGTCATGAGCATTTATGAGTTGCTTGTTCATGGAACGGAAAAGATAGCCAAAGATGCTGGCGTTCTCCATCTTTTGTCGCTCCACATTCGGCTTGTAGTGAATGACTATGAATGCTGAGTCGTGAACTTTTCCGACAGAGAAAGATTCCACATCGGCGAAGTTAACGACCATTTTCCTTGGTGCTTGGCAGATGAGGCAATCGTCTTTAATCGTCAGGAAAGGCCTGTGCATCAGCCACTCTTTGAGTATCGAATACAACCACGCAAGACAGCATAAGCCAAAGAACAAAATGCCAATCCAACCCGCAAACAGTTCAAACATATTCCTATGAAAATGCATGAGGAAAACGCTTGCAGCAATCATTAGGATGCTACATAATGTTAGGAGAAGCACCCTCCAAGGCGACTGATGGATTCGCAATTCTTCCATATTGTCCTTTTAAAAGCCTTAATTATACCTTTTCTCGTTAACTTTCCAGTCGATTATCTGCCATAGTGCGGCAAGATGGTCTGCAAAGTTACGAAAAAAGACGAGAAATCCAAAATAAAATGCCGCTTTTCGTGCTTCTAAATGTTAAATTAAGTGATTTTGTGAAAAATGTTATAAAAAGATTTGGTTTATATCATAAACTAATTTACCTTTGCATTCGTAAACAATAGGAAAACGTTTCGTGAAGCCTTTCTGCAGGAGGTAAGATAAGACGAATCCTATTGAAATGACTGATTAAAAACGCTAAAGGAACTAACATTATGGAAGAAAACACGAACTTGACTGCGGAGCGCAGCCTTGAGATTATTACCGAACAGATTGAGAAGAGCCGTCAAGCAGTATCGAAGGACACGGGACAATGGCTCTTTGTCTCTGGTCTTATCACGATGGGAATGGCTGTAGTTGGGGCACTTCTCAATTACTTTACTGTCTATAAAGGTGGATTGTTCCCTGGTTATTGGGGGCATCTTTTATGGTTTGCCCTGCCTCTTGTCATCTGGGTGGTAATGAAATTTATTAATAGAGGACGCGCACACGTACCTGAAAGCTTGGTGGGAACGCTGGTCAGGAAGACTTGGTACACAATCTTCACCTTCGCTATCGTCTATACCATCTTTGCTGCCGTATGGAATAAAGTAATTGCTTGTTACTACGGCCCTGAAGTCTATAGCCAATGCAGTATGCATGTAACGTCCTTTCTCATCTTGTTGTTGTCCGTTGGGGTAAGCATAACGGGCCACATCCTAAAGAAGCGGAAGTTGGTTTGGTTCGGCACACTTGGCGGATTACTTATCTTTATCCTCTATAAAACCGGCCTCATAGCAAGGATAATTTTGGGTTTCTTCCCAATGCCGACATTTGTCAAGTTGTCTATGATTACGCCTTGCGAGTACATCTTCCTCTTTGCCCTGATTGGTTTGACGATTCCTGGTTGGATGCTTAAAAAATCGAAATAGCATGATTTATCAGCCATTAGACACGTTATTGCACGCTGAGTTGCGACTCGCAGTAATGTCTTTGCTCATCAGCAACTCGGAAGCCGAGTTCCCTTATATCAAGGAACAGACTGGAGCGACTGCAGGCAACCTGAGCGTTCAAATCGATAAATTGTCGGCAGCGGGTTACATCAAGGTCAAGAAGACGTTCAAGGGCAAGCGTCCTTGCACGATTTGTCGCATCACTTCAAAGGGGCAAAAGGCTTTCGAGGCGTATGTTCAGGCTTTGAAGAGCTACCTTGAAGTGGGCAAAGACTGAGGATGCTTTTAATATGACCCCAGTTACGATTGCAAACGTAGCGTGTTACGTTGCCAATCTTAACGTGTTACGTTTGCAAAGTTAACGTGTTATGTTTGCCATCGTAACTGCAGTTGTTTGGAAACGTCACTGCAGTCGTTTCTTTTTGTCTGCAAAAAACATCCCTACAAGAATGAGCGCAGTTCCCAACAGGAACCAGATTGTGATGTGTTCGCTCAACACAATCCAAGCACACAAAATGGCGACTACAGGATTGAAGTAAACGTAGTTCGTGGCTATGATTGCTCCCAGATTTCGAATCACCCAACCCCAAAGGTAGTAACAAAGCGTGGAAGCGATGGCTCCAAGGAAGAGCAACTCCACTATCGTCTGAGGCTCCAAAAGCGTTTCGAGTGGTGGCCATTCAGGATAGAAGCAGAAGTAGGGAATCATCGTGACAAGCCCATAGAAAAAGAGTTTGCGGGTAATGAAAAGAGTGTCGTAGCGTTTG
The DNA here is from genome assembly GCA_017548075.1 of Bacteroidaceae bacterium. Taxonomy (GTDB): domain Bacteria; phylum Bacteroidota; class Bacteroidia; order Bacteroidales; family Bacteroidaceae; genus Physcousia. The sequence continues at coordinate 71,784 of JAFYNL010000034.1, read as the reverse complement.
CAAGCAGGAATCATGAGCAGACTGTACCCAGCCCAGCAAAGACAAGCGGCAAAGGCGAGTGCGTCGCCAGTAGGAGAGAGGTGGAGCACAAAATGACCATTCAGTTCGACTATGATGACTCCAACTGCCGCCAAAAGACTTCCGACTATTTGTATGCCTCGCAATCTTTGGTCGCGATAGAACAGAGAAATCAGCAAAGCCGCAAACAAAGGACAGAGACAGACAATGAGAGCCGTATTGGTGGTGGTTGTGTAGTTCATGGCGGCATTCTCTGTCAGGAAGTAAAGCGAGCCTCCAGTCAGTCCAAGTCCCAGCATAATCAATTCGTCCTTAAGACTCTTCGCGAACCATCGGAAAGGCCTTTGGAAGGCTGCAATTCCAAGAAGGGCAACATAAGCGATAATGAAACGCAGAGTAAAGATCTGAGCAGGCGAGAGTCCAGCCAAAAGCAGCAGTTTTGTGCAGACAAACGTCGAGCCCCAAATGGCTACGACCAGAAATGCAACGAGGTGATATATAAGTTGTTTGTGCATGATAGAGTTTGCGAAAGATGGTTTTTGCAACTTGTTATCCTGTTTTGCGGCTGCAAAGATACGAATAAGCGAAGACAATACAAAGAGAAAAGCTGAGATTTTTCTCCTTTTCTTATCGAGCACAAAAAGTATTTCAAAATAATAGGAAAAATTAAGAGTCAACAGGAAGGATTTCTCAGGAAATTGTTGTATCTTTGCACGCGAAAGAATAAATAAGTAAAGGAATGATGATAACTTTCTTCAAAACACCGCAGCAGAGCATCATTGCGACTGAGAGTAAGCGTCCTCTCTCTGCTGCAGAAATCGATAAACTCTGCTGGCTTTATGGCGAGGCGAGCACAGAAAAGGAACAGAATTTGACGGGCTATTTCGTTGGTCCTCGCAGGGAGATGATTTCTCCTTGGAGTACGAATGCGGTGGAAATCACGCAGAATATGGCCATCGAAGGCATCTCGAGAATCGAGGAATACTTCCCAGTAAGTGGCGAAGATGCTGATTACGACCCCATGCTTCAACGCATGTATCATGGTCTGAATCAGGAGATTTTCACCGTCAACAAACAGCCTGAGCCCATCCTCAGCATCGAGAATCTTGAGGAATATAACGAGCAGGAAGGTCTTGCTCTGTCCCCTGAAGAGATAGAATACTTGCATCAAGTGGAAGGTCAACTCGGCAGGAAACTCACTGATAGTGAGGTCTTTGGCTTCGCTCAAATCAATAGTGAACACTGCCGGCACAAGATTTTTGGTGGAACCTTTATCATCGATGGCGAGGAGAAAGAGTCGTCCCTCTTCCAGATGATAAAGAAAACGACTCAGGAGAATCCCCATCACATCATTTCTGCCTATAAAGATAATGTTGCGTTTGCAGAAGGACCAGTCGTCGAACAGTTTGCTCCGAAGGACCACAGCACGAGTGATTACTTCGAAGTGCGTGATATAGAGAGTGTTATCAGCCTGAAAGCCGAGACTCACAACTTCCCGACAACGGTCGAACCCTTTAACGGAGCTTCCACAGGAACTGGTGGCGAGATTCGCGACAGAATGGGAGGCGGCGTAGGTTCATGGCCCATCGCTGGAACTGCGGTTTATATGACGAGCTATCCAAGAACGGAGGAGGAGCGCGAATGGGAGCAGATTCTGCCCGTCAGAAAGTGGCTCTACCAGACTCCTGAGCAGATTCTCATCAAAGCTTCGAATGGTGCTTCGGACTTCGGAAACAAGTTCGGGCAGCCTCTCATCTGCGGTTCTGTCCTTACTTTCGAGCATCAGGAAGGCAAGGAGCAATATGCTTACGACAAAGTCATCATGTTGGCTGGTGGCGTAGGCTATGGAACGAAGCGCGATTGTTTGAAGAAAGAGCCTCAGAAAGGCAATAAGATTGTGGTCGTAGGCGGCGATAACTATCGCATCGGACTTGGTGGCGGCAGCGTTTCCAGCGTGGAGACTGGTCGCTATTCAAGTGGCATCGAACTTAATGCGGTTCAGCGTGCAAACCCCGAAATGCAGAAGCGAGCCAACAATCTGGTGCGTGCTTTGTGCGAAGAGGAAGTGAATCCTGTCGTCAGCATCCACGATCATGGAAGCGCAGGCCACGTGAACTGCCTCTCCGAACTTGTGGAAGAGTGCGGTGGACTCATTGATATGACGAAGCTTCCTATTGGTGACCCGACCCTTTCGGCTAAGGAAATCATTGCCAACGAAAGCCAGGAACGCATGGGACTCCTCATCGACGAAAAGCATATAGAGCATGTTCGTAAGATTGCTGAAAGGGAAAGAGCCCCGCTTTATGTGGTTGGAGAAACGACTGGCGATGCCCATTTTGCCTTCCAACAAGGGGATGGGAAGCGTCCGTTCGACCTCGATGTGGCTCAGATGTTTGGTCATTCGCCCAAGACCATCATGCGAGATAAGACGGTGGAGCGTCCTTATGAGAATGTTTCTTATGACGAAAAGGACCTCAGCGAAAAGGTCGCTCGAGTTCTTCAACTTGAGGCGGTTGCTTGCAAGGACTGGCTGACCAACAAGGTGGACCGTTCTGTGACGGGCAAAGTGGCTCGCCAACAATGTCAGGGCGAACTGCAGTTGCCTTTGAGTGACTGTGGCGTGGTTGCCCTCGACTATCGTGGCGAAAAAGGTATTGCCACAGCTCTCGGTCATGCTCCACAAGCCGCTTTGGCCGATCCGGCTGCAGGAAGCGTCCTCTCTGTCGCAGAATCTCTGACGAATATCCTTTGGGCTCCGCTCGAGGAAGGACTTGATAGCGTCAGTCTCAGCGCGAACTGGATGTGGCCTTGCCGTGCTCAAGAAGGCGAAGATGCACGTCTGTATCAAGCAGTTGAAGCGTTGAGTGACTTCTGTTGTGCGCTTCAAATCAACGTTCCGACGGGCAAGGACAGCCTCTCCATGACGCAAAAGTATCCTGATGGAACAAAGATTATCTCTCCTGGAACTGTCATCGTTTCCAGTGGTGGCCAGGTAAGTGACATCAAGAAGGTCGTTTCGCCAGTCATCCAGAAGTGTCCCTCTACCTTATATCATATAGATTTCTCGTTCGACCAACTGCGTTTGGGCGGTTCCGCCTTTGCCCAAAGCATGGGGAAAGTCGGGAGTGATGTGCCTACGGTTCGCGATCCGGAGTACTTCCGCGATGCCTTCAATACCGTTCAAGACCTGATAAAGAAGGGGCTTATCCTTGCCGGTCACGATATTTCGGCAGGCGGTCTCATCACTTGTCTGCTGGAGATGTGCTTCGCGAACACAGAAGGCGGACTTGAGATAAGCCTCGATAAGATTAAGTGCGATAATCTCGTGAAGCTCCTCTTTGCAGAGAATCCGGGCATCGTAATTCAGGTCGCCGACAAGAACAGAACGGAGGTCAAGAAACTTCTGGAAGATGCGGGAGTTGGTTATGTGAATATTGGTAAGCCTTGCGAAGAGCGTCATATCCTCGTAGAAAAGGATGGAGCACAATATCAGTTTGGTATCGATTATCTGCTCGATGTTTGGTATTCAAGCAGTTATCTGCTCGACCGCAAACAAAGTTTCAATGGAAAGGCAAAGGAACGCTTTGAGAACTATCGCAAGCAGCCTCTTGAATGGAACTTCCTGCCAAACTTCACAGGCAAACTCAGCCAGTATGGTCTCAATCCAGACCGTAGAAAGAAGAGTGGAGTTCGAGCAGCCATCATCCGAGAGAAAGGCACGAATGGCGAGAGGGAAATGGCCTATATGCTCTACTTGGCAGGCTTCGATGTGAAGGATGTCATGATGACAGACCTCATTTCAGGTCGCGAAACACTCGACGACATCAACTTCATCGTCTTCTGCGGCGGTTTCTCGAATAGCGATGTGCTCGGCTCTGCAAAGGGTTGGGCAGGCGCTTTCCTCTACAATCCCAAGGCAAAGGAAGCCCTCGATCGTTTCTATGCTCGCAAGGACACACTTTCTCTTGGCGTCTGCAACGGATGCCAACTTATGGTTGAGCTGGGTTTGGTTGGTAAGTCGAAAGCAAAGATGCTCCATAACGACAGCCATAAGTTCGAGTCGAACTTTGTCGGCCTTACCGTTCAGACGAATCAAAGTGTTCTGATGGGCAGCCTTAGCGGAAGTAGATTAGGCATTTGGGTGGCTCATGGCGAAGGTAAATTCAGCCTTCCCGGCAAGGAAGATGACTATAATATCGTGCTCAAATATAGCTACGACGGCTATCCTGCCAATCCGAATGGCAGCGATTTCTCTGCCGCAGGCATCTGTTCGGCAGACGGAAGACACTTAGCTATGATGCCTCACCTCGAGCGTGCTTTCTTCCCTTGGCAGTGCGGTTACTATCCTGCAGAACGCAAGCAAGAAGACCAAATCACGCCTTGGATAGAGGCTTTCGTCAATGCAAAAAACTGGATAGAGAAGAATGTTTGAACTCTTAAAGACCTTTTTCCAGATAGGCCTCTTTACCATCGGAGGCGGTTATGCAATGATACCGCTTATCGAACGTAAGGTGGTGGATGAGAAGCGATGGGTGAGCGAACAGGAATTGCTCGACTTGATTGCCGTTGCGCAGTCTTGTCCGGGTATTTTTGCTGTGAACCTCAGCATCTTCATTGGTCTTAAGCAAAGAGGAAAAACGGGTGCTCTCGTCAGTGCTATCGGCACTTGCCTGCCTTCTTTTCTCTGCATCTTGGCTATCGCACTCGTGTTTCAGCAGTTCAGAGAAAACGTCTATGTGGAACACTTCTTTCATGGCATTCGTCCTGCAGTCGTGGCGCTCATTGCTTTGCCCGTCTTTAGGATGGCAAAAAGCGCTAAGATAAACAGATACAACATCTGGATTCCTTTGGTTGCAGCCTTCCTTATCTGGATGCTCGGCGTTAGTCCTATCTTCGTAGTTCTCGCGGCAGGAGTTTCTGGATACGTCTATGGAAAGTACCTTAAAGATGACTTTGTTAACTCGTAACGGCTTATGATATTGCTCCTTCTACAGCTCTTTTGGACCTTCTTCCTTATTGGTCTTTTCGGTTTCGGCGGAGGTTATGCGATGCTTTCCATGATTCAGGGAGAGGTTGTGGGACATTATCATTGGATGACAATGGGACAGTTCACGGACATTGTGGCTGTCAGCCAAAGCACTCCAGGACCCATCGGCATCAACTCTGCCACATATGTTGGGTACACGGCCCTTGTTAATGCGGGTTATTCTCCTGCATGGGGCATCATGGGCAGCTTCCTTGCCACTTTTGCAGTCGTGCTTCCGAGCTTCATCTTGATGTTGCTCATCAGCAAATTCCTCTTGAAATACAGAAATCATCCTTCGGTCGAGAACGTCTTCAGTGGCTTGCGCCCTGCCGTTGTTGGCTTGCTTCTTGCAGCCGCTCTGCTCTTGATGAATCGCGAAAACTTCAGTTCTTTGAGTGAGAATCCCTGGCGTTTCTGCCTCAGTATCTTCCTTTTCCTCTTTGCTTTCATTGGTCAGAAGGTTTATCGTCTCGGGCCTATTCTCATCATCCTGCTTTGCGGCTTTGCCGGTATCATCTTAGGACTTTAAAGATCCCACCTTCTTATGAAAACACTGCTTCTCTCTTTGCTACTCCTTTCGACTACAGTCGCCTTAGGTCAAAGCTATGTGGTTGATACAGAACATCCTGAGCAGACGATTGACCATTTCGGAGCTTCTGATGCGTGGTCGATGTGGAATATCGGTCTATGGCCAGAGGAAGATGCACAGAAGCAAATTGCCGATTGGCTCTTTTCCACAGAATGCGACGAGAGTGGGCAGCCATTGGGCATAGGCCTTTCTTTATGGCGTTTCAATCTTGGAGCAGGTAGTAGCGAGCAGGGCGACTCTTCCTATATAAATAGAGGTACTCGAACGGAGTGTTTTCTTAAGGCTGACGGGACTTATGATTGGTCGAAGCAAGCCGGACAAGTGCGTTTCCTAAAGTTGGCAAAGGAGCGAGGCGTTCCATATCTCCTTGCTTTCCTTAACTCGCCACCAGTTCACTTCACAGCAAATGGATTGGCCACCAATACTGGTCGAGGAGGCACTTTGAACCTGCGTCCCGAGTGTTATGAACCATTTGTCCAGTTTATGGCGGAGTCTGTAAGCGGTTTGGAGAGAGAGCATGGCATTCACATTGATTATCTTTCGCCTGTCAACGAGCCTGATGGCAGCTGGAATTGGCAAGGACCAAAGCAGGAAGGTTCGCCTGCGACCAACAGGGAAATTGCTCGAGTGGCTCGCCTCGTAAGTCAGGCTTTTACGGAACGAGGACTCCAGACACAGATTGTTGTTGATGAGTCCAGCGACCTTCGTTGCTTGCTTGGCATTCACGATACTTCATGGGAGCGTGGCAACGGCATTGCTTCCTTCTGGTCGGCTGACAGCACAGCCTCTTATCTTGGCAATACGCCTTTGGTGCCTCGACTGATGTTAGGTCACAGTTATTGGACGAACACGCCAGTAACTTTCATGAAGAAGATACGGCTTCAACTTCGCGAAGAGTTGAAAAAGTTTGGAGTCGGTTTCTGGCAGTCGGAGATTTGCATCATGAGCAATGACAAAGAGATTGGTGGCGGTCAGCGATACGACTTTACTATGAAGACGGCTCTCTATGTGGCTCGAGTCATTCATCATGACCTTTGTTATGCAAATGCCAAGAGTTGGTCGTGGTGGCGGGCTTGTGGAGCCGATTATAAGGACGGCCTCATTCGTGTCTATGACCGCGAGCATCAAGGCCGAGACAGCCGTCTGCTATGGGCTTTGGGCAACTATAGCCGCTTCATTCGACCTGGAGCAGTACGCTACAATATCACTTCCGGTCAGGAAGAAGATCCATTTGGCCTAATGGTGTCGGCTTTTCAGAACAAAGACGGATCTTGGGTAGTTGTGGCTCTCAATTATAGTCAGGAGGAAAAGTCTTTTGTCTTCTCTGTGGGGAAGCACAAGAATAAGTGGCAACCTTACCGAACAAGCGATGTTGAGGGTGAAACCTTAAAACCGCTCGCTCCCTGCAAAGGCTCCACAAAATTGCCTCCTCGAAGCATTACTACATTTGTATCATTATAACCTCAAGCAATATGAAAAAATTGTTTCGATTCCTTATTCTTTCCGCTTTTTTGCTAGGTTCTGTTTCGATGCAAGCCGCAGGTACATTTACTGTTGGCAGCAAGACCTTCTTGCTCAATGGTGAGCCTTTCATCGTGAAGGCAGCCGAAGTGCATTACCCTCGCATTCCTCGCCCTTATTGGGAGCACCGCATCAAGATGTGTAAGGCATTGGGCATGAACTCCGTCTGCATTTACATCTTTTGGAACATCCACGAACAGAAGGAGGGCGAGTTCAACTTTACCGACAACAACGATGTGGCCGAGTTCTGCCGCATAGCACAGAAGAATGGCATGTATGTCATCGTGCGTCCCGGTCCATACGTGTGTGCCGAATGGGAGATGGGCGGTCTGCCTTGGTGGCTTCTAAAGAAGAAGGACATCAAGCTCCGCGAGCGCGACCCTTATTTCATGGAGCGCGTCAAGATATTCGAAAAGAAGGTGGGCGAGCAACTTCGTCCTCTTACTATTCAAAACGGCGGCCCAATCATCATGATGCAGGTGGAAAACGAGTACGGCAGTTATGGTGAGGATAAGCCCTATGTAAGTGAGATAAGGGATTGCTTGCGAAGCATTTATGGCAAAGAGCTGGCTCTCTTCCAATGCGACTGGAGCAGTAATTTCGAGAAGAATGGGCTTGATGACCTCACATGGACAATGAACTTCGGCACAGGAGCGAACATCGACGAGCAGTTTCGCAGGCTTGGTGAGGTTCGTCCTGATGCTCCCAAAATGTGCTCTGAGTTTTGGAGTGGCTGGTTTGACAAGTGGGGAGCGCAACATGAAATTCGACCTGCGAAGGATATGGTGGAAGGCATGGACGAGATGCTCAGCAAAGGCATTAGCTTCTCGCTCTATATGACGCATGGCGGTACAAGCTTCGGGCATTGGGCAGGAGCGAACAGTCCTGGATTTGCACCTGACGTAACGAGCTACGACTATGATGCTCCCATCAATGAATGGGGCTTGCCTACAGCCAAGTTCTGGGAACTTCGCAAGATGATGCAGAAGTATAGCGACAAGAAACTCCCGTCAGTACCCAAGCCTCCCATGCCCATCATCACCATTCCAAAGTTCGAGTTGAAGGAGTTCTCCTCCATCTTCAATGGCTTTGACGGAATGGGATCTTCTATCCAAAAAGAAGGCGGACTGAAAACCTTCGAGGAGATGGACTTAGGCTGGGGAACAATGTGCTACTTTACAACTTTGCCCGAAATAAGCGAACCAAGCGTTATCTCAGCCGACTTCCACGATTTTGCTCAGATCTTCATTAACGGCAAGTACATTGGCAAGATTGACCGTGTGAAGAACGAGAAGAGCCTCACGCTCCCTCCCGTCAAAAAAGGTGACGAATTGGAGATTCTTGTTGAGGCAATGGGGCGCATTAACTTTGGCCGAGCCATCAAGGACTTCAAAGGAATCGTTAGCGAGGTCACCCTCACGGCCACTATTGACCACATTGAAACCACCTGGAAACCTCAAGGCTGGATTAAGGTGGCTCTGCCCGACAGCTACGAGAAAGCTGCCGATGCATTTGTTCATAATTTCGACTATACAAAGCCGGAAAAAGAAGGCCAACGTCTGGGAAAGAAGCCACAATGGAACGCCGATGGGCTTGATCTGGTGAGCAAACGTGGCTATTATCGCGGTTACTTCAACTTGAAGAAGGTTGGCGACACCTTTCTTAACTTCGAGACTTGGGGAAAAGGACAGGTCTGGGTGAACGGTCACGCTCTTGGCCGCATCTGGAGTATCGGCCCTCAGCAGACGCTTTATGTGCCTGGTTGCTGGTTGAAGAAAGGTCAGAACGAAGTCATCGTCCTCGATATAGTAGGTCCAGAACAGGCAGTAACATGGGGACAGGCTGAGCCCGAGTTGAACAAACTGCAGCTCGAGAAGACAGGCAAGCACAACAATCCTGGCGACAAGCCCGACCTGAACAGCAAGTCTCCAGTTATTGAAGGCGAGTTCAAGGCAGGCAACGGCTGGCAGAAAGTTCTCTTCAAGTCTGGTACAAAGAAAGGTCGTTATCTCGCAATCGAGGTACAGAGTACATGGGCAAACGATGCCGTAGCCATTGCAGAGTTTTATGTTCTTGGAGGCGAACAGGAACGCATCAGTCGCGAGCCTTGGACTGTGAAGTACGCTACAAGCGAGGAGGACAACGGCAACCACTTAGGCGACAAAGTTTTCGACCTTCAGGAGAGCACCTATTGGCAGACTGTCAAGGGTACAGACCTGCCGCATCTTCTCGTCATCGACCTTGGTTCCGAGCAACAAGTCAGAGGCATAGAGTACCTACCTCGAGCCGAACAAGGGGCTCCGGGAAGTATCAAGAACTTTAGGGCCTTTGTATATTAGAAGACTAGACGTGCCTAATTCGGAAACTAGGCACGTCTAATTATCAAACGTAACACGTTAACTTCGTCAACATAACACGTTATGTTTGCGATTTAACCACGTTAAGTTTGCCAACGACACTAAGAGTGTTGATTAATCCTCCGAGAGAGCCTTGAAAAGTTCCTCAATTGCGGGAAGCGGAGCCCCCAGTTTGTCGAGCAAACTTACGAACTTGCTTCCGATGATGGCCCCTGCTGCGTTGGCTTGAGCGCTTGCCAAAGTCTGCCGATTACTAATGCCGAAACCAATCATACGAGGATGTCTGAGGTTCATCTTATCGATTCTCTCGAAGTAAGCCTGCTTGGCCTGGTCGAACTCTTTCTGTGCTCCAGTCGTGGCTGCGGAACTGACCATATAAATGAAACCGTCGGTATTTTCGTCGATGAAACGAATGCGTTCGTCGCTTGTCTCAGGCGTGATGAGCATGATAACCCTGATATCATGCTTGTCGGCAATCGACTTGACCTCGTTCATATAGTCGGAGAAGGGGAGGTCTGGGATGATGACGCCATCGACGCCAACTTCCTCGCAACGACGGAAGAAAGGCTCGTAGCCCATGTGATAAATGGGATTCATGTAGCCCATCAGTATGAGGGGAAGCTTCACGCCTTCCTTTCTGAGCGGTTCCAACTGCGAGAAGAGCTTCTGCAAGGTCATTCCGTTTCGCAAAGCTTTTGTTGATGCGTCCTGAATGACTGGGCCGTCTGCCATCGGATCACTAAATGGAATGCCCACTTCGATGAAGTCTATGCCCTTCTGTTCCAGCGTCTTGATGATGTCGGAAGTGCTTTCGAGAGTCGGATGACCTGCGCAAAAATAGAGCGAGAGCAAGCCTTTGCTCTTCTCTTGGAATATCTGGTTAATTCGATTCATGTTGTCTGATTGTGCTTATGAAAGTTCTAATTTTATCTGTATCCTTAAGGCCTGGCTCGATTTCAAAGCGAGAATTGATGTCGAAGCCGAGACATTTGAGGTGGTGAAACTTGCTAAGTCGCTCAGCATCATCAGGTCCGATGCCTCCTGAAAGCAGGAAGGGTAGGGAACCTTGGTAGTCGGAAAGGATGTCCCAACTGAACTGCTGACCGCTTCCGCCAACTGTCTTGCACTTAGTATCAAAGAGAAGCAAATCCACGAAACCTTCGTATTGACTCGCAAGAGCGAGGTCTTCTTTTCGGTCCACGCTGATTGCTTTGATGACTTTGCAGCCCGTCTTCTCTCGAACCTCTTGGCAAAACTCTGGAGATTCGCTGCCGTGAAGTTGGATGTAGCTGAAGTCGAAAGCTTCGATATGCTTTTGAATTTCGTCGAGAGTCGGGTTAACAAAGACGCCAACACGCTTGCATTCGGGCAGATAGGCAGGTACTTCGCTCACATATCTTGGCGAATGTTCCCAGCAGATAAAGCCCATCATGTCGGGCTTCGCCTGTTCCTCAACTGCGCGTATATTGTCGGCGTCGCGCATCCCGCATACCTTGATGCTATTCATAACTATGAATTATGAATTGATGTAATGCTTGACCTGGATCGTCTGTCTTCATGAAAGTCTCTCCGATGAGGAAACCCCTGTAACCTGCCCCTCTCAACAAGCGAATGGTTTCTGGATTGCTGATGCCACTTTCGCTGACGAGCACTTTGTCTTGGGGCAGACGGACTGCCAATCGAAACGAGTTCTGCACGTCAGTCACGAAAGTTCCGAGGTTGCGATTGTTCACGCCAACTGCATCCACATCAATCTCAACATAATCAAGTTCGTGCTCTGAATGCAGTTCCAGCAAAACTTCAAGCCCTAACTCATGAGCAAGAGCCGTAAGTGAGCGCACTTCCTGCTTGCTGAGGTCGGCTGCGATAAGCAGAACGGCGTCTGCTCCGATGTGTCGAGCCTGAAAGAGCTGGTACTCATCTATGATGAAATCCTTGCGAAGGATGGGCAAATTGACGAGTGGACGAGCCTTTTTTATGAAGTCGAGTGAGCCTCCGAAGTATTTCTCATCGGTCAAGATACTGAGTGCCGCGGCTCCGGCCTTCTCGTAAGAGGGGGGAATGACCTCAGGCTTACCGTCTTCCTTAATCCATCCTTTCGACGGACTTTTGCGCTTGAACTCGGCGATGATGCCATAGTCGTCTTGTGCCAAAGCCTGACTCAAACTGCGTTTCGTCACGCCTTCAGCCATCATTCGCTCAACCTCGGCATAGAGCTTTCGAGGTGGCGTTTGCTCCTTCTGCTCAGCTACTTCGATGCGTTTGTGCGCTACGATTTCCTCTAAGATGTCTTTCATGTTAAGAATTGATTTCGATAAATTTCTTGAGGCACTGGAGTGCTTTGCCGCTTTCGATTGACTCGCGAGCCATCGCAACTGTGTCTGTTATCGAGAGGTTCGGGTTCATTAGGCTGATGCCGCAAGCCGCATTTGCAACCACAACATCCTTCTGAGCCTGAGTTGCCTTGTTCTCAAGCACATTGTCGAAGATTTGCTTTGCTTGCTCGGCAGTCGAACCGCCGTAAATTTCCTCAGGTTTGACGTAAGAGAGCCCCATTTCGATGGGCGTATAAACCTTTTCGAAGTGCCGCGTTACCAGCTTAAAGCCACTTGTGAGCGATATCTCGTCGTATCCGTCATAACTCGTCACGACGCCATAATTGTCGCCAATGTGCTGGTGGATGTTGGCATAAAGGCGAAGTTGGGCCTGTGTGGCGGTGCCGTGAAGCGAGTTCTTGGGCGAACAGGGATTAATCAGGGGACCGAGCAGATTGAAGCAAGTCGGCACTCCAAGCGCTTTGCGAATAGGTCCGACGAACTTCATGCCGTTAGCAAAAAGAGGTGCATGGAGGTAACAAATGCCGGCTTCATCGAGTGAACGACGAAGCTTTCCTTCGTCATCTGTGAACTTCACGCCGTGCCACATCAGGACGTTGCTTGCACCGCTTACGCTCGTGCTTGCTCCGTTGCCGTGCTTCGTGACTTTATAACCCGCTCCAGCCACCACGAAACAGGCGCAAGTGCTGATGTTGAAGGTGTTCTTCCCGTCGCCACCAGTCCCGACAATGTCGAGCGTATCATAGCCGTCGAGGTCAATATGTTTGCCCGTTTCGAGCAAACCATCGCGGAGACCGAGCAGTTCTTCTACTGATACTCCTCTCGTTTGCAAAGCCATCAGCATAGCCGCAATCTGTTCGGCTGGATAGGCTTCGCGAGTGATGCCTAGCAGGATGTCGTGCGTGTCTTGCCGCGAAAGCGTTTCGCCGGCAATGAGTCGTTGTAGGTATTGTTTCATCTTCTTAATGTTTAAGCCAGTTCTTAATGATGTTTTTTCCCTCTTTCGTCAAGACGCTTTCGGGATGGTACTGTATGCCTCGGATGTCGTAATCACGATGTCTGAGCGACATGATAAAGCCTTCATCGCTCACACTCGTCACTTCGAGACAAGTTGGAAAGTCTTTTGTATCGACGACCCACGAGTGATAGCGACCGACCTCGAACGTCTTGCCGAGTCCTTCGAAGAGGTAGTCGTCGGCAGTTATCGTGACAGGAGTTGCGACACCATGATAGACGTCGCTGAGGTTGGTGAGTCTTCCTCCAAAGACTTCGCCGATAGCTTGATGGCCGAGACACACGCCGAGAATAGATTTCTTGCCTGCATAAGTCTTGATGACCTCGAGAAGAAGGCCTGCTTCACTCGGAATGCCTGGACCAGGAGAGAGTATTATCTTATCGAAAGCCTCGAGCCAAGACATCTCGAACTTGTCGTTACGAAAGACCGTGACGTCTGCTCCGAGTTCCTTCACTAAGTGACTCAGGTTGTAGGTAAACGAGTCGTAGTTGTCTATGATTACTATTTTCATAACTTTCCTGCTATTTCGATGGCTCGGCGCAAAGCCCCAAGCTTGTTATTGACCTCTTGAAGTTCGTATTCGACATTGCTCTTAGCCACGATGCCGCCACCAGCTTGGAACCAAAGCTCGTTGTTTCGGCTGACGAAAGTGCGTATCGTGATGGCTTGATTGAGGTTGCCTTCGAAGCCGATGAACCCGATGCAACCACCATAAGCACCGCGATTGTGAGGCTCATATTCAGAGATAAGTTGCATGGCTCGCACTTTCGGAGCACCCGAAAGCGTGCCTGCGGGGAAGGTGTCGATGAAGGCTTTGATGGGATCTGCGCTTTCGTCCAACTCTCCGCTAACGCGACTTACGAGATGGATGACGTGGCTGTAGAATTGCATGTCCTTGTAGAAATCGACCTTCACATTGTGGCAGTTGCGACTCAAATCGTTGCGAGCAAGGTCGACCAGCATCACATGCTCGGCATTCTCCTTTGGGTCGTTGCGCAGGTACTCTGCATTCTTGCGGTCAGTCTCGCTGTTGCCAGTTCGCTTGGTCGTGCCTGCAATCGGGTCGATGTAAGCGTGTCGGTTCTCGATTCGGCAATGTGTTTCGGGCGAAGAGCCAAAGATGCGGAAGCCGCCAAAGTCGAAGTAGAACAGATAGGGGCTGGGGTTGATGCTTCTGAGGGCACGATAAAGCTTGAAATCATCGCCCTCATATCTCTGCTTGAAGCGGCGAGAAAGGACAATCTGGAAGACGTCGCCACGAAGGCAATGCTGTATGCCACGACGAATGTTCTCGCGATGTTCGTCGTCGGTAAGCGTGCTCCAGAAGTTACCAACAGGCTTGAAGTCATAAACCTGATAGTTTCGGCTGCCGAGGTCACGTTCCAGCTGGTCGAGGTCGTCCTGTTCTCCGTCGGCAAGCAGCTCGATAAGCGTCAGCTCATTGCGAAAGTGGTCGAACACGACGACATCTTTATATAATATGTAGAGCATGTCTGGCGCATCGTTCTCGGGGTGTGTCTCGTCCTTGACGGCGATGTTTTCAAAGTAACGAACGGCGTTGAAAGTCGTGTAACCATACAAGCCGCAATACTGAACATCGCTTCCCTCGATGCTGAAATGGCTGAGAAAATCGTTGATGAGACGAGCTGTGTCATAGCCTTCGCCAATCTTGTTGCGAAGCTCTTTGCCGTCAGGAAAGCGACAGATGCCTGTGCCGTGCTCGATGCTGACACTTGCAATGGGGTGAAGCGCGATGAAGGACTTCGCATTCTCGCCGCCGTGATAGTCGGAACTCTCCATGAGAGCGCTTTGCGGATAAGCGTCGCGAACCTTCAGATAAGCGCTTACAGGCGTGATGAGGTCACCCAGAATCTTCTTGCTCGCTGTGTGATATTTATAAGCCCCCCCTGCCCCCTTTAGGGGGAGTAATTCTTCATTTTTCATTCTTCACTCTTCATTTTTTATGTTTCAGGTAAGTTGCAAGGTCTTTGTCGCCTCTGCCGCTGACGGTAAGCACGACAATATCTTCCTTTTTGAACTGCAGCTTTGGCAGCAAAGCGAGAGCGTGACTGCTTTCGAGAGCAGGGATGATGCCCTCGAGTCGCGTCAGTTCGAAGGCGGCTTGAAGTGCTTCGTCGTCGTTTACGGCATAGACTTTCGCCCTTCCAGTCTCGAAGAGATTGCAATGCATGGGGCCTGTTCCCGGGTAATCAAGGCCTGCGCTAATGCTGTAAGGCTCAATGATTTGCCCGTCATCTGTCTGCATCACCTTGATGCGACTGCCGTGAAGGATGCCGACAGTTCCGATGTTGAGGGAAGCCGCAGTCATCTCCGTCTCCATTCCTTTGCCGCCTGCCTCGCCAAGAACGAGTTTGACGCGCTCATCATCGAGGTAGTGATAGATGGTTCCTGCGGCATTACTTCCGCCACCAACACAGGCGATGAGATAGTCAGGCCAGTCGCGACCAATCTTCTCTTGCAGTTGGAACTTAATCTCCTTGCTGATGACGCTTTGCAGCTTGGCGACCATCTCGGGGTAGGGATGAGGCCCAACCGTACTCCCGATGATGTAGAAGGTATCGCTCGGATGGCAACACCAGTCGCGAATCGCCTCGTTTGTTGCGTCTTTAAGCGTCTTGTTGCCACTCTGAACAGGGAACACTTCGGCTCCAAGCATCTTCATTCGCTCCACATTTATGTGCTGACGTTCGACATCCAAAGCACCCATATAAACTCGGCAAGGCATTCCCATCAAAGCGCAGACAGTAGCTGTGGCCACGCCATGCTGACCTGCTCCCGTCTCGGCAATGATGCGCTTCTTGCCCATTCGCTTAGCCAAGAGGATTTGTCCGATAGCATTATTAATCTTGTGAGCGCCAGTATGGTTCAGGTCTTCGCGTTTCAGGTAGAGCTGACAGCCGTACTTCTCGCTCATTCGTTTCGCAAAATAGAGCGGGCTTGGACGACCCACATAGTCGCGAAGCAGCTGATAATACTCCTGCAAGAACTCCTCGCTATCGATAATCTTCTGGTATTGCTCTCGCAGCGCTTCGAGAGTGCCGTGCAGGATTTCAGGGATGTAGGCGCCTCCGAACTCTCCGTAGAATCCATTCTCATCAACATGATAGCTCATATACATTATATTATTTATAGTTTTTAATCGTTTCAAACAGAAAAGAGGCCCGTCGCTATCGACGAGCCTCTTTCTTATTCTTCTGACAATATACAACGGCCTCGTGCTTCGCGACTAAACTAATCTCGAATCACGCCACCACCAATTGTTAACTGTCATTCTCATTTTGCTCATTTTGCTCTTTTTGTTGTTTGCTGATGCAAAGGTACGCATTTATTTTAATTTGCAATACAATTTCTTTAATTTTTTTTCGAGAAAAAGTTTCTTTTGCGTCATTTCGTTAGGGAGGAGTAAAAACGACGCGTGTGTCATCAGCAAACTTAACATGTTACGTTTGGATTTTAACTGTGTTATGTCAGTCCTTCAGGTAGTAAACGACGGTTGTAACCACTCGGACATTCTTGATCCAAGGCGTGTTCTGGTCGCGGCTCTCGATGCTGAACTGACCTTGATCGGCAGTACGAATCTTGCCCAACTTACTATCGGAATCCTCAGCAAAGCGTTCCGCAGTCTTGCGAGCATTCTTTGTGGCTTCGGCAATCATCTCGGGCTTGATGGTGTTGAGGCCTGTGAACTCGTAGCTCACGTTTCCATCATCGTCGTATTCATTGCCAATGATGGTAACGCCTTGCCGCATTAGGTCGGCTTGTTTGGTGACGAGTTTGCGAACGAGATCCACGTTCTTGCTCACAACAGTCACTACACAATTTGCTTTGTAACGATAGCGAACCATCTCACTACTGTAGCTCATATTGGCCTGTTGGTCAACCATCTGAGGCGGAGCCTGCGTGATTTCCTCGTCGCTGAGCCCGTTTGCTTTCAGGAACTCCACAATTGTGCGAGTATCCTTTGCGATAGTCTCGTAGAGCTCAGCCGGGTCGTTGCCTAACTCCTTGAACTTCAGCGGCCAAGTCACTTTGTCGGCCTTCACCTCTTTTTCCGAGAGACCTTTGGCCGTAACTGTGCGGTCCATTTCCTTGAACTGCACGATTCCTTTTCTGATAGCTCCTCCTGCCAGGAAGAGTCCTGCGGCGAGAATCAAAGCCTCGCCCCAATACTTAAACTGAATCTTCATAGTTGTATGTTTATTTTACCTTATTACGCGAGTAAAGACGGGCGTTTCGCCCTCAGCCACAAGTACATAGACCTTCATCTCGCCTGCTGGAGGCATCTTGGAATCACCTTCGCGAGGCAGGTCTTCAGCCGTAAAGAGATACTCAGTTCCTTCAGGAACGGAACGAGCCGCAACAGTCTTAGCTTTGGCGTGCATCATCGGATAGTCGCCACATGCGGCATCGAAGATGGCAGCCTCTTCCTCACTTGCTTCGTGTTGCTCTGGGAACTCTTCAGGCTCAACATATTCTCCTTCGATGAAGCCGCCAGCCTTCAGGAAACGGTCAACCTCTACAGGAACTGCCTCCAAGCGAGCCGCGCGAACGCCATAGCCAGGCAGAATCTCGGCATCTGGCTGTTTTTCAGCCAATTCCTTAACGCTCGATTCGAGTCCTCCGCTACCAAATGTGCAGAAGGGAACCACTTTCTTGCCGCTCAAATCAACTTGATTGAGGAAGGCGTTTACTGGAGGAGCGTAAGTTCCGAACCAGATAGGATAGCCGAGGAAGATAATGTTGTAAGCCGAAAGGTCTGCCTGAATTGGCTGAATTTCAGGGATAACTTCCTCCTCGCGCTCCTTCATGCAACGTGCGATTGTTGCCTGAAAGTCCCCGTCATAAGGCTCTACAGGAACAATTTCCTCGATGTCTGCACCAAGTTTCGAAGCAATTTCTTCGGCCACAACCTTCGTGTTCGAAGTCTGTGAATAGTAGAGCACGAGCACTTTTTGCGGCTCTGCTTTGGGCTTGCAGGAAGTCGCCATCATTGCTGCAACTGCAAGTCCTAAGGTCAATGTCAATGCTTTCATAGTTGTATGTTTTGGTTAAAGTTTGTCCTAAAAGCACCACAAAGTTACTATAAATTATAAGGTCATGCAAGGCTTTCGAGGTGAAAAAATCAGATAAATGTGGAAAAAAGTATCGGAATGTTTTGTCAGTTTCGAAAAAAGATGTACCTTTGCACTCGCAATTCGGAGGAATGGCAATAAAGGTAGCCTTGAAAAAGGCGCCGAATTTACTGAAAAGACAACGTTTGTTGGAGAGGTGGCGGAATTGGTAGACGCGCTACTTTGAGGTGGTAGTGCCGCGAGGCGTGGGAGTTCGAGTCTCCTCCTCTTCACAAAATGTCAGGCGGAAATAGCTCAGTTGGTAGAGCACAACCTTGCCAAGGTTGGGGTCGCGAGTTCGAGTCTCGTTTTCCGCTCAAAACGAGGCTCAAGGTGCTTGACGCATCAAGGCTCGTTTTTTTTCTTTCTTGCCCAGGTGGCGGAATGGTAGACGCGCGCGTTTCAGGTGCGCGTGCCGCGAGGCGTGCAGGTTCGATTCCTGTTCTGGGCACAAAGTAAGGCTGGTAACTCTTATGTTGCCAGCCTTCTTTGTTTGTTGCCAGTTGGTGTGGGGTTAGTACAAGACAGCTCCGCCGTTAGGTTGTACTGTCAGTTTCACTTTTCCTTTCTTGTCGGCCTTTATCGGTCTGTTCTCTGTTGTCTGTTGACTATTGTCTATAAGTAGATTCTTTACATTATAATTATTGATGTCGAGCGACAGAATGAGCGGCTCTTTCTGTGCGTTGAGGGCAGCAATATACCATTGGTCTGCATGTCTGCGAGCCATTACCACATAGCGGCCAGGATAGCCATCGATGAATCGCGTTTCGTCCCAAGTGGCAGGAATGGTCTTGAGGAAGTCGAGCTCCACTTGCGGCAACTCCTGCAAGTTGTTGGGCTGAATGGCAATGCATTGAATGGCGGTCTGATTGGTGAAGGCAGTGGCAATCTCGAAGACGTCTGTCGTCTTGCGCGAATGACGACTCTTGTTGTCCTTCGATAGGTACTTGTTCATAATTACGCCGCCCCAGTCCATCGTGCCAACGGCATTGCGACAGAAGGGATGAAGGGTGAGGTCGAAGGGTTCGTGAATAGCGGCTCCCTCGTTGAAATAGACATTCTCGGAAGCCAGCACAGCCTCGCTCGCAATGTAGTTGGGATACATACGTTCCCAGCCACGCGGAATGGTGCAGCCGTGGAAGATGCACTGAATGCCGTAGCGGTTGGCATCGTAGAGGATGTCCTCATACAGTCGCATCGTCTCCTGCTTGTCGCCTCCAAAAAAGTCCACCTTGATGCCTTTCACGCCGATGCTCTTCATCCAAGCCATATCCTTGTCGCGCAATATACTGTTCGACATGATGCCTCGCGGCGTCTGCGGCGCATCGTTCCAAGCCCCGTTGGAGTTGTACCAGAGCATGAGCGCAACGCCTTTCCTCTGAGCGTATGCAGAGAGTTCGGCGATGCGGTCGCGACCTATTTGCGTGTCCCAGTTGCCGTCCACCAGGCAGAACTCATAGCCCATTGCTGCGGCAGTGTCGATGAACTTCACCTGGTCGTCGTAGTTGACGCTTGGGTCTTGCCAGATGAGCCAGCTCCAAGTGTAGCGCCCGCTCTTGTAGTTCTCTGTTGCTTCGTAGAGCGGCCATACAACATCATATACAATCGTGGTCTCGACGATGGGAGCCAGCGTCTCGCCAACGGTGATGGTGCGTCCGGGCGTAGCTCCAGGCAGACTTATCTGTGCTCCTGTCGAGCCGAAGCCGTTGTTCTCGCCTTGCTGAGGATAGGCAATCTGATAGCCTCCCTCCTTATAGTCGCTGAGGTGGGAGCCGCAATAGTTGCTGCCGACGCCAGTCTCAGAGATAAGCATCCAGCCGTTTTTGAGGTGGAAAAGGCATGGGAAGGTGTATCCCTGACCGTATGCCGAGCGTCTGTCCATTGGAGCATCGGGTGCGTAGCCTTCTTCGTAGCTTGGTTTGGTGCGCTCCCATCCCTTCATTGGGTCAATCTGCGGACTGATGAAAGTCGTGGTGCCGTCAGGCAGACAAAAGGAGGTTGCTTCTTCATAGATGACGGCGCACTTGGGATTATCCCTTTGCTGACGGGGGATGATGTAGCGGAAGGCGATGTCATTGTCTTTGATGAAGAAGTCTACCTGCATCTCCTGGTTGCGGCTGTTGTGGAAGGTGACTAAGAGTGTGCTGCACTTATAGCTGATGAGGGACTGCTTCACCTGCCGCATCGGGTATTCGCCAGTGCCAGTGCCTTCGGAACTGTTGGTAATGGAAAGCCCCTGTGTAAAGTCCCCGAAGTCGGCCTTGAAGCCGAGTCTTGACGGGAGCAGTACAGGCTGGCCGTTCAGTGTGACGCTATAAGTGGCGAGGCCATCGTCGTCGTTAACTGTTACCACAAGTTTGCCGTTTGGCGAAGCGATTCTCACATCCTTTGCCTTTATGCAAAGGGATAGAAAGAGGCAAAGAGGCAGCAATGCCCATTTTGCATTAAACGATTTACGATTAGTCATATTTATGTTTTTTATTTATATGCTTTGCGGTCGAGTTTGCCATTATAAGTGCGCTTGATGGCATCTACGACTTCGTAGAGTAGTGGAATCTTGTAGCTCTCTATGCGTCCTTTCAGAAAGTCGGCAATGTCCTTTGGCTTTACGACTTGCCCTTGCTTGGGAACGTATAGTAGCTTTGGTACTGTGCCTAGAACGATATGTTTAGCAGGAATACAGATGCAATCTTGAATGTTTTCGTAGGCTTGGACAGCATCCTCCACTTCCGAAGGATTTACTTTATAACCTCCTACATTAATGATATCGTCCTTTCGTCCTAGCAAATGGAGCATCCCTTTCTCATCGAGAGAACCGATGTCGGAAGTATAAACTTCACATCCTTTAAGGACTTGTGCAGTCAGGTCTGAACTATTTACAAACCCAGACATAATGGTTTTGCCAGAACAAACTACTCTTCCATTTTCATCGATGCGAACAGAGGAGTGCTTCATCGGCTTGCCCAAAAGCCCTGGTTGACAGCCATATTCACTAAACTCATAGCTGCATACGATACCCGTTTCTGTCGATGCATAAGTATTGAAAAGCCGAGAATGAGGAAGTATCTGGCATAGCAACTCCATATCATGCTGAGAGATGGCTGCTGCTCCCGTTTCAATGAAGTCTATCTTCTGACTGACAGCAACCAACTCTTTTGAAGCGAACTGCAAAAGCATCTTTATACTCGAAGGCACGAGGAAGGTGGCGAACTTCGTGAAAGGCAGTTCGAAGACAGAGAAGAAGGCGTTGAGGTCCTTGAGGTTCTCCATTATATATAATGTACCTCCCATCATGAGAGTGGGATATATCTTGGAAAGGCTGCCAAGATGATTCAGCGGTCCACATACGATAAAGAGCAAATCTGAAGTAAAACCAAGCCTGTTTATCAGATTTTCCGCATTGGCTTGCCATGCTATCTCAGAGATAATGACACCTTTGGCAAGTCCAGTAGTGCCAGTTGTATAAAGGATATCGCTAGTACCTGAAGCGAAGGAAAAGTCTTTTGTCTCGTTTATGATTTGTTGCTGCCGTTCTGTTGGAGTGGAACGCTCTAAGGGAATTGCAACTGCTCCACAGACATGAACGGCACAATAAGTCACAATGAAGTCCGCATCTTGAGTAGCTAAAAAGACATATGGCTTGCCTTCACAGACTCCATCTTCTTTCATTTGTTGTGCTTTCTCTTGAATGTGTTTCCACAAACATGAATAGGAGATAGTCTGTTCGTCACAGATGACTGCCGCTTTATCAGGTACAACCTTGGCGAAATACTCTATTCTTTCTTCTAGAATCATTACTTTGCTAGTTTCTCTTCTACCATTTTTACAATGGAATCGATGGTCTTGAGGTTCTTTGGTGTCGCATCTCTTGCCTCCAGTTCGATGCCGTACTCTTCGGAGAGCAACATCAGAATTGTTGTCACGCCAAGAGAATCCAACTCGCTGAACAGGAAGTCTGATTCGAGGTCGACCATAGGCAGGGCAGCACTCAATAGTTCAATAATGCGTTCTTTCATATTATGTTATGTGTTAAATCTTTGGGGGAAATGCTTCATCATCCATTTGAAGAGGAGAGGTGGTATCAAGTATGCCATTAGTACCACAGAGAACATTCCGACAATAGTGACTTCTGCTAGCGAATGCAATGCGGGATGTTTGGCAATGATGAGTGTTCCGATGCCAATGAACATTATTAATGCCGAGAGAATAATACTGCGTTTGTAAGAAGCAAGAACAGGCTTTTTGTGGATATATTCCGATAGGCATCCCTCGGTCATAAAGATGGTATAGTCGTCGCCTTGACCGAAGATAAAGGTTGCCAAGATGATGTTTACAATGTTAAACTTGATACCTAAGATCGACATGATGCCCAAAATCCAAATCCAGCTTATTGCCATCGGTATGAAGGAAATGATAGCCAACTCAATGCGACGGAAGGAAAGCCATAGGAAAAGGAAAACAATCAGCGAACATGCCCAGCCAACATAATTAAAGTCATCAGAAAGGGAATTAGCGACAGACGAGTTAAGGGAGGCTATATCAAAGGCTTCTGGAAAAGCATCCTTGACCTTTTCCACATCTTGTTTCTTGACAGAAAGGACATCTATTATGGTGGAGCGTCTCGATTTAGAGTTATGGGAGATGTAATTTGCAAGGACTTGGGAGGTCAGGGGAGTAAAGTAATCAAAAGAATGTACAGTATATTTCGACTCAATGATATTTGAGAAGTCTGTAAAAGCGTCTCCCGCAAAGCCATGTTTTGTTGCTTTAGTATTTAAGTCGCTCTGCAGTTGAGGATGTATTTCAATCCATTCATTCCAACGATTTATCCGTTTTGCCTGCTCATTCATTGAAGGTAGGAAGCGATTAACTCCTGTATGATTTACAATTAAACCTGTTTCTTTCAAAGAATCAATTGCAGTCAGACGAGATTCTGAGCGGGAAAGAGCCTTGTCGAAGTCTTCCGCAAATGAAAGCAAATACAGAGAAATAGTGTCTCCTGTTCCATTTTGCGAAAGAATGCTTTCAAAGTATTTCATCTCCGCTTTCTGTTCCGCAGTCATGTAATTGATGTTCGACATGTCCGAGTCAAACTCGGTAGAAAGGCTGAAATAGCCAAAGATCAGCGTAAGGATGGTCACCAAAGCAACCAACCATTTCTTTCTCTCTATTTGCAAAGATGCTAAACTGCTAAGGAAGTCGTGCGGTTCTTTCGAGGAAATGACTTGCCTCTTTGATTGTATGAAATGAGGAAGGAAAACAAGTACGAACAGAATAGTACCAATAAGAAGGAATGATGCGAACAGACCTAGGTCGCGCAAAGCGATAGACTTAAGCGGCACAAGGGCAAGGAAGGCTCCAACAGTAGTGATGTTGCCAACAAGGAGTGGCGTGGTTATCTCGCTAAGAGCCTGACGGATATTCGGTTGATGTTTGGTATGACTGATGAGATGCAACGGATAGTTTACCGCAATGCCAATGATGATACTCGATATGCCAACGACAATCATCGAGACACTATCGTGCACCAAAGCCATGCCTCCAAGAGCAAAGAGCCATCCCCAAAAGATGGAAAGAGCGATGAGTACGATGTCCTTTAACCTGCGAAAAGCATAAAATAGCAATGCCAAGATAAGTATTGCAGCTAAGATTACAGCCAAGATGCTATCGCGCATAATCTGCTTTGCATTGCCGACAGCAATTTGAGGTCCGCCGATAACGTGTGCCTTTATCTCAGGGAAGTCCGCTTGTATGCTGTTGATTGCGTTGTTGAGCAAGGTGATAAGTTGGGCATTCTTGTCAGTCTCGCTACTGCCGAAAGGCGAGGAGAGCATCACAATAGCCTTAGACATATCGGGCGTAAAGATGTAGCCGTCGTACATCTCAAATTGAAGTCCTTTCTGAGATTGCCGCAGTTCTTCAGCTATAGGAGTAAATAGTCCGAGCGGATCGCTACTGATGCTTTGACTGATGAGGCTACTAGAAGGGAACATCAAGGTATTCAAGTCGTCCTCAAGTCTGTTATCCATGAAGTTGGGCGAAGCAAGAAGACTGTCCATCCTCTTGTAATCATCTTCTGTCAAAAAGAGAGGTGCATTCGCATAAACGAAGTCCATCGTTTCGGAAAGACTCTCGAGGTCGAACGTCGCTTGCAAGTCTTGGCACCAACCTGACGTATCGCTTTCCTCCACTATACTAACAAAATCGTCGATAGCTTCTGTAGTTCTTTCTGCATCACCTTTGCTTTCGAAGACTACAAAGAGTCGGTTCATGCCCGAAATGTCCTGATAAACGGCCATCCGTTCCCTGTCTGTCTTGCTTAGAGGCAGGAAGTCTCGTATGTCTTCTTTATAGGAAAGACGCATGATTGACGCTACTAAAACCAGCGTAATGGCAAGAAGCGAAATCCAACGAGCAAGAGCGTGTTTGCGGAGGAAGTCAAATATCTTTAGAATCATTGCAAGTCAAGTTCTTTAAGCCATTTGATAAACTCCTTCTTCCAAGCGCGACATTCTTCCGAACCTTTTGTGTCAGAAGCCCCGAAGCCATGTCCTCCAGTACTATACTGAATGTAGCGATGATTAATGCCTTGGGCAGTTAGAGCAGAGTCCAAAAGCTCCGAATTATGGTACTTCACTACAGGGTCGTCCTTGCAGTTAACGAGAAAAACTGGTGGACAATCCATTGGAACATGCTTTTCGAGGGAAAGAGAGTCGCGCATCTTTTTGTTGTATTTCCTGTATTCACCCAGCAATGCTCGTCTCGAACGCTTGTGTGTGTCAGGATGAGACATACTTACTACTGGATAGATAGCTGCAACAAAATTTGGACGAGAAAGAGGCTGCTCTGCTGAATGCATTGCCAAATGTCCGCCTGCAGAAAAGCCCATCACACCAACTTGATGAGGATCGATGCTATATTCTTCTGCATGTTCTCGCACATAACTGATGGCTTGTTGCAAGTCGTTAATCATGTCAGGATGCTGATTACCTCGAAACAGGAGCCGAGAATGCGTGATATACGGCACAATACCTTGTACTTTGTACTTCAACACAAAAGCCGAAATGCCGTTTGCTTGCAGCCATTCTGCCACCTCTCTTCCTTCTGTCTTCATATCATGCCAGCAGTATGAACCGCCAGGACACACAATAACAGCTGTGGAAGGCTTGCCTGTATCTGCCAAATATGGAGTAAGTCTTTTCTCCTTAGCAAGCAAAGAGATTCCGCTCAAAAGCATTATTATGGAAAGCAAAACACGCATCATCTCATCATACATCTTGTTCCATTCGGTTTGCTATCTCTGTATATCGCCTCTCATAATACTTCCTCATTCCTGATGCTTGTGCCCTCGAAGTCTTTCCAAATGCCTGCATTTCTTCAGGACTAAGTCTGTTGTCTATCTCAAGTCTGATAGGCCACTTGCGGAGGAACTTGCCTTTCTTGGGCAAAGCCTTTCCTGCGCCATAAGATATGATAGGAAGGACATCCGCATTCAGTTGCTTTGCCAAGTAGAAAGCGCCTTGATGGAAGCGTCCTACAGAACAGTCTTGCGAACGAGTTCCTTCCGGATAAACCACAATACTATAGCCTCTTTCGACGAGCGAGTGCAGTTTGGGGAGTAGGGTTTCCAGGCCTTCGGAAACAGGATAGAACTCTGCATTACGAATGATATATCCGTAAATTGGGTTGTTCCACACCCAATCCTTGGTCAGGACAACGAGTTTGGGCGTGTGAATCAGCATTGTCATCAAGTCAAGATGCGATTGATGGTTGCAAATGATGATTGCAGGCTTCTCGAAGTCCTCCCTATTAGGATTGCCGACAGAAAACTTCACACCAGGAATTCCATGCTTTAGTGTAACGAAACGAGCATAGTTCCAAAGGATGCGATGACAGCCCAAACGCCTCTTCTCAATGTCTTTCTCTTTCATTAGATAAAGCCTTGCATGCGGCCTTACCACAAAGATGGCAGAGAGAATGAAGAACAGAAGAGAGTAGATGGAACGCAACAAAGTCATCAGGCCTCGCCATATTGCAAGCGGAAGGCCATAGATAAGAGCGAGGACGCAAAGAATCGTGTTGAGGATGAAAATGCGTGAAAAGTCCCTGATTGGGCGGAAATGCGAGACTCTTTCTTCTGTTGGAGGATAGTAAACGTTGACTGGCGTGGAGACAATCTCTGTTCCGTGCCAGGAAGCGAAGACAAGCAACTCGAGTTCTGCCTCGTATCGAGAAGTGAGCGACGAAAGCCCATGAAGTTTCTTCAAGGGATAGAGGCGGAAGCCCGACTGCGTGTCTTTGAGGTAATGGCCCGTTTGAACTGCGAACCAGAAGTTGCCGAAAGCATTCGCAAACTTGCTTCCTTTGCTTCGTTCCGCCTTCTCAAGTTCCTTTCGTTCGCCTATAATGAGTGCTCCAGGATGCTTTTGATTGGCTTGAAGCATAACGGGAATGTCTTCAGGAAAGTGTTGTCCGTCGGCATCCATCGTTATTGCATAGGCAAAACCCATCTCGAGAGCCTTGCGGAAGCCACGTTTCAGAGCGGTTCCTTTGCCTGCATTCTTTGGGTAGGAAACAATGGTAATCCCCTCGATTTCCTGCAGAATCTCGAGTGTTTTATCTGTGCAACCATCCGAAACAACAATAACATCATAACATTCAACAAGCGTTCTGCGAACGACATCAGCAATGGTTCCTTCATTATTATATGTAGGAATCACAACGCAGATACCTCGTTCGCGCAGAGTCTGTTTACTTGTTGATTTGGATGTCATGCAGGTCAATTATGGTTTGGTCGCCATTCTTTTCGTGCAACTCAACCTTTGTTACAGTCGATTGTTTCGTGTCGAAATGCAAAACGAGCTTGGTATAGAGCCGTTTCATCTCCTTTTTTAGAGGGAGAAGAGTCGCGATATATTCTGTTGGCAACTCTTTTGCAGAGACTTGGAAGGCTTTACTGTCGGTCAGACATTTGCCGGCAACACTATTCATTATCAGTCTTGCCATTTCGCCCATAAACTTGTTTCGGCTTCCATTATCCGAATCACCTTTCAGAAGACGAACACTCGTTCCGTCCAAGATAAGAGTGCTCGAACGCGGGCTTGTGTACTCCCATCGCAGTTTATCGGGTTGCTGACAGAACATTTTGCCTTGCGAAACCTGCTCTTTACTCAGCATTTTCATGCGTTTTGTCTGCGTGAAGTTGCATTGAACGGTCTTGATATTCTCAGCCGCAACCGTCATCTTCTGGATGATTTTCTGTTCGCTCAACCCTTGCGCAACCAAAGCAGTAAACAGTAAACAGTAAACGGTAAACAACAGATATCGTTTCATCTTCTTATTTCGCTATAAAGTAACACCCAGCCATAATGAGCAAAATGCCCAACCATCTCGTCAGACTCACGTCTTCGTGGAACACCAACATTGCCGCTATCATGGCGAAAACATAACTCAGCGAAGCCATTGGATAGGCCATGCTGAAGGGGAAATGCTTGATGATGTAGAGCCAGAGGATTGTTCCTGAACAGAAAAGGAGACCACAAACGGCAAACTGCCAGTTCGAAAAGACTGAGCTCCAGAACTGCCAATTCCAGCCGAAAGGCTCCATTTTGCCTAAGGCGAGTTTCAAGAAAACCTGTCCGCCTACATACAATAGGCTTTGAAGTACGGCTAAAGGTAGTAGTTGCATATCATTATAATTATGGCTACAAAGATACGACAACAAATTCAAATTACAAAATCCGCTTAACAAAAAAGCCCGTTTTCGAGCCTATCATTACTTGTTTGTCATGCAGAGGTTATAAACGAAGCCAGCTATGTTTCAAAACAACCCTAGTGTCGTTGGCAAAGTTAACGTGTTATGATTGCAAAGTTAACGTGTTACGTTTGCCATTTTAACGTGTTATGTTTGGCAACTACTCTGCAGGTCTTCTCCCAAGCACTATGCTTCGAGAGTAAAGCATCGATGGAATGGGCTTTTCCATACGACGGAAGAACTCCTGGAACGTTGGGGTTGCTTCGTCGTGAAAACCTACCAGAACTGTCTTCGCTTTGCCCGTTTCTATCAGCCTTCGCGCGTCGCGAAGTGCCCATTCAAGCGAGTCGGAGCCTTGCGAATAAGTCATATTGTAGCCATGACATTTGGTTCGAATGGCGATTGCGGAACTCAAAGTATTGTGCGTGCTTTGCATGAAGAGGGTGGGACTCAAGGTTTCCTCGCCATTTTCCAACATATCGACCATAAACTTCTCACTCGTTTCGAGCATTCCAAAAGCGGTTGCAGTAATGATGGCATCAGGAGTCTCGATTCCTGCAGCCTGCAAAGCTTTGAGCGAAGTAATGGTGGCAGCCTTCATGAGTTTGCCCATCCTTCGGGCCTCGCCTGGAGAAATGAACTCTCGAAGTTCTTGAAGTTGCTCCACATCTTCAACAATAGCCTCTCCCAAAGTACAAACTTCGAGGTTCTGCTCCTTTTGTGAGGAGTTAGAGGGGCTAGCGTTTTTGCTTATCACAACTGCCGAATCATTCCCTCCAAAGCCAAAGGAATTGCAAAGAATGTTCTCCGTTGTCTGTTGTCTGTTGTCCGTCGTCGGCTTGATGCAGGCTTCGTCTTGCTCCTTCCAACCAAGGTTTGCGGGCACGAAGTCCTTGAGAAGAGACAGGATGCAAATGACTGCCTCAATCGAACCAGAAGCCGAAGTCGTGTGCCCTGTAAAGCCTTTTGTGCTCGAGACGGGTGGAATTTTCTCTCCGAAAACTCGTCGAATAGCCGCACTTTCGCTTGCATCATTATTGGGAGTCCCTGTTCCGTGAGCATTTATATATTGAATGTCTTGAGGCTCTAACCCGCTCATTTTCAGGGCTTCACTCATCGCAAGGAAGGCTCCTTCACCATCTTCGGACGAAGCAGTCTGGTGGAAGGCATCACAACGATTGCCATAACCGCGAATGTAGGCGAGAGGATTTTGCTCGTTTGTTAGGTTCTCAGGCTTCTGAAGCACAACGAAAGCGGCTCCTTCGCCCAGATTCAGTCCTGCTCGATTCTTGTCGAAAGGACGGCATTGCTCTTTGTCGAGAATCATCAGGGAATTGAATCCGTTGAGGTGGAACAAGCTCAAAGCCTCTGTGCCGCCAGCTATGATGATGTCTGCCTCGTTGTTCTTGAGCATTTCCGACCCAAGAATAATGGCATTTACTGCAGATGAACAGGCCGTCGAGATTGTGCAAACTTCTGCATCCTTCAGGCCTGCAAGGTCGGCCATTTCGCGAGTGGAACTTCCACAGTCGTGCTTCTCAAGGACAGGCAATAGGGCATCATCCTCCTTCATCTGCATGAAGTAGTGCTCCGTAATATCCATTCCGCCTACAGTTGTGCCGTTGATGAGGGCGATTCGCTTGCCTTTCAGGTCAAGATTGGCGTGCTCCAAAGCCTGACGAATAGCGATTGCTCCCATCAAAACTGTGCGGCTGATGATGGACTTCTCATCCTGTCCGAGCATTCGCTTCATCTCATCATTTGAGAGTTTCACTTCTCCGACGGGAAGTTCCTTGTGGCTCGATTGCAGATAACGCATGGCTCCTATCCCCGTTCTGCCTTCTTGAAGGGAACGAAGAACACTTTGTGCGTCATTTCCAATCGCGCAAATAATGCCGAAACCTGTAACTGCGAGACTCATTTTCTCCTTTACTTCTTGCGGTTTGCCTGAACGTATTCAGCAATTGTCTTTACGCTTTGGAAGATAGCTTTCCCTTCTTTCGGGTTAGCAAGGCGAATGCCGTAGTTCTTCTCAAGCAGTACGATTATCTCGAGAATGTCGATAGAATCGAGGCCGATGCCTTCTTCTCCGAAGAGAGGTGCGTTTTCGTCGAAGTCTTCTAACGATAGTTCCTCGAGGTTGAGGGCTTCTTTGATTTGTAATTTCAAGTCGTTGATTAACTGTTCCATATTTAGTCTTGTATGATGTAATTTGATATTTCGCACTCGAATTTAGTGTCAGATTCGGCATCAATCCAGCCGCTAATGGCACTTTTGGCGTTTGTCGCGTTCAGAGTCGCCTCAAGTATTTGTTGCATCAAGGCCTCGTCTTTCTCAGGAAGAATGTAGAATGAGGTCTCGCCTTGGAAGTGAAGACGAATGGCAATCTCGCCTGTAGTTATATTAGGTAATGTGTAAACGAAGACAGAAGGGCTGGGGAAGAAGTCTTCCGCATCACAGATTGTCCTCAAGAATTGGCTGTCAGCTACAATCGAGGAGGAGTGGTTGAAGAGAATGATAGCAGGCTCTTCTTGCGTTTCTCCCATGTCTTTTATCAGGAGTTCGGAAGCCACGAAAGCCAAGCGAGTCAGGATATCCATCTTGTAGAACTTGGGATAATCCCCGATTTGTTGCTTGTAAATGTCTGTCAAAGTTTTTCCTTCCTCAGAAGATAACCTGATTGTGTGAGCTTTGTGGAGTTTCTTGTCAGTTGTCAATTGTCTGTTGTCCGTTGTCTTTGAAAAGAGTGCCGCCACATTGCTTCCGCCAAAACCTGAGAGAAGTTTCAGGAAAGATGTCTTGTTTGTTTGCAGAATCTCATTACTGATGCAGATCTTTCCGCTAACACCAACCTCTGTAAAGCCTTTCGAACCAAGGACAACTCCATCGTCTGTGGCTCGCATAGTCAATATTGTTTCAAGCACTCCGGCTGCTCCCATTGTGTGTCCGTAATATCCTTTGAGTGCCGAGAGAGGAATGTCCGAGAGTCCCGCCTTCTGAATAGCCACAGATTCCATCTGGTCGTTATACAGAGTTGCAGTTCCGTGAACGCAGATTGTTGCGAGTTTTGACTTGTCCCTATCCCTCATTACTGCTTCGATGGCCTTTGTGCAACCGTCTGCTTTTGGCGAGGGAGAAATGTTGTGGAAAGCATCATTACAGGTGGCTCCATCCACAAGACACCAGCTTTCTTTGGAAGAAGTCTTTGCGAAGATGATGGTTGCAGCTGCTTCTCCCAAGTTAAGACCTATGCGTTCTATGTCGAAGGGACGGCAAGGCTCATCAGAAACGGCTTTGAGCGATTGGAAACCTGAAACGATGAACTTGCTCTGTACTTCAGCTCCTATCACAATTGCATAGTCATAAAGGCCTGCAGAAAGCAAGTTGTTGGCAAGCAGTTGGGCAGATAGACCAGAAACGCAAGCGTTGCAAACCACAATAGGCATCGTGCTTATCCCAAGAGCTTTCGCTATAGTTTGTGCGGCTTTTGATGGGAAATAGTGTCCCTCTTGATCAGGGTTATCGAGCGATTCAACGTTTCCTTTTGTGGTACTCAGAATGAGAACGACTCTCGACGAAGCAACATCCAATTGAATATGGGAGAGTGCTTCTTGGACAGAACGAATGGCAAGAGACTCAAAACGCGTAAATCCATCAAGGGCTAGAGCCGCTTTCTGCTCCTCGCTAAAAAGGGAAGCCGCGAAAGGTTCGGGCAGTCCCCACATGCCTTCGTAATGCTTCAGAGCAGAGGTTCCTGTCAGGACAGCCTGATAATTCTGTTCTGTAGTGAAGCCAAGAGGCGAGGTTATGTTGGTGGATAAAACGCTAATCATTCTCGTTCCAAAACTCAAAGTAGTTATACCATTGTGTCGGATATTGCCGAACTCGCTTTTCAAGTTCAGCAACATATGCCCCAGAAAGTTGCTTTATCTGTTCCTGACGCGAAGTCGTCTTGTCGTAGGGCAGGGGAGTAACATATATCTTATAGCTCGTAAGTGAGGTCTTCATGACATTTATAGCGAGGGCATCTAGGCTTCGTATTGTGGCGACAGAGAAAGGACCAAGCGGGAACCTTGCCTTTGCTCCGAGAAAATCATGCTCAATAAACTTGGGCGAACCACTGATGCGGTCAGCAGGCATACTCACAATCTCGCCTTCTTCCAGCGCTTTGTCTATCTCGAAGAGATGGCTCATATCTGGGTTGATGGCAATCATGCTGATATTCGTGTCGGCAAACATCTTGTCGCGATTCCTCATTACGGATTCCTTTTCGCCAGCATAAACAAGTGCATTTATTCGCTTATTCTCGCAAACGAGTGTATAGCCTGCAATCTCGTAGTTGCCGATGTGTGCGCTCAGTTGTACGAAGCCCTCTTTCTTGGCTGCAAGACGAGCAAAGTTTTCGTAGCCTTCAATCTCCACTTTGAACTTTTTGCCTGCATACATTGCGAACTTATCCACAACAACTTGACCGAAGAGGCAATGATTGACATAGGTCTTCCAAGCAGATTTCAGCCTACCATACCCCATGCGTTTGCGGAAGAAACGATAGGCAATGCCTCGGCTTGGGTTCAGAATCAGGCAGACAGGAATGATGAAGATGGCGACAAAGAGGTACAAAATCCGTGTGTCGATGAAGCGAAGCAAACGGATGAGCCACTTGTGCATCCAATTGTTGCCGTATGTTGTTCCTGCCCAATTCTGTTCTGCCATCTCAACTCGCTTTATTTCAGTTTGCAAACCATGATGCTATGTCCTTGCCCTAAACCGTCGTAGATGGCTTCTATCTCCAGTCCCGATTGCAGAACAAACTGCCTCATATCATCGGAATGGTACATCTTGCTGTTTCCGTTGGCAAGTGCCGTGAAGTAGAGGCTTGTCATCGTAAGACATAGGGCTGCAGGTTCAAAGCGCTGACGGTCCCAGAAGGTTTCCATGATGAAGAGTCGTGTGTCGCTTGTCATCACTTCTTTTGCACGATTCAGGATGCTGACAATCTCTTCAGGGCTGAAGCAATCGAGGAACTGCGACATCCAGATGGCATCGAGCCCACCTTCTCTCTTTGGGAAATGAGCCTCTTTGTCGAGCAAGTTGATGCCGTAGCCTTTGATGCGTTTTTCTCCTTGCTTTCCTGCGATGTTCTTCTGCATCGTCTCAATCTGCTGCGGAAGGTCGAGGACGGTTACTTCCACATCTTGGTCGTACTCTACACACTTGAGTGCCCACTTGCCTGTATTCCCGCCCACATCATAAAGCGAGCGGACAAAGTGCTCGGCAAAGACAATCCGCAGAGCCTCAGGGAAAGAGGAGTCGCTATAGAAGTGGTCGAAGCCGAACCAACTGTCCTGCACTTGTTTAGGAAGGCTGGAAAGTCCCTCGTAAATTGTTGTCCAGCCGCCAAAATGCTTCAATCCTGCAGGTCGACCTTCCTTTAACGCTTCCTCGAGGTTGAACCATCCGAGGTAGTTGACATCGTGATTGAAGTCGATGTT
Organism: Bacteroidaceae bacterium; assembly: GCA_017548075.1. Lineage (GTDB taxonomy): Bacteria > Bacteroidota > Bacteroidia > Bacteroidales > Bacteroidaceae > Physcousia. Next base: position 38,544 of record JAFYNL010000034.1, on the reverse strand, counting down.
CACCTTTGTCGCAGGGTCGTTCAGTAGGAACCATCCCGTCTTGGAAATGGTGTAACGGTCGGTCTCAGTGTTGATGAGCACAGTACCGATGCTGAGCGAAGCCTCGAGCAAACACTTCACGGCATACTGGGAGAGCCCAGTCTTCTCTACAACCTCAGTTTCTGTGAGTCCGTCGCTACTGTCTCTTAGCAATTCGAGGATGCCGAATTTGAGCATCAGCCTTGAGACTTGGAACACGATTGGTCCCCATGCAATGAACTCTGCCTGCCGCTGAGCCTCGCGTGCAGAGAGTTGTTCGGAAGTGTATCTCCGCTTTAAGTCAGGGAAAAGATTCATGTCGTTTGCTGAATTATAATTCCTATCCTTTTATTCTTAATTTGCAAAGCTACGAATTTTTCTTGAAATAGCAAATAGTCTAACACTTATTTACGACAAAAAGATGCAGATTTATGAAGATTTTACATTTGAGGAATTGAATGGGGCTTGCAGTCGCGTTTGTAAACATCGCCTGTGAAGTTTCCAAACTTAACGTGTTACGTTGGCAAACTTAACGTGTTACGTTTGCAATCATAACGTGTTACGTTTGCATTTTAACTGAGCCTAGTTGGAAGATGTGTCCTGTTGTAACATAAAAAGCGGCTCCCTCGGGTGTGAGAGAACCGCTTTCTTAGCGTTGGATCGGGCTGGCCGATATTAGTTTCTTCGGGTTGCTGAGTAGTTGATACGCAGCGCCCACGATTTACGTAGGACTTCCTTGATGTCGGTGATGTAACCCATCTGCGTGTGCTGGTCGGCCTTGATGCTGATGATCTGCTCTGCCTGATTGGTCATGCCCTGACGCTCTGCTGCGATGAAGTCCATGACTTCGCGAGCTTCTGCATAGCGGTCGTTGAGCTGAATGCGGGTGCCGCTACCCATCTGAGCGCGCAGCTGATCGGTTGGGGGACCTACGTAGATGAACGATACCACTGACTTCTTCTCCAGTTTCTCGAGTTCAGTACCTGCGGGGATGGTGAACTTAACCTTCAAGGTCACCTCACGCATGGTGGTTACCATCATGAAGAAGAATAGGATGGTGAAGATAAGGTCGGGCAGAGATGAGGTGTTCATCTCCGGCATACCACGTTTTTCTTTCTTTTTGAATCCTGCCATTATTGGTCTCCTCCATACTTTTTAGGTTCTGCCTCAGAGATGTTCTGGGGATAGTATTGCTTGATAGCCAATTTCTCTTCGTCCTTGAGGTATTGGAACTCACGACCGAACTTTTCCTTGGAGAGCTCGTTACGGAGCTCGTTGTAGGCTGCCACGAGTTCGTTCTGCACTTGGAAGTATGCATTATAGGGCGTGGCGCGGTCGGTCTGAACGCTGATGACATGCTTGTCCGTTACGAAGCACTGACCGAGGAGGTCGATGTTCTTAACGTGCTTTTCTGGCAACACGCTCAGGTTCTGCTCGTTCTTGACGAACTCTTTGACGCGGGGACGGAGCTCGCTTATTTCAGCATAGCCTCTGTTTGTTTCGTCCTCGAGCCACAGTTGTCCGTTGAAGTTGAGGCGGACATAGAGAATGTTACGCTTCTTGATGTCCATCGTGGCATCTTCCTGATCTGGATCTGGTGGCTTGGGCAGGCGGCGAGCCAGACCCATGTCGGTGTCCATTGATGTGGTGACCAGGAAGAAGATGAGCAACATGAAAGAGATATCGGCGGTTGAAGTGGTGTTCAAACCCGGCATCTTCTTTTTTGTCTTTGCCATATCTTTTCTCGTTTTAGGTCGGTTTACTTACTTGCACTCTTGGTGAAAATGCCGGTCATGCTAACGGCAACTGCAATGGCAGCAGCTACGAGCAGGATGCCCATGCTAACCATGAACACATCGACTACTGTAACCCAACCTGCGCTGGTTACGGTGCCGTCGCTAGCGGTGAACTCTTTCTCACCGATTCCACAAATCCAACCGAGGATGAGGGATACGATGGTCAGACCAGCTGTGAACAGAGTAATCTTGCCAGCGGGAACGCCAGTAATGGCAGCGGGGTCAACGCCCTTCGAGTTCTGCATACCGCGGATTGCTGACCAGACTACGAGTCCAGCCGTTACCAAAATGAGCGCGTACATGAGCCACATGATGATGTTGGTAAGCTTGGGCTCGTTGTTGTCGCCTACTGGATTGTCGTAGCCAATGCAGAAGAATGCGGCGAAGCATACTACAATCAGCGCGACGCAGGCTAACAGCACGCGATTTGATATTTTCTCAATCTTCATAGTTCTACTTTTATTAAGAGTTAAGAATTAAGAGTTAAGAAAGATAGTTAATCCCTAATCTCTAATCTGTATTACTTCTTGCACTTGTCGCTCTTGACGCACATTACGAGCAGTTCCTGAGCGGCCTCTTCCATATTGCCGGTCAAAGACTCAATCTTGGCGAGGATGTAGTTGTAGAATACCTGCAGAACCAGAGCAACGATAATACCGAAGATGGTTGTGATAAGGGCGACCTTCATACCGCCTGCAACGACTGTGGGGCTGATATCACCTGCACGCTGGATGTCGTCGAAGGCCATCACCATACCGATCACAGTTCCCAAGAAACCGAGAGACGGTGCCATTGCAATGAAGAGGGTGATCCAAGAGCAGTTCTCCTCGAGGTATGAACCCTGAACTTCTGCTTCCATGTTGATGGTGCGCTCGATGGTGGCGATGTCGTTACGGTCGTTACTGTCGAGGCATTCCATTGCCTTGCGGCTTACCTGAGCTACAGGACCGCGAGTGTTCTTACACTTCTCGATAGCATCAGCAATCTTGCCTTGAGCAACGAGGTCTGCGAGCTCCTTAGTGAACTTGCGGGTGTTGATCTGAGCGAGAGTCAGGTAAACAACGCGCTCGATGCAGAATGCGAGACCCAGTACGAGGGCGATGGCAACGAGAGACATGAAGCCTGCGCCACCTTCAATAAACTTTGTCTTGAGGTTCTTGAATACACCTTCGTTCTCTTCCTCTACGATGGGAGCAGCTTCTACAGCTTCTTCTACAGCAGCGGAGTCTACAGCAGCGGAGTCAACAGCAGCTTCTACCACTTCTTCAGCAGTTGCTTCGTCTTCCTGAGCCATTACAGATGATGTTGCAGCAAATGAGCAAGCAGCAACCATTGCAATAATTGCAAATAACTTTTTCATTGTGTTGTTTGTTTAAATGTTTATGATTTGTTATGTTTCTTTTTTCTCTGTTAGCGGAGAGAGCGAGATTCGAACTCGCGAACCAGTTTTGCCGGTCACACGCTTTCCAGGCGTGCCTCTTCAGCCACTCGAGCATCTCTCCCTGGAGCGCGTTGCTATGAGTTGTATCTTACTTCGCGCTTTTCGGTTACAAAAATATCTATTTTTTCTTATATTACCATGACTTTTGCCTAAAAAGTTTCGATTTATGTGCGATTTTTGTTGTTTTGAAGGCCTTATAGTGAGTTCAGGCACGGAAATATGCGCTTCGCGTTGGAGTTTGTGATGCTTTCTGCCTCTTGCTCGCTTACATTATATATTTGTGCTACTTTGCGCAGGACTTCGACCACATAGGCGCTCTCGTTTCGCTTGCCTCGATAGGGAACTGGAGTGAGGTAGGGGGAGTCTGTTTCAAGCACGATGCGCTCCAAAGGAACCGATGTCAGAGTCTCTGCCAGATGGCTGTTCTTGTAAGTGACAACGCCTCCGATGCCAAGCATGAAGTTAGGGAACTGAAGCAACTCCTGTGCCTCTTCCTTTGAGCCTCCAAAGCAATGAAAGACGCCGGAAAGGTCTTCGTCCTTATATTCCGATATGGCTGTAACGAGTTGGCGATGTGCTGAGCGCGAGTGAATCATGAGAGGCAAATGATATTCGATGGCCCATTCAATCTGTGTGCGAAAGACTTCTTCCTGCTCTTTGACTTTGGTTTTGTCCCAATAATAATCGAGCCCAACTTCTCCAATTGCAATGTAAGGATGATTGGGAACTTCCAACAGAGTTTTCATGTCGGCCAGGACTTGCTTGTAATTCTCCTCGATATCTTCGGGATGCAAGCCCATCATGGGGAAACAATAACCAGGATTACGGCGGCACATATCGAGCATCTGCTCTATGCTTTCGGCGTTGATGTTGGGCAAGAGAATGTATTCAACTCCTGCCTGCTTTGCCCGCATGATGACCTCTTCGCGGTCGGCACTGAAGACGGGCTCGTAGATATGACTGTGCGTATCTATCATTTCTGACGTCCCATGAGTTCGAGAGCAATCTCGCGAAGCACTTGCTTGCGCTCTTCAGGCAGGTTGACTTTGTCCAAGCAGGCTTTTGCTTCAGTATAATAAGCGTTCATGCGTTCCTTTGCCATGCGGTCAACGCCAATCTTCGTATAGAGCGCAGTTACGGCTTTTATCTTCTCGTCGGGATTGCAATCCTTGTTCCCAATCCACTTTTGAAGTTCGGCTTTGTCCTCGGCAGAGGCATGGAGGAAAGCGTTGATGAGCATGAAGGTCTTCTTGTCGCAGAGGATGTCGCCACCAATCTTCTTGCCGAAGACTGCGGGATCGCCATAAACATCAAGGTAATCGTCTTGAAGTTGGAAGGCAAGTCCGAGACATTCCCCATAACGATAAAGTGCTTGAGCATCTTGTTCGGAAGCTCCAGCCAAAGTGGCTCCAATCTGCAGGGCACAAGCCAAAAGAACAGAGGTCTTGAGTCGAATCATCTCAATGTATTCGGCTTCGGTGACGTCGTTTCTTGTCTCGAAGTTGATGTCGTACTGCTGACCTTCATCAATCTCTGTGGCAGTCTTTGTGAAGATACGCATCACGGCTGGCATCTTTGCTTCCTCGCATTGCATCATATAATGGAAGGACATTACGAGCATGTTGTCGCCGCTAAGGATGGCGGTATTGTCGTCCCACTTCAGGTGCACGCAGGTTTTGCCTCTCCGCATTTCTGCTCGGTCCATGAGGTCGTCGTGCAGGAGTGTGAAGTTGTGGAAGACCTCGAGTCCGATTGCCGGCATGATGCAAGGCTTCACATTATCGCGATAAAGATTGTAAGCCATCAGCATGAGGACGGGACGGATGCGTTTGCCACCAAGCGAGAGCACGTATCGAATAGGAGCGTAAAGTCCTTGAGGTTCACGTTCGAGGGGCAGGGCGGTGATGGCTTCTTCCACCATCTGCAAGAGTTGTTTGCTGCTATACATTATATATTTATATATAGGGAAACGAAAAAAGGCTGTCCGCCGAAAAGCGAACAGCCTCTCAGCTGTATGTAATTAGTGTTGTTTTAGTTCAAGCGGAACATAACGGGCAATGTGAAGCGTGAACGCACGGTCTTGTTACCTTGACGAGCGGGCTTCCACTTAGGCATCATCTTCACGACGCGCTCTGCCTCTTTTGTGAGGTTGTTGTCCGGAGAACGCACGGTCTTTACATCAACGATAGAACCGTCCTTGTTGACCACGAAGTTCACGATGACACGACCTTGAACACCTTGTTCCTGACAAATGCTAGGATACTTGATGTGTTCGCTCAGCCACTTGAAGCAAGCTTCGTCACCGCCTGGGAACTGTGCATTTTCCTCTACCATTTCGTAGATACGGTCATCGTCGTCGGCTTCCACTACAGGACCAACGGGGCCTGTTACAACGGCTGCACTAGGAGCACCCGTACCAACGACTGCGGTAATGGCCTGGTTCATTTCCTCGGAGGTCTCTACTTCTTCTTCGGGGATTTCGGTATCGTCCTCAACCTCGTTGATGAACTCCATTACTGTAGGAGCGGCTGCTGGAGGAGGAGCCATCACTTCTTGTTGTTGAGTGATAGGAATCATGTCCTCTTCCATTCTGTAATCATAAATCTTGTCTTCTTCGACCACCTTCACTTCGCGCTGAGTGTACTCGAAGGCAACGAACATAGCAGCGAGCGCCAGAACGTAACCAATCAGCATGTTGGTCGATTTCTGATTTCTCAGCTCTTCGTTTACTGTTTTGTTAGCTTCCATGTTGTATTTTGTTGTTATTATTGCCAATAATGATTATTAGTGCCACAAATTTATACCTTTTTTTTATTATACGTGCACGAAAGAGCCATTTTTTTTCGTTTGAATGTAATTTTGTGCCCATGATGTCCGTTATTGATATAAAAAGCCTTACCTTTGGAGTCGATTTATGAAGATAATGACCAAAATACGACGTTGCTTGCTTCTTCTGGCATGTTTTAGTTTGACTTTTGCGACTAAAGCACAGGAGAGCGGCAGTGTGTTCAATTTCCTGAACTTGCCTGTATCGTCGCATTCTACTGCGCTTGGCGGCAAGAATATCTCCTTGATTGAGGACGATATCTCGCTTGCAATGCAGAACCCTGCTTTGTTGACTGGTGTGAGCGATAAGACGATAGGATTCTCGTTCATGACCTACATGCAAGGTTGTAATACCGGTGCGGCTGCTTATTCTCAGCAGGTGGGAGCGCGAGGAAATTGGGGCGTTCAAGCTCGGTTCGTGGGTTATGGCTCAACGAAGGAAACGTTGCTTTCTGGCGAAGAAGTGGGTACGTTCAAGCCTCTCGACCTCTGTGTTGGCGGTCAGTACAGTCATCTTTTGAGTGATAGATGGGCTGGTGGTGTTACGGCCAAGTTCATCTATTCGCATTATGGCGAATTTACTTCTTGTGCTTTGGCGGCAGACTTGGGACTAAACTATTATAACGAGGAGACGGACTTTTCGCTTTCACTTGCAGCCCGTAATCTTGGCGGACAAATAAAGAGTTTCGGCAATCAGCACGACCGCTTGCCTGCCGACCTCGAGATGGGTTTCACTAAGTCGCTTGGTCATGCTCCCATCCGCATCTCGGTTACGATGGTCGATTTGACGCGATGGAGTAGGGACGACTACTTCACTACCGGCAATAAGCTCAAGGGCGGAAGCATCTTCATCAACCACTTTGTGCTTGGAGCGGAGTGGCTCATCAACAGTAAGTTCTATGTTGGCTTGGGTTACAACTTCCGTCGCGCTTATGAGATGACTGCGGCAGGTTCTTCGCATGCCGCAGGTCTTTCCTTTGGTGGCGGAGTCAACTTGAAGCGGTTGAAGTTCGGCCTTGCCTATGCAAAGTATCATGTTAGTGCGCCAACTCTGGCTTTCACCATAGCTTATAATTTCCAAAAAGAACAATGAAACTGATTACAATAGCAATTGACGGCCACTCTTCTTGTGGCAAGAGTACGATGGCCAAGGACCTCGCTAAGGAGATTGGCTACATATATATTGATACGGGCGCGATGTATCGTGCAGTTACGCTTTTTGCCCTTCAGAATGGCTTGATTTCGGAGGAGGGCATTGATGAGGAAGGACTTCGCGAGCGTATGTCGGACATCATGATAACCTTCCAGTTGAACGAGGAGACGGGGCGTCCCGATACCTACCTGAACGGCGTTTGCGTGGAGCGAGATATCCGCACGATGGAGGTCTCGAAGTACGTCAGCCCTATCGCTACGCTTGGCTTTGTCCGCGAGGCAATGGTGGACTTGCAGCGCTTGATGGGCGAGGCAAAGGGAGTGATTATGGATGGTCGCGACATCGGAACCGTCGTCTTTCCTGATGCCGAACTGAAGGTCTTCGTTACTGCAAGCGTGGATGTGCGTGCTCAGCGTCGCTTCGATGAGCTGACGGCTAAGGGCGAGAAGTGCGACTTCGAAGAGATAAAGGCCAACGTTATTGAGCGTGACCGCATCGATTCAACTCGCGAAATCAGTCCGCTTCGACAGGCTGAAGATGCCATCGTGCTCGACAATAGTAATCTGACGATTCCAGAACAGAAAAATTGGCTTCTGGAACAATATTACAGAGTGGCAGGAGAGGATTAAAACGCTCCACGTTAAGTTTGCCAACTAAGCACGTTAAGTTTGCCAACGTAACACGTTAAGTTTGCGATTTAACCACGTTAAGTTTTTGCACTCATGACGATAGAAATCGACCAAGGTTCGGGCTTCTGCTTTGGTGTGACGCGAGCCATCGGTAAGGCGGAAGAGGAACTTGCCAAGGAGGAACAGCTTTATTGTCTGGGCGACATTGTTCACAACGGCAAGGAGTGTAACCGTCTTGGCCAGATGGGGTTGGTGACGATTAATCACGAGCAGATGCGCGACATTCATGATGCCAAAGTCCTCCTGCGTGCTCATGGCGAACCGCCTTCCACCTATGCTTTGGCTCGAGAACATTCCATCAACCTGATTGATGCCACTTGCCCTGTTGTGTTGCACCTTCAGGAGCGTATCAAGAAGGAATACGATGCCGATGTGGAGCACAAGAAGCAGATTGTCATCTTCGGTAAGAACGGCCATGCTGAGGTGCTCGGACTGGTGGGGCAGACGGAAGAAACCGCCATCATTATCGAGTCGGCCGAGGAGGTGAAGAAACTCGACTTCAATCGCGACATTTGCCTCTATTCCCAGACGACGATGCCGCTCGACGAGTTCCGCAAGATTGTGGATTACGTTCAGCAGCACATCAGTCCCGAAGCAACCTTTACCTATTACGACACGATTTGCCGACAAGTGGCAAACCGCATGCCCAACATCCGCAGCTTTGCCCTCAAGCACGATGCAGTCCTCTTCGTCTGCGGCAAGAAGAGCAGTAACGGCCGCGTCCTCTTCAACGAATGTCGGAAGGCAAATCCTCGCTCCTACATGATAGATACAGCCAACGAAATCGAGGTCCGTTGGCTGCAAGGTTGTGAGTCGATAGGCATTTGTGGAGCCACCTCGACTCCAAAGTGGTTAATGGAGGAGTGCAAAGTAAGAATCGAGCAGTTGCTTGGCGGCGACGAATGAAGTCCTTTCGCCGCGAAGAACACCTTGCTCGGCAGCTTGAAGCATATCTGCGATGGTGGGGTTGTGATAGAAGTTACCCATTAGTTGCTCGTTGATGCTTTCGTACATCCAGTACTTTGCCTGTTCTGCGCGGCGATACTCGAAGTAGCCGCTCTTCTTCACAAAGTCGATATAGCTGTAAACCATGTCCCAGACCTCCTTGATGCCGTAGCCGTAGAAACCGCTATAAGTGAGGACTTGCGGAGCCCAACCGCTTTCGGGAAGCGGGAAGAGCTGGAGTGCGTTGCGGAAGTGCGTGGCTGCGAGCTGGCACTTATCCACGTTGTTGCCGTCGCATTTGTTGATGATGATGCCGTCGGCCATTTCCATGATGCCGCGCTTGATGCCTTGCAGCTCGTCGCCTGTGCCTGCAAGTTGGATGAGCAGGAAGAAATCGACCATCGAGTGGCAAGCCGTCTCTGATTGTCCCACACCAACTGTCTCGACGAAAATCTTGTCGAAACCTGCTGCTTCGCAAAGGATGATGGTCTCGCGAGTCTTGCGTGCCACACCTCCCAAACTGCCTGCCGAGGGGCTGGGGCGAATGAAAGAGTCGGGGTGGACGGCAAGTTTCTCCATTCTCGTCTTGTCGCCAAGAATGCTTCCCTTTGTTCTTTCGCTTGAGGGGTCGATGGCGAGGACTGCCAGACGTCCACCTCGTTCCTTGAGAACATGAATGCCGAACTCGTCTATGCTGGTACTCTTGCCCGCACCTGGAACGCCGCTGATGCCTACGCGAACGCTGTTGCCGGAGTAGGGCAGACACTTCTCGATGACTTCCTGAGCGATGGTCTGATGCTCGGGGATGGTGCTCTCGACGAGCGTCACGGCTTGCCCCAGAATCGTGATGTCGCCCTTCAGGATGCCTTCCACATAGTCGGCGGCAGAGAGACGACGGCGAACGAAACGATTGCGGTTGAGGTGCGGATTGACGATAGAGACAGGCCCTACGCCGCTATTCACAGTCAAGCCTGCATATTCGGGATTATTCTCAGGGTGTTCCATGATGAATGTAGATAATGTGAAATGTAGAAAATAAGAAAAGATGCCGAAATCTTCTTAATCTCTTAATCTCTTATTTTCTTAATTTCTTATTCTCTTATTTCAATATTGAGGTATTGCTTCGCTTGTTTGGGAGCGTCTGTGATGAGCATGACGCGCATTCGGCCTTTGCTTTTGCCCATGTAGTGTGCGCTGACGGTTATCTTCAGCTTCGTAGTCTTGCCCGGGCGAATCGTTCTGTTGGCGATGTCCACGCTGATGGCTTTGTTGAAGACCTGAACTGCATGGATGTGGAGGTCGCTCTTGCCTGTGTTGGTGAGGAGGATAGTATGGGTGAGGGTTTTCTTCCCGTTGAAAGCTCCCATGTCGACGGACGACTCGCTGATGCCCAGTTCCGGAGCCATTGCGAGTGCTTCTTCGCCCATGTCGGCAAAGCTTGGCAAGAGGATGGCCGAGACGAGTATCTCGTTTGTTTCGCCTATCTTGTCGCCCATGTAACGGGAGAGGTAGACGCTTGTCTGGTTGAGCCCGAGTCCGCTGAGTTTCTCGCTATCGAGGGTGAGTCGGATGGTGCCAGTCTTGCCTGCGGGAATGTCCTCGGGAAGGTATTCTGCCGAGAGATATGGAGGCAAGTGCATCAGTTCGGGGCGGAAAGCCGTACGGTCGGCATTCAGGATGCGCAGTTCTGCGGTCGGCTTGTCGCCCATGTTCACGTCTTCAAACTCCACGGTGTTCGTCACGAGCCGCACATTGCCGAGGTCGATGGGGAACTCGTCGCTGTAGTCGTGCACTTCGGTCACCACGGTGCCTTGAATGGCGATGTATGCGGGTTTGTCGGAAGCGTTTGTCATCACCTCCACCTCTTTATAGAACGAGCCCAAGAGCTTGGCGTCGTAGGTGAGGGTTATCTCGCCGCGAGAGCCTGCCGCGATGGGTGTTTTGGGGAACGCAACCTCCAGGCAGCCGCACGAAGCCTTCACATCCTCTATGATGAGAGGCTCCGAGCCCTTGTTGGTAAAGCCAAGTTTGAACTGCCGCGGCACCTGGAACTCCACTTCGCCCACCTTCTTGATGTCCGTATCGGCCACAAAGCGAGGCTGAGCAAAGCTTGTGACAACCGTCAACAGACAACAGACGATAGACAATAATCTATATCTCATAGTTCTCATTTTCTGTGCAAAGGTAAGAAAAAAAGTTCATAATTCATAGTTCATAGTCCATAATTATTTCATATCTTTGCAACAACTAACACGATAATTCGATGAAACACGGCTTCCTGTTCCTTTTCGCGGCAGTTCTTATAACTGTCTTCAGCACTTGCTCGTTCTTGTATCCGCTCAATCCGTGGGACGATGCGAACGTCTATATGACGATAGGCAACGCCATGCTGAGCGGCAAGGAGCTTTATGTGGATATTTTCGACCACAAAGGCCCCGTGCTTTTCTTCCTGCACGAATGGGCGGCCATGCTTTCCCGCAGCAGTTTCATCGGCATCTACTTTGTGGAGATTGTTTGCTGCTACTTCTATCTGCTCTATTCGTGGAAAATTCTCTCTATGTGGAGAAAAAAAGAAAGCCTCGCCCAAGAGGGAGAGGTTTGGAGAGGATCTGGAGTTTTTGGGGTCTTTCTCCTCGGCATCCTGACCTATTCCTCCGACTTCTTTGCTTATGGCGACAGCGTGGAGGAGTTCGCCCTGCCTCTGTTTGCCTTTAGCCTCTATCTGATGCTCAGGTTCGTCAGGGACAGACAAAGTCCGAGCCGCCTCCAGTCGATTGCGATGGGCATCGGCGTCGCCCTGCTTTTCTGGATGAAGTTCAACCTTCTGTTCTTCTATGTGGGAGGAGGTCTCGCCCTGCTCTATATCGCTTGGAAGCACGAGCAGATGAAGGCGCTGTGGACGATGGTGTTTTGGGCTTTGCTGGGCTTCGCCTTAGTGACGGCAGGCGTTCTGGCCTACTTCGCCATCCATGGCACTCTGGATGCGCTCTGGTATGCCTACTTCGAGGTCAACATCTTCCACTATCACGGCGTGGCAACCAACGGCGAACCCGCCTTCTGGTGGTTCAAGCTCGTCAGGCTCGGCATTTGGGCAGTCCTGATGATTCCCGTCTTCTTCCTTCGCGTCAGCAAGGAGGTGAAGCTCCTCGTCTTCGGCACTTACGGCATGCTCGTCCTCTCCTTCGCCACCCTTACCGTCCAGTTCTACTACTTCCTCACGCTCTTCCCCTTCTTCGCGTTGGTGCCCCTCCTGTTGCCCCAAAGAGGAGAGAAACAGAAAGCCTCCCCTCGGGGAGGTTTGGTGGGGGTCGTGGCTGTCCTCATCACCCTTCTCGCCATCGCCACCAACTGGAATGTCGTCACTTTGGTGAACGGCACATTCCCCACGAGCGTGCTCGAGATGGCGGACATCATCAACCGGAACGAGAGCGAGGATAGCGAGGTACTGACTTTCAGCAGCTACGACACAGGCATTTATCAGCACACCCGCCACTTGCCGCCCAACAAGAACTACTTCCTCTCCTCCATACTCGACCCCGAAATCAAGGCCGAGCAGGCCGCCTTGGTCAACTCCGGAAAGGTGAAATATCTGGTTCGCGAGATTGGCGCCATCAACACCTGCCACGAGTACTACGACGCCCCGGTGCCGGCCAACTATCGGCTCATCTACGACAACGAAGAGCTGTTCCGCTATCGTTTCATCTGGCAGCCGTTGAGTTATCTTTGGAACCTCACCTGGCCGCGACCCTTGCTCCGTCACATCATGGCCCCCGTCACGGCCCAGCAACGCATGCAGATTTACGAAAGGGAATAAAAAGAAAGCCCCGAAACGTGTTCGAGGCTGTCTAGAAGCTAGGAAGCTACTATGTTATCGTTTATTCTTTCCGAAGAGGTCGGAATGTGTGCCGGTATTCACCATGATTAGAACGAGTTCGCGGTCATGCTGCTCCCAAATGAGCAACCAGTTGGGTTGGATATGGCACTCCCACTGCCCCCTACGGTTTCCGAGAAGCTGATGAGGCTGGTATTTCTCATCAAGCTTTTCGCCATTGAGCAATTTCGCAACGATTGCCCATAGTTCGCCCATCGGCAAGCCACGTTTCTTGCAAAGCTTCAAGTTCTGCTTGCACTCGCCAGTAATGCGCAGCTCGTACTTAGTCTTCATTCTCTATTTCCTTGATGAGGTCGTCCAGACTATCGTATTTATACACTCGTCCTTCGTCAAGGTCGCGGAGTGACAACTCATATGACGAGTAGAGTTTGCGACGGCGGGGGACAGTTATCTTTCCCACACCTTTTAGCATACTGATGGCTTTTCTTATATCCTTCAGCATCGACACGTCCTCAACATTTACTAATATCTGCCTCTGTGTAGGCATTGTTGCTGCATTTGCCATAATACTGCTAATTTAATCATTCACGCTGCAAAGATACAACATTTTTTTCAAACTACAAAAAAACCACAAAAAGAAAGCCCCGAAAGTTAATTCGAGGCTCTCCTTTTAGTTCCGCCTGCGCTTGATTCTTCACTCTTCACTTAGAATGGGCCTCTGCCCATACAACTTGTAGTTGTGATGGCGGTCAAGGCTGCCGTTATGGCGGCGACGATGACCTTGAGGATGAGTTCCCAGATGTTGTTCTTTTTCATGGCTGGTTAGTTTACTGTTTACTGTTTACGGTTTACTGTTTAGCGGCTCCCATCTCCTCCCCTATGGGGGGAGGCTGGGAGGGGGCTTTACTCAAGCCCTTGAATGGTTTCCTCATTCCTAATCACCTCGATGGCATCGGCCTGAGCCTTACGGGAAGGTACGAGCTGGAACTCGGCTTCGGCACGGAGGTTCTTGAACTCCAGACCGGGCGTCCAGCGAACGTTGACTTCCTTAATCTTCTGAGCGTTGAACTCGTCGGTGGTGTCGGCACCCTCGGTGGCAAGCTCTACGTGGAAGCTGCCGAGGTCGCCCAGCACGACCTTGTTTCCGGCGAGCATCATCTCGCGAAGACAAGCGACGGCGTCGGTCAGAATGCCCTTCACGGTACCCTTGGAGAAGGGCGAGTTGTGGTCGGCGATGTGCTTACAGAAAGCGTCGAGGTCGAGCACCTCATGAACCTGAGCGGTTCCATAGGCCTTAGTCTCGGTGATGTCAGCCTTCTTTGTTCCGGGCTTCGTGCCCATAATCATAATGCTGTAGTTAATCATGGTATTAAAAATTTAAGGTTTTAAATTTTGACGTTGACGATAACGTTAACGATAACTTTTTTTTGTTAAGGTTAAGGTCAAGGTTAACGTCGTTTCTTTTCTCTCGTGTGAAGATTGCAATCGTAACTCGTTAAATTGCGCACTTTAACTTGTTAAGTTTGCCGAGGACGCTGCAGTCGTTCTCTTATCTTTCACATTGCAAATTTACGACATTCCGGCTGCGCCACCAAATTTCAGCACCTCAATTCAGCCGATTTTCAGCACCAATTCACGCGATTTTTGCAACGCATTGATTTTCAGCACGATTTGCTCCGATTCTGGACTTTCCACAATTTCCACAAAGTTCACAAGTGGAAATAAGACACACGCTGTTTGCTATTATTTATATATTACGAATTACATTCGTTAATTATAATAAATATTATATAGTCGTCGCATCTCTCTCAAAATTAGTTGTGGAATTTGTGGAATTTGTGGAAACAAAAAAAAGTGCGTCTTTTTACCATCATTTGTAAAAAAAAGAGGCAAAAGAATGCGTCGGATGTTTTTTTTTGTTAAATTTGCAGAGCAAATCAGTATGGGCGGCAGACCCGTTTCTGTCATTTTCACAAACTAACACAACAACATTATGAACTTTTTAAATGTAGTGAGAAACTGGATGTACGCGCTGATGCGTCTCATCGACAACGGTAAATTCTTCATCAAGCCGCAGAAGTGGTGGTATTTCATTTTCGGCCTTGCTGCCTTCATCTTTCCTCTGATAGTGACTTATTTACTGGTTGACCAGGCAATCGATGTTTTCCGTATCGGTCACAAAGTTTATGATTCAGATCTTGGGGGCGCGATTGTGCGCGATGCTGTTGAAAAGAGTAGCTTTAAAGACGTCTGGAGGGGAATTGTTGGCGTCATCGGCATCATCCTGTTCCTCATTTACCAGTATGTCGTAGCCTTCCTGTTTTTCTACTTCTGGAAGAGCCGCATCAAGAACCTCGATTCTCACGTCAAGGTTGGCGACAACATTGTGGCCCTGCCCCTGATGGCGCACTCCGTCAAGTGCATGGGCGAAGTGCTTGGTGTCTACATCGGCCTCATCCCTCCCGTAGCCGGCATATTCCTCTATATCTTCTTCCTCCTGACGGGCGAATACGATTTCTACCACGATTGGAACTTCTTGAAATACCTGATCGTGCTGGCAGTAGCGATTGTGGTTTGTTTCATGCTGGCGTGGGGTATCATCTTCCTTTTCCGCGTCATCAGCGAACGCATTACCCTCCGCCCGCAGATTGCCAACGACGTGCGCGACATGGGCGACATCCATCGTGCCGCAGTCATGCAGGAGGAAACCGAGAACATAGAAAGATCTTAAGCTATGAAGACATTGTATTTCAAACCCGTAAAACGCTGCGGAGGGTGCAACCACCTCATCCCCAGCACTATGTCGGAATGCCCCTACTGTAAGGGCAAATCGTTCATGAACAAAGCGCAGGCAGAAGTCGAGGAGTCCGTAAACCTCGAGATGCCCACGATCCAGTTCACGCCCAAGCAGAAGAAAATAGCGCTGCTTGCAGTGGTCCTGGCAGTTCTTGCCTTCGGCATCGTGGCCCTCACACAATACATCCTCGACTCGCGCGCACTCAGCAAGAGCATCTTCGAACCTCTCTCGGAAAAAGTTGTGGCAGAGCAAACAAAGAAGGACAAAAACTTCGCCGACTTCTACAATAACGTGGAGGCCATACGGGAAACAATCAAGACACCCGAAGACCGGCAGAAGTACAAAGACGTAAGCTACAAGCAGCTCCAGGAGTTCCTGACCTACTATAGCGACAAGTTCTACTGCGACAAGCTTGAGAAGGACGCTCGCCAACGCCACACCGTGGAGAAGATCGCGCCTATCCAGCCCAAAATCGACGAAATCACCAATAAGTGGGAGAAATACATCGAAGAGCACGACGTCTACAAGTACATCGACGTAAAGGTAGTTAGCGACGGATATCAGACCGTAGAGGGCTATTGGTACAACGAGACAAAGCCCGCCTTCTACTTCACTTGCCAGGACCTCCAGGGCAAGCTCAAGGACTGCAGCGTCTCGTTCCTCTGTTTCGACGAAAGTGAGTCTTCCTCATCGTACTACGACTTCGGCCCCATCAATCTCGAGACAATAGTAGATCACCAGAAAGCCAACCCCTTGACCATCAACACCTCAAACACCAACTTCTGGAAAGAGTTCCACTACAGCCCACAAGTACATAGCGTAACGCTGAAGAACGGCACCATAATCAGTCAAGATGACATCGAAAAAGTGCCCACGTCGGTAAGCAGCTACCTGCACTGTATAGACGAGGAGTCGTTAACCGAACTGATTCGCGACCAAATCGACCCCCAGTACGTCACCCCAACGCAGTACGCCTACGAGGCCATACTGAAGAACCTGCAGGAGAAAGACCCGCTCTGCTACGAACTCGTGGACCGCTTCAACAGCAGCTCCTCGTGGCAGTCCATACCTAAAGGTTTCAAAACCCCCTAAGGCGACGCCTACAAACGCTTAAGAAACTGGATGGGTTCCAACAGGACCCATCCTTTTTTGTGTCTCGCATAATCCCCCAACTACTGCAGTTCAGTTGGGCGAACTTGATGCAATTTTCTCCTTTCCACAGATTCCACAAATTCCACAAAGGAAAAAAGAGACATGGAACTCGCAACTCGGCGAAGGACACGCAGGGCTGCATCCTCGTAGGCGAGAACAGAACGGAAGGTCAGGTGCTCGACTCCAACCTTTGGCTCCACCGCCTCAAACGCCGCATCACCGAAGCCAAATCCCGCGACGAAGCCATCTGGCTCACGATTCAGTAACACTCAAGAAAGGAGAGCCCCATTCTCTACCGAGAGCGGGGCTTTCTTTATGTTATCAAAACGAAAATGATTTACTCCTCCTTCTCCCCTTTGCCGGAATACTTGACGACGGTGCGGATGACGAGGTAGTTGGTGACGGCACTGATGACGGCCATCGGTATGTAGGCGATGCTGTCCTTCAGGCCCATGACTTCGACGAATAGCAGCATCAGTCCCATCCTCACGACAAAGAGGTTGAACATGTGGGCGCCGATGATGCCTACGAAGTTGAGGGCTGCGGGCTTGGTCTGGAAGGTCCAATAGACGGTGAGGAAATAGTTGGCGCAAAGCGAGATGAGATAGCCCGAGACGAGGGCAACCTGATAGGGGGCAAAGAGTCGGACCACATAGAAGATGGCGGCGTCTATCATGGCGCACGTTCCGCCTACTATGCAGAATCGCACGAATTGCTGCGTTTCCTTGTGGCTGAGGAGCTCCCTAATCTTATTGACCATCAATCCCTAATCCCTAATCTCTAATCCCTATTCCTTCTATATTTCTTGAACCTCAGTTTCAGCACGCCGAAGAATGCTTCGCTGAAGATGCCGCCGCTCATTTTGCTTGTGCCGAGTTCGCGATTGACGAAGACTACGGGCACTTCCTTTATCTTGAAGCCGAGGCGGAGGGCGGTGTATTTCATCTCTATCTGGAAGGCGTAGCCTTTGAAGCGGATGTCGTCGAGGTCGATGGTCTCGAGCACTTTGCGGGTCCAGCATACGAAGCCTGCCGTGGTGTCGCGAAGCTTGATGCCGAGCACTGTGCGGACGTAGGCTGAGGCGTAGTAGCTCATGAGAACGCGGCCGATGGGCCAGTTCACGACGTTCACGCCTGTGATGTATCGGCTTCCTACGGAGACGTCGAACCCTCCGTCGTGGCAGGCTTGATAGAGTCGAGGCAGGTCGGCAGGCGAATGGCTGAAGTCGGCATCCATCTCCACAACATAGTCGTAGCCGTGCTCCAGGGCCCATTTGAAGCCGCAGATGTAGGCTGTGCCGAGTCCCAGCTTGCCCGAGCGCTCTACGATGAAGAGGCGGTCTGCAAACTCGTCTTCCATCAGTTCCTTCACTATGTCGGCTGTTCCGTCGGGACTCCCGTCGTCGATGACGAGGATGTCGAAGGGCTGCTCCAACGAGGTGACGGCACGAATGATGGCCTCGATGTTTTCCCGCTCGTTGTAGGTCGGGATGATAACAATAGTGTCGCTTTTCATAGTCTTATCTGTTGTCTGTAGTCCGTTGTCCGTTGTCCGTTGTCTTTTCAAAGTTGTACTCGTTCGGCTTCGATGGTCTCGCCCATGAAGACGGCTGCTTTCTCGCGGAATTGCTCGGCTCGTTCTGTGGTGAGGAAGCGAATGTTGCCGCCTTTCGTCAGGCGTGTTTCCATCTCAGGATGGCGGCCGAGGTAGTCCTTCAGGCTCGTTGCCACATAGCCGCCCTGTTCGATGATGTGCACGCCCTGAGGCATGTACTGGCGAATCTTTCCGAGCAGCAGGGGGTAGTGTGTGCAACCAAGAATGACGCTGTCAATCTGCGGGTCGCGACTCAGAAGATGCTCTATGCGTTCCCTGACGAAGTAATCGGCTCCGGGGCTTTCGTATTCGTCGTTCTCGACCAGCGGCACCCACATGGGGCAGGCTTCTCCCGTCACCTGAATGTCGGGGTAGAACTTCTCGATTTCGAGTTCGTAGGTCTTGCTCCGAATCGTGCCATCGGTAGCCATTATGCCGACGTGGCGTGTCTTCGAGATGTTCCCCACAACCTCCACCGTAGGCCGAATCACTCCAAGCACTCTCCGCTTGGGGTCAAACCTCCGCAGGTCCACCTGCTGAATGGTCCGCAAAGCCTTTGCCGAAGCCGTGTTGCAAGCCAGAATAACCAGATGGCAACCCTGGTCGAAGAGGTAACGGACGGCTTGGCGCGTGAACTCGTAGACGACCTCGAACGAGCGCTCGCCATAAGGGGCTCGAGCATTGTCGCCAAGATAAAGGTAGTCGTACTGCGGCATCGTAGCACGAATCTGCCGCAGAATGGTCAAACCACCATACCCCGAGTCGAAGACTCCAATCGGACCAGTCGTCATAAGCATTCTGGGGCGTTATTCTGTCTTTGCCCCTTCTGTTGCAGCGGCAGGAGCGGCTTCAACTGGAGCGGCTTGTGAAGGCTCTTCGGTATAAGAGAGACCGAGTTTCTTGCGAACAATGTTTGTGACGTCAACGCCCACAACAGGGTTGATGTATGGGCAGTTGTTGTTGTCGGTATTGAGGATGTAGCCGTAGCCCATCTCCACACCAACCTCGAGCAAGGCGCGGTTCAGGCGTTTGTGAGCCTCCTGCATCAAATCCTTCTCAGCTCCGGCAATCAGTTCCTGCGACTTCATGCGGAAAGCCACGCCGTTGTCCATGAGAGCTTGCAGCTCAGCCTGTCGCTTCTGCATGATGGCCTGCGGGAAGTCCTTCTGGCCTTGCAGGAAATCGACGAACTTCTGCTGGAACTCCTCTTCGCCTTTCTGTGCCTCAGCCTCGTATTTGGCCTTCAATGCAGCCAAGTCCTGTTGAGCCTTAGCATATTCGGGCAAATCCTTGAGCACTTGCTCGTAGCTGATGTAGCCGAACTGAATCTGTGCCGAAGCAGCAATGCAGAACAACAGTATCGGGAGAATGAAAACTAAGCGTTTCATAGGCTTAAATGTTTAGTCTGTTGTCAGTAGTCGGTTGTCCGTTGTCTATTGAATACCAAGTTCTTTCTTCACCTCGCTGGTGATGTCTGTGCTGAGAGAGGTGGAAACGTAGGGAATAACGCCTGCACTGGTGTCGACAATATAGACGTAGCCGCCAGCTTCGCCAATCTTCTTCACTACTGCCAGAACCTTCTCGCTGATTTCGTTCATCTTCTCAGCCTGAGCCTTCTGAAGGGCAGCCTGATTGTCCTGATAAGACTGCTGCAGACGCGTGTAGAGGTCGTTCAGTTCCTGCTCGCGACGTGCGCGGACATTCTCGAGGAGGTTAGCTTGTTCCTTCTGGTATTCTTCGCTCTTCTTCTGCAGTTCGTCCTGCATGAGTTTCATGTCGTCGGTGTACTGCTTTTCCATGGCTTGTAGTTCTTCCTGAGCCGTGGTGTACTCCTTCATGTTGGGGATGATGTCGGCAGAGTTGAAGTGTGCGAACTTCTGAGCGCAAAGGCTCATGGGAGCCATCATGAGGATGGCAATCAGAATCTTTTTCATAATGTTTCTTATTTTCGTATTATCTTATTTTCTTAATTTCTTAATTGTATCCGAGTTTCGAGAGGACTTCGTTCGAAATGTCAATCTTCGGACTTGCGAAGATGATGCCGGCATCGCTGGCACGGTCCAGAACGAGGCTGTAGCCCTTCTGGTCGCAGATGTCCTTCACGGCACCGTAAATCTCTTCCTGAATGGGAGCCATCAGGCTCTCACGCTTCTTGTAGAGCTCGCCTTCGGGACCGAAGTACTTCTTCTTCAGTTCGGCTGCTTCCTTCTCCTTTGCCACGATAGCATCCTCGCGTTTGGTCTTCTGCTCTTCGCTCAGGAAAACTGCCTCCGACTGATAGTTCTTGTATAAAGTCTGTGCTTCTGTGGTCAGAACCTCAACCTCAGCCTGCCATTTCTTGCTCACCTGATTGAGCTGTTCGTTAGCCCTTTCATAAGCAGGAATGTTCTTCAGGATGTAGTCCATATCGACCAAAGCAAACTTCTGTGCCCAAACTGATGAACTGCCCAGCAGCACCAGCATTGCAATCAAAATCTTCTTCATAATATCAAATCCTTTTGTTTTAATAATGTTATGTTGTCTTGTTTAGAATTCTTGTCCGAGGATGAAGTGGAAATGGCTGCCAGCGTATGTCTTGCTGCCAAACACTTTGTCGAAGCCGTAAGCCCAGTCAATACCGAGCAAACCGACCATAGGCAGGAAGATGCGTGCTCCTATACCTACGGAACGCTTCATATCCAGGGGATTGAACTTCTTGATGCTGCTCCAGGCATTACCGCCCTCAGCAAATACCAAGCCGTAGAGGTTCGTGCTCGGGCTCAGGATGAAGGGGTAGCGAAGTTCCACAGAGAAACGGTCGTATGCATAACCCGACTCGCCTCTTGGTGTGAGCGAACCATTGTCGTAACCGCGCATTCCGATGGTCTCGGTAGCATAGGTTGTGCTGTATCCGCTGGTTCCGTCGCCACCCACATAGAAGGTCTCGAACGGCGAGCGTTTGTTCTTGTTGTAATGTCCTAAGATGCCGAACTCAACTCGCGTCATCAGCACGAAACACTTGTCTTGTCCGCTCAAAGCAGTATAGGTGCGAGTCTTGAACTTCCACTTGTGGTATTCAATCCAACGGTACTTCTCCTGCATCTCCTTGTTGTAGGTGGGACTGTTGGGGTTCGTAGCGAGGTTAGCATAGTCCTTGTCGATGAAGGAACTGTATGGAGGCGTCAGCGAAACGCTCATCAAGAACTCGGAACCCTTTCTGGGATAAATCTGATTGTCGGTACTGTTACGACTCAAAGTCAGGCCGAGGTTGATGTTATTGCAGTTACCATTAGACATCAGGAAGTATTGCCAGTTCTTGAGCATATAGCGCGTATAGCTCAGTTCTGCCGACAAAGTAAACCAGTCGTCAGGCCAACGCAAACGCTTACCCCAACCTACAGACATACCGAAGAGCATCACATACTTGTTCGGGTCGTAGTAGTTCTCGTAGTAATTGTAGCCGTTTCCGTAGCCATAACCATAAAGATAACTATTGTAATAGTTGTTGTAGTAAGCGGAGTTATAGTAATTGTCGCTCACATCGGTCTGTTTCGAGAAGAACGCGCTCAGGTTGAATGTATTGGGTCGCTTTCCGCCAAACCAGGGGTTCATGTAGTTGACACTATAAGCCTGATAGTAACGTCCGTTCGTCTGTCCGCTTATGCTGAATGTCTCACCATTACCCATCGGCATCACACCTCTGCGAATAGCCTTCCTGCTGAAGAGATTAGCCATACAGAAGTTGCTGAACTTGAGACCGATACGACCAATCACACCCGTTTGTCCGTAACCGAGCGAGAACTCAATCTGGTCGTTGCTCTTTGGCGTGAGTCCCCAGTTGATGTCAACCGTTCCGTTTATGCGGTCAGGCTCAACTTTGGGGTCGATGTTCTCGTCGAAGTGCCCAAGAGAAGCAATTTCACGATAAGAACGCATCAGCGCCTCTCGAGAGAAAAGGTCGCCAGGTTTGTTACGAAGCTCCCTTCGAACCACATTCTCATATACGCGGTCGTTACCCATGATGCGAACGTGGCTGATGTGTGCCTGCGGACCTTCGTAGATACGCATCTCGAGGTCAACGGAATCGCCTACAATGTTTGTCTCAACAGGGTCAATCCTCGAGAAGACATAACCATTGTTGTAGTAAAGGTTGCTGACGGCATCTTCGTCGGTTGACAGGCGTTCGTTAAGGAGTTTCTGATTATAGACATCTCCTTTCTTCAAGCGAAGCAGTTGGTCGAGAATGTCAGTAGGATAGAGCGTATTGCCCACCCATTCAATGTTGCGCACGAAGTACTTCTGTCCTTCCTCGACATTGATGTAGATGTTGACATCCTGCTCGTTGAAAGGCACCACACTGTCCGCCAAGATGATAGCGTCGCGATAACCCATCTCGCCATACTTGACAAGCAGGTTATCTTTAGCTTCCTTGTACTTGGCTTCAACGAACTTCTTGCTCCTGAACCAGCCTGCCATCGAGTGCTTCTCGTGTATCTTTTTCAGGACACCGTTGCTGATGATGTTGCCCTTAATCTTCTTTTCACTAAGATTTTCGTTGCCTGTGATGTAGATGTGGTTAATCTTCACTTTGTCTTTCCTCTCGACATTGACATCCACGATAATCTTGTCGGGAGCACCGGCATCGTCTCTTTGAACAATGTTTATCACGGCGTTCTTGTAGCCTTTCTCCGAGAAGTATCTTTCTCCGAGAATCTTGGCGCGGTCAATCATGTTGGGACTCAACTGATTGTCTTTCACCAGTCCCATCTTCTCCTTCAAGTCGTCTTTTTCGTTCTTCTTGACGCCGTTGAAGTTGATTTCTGAGATGCGAGGACGTTGGGTGAGTTGAATGTGAAGATATGCCGAGTCGCCTACAAGACTATCCACTCTGATTGCCACATTGCTGAAGAGGCCGTTACGCCAGTAACGTTTCACGGCTTTCGTTATCTCTTCGCCCGGAATCTCTATCTTTTGTCCTTCAGTCAATCCGCTCAAGCCAATGAGAAGACGGTCGTCGTAGTTCTTTACGCCATCGATGGTAATCTGGCCAATGTAGTATTGTCTTGGCGTACGACTATAATCGATTTCTGGAGCCACTTCTCGTTGCACTATTTGTGCAAGCATTGGCAAGAAGAGTCCGAAGAGACTAAATATGATGATGTAAATCCTTTTCACGTGTGTTGCCTAACTTAGTAATCAGCCTTTGGTTACTTGCTCTCCAGTCATTCCGAAGCGCCTTTGCCTTTGCTGGTAAGCTGCGATTGCCTTGTGCAGCTCTTCTTCGTGGAAGTCGGGCCAATAGGTGTCGCAGAAATAGAACTCGCTATAAGCACATTGCCAAAGCAGGTAGTTACTGATGCGCAGTTCGCCGCCAGTACGAATAAGTAAGTCGGGGTCTGGCATGAAGTTCGTCTCCAAGTGTTGTGAGACGTAATCTTCATTGATGTCTTCTGGCTTGATATGTCCGGCTTGAGCCTCGCGAACAGCATCTTGCATAGCCTTAGTCAACTCCCAACGACTGCTGTAGTTGAGGGCTGTGATGGCTGTCATGCGTTTGTTGTTCTTTGTGTTCTCCATGCAGTCCAAAACGCGTTGGCGAGCAGGAGCGGGAAGTCTTTCGAGGTCGCCTATGTAGCGAAAACGTATATCATTCTTCATGAATATCTCGTCTTCGAGCTTATCGACCACGAGCCCCATCAGCATCTTCACTTCGGCTTCCGGTCGGTTCCAGTTTTCTGTAGAGAAAGTGTACATAGTCAGATACTTGACGCCAAGCCTTGCACACTCAGAGGTGATGCGAGTCACATTGTCCACTCCTTGCAGATGACCGCTTGAACGAGGAAGACCTTTCTCTTGTGCCCAACGCCCATTACCGTCCATGATGATGGCGATAGACTCAGGGATATTGTTTCTGTCGAGTTCGATGATATCTTTCATGATGTGATGTATTAGCTTAGTTGTTGCATTTGCGTAGTTTGGGGAACATTTCGTATGTGATGAAGAACATTGCGAAACTGTAGCAGTCCTTGTTCTTGAACATAGCACTCTCCACGCCGTATGGGTCCTTTAACTGTGTTCCTTCGGGCGTAGCATCGAGTTTGTCGGTTGTGCTGAAACGCATTGTCCACTCGAAACCCAGATTGATGCGAGGCTTGAGCTTGTATTTCACGCCCACGCCAACAGGAATATTCAAACCTCCACAAGCACCGGCTCCACCGCCCATACCAATGGTAACGCCAGCTCCGGCAAGGATGTAAGGAGTAACACGACTGTTGCCTTTATATCCGACGCCTGTTCCAAAGCCCCAGAAGTTCAGCTCGAATTGCGCTCCGATATCCAAGACATTGCGCGAGAACTTAACCTGAGTTGGAGTTCCTCCTTCAGGAGTCTCGCTATAAGCATCAGTTGGAAGGAAGCCTTCGCTGGTTCCGTGAATGTGCCCGAATGCGAGGTTTGCCTTAACTGCCATGCGTGGATTGAGAATGCGACGAGCAGTAATGGCTCCCATCGGACTGAGGTTGGCAAACGGAGTGCCGTTAGCATCACCCAGATAGAAGCAACCGCCAAGTCCTGCTCCAAGGTCCATCTTATACTCTACCTCTTCTTCCGCCTTTGCGACAAAGCAGAAAAGCAGGCAGCAGACGGCTATTATTGTGCGAATCCAAGTCTGTTCAGTCTTCCTCGCCATACTTGTGCGTTTGTAATTATCCAGATGAAGTTATTCTTGTCGACTGTGCTTGTGACACAACCTTCTGTGCCTTCCAAATCGATAGGCAGGTGGAGTTCGTTGCTCGCACGCCAGGTAATGCCGTAGTCTTGGCTGAAATACATTGCGTCGAGGGCTTTGTGAGATGCATCTTCGGAAGCTCCACCGAAAGCTAAACACTTACCATCATAAGACATCAGATTGAGGTATTGCAGTCGCGGACAGGGAATCAGATTGTCAGGACTGATGGGGAAGTAAATCCACTCTGCTTCTGCTTCGGGTTCACTCTCGTTCCACATCTTGTTCCAAACGACGGCATTATTGCTTCCTTCTCTTTGTCCGACCATGATGATGCGGTTGTTGCCGTTTGCTTGTTGCACGCTTAAAACTCTGATTTCGGAGGTTGGCAACATTGTGGCTTCTGTATCCAGTTGGTCTTCTTCCCAGCTTTCGGCATCAGTAGAGCGAAGCAACTTGCCTTCGGAGATAGCGTAGAAGTAGTCGGCAGTCTTTTCTACGAGAGTCAGTCCTGCAGAATAAGTCGTTCCAACTTGCTGCCAATCCTTTGCATCAACTGAAGAGAAGATGCTTCCGTCGGTAGTGCTGAGATAGTAGTTTCCGTCTTGCTGACGAAGAGTTTGCAAGTCTGTTGTGGTGGGCAGGCCTGTTGTCAGAGCCTCTTCCCAAGTGCCTTCTGCCTCAATGGAAGAGCGTTCGGAAAGGATGATATCGGAGGTCTTCTTTCCAAGAACCATCAGTTTGTCGTTCATGGGGAAGGCTTTCATTTCTTCCAAACCAGCGAGTTGCTCCACTTCGCTCTCGCATTGTTTCCAATAGAGAGAGTCGCCTTCCTGTTGATGAACATTGACTTTGAAGGTATAGATGCGGCTGCTTTGCTTGTCGTTGCTGGTCAGATAGAGTTCCAAAGGCTTCGTCAAATCGAGACTATCTGTGGCATTGTAGGCCGTCCATTCAGCATCGGAACCTTTCTCACGATAAGCAAGCATTGAGCCATCGAAGGTGATGGATACGATTACCCTTGAAATCTGGCTTCCATAAGGCAATGAGTCGCGGTTCTCGATAGTGTTGTCGCGAAGATTGATGGTCATCGCGAAGTTGCTGCCAGTAAAGGAAGTGTTGGTTGTACTGATGAGTTGACCTCTACGGTCACGAAGTTCAACCTTCCGCTTCACATTTCCCAGGACCACAGACTTTATGTAGCAATAGTCGTTGCTGGTTGTTCCAAGATTGCTGTCTTCTGAGCACGAAGATGCCAGGAAAAGCAGTCCCAAAAGCATCAAAAGGCAGTTAAAAGTCTTCATTTCTTTTGCGCGCATAGCGTGTGTGTAATATTTCAAGGTGCAAAGATACATAATAATATTGAAATATCCACGCTCTTGGTGCTTGTTTTAAGTTTAATTAGGGAATAAAGCGCTTGTGTAACACTTTATCTCACCTTTTTTAGGGTTTATGAAGGTAGTATTGCACGATTTGACCTCCAAAGTTGTGTTTGCTCATCAAATGCTCGTCTTGAAGTGTTGGAGCAGCAATTCCTCCCTCGAGACAGAAAGGTGCCGTTTCTATGCGAGCTTCGTCCCAAAGTCCTTCATCAATGAATCTTTGCAATAGCTTCGCGCCACCTTCCACAAGCAGACTTTGTATGCCGCGATTGTAAAGGTCGTCCAGAATCTCTCGAAGGCTTTCGTGAGTGTAGATTACTGTAGGCGAACTTCCGTCCTTCAAGTGAAGGGTAGGGGGAAGAATATTGTGACGGTCGATGGTTAGACGCAAAGGATTAGGTCCTGACCAAAGTCTTGTAGTAAGAGTCGGATTGTCGAGAAGAGCAGTTTTGGTGCCGACGAGAATGGCTTGATTGCGTGCTCTCAGCCGATGAACAAGGGTTTGTGTGAGAGCATTCGAGAATTGAGTCGGCTCTTCTCCTGCCTTTCTGAGTCGGTCTATGAAGCCGTCTTTGCTTTGAGCCCATTTGAGGGTAATCCAAGGCCTGTGTTCTTTGTGGAAAGTAAAGAAGCGACGATTCAGGTTCTGGCACTCTTCCTCGAGTACTCCAACGAGGACTTCGCACCCAGCATCCTGCAGCCTCTTGATGCCTTGCCCGTTTACTTTTGCGAAAGGGTCTGAGCATCCGACCACAACTCTCGGAATCCTGTTGCGAATGATAAGTTCCGTGCAAGGTGGAGTTTTGCCGTAATGCGAGCAAGGTTCAAGGCTTACGTAAATGGTACTTCGACATAAAAGATGCTTCTCTTTCACGCTTTCGATGGCATTTACCTCAGCATGAGGACCTCCACACCTGCGATGAAAGCCTTCGCCAATAATGCGTCCATCGCACACAACCACAGCTCCAACCATAGGATTGGGTGCGGCTCCAGCTTCTCCACATTTCGCTAATTGGATGCATCGACGCATGAATTTTATGTCATCTTCCAACATAATTGTCTATTTTTTTGTACCTTGACCTTCGGTCGAGCTACGGTCTTCGCTCGGAAATAAAAAGAAAAACTTCTGGTTTCCTTTTGTGTTTCGCTCGCTTATTCGTACCTTTGCAGCATGAATGCCCTTCAAAAGTTGCAAGAGAGATACGCTATCGGCGAGGCAAGAGCACTTTACGAGCTTGTCCTCAGCCAGCGTTTTGGCCTCTCGAGAACTGACATTCTACTCGGCAAAGATACGACTTTATCGGCAAAAGAGCAAGAGGAGTTGCAAATAATTATTGAAAGAGTTGCGAAAGGCGAGC
This sequence comes from Bacteroidaceae bacterium, assembly GCA_017548075.1. Classification (GTDB taxonomy): domain Bacteria; phylum Bacteroidota; class Bacteroidia; order Bacteroidales; family Bacteroidaceae; genus Physcousia. The sequence goes on along the minus strand of JAFYNL010000034.1, from coordinate 10,859 downwards.
CAGTTCAGTATGTTTTGGGGCAAGAGGAGTTCTGCGGAAGAGCGTTTCTGGTCGGTCCTGGCGTTTTGATTCCCAGACCCGAAACTCAGCAATTGATTGGACTTATTAAGCAGAATGTCGCCCCAAAGAAAACGGTTCTCGACATCGGAACGGGAAGTGGATGTATCGCTATCACACTTGCTTTGGAGGGTTACAAAGTGTCGGCTTTCGACGTTTCTGATGAGGCGCTTGCCTATGCTTGCAAGAATGCTGAAAGGCTTGGCGCGGAAGTGGATTTCAGGCAGGAAAATATCTTACAACCTGAGCCGAGTGATGAGTGTTGGGACGCAATTGTGAGCAACCCTCCTTACATTTGCAAAAGTGAGGCAGAGGCGATGGATGAGAACGTCCTTGAGCACGAACCTCACCTCGCTCTCTTCGTACCTGACGACGACCCATTGCTTTTCTACAGGGCGATTGCCGAGTTTGCTCAGCAACATCTTGCAGACAAAGGTTGGCTCTTCTTTGAGATAAATAGGGCTTATCCCAAGCAGGTAGAGGAACTTCTCTTGCAGAAAGGCTATGAAGAGGTGAAGATTGTGAAGGATGAATTCGATAATAATAGGTTCGTATGCGCAAGGAAAAAGTAGGACAAATCTCGAAAGAAGTGGCGCTTGGAAAGGCTGCGAGCCTTTGTAGCCTTAGTGAACATTGTTCTTCTCAAATAAGGGAAAAACTGCTTTCTTGGGGTGCGTCTGCAGAAGATACTGAGGAAATCATCAATCATCTCTTGGGAGAGAAATATATTGACAATCTTCGCTTTGCTCGAGCCTATTGTCACGATAAGTTTCTTTACAGTCATTGGGGACGAATTAAGATAGGTCAGATGCTTCGAAACTTGCGTTTGAGCAAAGAGGAAATTGCGGAAGGTTTGGCTACGATTCCTGAGGAGGCTTATTTGGAGACACTTTCCGAAGCCCTTCAGACAAAGGATAAAACCCTGAAAGACACTAATGTCTATCAAAGAAAGGGCAAGCTAGTCCGTCATCTTCTTTCGCGAGGTTTCGAGATGGAACTCGCCATCGAAGCCGTCGATGAATACCTGAATTTGGGATGAAGCTAGGGTCGTTTGAAAACGACTGCAGTTAAGTTGCCCAACTTAACACGTTAACTTTGCCAACTTAACTCGTTAAGTTTGCGATTTAACCACGTTACGTTTGAGGGCGACACTAAGGTTGTTCGTTCGAGGCACTAATTGCATCGAAAAACTCCTTGTATGCTTTGGGCAATTCCTTATCTTTATAAATGTCGAAAGCCTGAGTCGCAATCATGAAACTGTTTGCATCTCCCCTCAAAATATACGAGCAGATGGCATAATCGAGCATCTTTTTGCGTTGAGGTTCATCCTGATAATAACGCGCCAATCGCAGCATTTCAACGGGAAGAGGATAGCCTCCTACAAAGTTGTCGGCTCGTAGTTGGATGTCTTTATTGAAGCTCTTCTTGGTCTCTTCCAACTTTGCTCGTCTTTCTTTAACGAAGGTTTTGTGGCAAGAGGACTTGGAAAGAATCTGCAGATATTTGTCCGCAACCTCCCAATCGCCTTCCTCTATGCTGTAATCCACCATTTGCCTAAGGCTCGAGAAACAGTTCCCGTTTACCTGAAGCAAACCATATTCTTCTGCATGATGGAAGGCTTCATCGTAAACGCTTAAGTTCAAGTAGAACAGTCTGTTGAGCTGCAAGGCGATTTCGTCTGTCGTGTGTTGATAGAGGAACTGATTCTCGTCGCGAATAGGATAATTCAAAAGGTTCTCGGGCAATGTGCCAAGAGCGCTTTCGGCCAACAAAGCATAACGAAGGCTGACGTCTTTCCCACGCTGAGCATCACTCTTTACTCGAGTCTTGTAGAGCAGGTCTTCCCATCTCCCTTCATTCGACAAATACACCATTTTCTTGACGTATTCGCCATTCTGATTGAACTTGCTCGTCAAAGGAATGGGTTGAATTCCCCAATCAGTATAGCGTTTTTCGAAGGGAATGAAGGCGACTCGCTGACTATAGGCGAGAGGAGTGAGGGCCAACAAAATGAGAGGAAATGCGAAGTAAAACGCTTTCTTGCCAGAGTTCTTAAACTCTATCGCCACAAACAATACTAGAAGCATGAAGAGTAGGGGAGTCCTCATCAATAGGAATCCTAAAGGCACACAAACTATACTCCAGATAAGTCTGCCTTTGAAGTTGGGAATGAGCACGAAAACGAGCAACATTCCGAAGAAGAACAGGCTTTGTAATTGGGCCGAAAGGTTGAATGTGCAGTAATATCCAAGCAGGATTGGAGGCAATAAGGCCAGCCAAGAAAGGTGCCATCGATTCTTCGAAAGCTTCATCAAAACTGCATGAGCAAGCACTCCAACCATTCCAAGTATTATAGCCTGAATCGTTGCGGCAACAAAAGGAGAACGATAAAACTGCATCAGGAAGTCGGCTAACCAATTGGTAAGGGCAGGAAGCATCCCCAACTTCAATTGCCAGAAGTCCTTTGTCAGCACCCAGAAATCGTTCCCTTCCATAGTTATATAGGTATAAGGGAACTGGGTGGCGGTATAAATGGCAAAGCCAATCATCAACGCCAAAAGTGCCGAGTAGAATATGATATTATGCCGTCTCATCATTCGTGGGTAAAGAACTTTGCCAATTCATCTTTCGATACAACCACAGGAGCCTTGATGAACTCGGGCACATTATATGCCATCAGCAATTGTATATTGTCTTCCGGATTCTTTTGAGGCAGGAGGAAAGGCTTGTGGAACCGTTTCCCATCCCAGTATGCAAGCATCAATCGAGTGTATCTTCCGTCGTATCTTTTGGTGACATAAACTACCCAACTTCCATTACTACTCCAGGCGTGGAAGCTCTCGGCTCGAGGACTGTTCAGGATTTCGGCAGGAATCATTTCCCGAGTTTCCAAGTCCATCATCTTCAGGTCCGATTCCATGTGGTAAAGATTATAGCCTCCGCATTCGCCAAGCGAAAAGAACATATATCTTCCATCGGGAGTGATTCTTGGCATCATGGCAGTTCCGCCTTGCTTGTAAGCACTATAAACTGTATCGATTTCACCAAGTTCGCCAGTCTTTTCGTCGAAGGGAACACGCACAATACTATAGTGAAGTTTGTCGGTTTCCATCGGCATGTTTACAGGCTTCGCAGTACTGAAGTAGAGCCATTTCCCGTCAGGAGAGAAGGAAGGAAACATCTCGAGGTTCAGGCTGTCTGTGAATCTTTTGTCCTGCAGGACTTTCTCATTATCAATATCATAGACGATGAGGTCCGACCACAAGTCGTAAACCTCAATCTTATTCTTGCTTTGGCCGTAGAAACTTTGATGCGTGGAATTGCTCGAGAAAGCAATATACCGCTTCGATGGGTGCCAGATATTGTAGGAGCCGTGCCTTCCGTTACTCATCGCCTTGATGTCCACCTTCTTCATCTTGCCGTCTCGCATCACGATAGTGCCGCCGTTTTTACCTCTTGCATGGAAGGTAAAGTCCTTAGGGTCGTAGTTGGCAAAGGAATGACAATTCACGCAACCATGGTTGTTCTGCGAGTTCTCGATGATAGGCTCCACATCAAAGCACTCGATATTCCGTTGATAGATGCCCATGTGATTCCAACTTTCATAGCCGGGAGGCAGCAATCGATAGGCAATCCAAGGGTCTATCTGGTCTTTCGCGATATGGATTTTGAAGGGTTTATATTTGGCGCCTTCAGGATGTTCCTTGCTCCAAGCAGAGACTTCAACCTGCAGTTCCTGAGAGCCTTGCAGCAAATTGTGCCAATCTTTGACAGACATTTCGATATGGTCTGCTCCACTGACTACCAAAGACTCCTCTCTGTCATTCTTGACGATTGCTTGCAAATGCTCGGCTTCAGGCACAGAGAAGTCCAAGGGACAGATGTTCTCGGGAACAGTTACGCCAATATAATCGGGGTAAATGGCAGGCAAAGCGTCCACACTCTCCTTTGCTTCTCGCTTAGAGCAGGACACCAACAATACTGCCAAACAAAAGATATAAAAGCATTTCGCCTTCATGAAAATGCAATTATATAAAGAAAAGACCCCCTCTAACGCGGGTTAGAGAGGGCCTGATGATAGTCTTTACTTCTTGTTCAGATAGAGGTCTGCCTGTACTGCACAAGCTACAGAGCAACCTACCATCGGGTTGTTACCGATGCCGAGGAAGCCCATCATCTCAACATGAGCAGGAACTGAGCTTGAACCAGCAAACTGTGCATCAGAGTGCATGCGGCCAAGCGTATCAGTCATACCGTAAGAAGCAGGACCTGCAGCCATGTTGTCTGGGTGCAAAGTACGACCAGTACCACCACCACTTGCTACGCTGAAGTAAGCCTTACCTGCACGGATGCGCTCTTTCTTGTAAGTGCCTGCAACAGGATGTTGGAAGCGGGTTGGGTTGGTAGAGTTACCGGTGATGCTTACATCAACATCTTCCTTCCAAAGGATAGCAACGCCTTCGCGAACGTCGTCTGCACCATAGCAGTTAACGGCTGCACGAGGACCATTGCTGTAAGCGATGCGCTTCACTTCCTTCAGCTCGCCTGTGAAGTAGTCGAACTGTGTCTGGACATAAGTGAAACCATTGATGCGGCTGATAATCATGGCAGCGTCCTTGCCGAGACCATTGAGAATGCAACGGAGAGGCTTGTCGGCTGGTCTTGACTTGTTGGCCATCTGAGCAATCTTGATGGCACCTTCGGCAGCTGCGAAACTCTCGTGACCTGCCAGGAAAGCAAAGCACTTTGTCTCAGGGCTGAGCAGACGAGCTGCCAGTTCACCGTGACCAATACCTACCTTGCGGTCATCTGCAACAGAGCCAGGAATGCAGAAACTCTGCAAACCTTCACCGATGTAGTTGGCTGCTTCAACTGCGTCTTTTGCCTTTTCCTTCAGAGCGATAGCGGTACCTACAACGTATGCCCACTTTGCGTTCTCGAAGCAAATCATCTGTGTTTCTTCACAAGTCTTGTAAGGATCGAGGCCTGCAGCATCACAGATTTGGTTAGCCTCCTCGATAGAAGCAATACCATGTTTGTTCAAGCAAGCAAGAATCTGCTTGATTCGACGGTCTTGTGACTCGAATTTCACTTCTCTAATCATAATGTATTCCTCCTATTCTTTACGTGGGTCAATACTCTTCACTGCACCATCTTCAGCCTTTGTGCGGCCATAAGTGCCAGTGACACTCTTCAGGGCTTCTTCTGCAGGAACGCCTTTCTTGATGGCATCCATGAACTTACCCATGTGAACGAACTCGTAACCGCAAACCTGGTCGTCCTTGTCGAGGTACATCTTGGTGATGTAACCCTCGGTGAGTTGCAGGTAGCGAGTGCCCTTAACCTTAGTTCCGTAGAGGGTACCAACCTGAGAGACAAAGCCCTTGCCGAGGTCTTCAAGACCTGCGCCAATCATGAGGCCGCCTTCAGAGAAAGCACTCTGTGTACGTCCATAGACAATCTGGAGGAAGAGCTCGCGCATAGCGGTGTTGATTGCGTCGCAAACCAGGTCGGTGTTGAGAGCCTCGAGGATGGTCTTGCCAGGAAGAATTTCACTTGCCATTGCAGCAGAATGAGTCATACCAGAGCAACCGATAGTCTCTACGAGAGCCTCTTCGATAACGCCGTCCTTGACATTAAGTGTCAGTTTACAAGCGCCTTGCTGAGGAGCACACCAGCCGATACCGTGAGTCAGACCGCTGATGTCCTTGATTTCTTTTGCCTGAACCCACTTGCCCTCTTCGGGAATGGGAGCAGGTCCATGGTTGGGACCTTTGGCCACACAACACATGTTTTGTACTTCGTGTGAATAAACCATAATTTGTTGTTTTATAAATGTTTGTTGGTTATTGTTTGTTTGTCAATATCCTAGTTCCTTTACTATTTGGCTAATCTTCTCCATTGTTGTGAGTCGAGTGGGGACGAGAGGCAGTCGCAGGACATTCTCGATGAGTCCCATTTCGCTGAGCATTGCCTTTACTCCTGCAGGATTGCCGTCGATGAAAAGCAACTTGAAGAGTTCTGTGAACTTGTGATGGATGCTTAGCGAAGTGCTATACTCACCATTCAGGGCGAGTCGAACCATTCGGCTGAACTCTGCAGGCAGGGCGTTGCCAATCACGCTGATGACGCCTACAGCCCCAAGAGTGATGAGCGGGAAAGTGATGCCATCGTCGCCACTTATGACATCGAAGCGCTCAGGCTTGTTCTTGATGATGTCGTCCATCTGCGGGATGAAACCACTCGCTTCCTTGATGGCCACGATGTTTTCGAAGTCGCGAGCCAGACGGAGCGTCGTCTCTGCATTCATGTTCACGCCAGTCCTTCCTGGCACATTGTAGAGCACTACAGGCAGAGGACTCGCTTTGGCAATCGTAGCGAAATGCTGATAGAGACCTTCCTGCGAAGGCTTGTTGTAGTAGGGGCAGACGCTCAAGATGCCGTCGATGCCCGTCCAGTCTTCCGTCTTCAGCTCATTCACGATGGCAGCCGTGTTGTTGCCGCCGCAGCCCATCAATAGGGGAACTCTGCCTGCCACTCGTTCCACCAAGTGTTCCTTTAACAATCTTTTTTCATCGCGGCTCAGCGTTGGTGTTTCGGCAGTCGTGCCCATGATGCAGAGGAAGTCTGCTCCTCCCTTTATCTGGTATTCCACCAGTCGGTCGAGGGCATCAAAGTCGATGCTCCCGTCTGCCTTGAAAGGAGTGATGAGGGCAATGCCAAGTCCACGGAATTTATTTCGTGCCATAAAAGGTCAAAGGTGTCATTTGTTATCGCGCTGCAAAATTATAAAAAAAAGTTGAGATAACAAAAGTAAAGAGGAAAAAAGAGATTCTTTGTGCGAAAGTACAATTCGGCAGACTTTCTTCTCATCCTGCCTACATTCTGTGGAAAAATCTTTACATCTTCTAGGGGACTAATGTTAACTTGCAAAACTTCACTCGTTAAGTCGGCAAACATAACACGTTAAAATGGCAAACAACCCACGTTAAGTTGGCCAACTTCACACGTTAAAATCGCCAACTTCACACGTGAACTTTGCCAATTATCCTAGGGGTGAAATAAAATGCTCAATATCAAGGGGTTAGAAAAGGCTCAAAAAGTGGTCTTTTATTGGGAGTTGAAGATGGAGTCTCGAAATGTCACAAATTGCTGGAAAAAGAAAAATCTTTACATTTTTGTCTGCAATACTTGCTTGCGTCAAGAACATTTTCTTTGTCTTTTATTTTGTAATGTGCGCAAATTTTCGTAATTTTGCAAAAGAAATTAGTAAACTTCGATGGACGAAAAAGCTCGCATTTTGCAGCTTCGAGATGAGTTGCACCAACATAATTTCCGCTACTATGTGGAGAACGCTCCAGTCATCAGCGACCAGGAGTTCGACTTCCTCATGCACGAACTGCAGGACCTCGAGGCTAAGCATCCTGAAATGTTCGATGCCAATAGCCCTACGCAAAGGGTGGGGAGCGACTTGAACAATGAGTTCGAGACGGTTGTGCACTCTCGTCCTATGCTTTCGCTTGGCAACACTTACAATCGCGAAGAGGTTGCCGACTTCTGGCAAAGGGTGAGCGAAGGCCTGATGGGAGCGCCTTTTCAGGTGTGTTGCGAGCTGAAGTTCGATGGTCTCAGCATCAGTCTTCACTATGAGGAAGGCCGCTTGGTTAGGGCTGTGACGAGAGGCGATGGCGTTCAAGGCGATGATGTGACTGCGAATGTGCGAACCATCCGAAGCATTCCTCTGCAACTCCCTGCTGGAGCCGACTATCCCAAGCAGTTCGAGATTCGAGGCGAAGTCCTGATGCCTTGGAGTTCTTTCGACCGCCTCAATAAAGAAAGAGAAGAGGCTGGGGAACCGCTCTTTGCCAATCCAAGAAATGCGGCTTCTGGCACTTTGAAGAGCAAGAACAGCAGTACTGTGGCGCAACGAGGTTTGGATGCTTACCTTTATTATTTATTAGGCGATGGTATTCCTGGCGATGGGCACTATCAGAACCTTGAAGCTGCGGCCAGATGGGGCTTTCAGGTGAGCAAGAACATGCGGCTCGTCGATTCGCTTGAAGGTGTGTTCGAGTACATCGACTATTGGGATAAGGAACGCAGGAACTTGCCTGTTGCGACGGATGGTGTCGTGCTGAAAGTCAATTCGTTAGCTCAGCAAAAGAGTTTAGGAATGACGGCCAAGAGTCCTCGATGGGCGATCGCTTATAAGTTCCAAGCCGAGCAAGCCGAGACAACACTCAGGCAAGTGGTCTTTCAAGTGGGAAGAACAGGAGCCGTAACGCCTGTCGCAAACATGGATCCAGTTCAATTAGCAGGCACGCAAGTTCGCAGAGCAACTCTCCACAATGCCGATGTGATGGCCTCTCTCGACCTTCATGTAGGCGACAGGGTGCTTGTGGAGAAGGGCGGAGAAATCATTCCGAAGATAGTTGGCAAGGCAGAATCTTCCGAAACTGGAGGCGAAGCGATTCCTTTTGTGACTAATTGTCCCGTTTGTGGCTCGAAGTTGGTTCGTTACGAAGGTGAAGCGGCACATTATTGTCCGAATGATACTGGCTGCCCACCTCTCATTCTTGGCAGAATAGAGCACTTCATCAGTCGAAAGGCCATGAACATCAACTCGCTTGGTCCTGAGACGGTTGACGACTATTATCGCCAAGGACTCATTCATGATGCAGCCGATCTTTATGAACTTACAGAGAAGCAACTTGCCGATCCTCTCGCCTCGGACAATAAAGGCGTTCGTAAGATTCTCGCCAGCATCGAGGAGAGCAAGCAAGTTCCATTCGAGCGAGTGCTTTATGCAATTGGCATTCGCTTTGTGGGTGAGATTGCGGCAAAGACCTTGGCCCGCTATTATGGGAGCATAGATAAGGTGGCGGAGGCTTCGATGGAAAGCTTGATGCAGATTAACGGAATTGGCGAAGTGATTGCGAATAGCGTCATCCAGTACTTTGCAAATCCTGTGAATCGAGCCTTCGTGGAACGCCTTCGCGGATATGGCTTGCAGATGGAACTTGGCGAGCAACAGAAGCAGGCTCGTTCCAACAAACTCGAAGGGCAGTCAATTGTCATTAGTGGCGTCTTCCAGCATCATAGCCGCGATGAATACAAGGCTCTCATCGAGCAGCATGGCGGCAAGAATGTCGGTAGTATAAGCAATAAGACGAGTTTTGTCCTTGCTGGCGAAAACATGGGACCAGCAAAGCTCGAGAAGGCAGAGAAACTCGGCATCCGCATCATGAGCGAAGACGAGTTCCTGACTCTATTAGATACTCAGGACAGCTAAGTCGTCGATAAGTTCTTTCTTGACTGGTTTGTCGCTCTTGATTGCATTAGAGAAAGGAACGTAGACCACCTCGTCGTTCTTGATGCCAATCATAATGTTTCGCTGTCCTTCGAGGAATGCTTGAATGGCACCACAGCCGAGTCGGCTTGCAAGAATGCGGTCTCCTGCACTCGGACTTCCGCCTCTCTGCAAATGCCCAAGAATGGAGACGCGAACGTCGTATTCAGGATATTCCTTCTTTACTCGATCTGCATAGTAGAGAGCTCCACACTTAGGACTCTCGCTCACAAGTACGATGCTCGAAGATTTGCTCTTGCGAATGCCGCGACCAATGAAGTGTTCCAACTGGTCGGCTCCAGTCGTATCTTCAGGAATGATAGCAGCCTCGGCTCCAGCTGCAATTGCGCTATTCTGAGCGAGGAAGCCTGCGTCGCGCCCCATCACCTCGACAAAGAAGATGCGTTCGTGCGAAGTTGCAGTATCGCGAATCTTGTCGACGCATTCCATAATTGTGTTCAGCGTAGTATCATAGCCGATAGTACTATCTGTGCCGTTCAAGTCGTTGTCAATCGTTCCAGGCAGGCCGATGCAAGGGACATCGTATTCCTGAGCGAAGATGCGAGCACCAGTCAGCGAACCATTGCCTCCAATAACTACAAGAGCATCGATACCTCGCTTCTGCATGTTCTCGTAAGCCTTCTGACGACCTTCTGGCGTCTCGAACTCTTTGCTTCGAGCGGTCTTGAGAATCGTGCCGCCTCGCTGAATAATGTTGCTCACGTTTTCAGTTGTGAACTCCTTAATCTCGTCGTTAATGAGGCCTTCGTAGCCACGATAAATAGCCATAATGCGGAAGCCATTTGCAATACCGGCTCTCGTTACCGCACGAATTGCAGCGTTCATTCCAGGAGCATCGCCACCACTAGTGAGGATGCCTATGCAGTTAATCTTTCCCATAATGTTTCAATCTTTTTCGTTGCAAAGTTACAAAAAAGTTTGAATAAAGTGTGCTCTAATATATAATATAATGTAAGAAGGAAGTAAAAAGTTTGCTTCCTGCGAAAAAAAACATCAAAAAGTTTTGCCAGTTTCGGAAATTGCCGTATCTTTGCACCGCAATTCGCGAAAGAAATACCAAGCGAGGTACTTTGAAAAACGAATTGGGCGCTTAGCTCAGCTGGTTCAGAGCGTCTGCCTTACAAGCAGAGGGTCGGGGGTTCGAATCCCTCAGCGCCCACCTAGAGGATGGCTCCTTAGCTCAACTGAATAGAGCATTTGACTACGGATCAAAAGGTTGTGGGTTTGAATCCCGCAGGAGTCACTATTCTGGCGAAAGTCAGTGGACTGGGTAGGTAGGTAAGTGGTTAAAACGGGCAGACTGTAAATCTGTTGCCTCACGGCTTCGGCAGTTCGAATCTGTCCCTGCCCACGATAATGCGGAAATAGCTCAGTTGGTAGAGCACAACCTTGCCAAGGTTGGGGTCGCGAGTTCGAGTCTCGTTTTCCGCTC
>JAFYNL010000033.1 GCA_017548075.1 Bacteroidaceae bacterium | reverse complement strand
TTGTATTTCTTACTTCTTCTCTGCAAGTCGGAAAGTCCTTAATGACTAATGACTTAATGACTTGATGACTTGGCAGAAATGTAATGTGCTCATTATCAAGCCATTAGTCATTTTACACCGAAGCCCATCCTTCGATGCTACCGGCCATCGCTTTCCAACCCATTGCTCGGTAAATTTCCATTCATCCTTCGGTAGCTTTGTCGGAATTTTGTACTCCATCGGTAAAATGCAATCGTAACACGTTAAGATGGGCAACGTAACACGTTAACTTTGCAATTTAACCACATTAAGTTTGCCAGTGCTCCACGATGTATATAAAAAAGAGATTAGGGAACAGACGTCACATTCTCTATTCCCTAATCCCTAATCTCTAATCTAGAGCGAAGCGATTACTTCATCCTATCGGCCAGTACCTTCATCCAGTAACCGCCGATGACTGAACGAGCTTTGAAGCCAACCATGTTGCCGGTCTTGGTGTCGTGCCAGTCGGAAATGGGTACACGGCTCTGTGTCTCGTTGATGTACTTGTAGAGCGGACTGACGAAGGCTTGGAAGTCCTTGTCCGTATCAGCCATTGCAGCCGACCACATAATCCAGTCGCTCTTGGTGTAGTCTTTTCTGACATCGAGAGGAAGACCGTACTTGTTCTGCTTCTTCAGGTAGTACTTCACCTCAGTCTGCATGGCGTTGTTGGGGATGATACCTGTCTTCCAGAGTTTATCCCAAACCATGTTGTACTTCTGGCTCCAAGTGTCGGCTCCAGCACCATAAGCAAGTTCGTAGTGGTCCTTGACTTTCGTCTCGCTTTCCCAAGCCGCAGCCATTTCCTTAGCCTTTGCGTTGTACTGAGAATAAACGTCGTCCTTGCCCATCATCTTGGCAATCTCAGCATAGCCTGCAACACCCATGATGGCTTTGATAGCGAGGTTGCAGTTGCCAGCCCAGTGGCCTGCGAAGTCGTCGGTACAGAGCTGGTTGGCGGGATGCAAGCCGTTCTCTACGAGATAGTCAGCCCATGTGGTCATAATGTCCCAATACTTCTCGACATACGATGCGTTACCGTCTATCATACAGATAGTTGCAGCGAGGGTAATCATGTTGCCAGCTTCTTCCAGAGGCATGTCGCCACCATAAACCTGACCGTTTGCTCTGGGATATGTGCCGAGGTCGTGAGCTGCGAAGGGCTTCGTCCAACGACCAGAGAGGCTGTAGTCGAAGATGGATGTCATCATAGCCTTCTGCAATTCTGGGTTGTAAACGAGAACGAGAGGAGCTTCTGGATAAGTCAGGTCGACAGTGTTGACGCAGCCGTTCGAGTTGTTCTCCTTCGAGAACCAAAGCAGGTTGCCGTCCTTGTCTTCAAAGAGTTTGTGGGCAGCCATTACATGACGATAGGAGCCGCTGAGTATCTCGGCATACTCCTTGCCACCAGCCTTCATGCCATCATCATAAACCATCTTGTCGAACTGACGGCAGCGGTTCATGATGCCAGCATAGCGACTCTGCATGGTCTTGAAGGCTTGGCAGAGAGTTACACGACCTTCGTGAGCCCAATAAGCTTTGTAGCGATTGTAGAAGTACTCGATGTCCTCTATTTCGTCATAGCCCATCATCATGAAGCTGGCAGCAGTCTCAACTGAGCCGAAGTCGTGAGTGTAGGCAAGAACGGGCATATCGGCAGCACTTCTGGCAGTAATTCCACGGTTCCAACCAAAGCCTCCACGATTGCCCTGGGGACGTCCACCACCTTGTCCGCGCTGGGGCATCAGGTTGCCTCTCTCGATAAAGCCGTTCTCAATGTCAGTCTGGGTTCCCATCATGACTTGTCCGTTGATGGCGGGCATGTAGAAGTAGCCCCAGTCGATGCAGATTCCGTCGCCAACCTTAGCGAGGATGGGCTGCTCGATTGTGCCGGTGCGGACATAGCGAATGCCTTCCTCGGTGCCCATTGTGGTAACGGTTGCCTGGCTCTCGTTATTGACAGCCTGCAAAGGATTGGCGCCGAAGTAAATCTGTACGGCGTGCTTCTTCTTGTCGGTTGCCCTTACCTGATAGGAGATGTAATTGATGGGCATTGAGATGAGGTCGTAGTCGTCGATGAGCATTGGCGCGGTAAAGACGAGGTCGAGTTCAACAGGACCACAAGAGAAGGTGTAGTAAGTGTTCGTGGCAAGCACGTCGATGCTCTTCTGCTCGGCAACCTTGATGTCCTGACCTTTGGGCTTGATGTTCTTGAAGAGACCGAAGTCGGCATAAGCTCCGCCAGTTGTGTTGTGGCAATGAGCTGCAATCGTGTTGCTGCCAGAGTGGAGAAGTTTCTTCATGTCGGCATCCATGTGGAGCACAACGCCGTTGACCCAAGTCTCACCTGTGCTGGCAACTTTGGTGCCATTCACATAGAGTTCGAAAACATCATCGTGGCTGTACTTGAGGTAGAGGTCTTCGTAGAGGTCGGCTTCGCTGAGCTTGACTTCGCGACGAATGTAGATGTCGCTGTTTTGACGGCCCCAACGACTGTTGATGTTGTCACCTTCGCTACCCCAAGCAGCTTTCTCTGTCTGCCAAGAGTTGTCGTCGAACGAAGGCTTCGTCCAGTTCTCACCGTCCTGCTTATCGTGGTTCACTTTGCCTTCCCAAGCCTCTTCATCGGCCATCGGAGCAATGGAAGCGAGGATGTACTCTTGCTGAGCACCCATGAAACGGTAGGTTGTGCCATCGACACGAAGCAGACCAAGAATGGGTTTCTCTGCGTTTGTCCAATGACGAGTAGTGCCGTCGGTAAGCTTGTCGTACGGACTCCAGATGGAGAAATAGGGGTCGTTGACAATCAAGGGTACAGAGGGCAGACGCAGGTCGGTCGTCGTGTAGGGCTTGAAGAAGTTAGCTGTCTGGGCGCAAACTGTGGCAGCTACTGCCAAGAGCGCGGAGAGGAGGAGTTTTCTCATAAGTTTTTATTTAATGGTTATCTGAAAAATCGGAGTGTTCTAAATAATCTGATTATCTCATTGGGGGAAATGCACTGATTCTCAACCTTGCGGCTCCCATTGGTATGAGCGTGATGTTCTCTGTCTTGCCACGAGGTGCATCGGCATTGGGAAGTATCTGGCAGAGGCCAGTTGCGTCTTGTCCCCATCCTTCCACGCGTGCTCCTCTTGCCTTGATGGTGAGGGGCGTGCCTTCGTGACTCCAAGGATAGTTGCTTTCGGGCCAAGTTCCGAACTCGACTTTCATGCCTTTCAGGTTGTCATGAAGTGCATAGTTCCAAGGACTGTCGGCATAGATTTCGTAGGTCGGCCACTTGCTTGGGTCGGCTGTTGCTTGCCAATGACTGTCGCCGATGGCAGTCTCGCGGCTGTCCTTCTCGTCGTAACGTTCCTTTATCTTCAGGCTCATTGTGAGCGGACCGTAGTTGATGGAGACGGAGTTCTTGTTGAGTGTCCAGACTCGTTTCGTGAGTCGCATTGGGAAATGCAAGCAAATCTCGTCACCGTTCCCCCATTCTCTATTGATGCGAAGCAGACCGTGACGCACCTTGCAATCAACTGTCTTGCCATTTACGGTTATGTGTGCACCCTCTGTCCAAGTAGGTATGCGAAGGTAGAGGGGGAAGGTTGCAGTCGTTTTCTTCTTGAGACCAGAGACGGTGACCTTGATGTCTTCGCTGAAAGGATAGTGCGTCTGCTCGTCGAGGAGGACTTCCTGTCCGTCAGCAACCTTGACTTTGGCCGTGCAGTCACCATAGATGAGGAGAGCTGCTCCGCCGTCGGCACTTGCCAGAACCAAGTTCTCGGCGTAGTACGGCCAACCCATCGAGTGGTTATGTTGGCAGCAACGAGAGCTGAAAGGATTCATGCAGAAGAACGGACCGCCGTTGTCAACGCCTGGATGATGGTTGTTCGAGTCGGCCTGAACCTGATTCGGGCAGGTCAAGTAGCGCAAAGCCCTCATGTCTTCTGTCAGGGCTGCAGGGTAATCGTTGAAGGCGACGTCTTCGAGGTTCTCCATCCAAAGCAGGTCACCTGTCTGCGCCATCAGTATCTCGTCACTAAGCATCTGCTCTACGAAACCACAGGTCTCAGTTCCTTGTCGTGGGTCGATATAGCCGTGACGGCAGTTTTCGTCGCTTCCGAACATGCCTCCAGGAACCTGACCATAAATGCGACGAATGAGCCAATAATCGTTATATGTGGCTTTGAGGGCAGCTTTGTCGCCGCTCACCAAGTACCATTCTGCAGGCTCACGGAAGCATTCTGCCACATTGACATTGTGCCAGTTGGGAAGGCCGCTTTCCTGCATCCAGTTGGCTGTGCAGCGATGGATCTTTCCAGCAAGTTCGAGCAGAAACTCCTCGCCAGTCCTATTGTAGAGCCAAATGACGGAGAGCAGGTTGTCACCACCTCGACTGTTCTCCCAGTAATCGCGCAGGAACTTCTCTTCTGGGTAGGCGAGTTGCCACTTATAATAGGCTGTGAGCACCTTGATGACGCGCTCGTCTCCGCTCCACTCGTAATAATCCTGCAGGATTTGGAGTGCCAGCATGTTTGCCCAAAGCTCTCGTCTGCCCTTGTTTTCGTTGACAGGACCGAGGAAACCATCAGCTTGGCTGCTCCTGAGAATACCCTCAATCCAGAACTTCGTCTCTTCGAGCATAGCTTTGTCGTTCAGGATGTAGGAGAGGTTGGCATAACCTCGGAGCCAATACGGCACTTCCTCCCAGCCGTGACTGCCACCCTGTTCGAGCCAAGCATTGCCTTTCTTGTCGAGCCAATCGCTGATTTCTCCGAGTTGTCCGCTCAGTCCGTTCTTCTGTCTCACGAGCATCTCGCCTATCCAACCTCTTGGAACAACGGCTGCGGGAGCAAGTTTGATGAAAGGATTGGCGGGTAGGGGAGCACGATTGTTGACGTAAAGCGAACTCGTAGGCTTGATGTCGGCTGGTTTCACCATGCGTGATTCTTGTGCGAAGAGCGGCAAATGGGACATCATTACCGCTAGAAAGAGAGTCATTTTCACTTGCATAATGTAAGAATTGTATATTTCGCGTGTAAAGGTACGACTTTTTTTGCCAAGTTGCAAATGCAAGAGGTATTTTGTTTGCGAAAAGGTGAGGGAATAAACAAAGCTAGGTTAGATTCCAAACTTAACGTGTTAAGTTGCCCAACATAACACGTTAACTTTGCAAACGTAACACGTTAAGTTTGCCAACGTAACACGTTAAGTTTGCCAACGACACTGGGGTTGTTTTATGAAAAGCAAAGCAGACCCGGCAAAAATGCCGAGCCTGCTTTAATGATAGGGTTAATGAAAGTGACCTTTACTTCTTAATGACTTTCTTGCCATTAATGATGTTCACACCCTTCTGAGCCTTGCTCAGACGCTGGCCGAGCATGTTGTAGATGCCCTTGCTACCAGTCTTGGTCTTGTTGATTTCATCAGAAACAACGCCGTTGATAGCGTCTACATCAAGTTCAGCAGCACCATAGTACAGGATGCGCCAGTTGTCCATTACGCACCAGTCGCCAGCAGGTCTGCTCTCATCATAGTCCTTGAAGATACCGATAGAGAGGTGTCCGCAATCATCCTCAGGCATATAGAAGCCAACCTTGTTTCTGTAGAGATCAAGCGGGAAGTATTCCTGACCAGCCTGGTCGGTAGCATTCATCGGCTGACCGCTGTATGTGCCAGGCATACGCAATCCCTGAGCTTCACCATAACCAATGCCAGGAACCTGGTTGGCCTCAATGTGGATAGGCATGAGAGGCATAGCTCCGTATGCATTATCAAGATCTTCAGTAGTTGCAACGCCTTCACTACTTGCGTAGAAGATGGCGCGCTGTGCTACGGGCTTGTCAGCAAGAACCTTCGAGACGTGAGTTCCTTCGTCACCGTCACGATAGTAGCCTTGTACTTCGAGCACGTATGTACCTGCAGGCAGAGCTTCTTCACCTTCGTCGGGCCAGAGGTCTTGAGACATCGAGAAGTCTTCGGCGTTGTATGCCTCGAAGACAAAGTTGGCGTGGTTGCCATTACGACCGAATACACTACCGTTGGTGAAACTCCAGTCTTCGATGCTGAGACGCTGGTCAAAACCTGGGTTGTTGATGAGGAACGAGAGGTCAGCAGGATTCTCCTGGCTTGCTGTCTTGATGAAGCCAAGCATCTCTTCGCGAGAGATGAACATCCACTGGTTGGTTGCGAGGTTAGGATCGTGCATGTCGGTATCAACTATGTAGAAAGAAGGAGCGTAACCATTGTCGCCGTTGCGGAGGCCAAGATACCTCTTGCAACCAGGCTCGTAGGTGACGCCTGCGTAGGTCTTCTCTTCTCCTGAAGATGTTTGACCAAACTGAGCGATGTTGTAAACATTCGTTTTGCCTTCAACGGGTACGAGTTCCCACAAAGCTTGATCGTTAAGAGGACAATCGACGAAGCCGTTCCAATGCAAGAAGTCCATTACGCCAATCTCTCCGTTGGGACGGAAGGTTTCAATGTAGTATGCACCTTCAACAGGTTCTATTTCTCCAGTTGGCTCGCCGTCCTCACCCACTGCGTCTCTTTCAGCCTGAATGAGCATCATCGGGTTAGAGGTGTACTGAACAGCTTGGTGAGTGCCCCATGCTTCGCCAGCACCAAGGAAGAGTTTTGCGCCTACATTATAAATATAGTACTTGGGAGCTTCGCCGTAGAGCATGTCGTCGCCAATCATTTCCATAGGAACAGCCTGAGGAGCAGTACCTACAAAGTTCTCTGTGTGGCGCAGCATAGCGGTAGCCTTACGGGCATCGCGCAAAGGATTAAGATATTTGTTGAGGTCATCTGCTGTTGCGCAAGTGTCGAGGGCAGCTGTTGCAGCTTCGAGAGCAGTTCCCCAGAAGCCCTTGTCTTCCATCTTAACGCAGATGTCCCAAGTGTCCTTTAATGTCTTGACGGTTGGGCTGTAGCCAAGGATTGTGTTGATGTTCGACTTCATTTCCCTTGCATAGTTCCTCAACTCTGCAGGGTCGTTCTGGTTTTCTTTAAAGTATTGCTTTGCTTCTGCAACAAGAGCCTTCAGGTCGGCTTTCATCCTATTTGTCAGCACAGCGTTTGTACTTTCTTCTGCAAATGCGATTGCGTCGTTGAACAACTGTACGCATTCATCGTAGTTAACCTCAGTAACATTGATGCCGCAATCGTAGAACTTGCCACCCCAGTTCTGCTGGATGTAAGTGGCAATGACATTCTTGCCCACATTGAGGTATCTTGCAGGAATGTGAACTTGTACGGGGTTCTTGCCGTTGGTCCAACCTACATTCTTCTGCAGCATGTGGCCGTTCACGTATGTCTCATAAACGTCATCGTGACAGACGTTCAATTCGTAGGAGAGACGGTCGTTCACCTTGTCGAGTTCGAAGTTACGGCGAATCCAGTAGTTGGTGTTATCGCCACCGGGCCATATGCTCTGAAGTTCAGGCACTGAGTTCCTATAGTCTTCACTTCCCACGGGCATCATCAGGTTGTCCCACATCGAGTCGTCGAAGTCAGCCTGTGTCCAAGCCAGTGTCTCAACGCGACCAGTTATCTCAGGAGCATTGACTTCCTCGTATGTTGTCTCTATTTCTGCAAACTCTTTTTCTTCTTCGTTTGCTGCCTCTCTTCTTGTTTCATTGCCATCCTCGTCGTATTCGTATATCCAATACTTAACTACGCGTTTATGCATATCGAAGATGTTGAAGTAGTGCGTGCCAACCCATAGCTCTTTCTCATCCAAGTCTTCTTCCTCGGGATCGAGGTCAACCAGAGAGATGTCCTTAATGGTAACAGTTGCACCTTCTTCACCACCTCCGAAGTCGAAAGCAACCATGAAATTGTTGACCTCTTGGCCTTGGAAGTCGAATTCAATGAGCGTTCCTTCGTAATCTTCCTCTGAACCCTCTTCTGGTGCTGCTATTTCCAGTTCATCGTAAGCAAGTTCAATACTATAGTCGTCGTTGTCGGTAAGTTGAACGCTAACAAGTTCGAAAGGCTTGTCGGTTTCCACCCTTGCCTTGAAGGCGTAGCTGTGTCCTTCTTCAATCTTGATGGGCGTCTTGAAATAGAGTTGTTCTTTCCAATATGCATCATCATCATTGTAAGGGTCGCTGGCTCCAGGCATCGTAAAGGTGTACTCGTCGCCTTCCAGTGCCTCATAAAGTGCTGACCAGGGATGCTTGGGATTGTTGCTGGGGCTCTGCAAGTCCCAGTTGTAGCCACCGAAGTTATTGAAAAGCACTTTGCCTTCCCAAGGAGTGGTGAAGCCCATGTCGATGCCACCTTCTGCTTTGGTGTAGAGACCGCAGTCTGCAAAGGCACCACCCCAGTTCTGGTGAACGTGGAAAGCAATCAGGTTCTCTTCGCCATTGAGCTTGATGAGTGCTTTCTGCTCGTCGGTCAGGAGAACGTATTCTGCATTATTCCAACCATTGATGATGTTGCCGGCTTCATTAGTCTCATATCCCGTGCGCTCATAAACGAGCTCGCCGTTGAGGAAGTACTCTGCAGGAGCATCATCATGGCCGCAAGCTAGATAAACAGGACCAGAAAGCAGTTGGTCTGCAGGTATCGTGAAGGTGCGGCGAACATAGATGTCTGCCATAATGCTATAGCCAGTCCACTGGTAGGAAGTGCGCCCATTGAAGGTTGCATCAGTGCTGTAAGGAGCAGTTTGCTCTTCCCATAAAATTTCATACTCCTGGTCTGCATTATAGTCATCCTCTTTTGGCCCCATGTCGAAGCCAGGTTCAAACCATTCTTTGTCAGCAGCGTCGTTGCTGGGGAAACTGCAGATTTGGTTGTAGTTGGCATTGTCTGTGTTCATGTCTCCATAGCCAATACCAGAGTTATACACCCAAGTCCAAGCCTTCCATTCAATGTCGCCGTCCCAATAAGAAGATGGCAACAGAATTACATTTGCACCGACCGGCGTAAGGCCGTCGCCTGCGCTAGCTACCAGAGAGAATAGCGCAGCGGCAAAAAGTAGTAATGCTTTTTTCATGTTCTTTGTTGTTAAGTTAATACTAAATTGATTGTTCTGCCCACAAATATAGTGCTTTTTCCTTTATGTTCAAAACAAAATCGTATAAAAGTTTGCGTTGTGTGACATTATTTTGTATATTTGCGGGTAAAATATAACAAAAAAGGATGAAATTCATATCACTTGGCTCTGGTAGCAGTGGCAATTGCTATCTCTTGCAGTCGGGAGAGACATCCATTCTGCTCGATGCAGGCATCTCTACTCGAAGCTTGAAGAAATTCTTCAAGGACTTCGACATGAGCCTGGAGCAGGACGTTGGCGCGGTCTTCATTACGCACGATCATGCCGACCATATCAAGGCTGTGGGAGATATTGCCAAAGAATATGGCAAGACCGTTTATGCTACAAAACTTGTGCACGAGGGCATTGAGTGCAACCGTTGTCTGAAGACTAAGGTGCCGCCTGAACGCATGGCCTTCCTCGAGAAAGGAAAGACAATAGAAGTAGGAAACTTCCGCATCACTCCATTCGATGTACCGCATGATAGCCGCGATTGTGTGGGGTATGTCATCGAGGCAGACGGCGTTCGCTTCTGTCTCATTACTGATGTTGGGCATGTTACTGACACGATTCGCGAGCAGGTAGGCTTGGCTAACTACTTAGTGCTTGAGTCGAATCACGATGTCAACATGCTACATATGGGCAAGTATTCGGCATTCCTCAAAGAACGCATTAGTGGCGAGAACGGACACTTGAACAATGAGCAAGCGGCTTATCTCCTTGCTGAGTATGCAACTCCTCAGCTTCGTCATGTGTGGTTATGTCATTTAAGCGAAGAGAACAATCATCCTGTACTTGCTCGTAAGACTGTTGAGGCTGTGCTTCGGCAACATGGAATCATCCCAGGAGTGGACTTTGAACTCGACATACTGAAAAGGAAGACTCCCTCTAAGATGTATTCTCTCACTTAAAACGAAAAAAAACTGCAAAACATTTGGCGGATTAAAGAAAAGTTCATACCTTTGCACCCGCAAACAAGAAAAGAGATGCGTCCTTAGCTCAGTTGGTAGAGCAATTGACTCTTAATCAATGGGTCCAGGGTTCGAGCCCCTGAGGGCGTACAAGGTAAAAGGATGGGCTGGATGACAGTTCATCCTTTTCCTATAAGACGAACAACATATAATATAATAATGTATAGGACAAAGACATGCGGCGAGCTTCGACTCGCTAATATAGGTGAAAAAGTCACTCTTGCAGGATGGGTGCAGAGCATCCACAACTTGGGTGCACTTACGTTTGTTGACTTGCGTGACCGTTACGGCATCACACAGCTTGCTTTCAACGAGGATGCTTCAGAGGAACTTCGTCAGCAGGCAGGCCGTCTGGGACGCGAGTTCGTGGTTCAGGCAAAGGGAGAGGTTGCTGAGCGTTACTCCAAGAACAAGAACATCCCGACTGGCGACATCGAGATTCTCGTCACAGAACTTAATATCTTGAACGAGAGCCTGACTCCTCCTTTCACTATTGAAGAGGAGAGTGATGGCGGAGACGACCTTCGCATGAAGTATCGTTATCTTGATCTTCGTCGTCCTAACGTTCGCAAGAATCTGGAACTTCGTCACAAGTTTGCTTTCGAGGTACGTCGTTATCTCGACCAGCATGGCTTCCTTGAGATAGAGACGCCTGTCCTGGTGAACAGTACGCCTGAAGGTGCTCGCGATTTTGTTGTTCCAAGCCGCATGAATCCAGGTCAGTTCTATGCTCTTCCACAGAGCCCTCAGACCTTGAAACAACTGCTGATGGTGTCTGGCATGGACCGTTACTTCCAGATTGTGAAGTGCTTCCGCGACGAGGATTTGCGTGCTGACCGTCAGCCAGAGTTCACGCAGATTGACTGCGAGATGTCGTTCGTTGAACAGGAAGACATTCTGCAGATGTTCGAGGGCATGAGTCGTCACCTCTTCAAGGCGTTGAAAGGCATCGATATTCCTGAGTTGCCCCGTATGACTTGGGCAGACGCAATGAAGTACTACGGCAGCGACAAACCCGACACACGCTTCGGCATGAAGTTCGTCGAGCTGAAGAACAATCAGCCAGATAACGCTTCTCGTGAAATCGTGGAGAGCATCTTCCCTGCAGGCTTCCAAGTGTTCGACGATGCTGCCTACATAGGTGCCATCTGTTGTGAAGGTCAGGCAGTTTATTCAAGAAAACAACTTGATGAGCTGACCGACTTCGTGAAACGTCCGCAGATTGGAGCCAAAGGCCTGGTTTATGCTCGTGTCCAAGAGGATGGCAACGTGAAGAGTTCTGTCGATAAGTTCTATACGCCTGAGAATCTCGAAGTTCTCAAGGAGAAGATGAACGCGAAGGCTGGAGACCTCATCCTCATCCTCTGTGGCCCTGATGCCATGAAGGTTCGCAAGCAACTCAGCGAACTTCGTCTCGAGATGGGCAGCAGGATGGGACTTCGTCCGAAGAACAAGTACTCCTGCCTCTGGGTTATCGACTTCCCGATGTACGAGTGGAGCGACGAGGAGCAGCGCCTCATGGCCATGCACCACCCGTTCACTTCGCCCAAGCCCGAGGACATTCCTCTGCTCGATACAGACCCCGCCAGCGTTCGCGCCAATGCCTATGATATGGTGGTCAACGGCGTAGAAGTCGGAGGCGGAAGCATTCGTATCCATGATGCCAAGTTGCAGCAGAAGATATTCGAGATTCTGGGCTTCACTCCAGAACAGGCTCAGCAGAAGTTCGGCTTCCTGATGAATGCCTTCAAGTATGGCGCACCTCCACATGGAGGACTTGCTTACGGTTTGGATCGCTTTGTAAGTCTCTTCGCAGAACTTGATAGCATACGCGATTGCATTGCCTTCCCCAAGAACAACAGCGGCAGGGATGTGATGCTCGATGCTCCTGGGCCAATCGACCAAAAGCAGATGGACGAACTCTGCATCAGGTTAAAGTAAAAAACACGGCACGTTATGATTGCAAACATAACGTGCTTCGTTGGCAAACATAACACGTTACGATCGCAATCGTAACGTGTTATGTTTTCAATTTACCTGTGTTACGTTTGGCTCTTCCTCTTTGTGTGGTTTCGAGAAAGCCTTGAGCCAACTGTCTCCGCGGAACCTTAACAGGAAGATAAAACCACGGAAGCAAAGCTCCGAAGCCATTGCAATCCAAACACCTTGCAGTCCCATGAAGGAAACAAGAATGTAAGCCAGGACTATGCGCACCAGCCACATGCTCGACAGATTCATCGTGCAAGGAATCAGCGTGTCTCGTGCTCCGACGAAGATACCATAGCATACTATGCTGGCAGCAAACATCGGCTCTGCAAACGCTTCGATGCGAAGGATTTGAACTGTCAGTTTCTGTACGTCGAGGTCAGGTGTCATAACGCTCATAAGGGCAGGCGAAGCGGTGTACATCACCACAGCCATCAAGGTCATGAAGGTCATGCCCATGCCTAATGTGATGCGTCCAAAACTCCTTGCCAGGAAGCGTCGACCAGCTCCAAGACTTTGTCCTACAAGCGTCGTGGCAGCATCCGAAATGCCATAACCAGGCATATAACAGAGTGCTTCGACTGTGATACCAAAACTGTTGGCTGCAATTGCGATGGTACCAAGCGGCGCAACAATAATCGTGCTTACTATCTGGGCTCCACACATAATGACGTGCTCCACAGCTATCGGCGCAGAGATATGGAAACTCTCGCGCAATGTCTTTAGTTGCGGAATGAAGGTACCTGTGTCTTGTCGAAGGGAAAGTTCCTTGCTTCGAACAACCGTAAAGTAGCACATCAAAGAGGAGCAGATGATGAAGGCAATGGCTGTGCCAAGTACAGCACCTACCACACCAAGGCCAGCACCAGGTATCGTGATGCCAAAGTATGTGCGAGTGGGGAAGATAAGCAACCAGTTGAAGAAGACATCGAGCAGACAAAGTCCGATGTTCAAGATGCTGGGAATGTGCATGTTACCGCTGCATCGAAGCATTCCGGCACAGAGCGAGTTCAGCATCGAAAAGGGGAGGCACATCGAGAAGAACATGAAGTAGAGGCTTGCATCATGACATATGTCCTCTCCTCCCCCTAACCAATGGGGCAGATAACTGCTAATGCCTACTCCGATACAACCGAGTATTACTGCAAAAAGAATGCAAGCCATGAAGCTCTGCCTCAGTACTTCTCGCGCTCCAGCAAAGTCGTTGGCACCGATTCGATGTGCCACCTGAACGTAAAAACCTACGCTTATTGCATGACACATGCTGCCGAAAAGCCAAATGCTGGTGCTGACAAGACCGATGCTCGCACTGGCTACAGCACCAAGACTACCTACCATGCTGGCATCGATGTACTGCATCATGATGTGCACCAACTGCGCTAGCATGCTGGGGAAACTAAGCAAGGCGGTAAGCTTGATTTGTGACATTACGTCAAGCTTGCCGCCTTCTCGTATGAGCGAGAGCAGTCTGTCTTTACTCTGCGTGTATTTCATGAATCGTGCAGTCGGCAGGTGCCTTCTGATTCTTGTCAATAATTAGTTCTCCAATGTGGCCTTCAACAATTATGTTACCACTTGTCGGATTCTTGATACTATGGACGTCTCCCTTGATAGAGGCTTTCACGGAGCTGTACTCGAGCATGAGATTGGCATCGTTACCAAAGGTGCAATCCACCAAAGTCAAGTTCTCGCAATAACAAAGAGGCTGTGGACCTGTAATGTGACAACGGATGAGCGTGAGGTTACGACTATACCAACCCAAGTACTCTCCGTTGATTTCACAGTCGGTTATCGTGACGTTTTCGCAATCCCAAAGCGCATCCTTGCTATTCAGGAGCGAGTTCTTTATCTCCACATTCTTGCTGTATTGGAAAGCGTAGTTGCCCTCGAGGTGCAATTTATCTATGAAGACTTTGTCGGTACGCATGCCCAGATAATCGGCATTCAGTATTTCGCAGTTGCGGAAGGTTGCTTTGTCGCAGTCCCACAACGTTTCCTGTGCATCGGTGAAGCGACAGTCGTCAACCTCTATGCCTTGCATCCGGCGGAACATCTTTGGCGCATCAACCAGACAATTAACGAGTTTGCCGTTCTCACTATACCAGAGAGATGAGCGTGCAGAAGTCTCGAAATGGCAGTTTTGGGCAAGAAATTTACGGCACTCCCAAAAGACATATTTGCCCTCGAAAATGCAGTCGTAGGCTTCGATGTTGCCGCTCTCCTTGATGCTCGACTCGCCAAGATGTATTGTCACCCGTTCCAAACGAGCATTATGAAGTTTGTAGAGCGGACGCTCACCGCCAAATTCCTTATCCTTTATAACAATCATAGTTACCTGTTGCGGCACTCCTCTATAGGGAAGAAGAGTGTACTTTTTAATCTTCCATTAGCTTGCGATAGCGGATACGCTTGGGTTCTTCCAAACCTAGACGCTTAAGTTTGTTAGTCTCATAGTCGGTGTAACTGCCTTCGAAGTAAAATACATTGCCATCACCTTCGTAAGCAAGAATGTGTGTACATATGCGGTCGAGGAACCAACGGTCGTGGCTGATGACAACAGCACAGCCTGCAAAGTTCTCAAGACCTTCTTCGAGGGCTCGCAAAGTGTTGACGTCAATGTCGTTTGTTGGCTCGTCGAGCAGCAGCACATTGCCTTCCTGCTTTAATGCCATTGCGAGATGCAGACGATTGCGTTCGCCACCTGACAATACGCCGCACTTCTTCTCTTGGTCAGCACCACTGAAGTTGAAGCGGCTCAAGTATGCGCGGCAGTTGATGTCGCGCCCACCTAAACGCATCAGTTCGTTGCCTTGGCTAATGACTTGATAAACGGAAAGTTCGGGCTTGATGTCCTTGTGGCTTTGGTCAACATAAGATATCTTGACAGTTTCGCCCACCTCGAAAGTTCCAGCATCGGGTTTCTCTAATCCCATTATCATGCGGAAAAGTGTTGTCTTGCCTGCACCGTTCGGGCCGATGACACCAACAATGCCGCCTGGAGGAAGCATGAAGTCGAAGTTCTTGATGAGTTGCTTCTCGCCGAAAGCCTTGCAGACTCCGTGTGCTTCGATGACTTTGTTGCCAAGGCGAGGACCATTAGGAATGAAAATCTCCAGTTTCTCTTCGCGCTCCTTCTGCTCTTCGTTGAGCAACTTGTCGTAGCTGTTCAGACGCGCTTTACCTTTTGCTTGACGTGCCTTGGGTGACATGCGAACCCATTCAAGCTCGCGTTCCAACGTTTTGCGACGTTTGCTTGCCACCTTCTCCTCTTGTTCCATGCGCTTGGTCTTCTGCTCAAGCCAAGAAGAATAATTGCCTTGCCAAGGGATTCCTTCGCCTCGGTCGAGTTCGAGAATCCAGCCTGCCACATCATCAAGGAAGTATCTGTCGTGCGTGACGGCGATAACCGTGCCCTCATATTGCGTGAGATGCTGCTCGAGCCAGTCAATGCTTTCAGCATCCAAATGGTTGGTCGGCTCGTCGAGCAACAGGACGTCGGGCTTTTGCAGAAGCAGACGACAAAGTGCTACACGACGACGTTCGCCACCACTCAATGTATTAATCGGTTGGTCGGCAGGCGGGCAACGAAGCGCATCCATTGCACGCTCCAGTTTGCTGTCCAAGTTCCAGGCGTCGGTGCTGTCGATGATATCCTGCAATTCGCCTTGTCGAGCAAAGAGTTGGTTCATCTTGTCCTCATCCTCGTAATACTCTGGCAGGCCAAACTTCTGGTTTATCTCCTCGTATTCCTTCAAGGCGTCCACGATGTGTTGCACGCCTTCCTTCACCACCTCGATAACCGTTTTGTTGTCATCAAGCTGGGGCTCCTGTTCAAGGTAGCCAACGCTGTAGCCCGGGCTCCAAACCACATTGCCTTGATACTGCTGCTCAATGCCAGCAATTATCTTCAGGAGTGTCGATTTACCTGCGCCGTTCATGCCCACGATGCCTATCTTTGCACCATAGAAGAAGGACAGGTAAATGTTCTTGAGGACTTGCTTTTGGTTCTGCTGGATGACCTTGCTTACGCCGACCATCGAGAAGATAACCTTTTTGTCGTCTGTCGTTGCCATAAGTTATTCTATTTTATCGTCACTTAGTTTCATTGCCTTGTAGGCTTGCTGAGTAGTGACGACAGTCTTGAACTTTGCGTACCATTTGCGATTCAATGCGGGCTCCTTGTCTTCTTGCTTTTGCTTTGCCTCGAAGAGTTGGTCGCATTGTGCTGGGGTAAGTTTGTTCGCATTGATGGCATCTTCAAGTTCATCCTTGAGTTTCTTGTAAGGGGCTTTTATATCGGAAAGTTCCTTGAGATAGGCTTCGAGCAGGGGCTTGAACTTAGTTTGCACGTCGCTCTTCAGCCTGAGGTTCTTCATAATATATGCTACACGAGCATCCCTTTTCTTGCCTGCATAGGCAGAGGAGGGCATAACGACAGCCATACTGATGAATATGGCTGCAATGAGCATGAAATGTTTCATAGTGAAATGTGTTTTAGCGCGTTATAAAAGTTGCAAAAGTGAAGTCTATTTGCCTGCAAAACGACTGTAAATGACTTGCATCCGAATAGGATTGTCAGCTGTTCCTCGCACAAGTTTTGTGCTACAGAGGCTCAAATCTTGATTGACGGAAACTTGTGATGTGTAGCCGTAGGTGTCGGTTGTCGATGAGACAGTAACAGGTACGAGCACCACGTGATTCCAGTCGGGATGTGCTGCTTCCCATTCTTCCTCAGTCAGGTTCGTTTCCTTCATGCCTGCAACCTTTTCGTGTTGGCAATAGGAGATGAGTCGACTGATGTTTGCGAAGTCGTAGCAATTATAGGTGTCAAAGAACGAAGTTGTAAAGGATTGCTGGTTGTCGCTCACCTGATGTTCTTCGAAGAAGCGATTTAGGTTCTGCTTTCGCACAAGTAACAGCTCTGTTGGGATGCCGAGAGCATAGTCGTCGTTTAATGCATCCTCATCCTGATTGTTGATTCGGGTGAGTGTGATGGAGGCGCGACTGATGCTATCGTTCTCGTGTCCCTTGTAGATATCGTCAATCGGCAAGATGAGTTCTGTGCAAATACTTGCGGGAGTTTTGAGCATTGTGTATTGCTCGTTGCCTATAAGTTCGTCGAGGTTGCTGCTTTCAAACTGGGTGCTTTGAATGACTTCGGGTGTTGCAGCGAAGCGGCAAAGAGCCGAAACGATGGAGTCATTATGGACAACTCCATCAAGATCCTTGTAGTAATAGCGGAAGTTGAGGTTCAGCGTGCAGACTTCCAGGTTAAGCATTGTGCCAGTTCCACTGACTGTGCGGAACAAGAAGCCTGGACAAACTTTGCGGATGAAAGAATATGAGTCGCGGAAAGACTGCGGGTCACTGAAGTATGTTTCAATGATGTTTTCCCCATATTCGCGGGGCAAAACAATGCGCACATTGTCTGAGTAGTTATTGCTGGCACGTTGGTCATCGCTCATGATATAGTCTGTAGCAGTGAAGACCTTAGTTGCGATGGGGCCTTGACTGTCATCAACATACTGCCAAAGGTCGGTGTTTGTGAAGAGACTGGCTGATTCTTCGAGCAGTTTGTCTTCGTTCATGCTGAGTGGCCACACTTCAACCTTCATGGGATTGTTCTTGTCTCCGAAAGTATTTTTGATGAAAAGACGGATCTCAATAGAGTCGCAACGATAACCATCTTTTGTGAGAATGGATTCCTTATCAGGGAAATTATAGTTCTCGAAGGTGTGGAATTGTGTTGCAAAGGTAGCTGTAATGGCCTGATCTGTCTCTGGATCAATGACTTTGCCCAAGTAGCAGGTAGTACTATTGGCAGGTACAACGGCATTGAGCAGGTCGTTTGAAAGAACGCCAAAGGATGCTGTAGAGGTGCTGATGGCGTCCTCTTGCGGGAAGACACCCAGCGAACCTGTGTCTTCGCTACAACTTATATGGAGAAAGGCGACGGCCAGAATGATTGCGGACCATGCCCGATAGGTATGTTTCATGTGTGTTTAATGTACGTTTAGGAAAGCGGAACCGATTAAATTGAATCCTCGTCTTCCACTCTTCCGATGTTCCAAATGGTGTCGTAGAAAGTGGGGTAGTGGATGCCATAATCTTCCGTGCTGACTGGTTGCAGACAAGGTTTGCCAAGACTTTCTGCATATTTCGTTAGCTCTTCGTTCTCTGCGAGGAATCCGATGCCGTCTGCATACTTGATGCCAAGCTTGTTGAGCAGGGGAACGAGCTTCTTCTCACCCAGTCCTCTTGTTGCAGAGATGGTGGCATTTCGGAAGGCGATGATGCCGTCCATATTTGCTGGAACGGGAGAAGAAAGTACCTGCGTGGAAGGTGTATAGATAACTCGGCAGTCGCGGAACGATGGCTCTTCGGCATAAGCTGTCTTGATGTAGAGTGGAAGGAAGCTGCCCATCCAACCCTGACAATGTATGATGTCGGGCGACCACTTGAGTTTCTTAATAGTTTCCAGCACGCCTCGAGCATAGAAGGCTGCTCGTTCGGCATTGTCTTCATACTCCTTTCCTTCGGCATCCGTTGCCATCTTCCGTCCTGTGAAGAAGTCGTCGTTGTCGATGAAATAGATTTGCATTCGGGCAGCCGTGATGCTAGCCACTTTGATGACGAGCGGGTGGTCGGTGTCGTCAACCACGATGTTTATGCCGCTCAGCCTGATGACTTCGTGCAGTTGGTTACGACGTTCGTTTATGATGCCCCATTTGGGCATGAAAGAACGTATTTCCCTGCTTTTTTCTTGAACTGCCTGAGGCAGGTATCTGCCCATCGTAGCCATATCGGTTTCGGGCACAAAAGGCAGCATCTCTTGTGTGACGAAGAGTATCTTCTTGGCTTTGGTCATTTCGCTAAAGGCTATAATATCTACGCAAAGATACGATTATTTTCGCAAATAACAATGAAATTTTGCGTCTTTTCACACATTTTAGAATAAAAATGCACGGAATGCTTTCTTATTTCACAAAAACTGTGTTACTTTGCACGATTTTCTGTTAAAAGCATGGAAGTTATTAACAACATCTCTCAACTCCGCAAAAGTTTGGCTTTGCATCGTAGCAAAGGACAGACTATCGGACTCGTTCCAACGATGGGAGCCTTGCATGAAGGACACGCATCGCTTGTCAGGAGAAGTGTGAAGGAGAATGACGTTACAGTAGTAAGCGTTTTCCTCAATCCCACACAGTTCAACGATCCAAAGGATTTGGAACGCTATCCTCGTACCCTCGACGCTGATTGTCAACTACTTGAGGAGTGTGGCGCAGACATTGTGTTTGCTCCAAGTGTAAAGGAAATCTATCCTGAACCAGACACCAGACAATTCAGCTATCCTCCTACCGACAGCGTGATGGAGGGGGCGATGCGTCCTGGCCATTTCAATGGAGTCTGCCAGATTGTGAGCAAGCTCTTCTCGTATGTGGAGCCAGATCGCGCATACTTCGGGGAGAAGGACTATCAGCAGATTGCCGTTATCCGCCGAATGGTAGAGGATTTGGGCTTTAAGTTGCAGATTGTTCCCTGTCCTGTAGTTCGTCAGGATGATGGTCTTGCATTGAGTAGCCGCAACACATTACTTACTAAAAAAGAGAGAGTTACGGCGGCAAACATATATCGTATATTGAATGAGAGTCGTTCGCTTGGACTTACGGTTCAGCAGACGCATGATTATGTAGTGGATGAAATCAACAAAATCCCAGGCCTGGAAGTACAATACTTCAGCATCGTAGATGGCGACAGCTTGGCAGATGTGAACTCTTGGGATGATGCTCAGAGCATCGTTGGCTGCATAACCGTCTTCTGCGGCTCGAAACCCATCCGACTCATTGACCATATCAGATACATTTAAATACCATGATGATAGAAGTTTTGAAGTCAAAGTTGCACATGGTCACTGTTACTGAGGCCAATCTCAACTACATGGGTAGCATCACTATCGATGAAGATTTGATGGATGCTGCAGGCCTTATTGCAGGCGAGAAAGTGCAAGTGGTGAACAATAACAATGGCGAGAGGTTCGAGACCTACGTCATTCGTGGTGAACGAGGCTCAGGTTGTATCTGCCTCAATGGTGCTGCGGCTCGTAAAGTCCTTGTGGGCGATACCATTATTATCATCTCTTATGCCCTGATGGACTTCGAGGAGGCTCGCACTTTCAAACCCAAAGTTGTCTTCCCTAAAAACAACCGTTTGTAAACGCTTGCAGAAGCAAAAATAAACGCAGCACGCCTAATCGTTGAATTAAGCGTGCTGCGTTTTTAAATGACCCTAGCGTCGTTGGCAAACATCACGTGTGAACTTCGTCAACTTCACACGTGATGTTTGCCAACTTCACTGGGGTTGTTTTTTGAAGAGACGAATCGTTGGTTTATTCGTCACCCCACATGTCCCAATCGCTCTCAGGTGCATGGGCGTTGCCATTGCTGCCACCACCATCTTCGAGGCCGACATTGCTGTCGAAACTAACGCAGATGATGTTTGTTGGTTGAGCGCTTTCTATATTCACGATGGGCGTCATATATGTCTTTTTCATATTTAAGTCCTCCATTTATTAAATGATTGTATTGAGTTTTGTTTAGGTTCACTCGCACTCAAGAGAGCGCGAGCGAACTCTCATTTATTCTCACTTAATGGTGACTTTACGTCCACCATTCACATAGATACCCTTCATGCTGGGCTTGCCTGCGAGCTTGCGACCATTGAGGTCATACCATTCGCTGCTTTCCTTAGCGCTGCTGATGTTTGCGATAGCAGTTGGATCTTCATCACCAAAGTTCATGACGAACTGCTTAGCACCGCTTCCTTCGCCAGCTGTAACGCCGATAAGTGCGAAGTAGCCACGGGTTGCGCCGATGGTAGCACCTGCAAGAGGATAGTTCAGCTTGTTGTCAGCACCAACGAAGAGGAAGCTGGTGTTGTCAGCCCCGAACGTATATGAGTCATATAAACCATAGAATTGGATTTGAACATCGCCTGATGAGTCGCCAGAGCTGTAATCGGCGTTGGTAATGGTTACATTTGCAAATGCAGGATTCTCGATGCCAGTGCCGTTTGTCCACTTCACGATGTAAGGCAGACCACCATAATATGTGTTTCCACCATAATAAGTAAGGGCTTCGCCTTCTGCTGTGAAGTTCAGCGTTACAGTGTTGTCGTTGACAGAACTTCCTTCGAATATGCGTACATCGGCATCAGCAAGCGGAGAAGCTGCAATTTGATCCGGATCAAGGTTGAAGGGCAGGACGATAGTGTTCCAAGTGCCGTCCTGGAAGAAGGTGCGATTTGCAAGCGTAACGTGAGCGAACTTGCCGTCAAACTTGTTAATCAGGTCCGTGTTGTCACCATCGCAGTTGAGAGTCACGAGAGCGAATTCGTTAAGCTCGCTCCATTCGGATGCTTCCTCACCCTCCTTTATGCTTTGAATCTGATACTCGTAAGTGCTGTTGGTAGCAAGACCGCTGATAGTGGCAGTGGCATCTGTAACAGCCACTTCTGTCCAATCTTCGGAAACAGTTTCGTAGAGACCGAAATCATCAAGATCGAGCCAGAACATATCTGTAATGTTGAAGTGACGGATAGCGATGTAACCCTCTTGACCTTCATAAGCACTAAGGTCGGCAGTATACTCTACATAATTGCCGGTAGTTATTGACTCAGGAACCAATACGGTGGTGAAATCAGCAATGTCATTGCCTGTAGTAGAGAGATAGATAGCAAAGTGCTCGCCTGCCCAACTTGCATCCTGTCCGCACAACCATACACTCATTGTACCCTTGAGGGTGAGTTTAGGAGTAATCAGCCAGTTGTCAGGAGTCAAAGCTGAAGTAGTTTCACTATCATAGCTGGCAGAAATTGCAACACCATTTCCAGAAACAGTATTATAGTTTCCTGAACCAGTATTAGTATGAGTTAACCAGTTGTTGCCGTCGGCATCGCTATCAATAGCAATCCAGCCTTCGGGAAGGGCACCGTCTGTAAGACCCTCAAAATCCTCGAGAAAACTGTAGACCTTTTCGCTTGGGACTCTGTATCTTACCTTGTAGCTGTCGCCTTTGCCTTCCCATGTGAGAGCTGCGCCATCAGCAGCAAGGTCAGCTTCGATGTTGGAAGGAACGGGGTTGGTGCTGAGAGTGGTGAAGGTAGTGGCTTTGGCCCATGCACTTGTTCCCTCACTAAATACGCCCTGAACTTGAACCTTATATGTGGTTCCAGGTGTAAGTCCCTCGATAGTATATGGACTTGTGACATTGTTCACAGTAACCCATTCAGATTCGTCACTAGCATAACGGAGGTTATAGCTGTCGGCAATGCCTGTCCAACTAATGGTTGCAGAAGTTGTCGTTATATCCTTTGCAGTTATGTTGGTGGGCACCTCTGCACCAATAAAGCTGAAGTCGTCAAGATAGAAATACCAGTGGTCGCCAAAAATATACTTGATGGCAATGCGCTTGGTTCCTGCAGGGAATGTGCTTGTATATTCTTGCCAATCTACTGAAGCTGTTATGATGTCTCCGTAGGTGAATTCACTTGCATCGGTAACCGTTTCATCGGTAGTATAACCAACTTGGAACTGCTCGTCGCCGTAAGCGTTTGAGTATTCCCCGTAATAAAAGGAAACGTTAATACCTTTTTCACCACCTGTCAGTAATGGCGAGATAAGGTACGCGTTCTGTTCAGAATAATAGAACACAAAGCCATGTGTCCCATTATGTGCTGCATTTGTTTCTGTTTCAATACAGGTGCTGCTGCTGGTAGCTCCCTGAAGTACCCAGCCGTCATTTGACAAATCGTTGTCCTCAAAGCCATACTCATAAGGTAAAGCCTGTTGTGCTCTTGCTCCAGCAAAGCTAAAGAACACTGCGAAAAGCGTCAATGATGCTTTCGTGAATAAAGTAGTTTTCTGTTTCATGTAGCTAAAACTTTAGTTAAACATTATTATTAGTTTAGTTATACAATAGCCGTTTTATGTGAAAAACTGGCAACAAAAGTAAGACTTTTTAAGGAAACTGGCAAGCATGCTGCATGTTTTCGTTAGGATAAAGGCTAATAAAGTTGCATATTGCGCTTTTGCTTGCATAAACATGCGGTTTTGGGCTAAAAAACGCTCCACGCCTATTTGCTCAACTAGACGTGCCTAATTATAAAACTAAGCGTGGCTAGTTTTGCAACTAGCCACGCCTTGTTTACAGAGATGAGGTTATCTTTCTTATTCGTCACCCCACATGTCCCAATCGCTCTCATGTGCATGAGCGTTGCCATCGCTGCCACCACCACCTTCGAGGTCAGTATTACTGGTGAAACTAACGCAGATGATGTTTGTTGGCTGAGCGCTTTCCACATTCACGATGGGCGTCATATATGTCTTTTTCATAATTAAGTCCTCCTTCTTTTCATTTATTTTACGGTGACTTTCCGTCCACCATTCACATAGATACCCTTCATGCTGGGCTTGCCTGCGAGCTTGCGACCATTGAGGTCGTACCATTCGTCGCTGTCCTTAGCATTGATGTTTACGATAGCAGTTGGATCGTCATCGTCACCAAGGTTTGTGAAGAACTTCACGCCGTTTGCTTCGCTAACAGTAAGGCCAGCAAGTGTGAAGTAACTGCGGAATGCACCAATAGTAGCACCTGCAAGAGGATAGTTCAACTTGTTGTCTGCACCTACAAAGAGGATGCTCTTGTCTGCTTCTGCGAAGGTTGTCTTGGTGTATGTGCCCTTGAAGGTGATAGACTCCTCTTCGCCGAGGTCGAATGTCTCGTCGTTAAGCGTCTTGTTGATAGTTACACCATTAAAGACGGGGTCGACGATGTTGTCGTCAGCCTCCCATTTAATTATATAAGGTGTACCTGCAGTAAGAGTTGTTACAGCTCCTTCGGCGGTGAAGTTCAAAGTCACTGTCTCGCCTTCAAGAGTTACATTGCTTAATGTGCGAACATCAGCTCCATCCAAAGGACTGCCTTCAACTGTTACATCGAAAGGCAAGCAGAGTGTGTTCCAAGTTCCATCCTTATAGAGGGTGCGACCGGTAAGTTGAACATTACAAGTCTGTCCGTCGAGGTCATTAATCAGTTCTGTGTTGTCTACATCGTTGGCAAACTCGATGATGCTTGCTTCTTCGGTATAGAAGGTTATTCCTACCCAATCACTTGTGTTCTCGCCACCGACAGACTGAACCTGAACTTCATATTTCGTTTCGCTAGAGAGTCCGTTCAAAACATATGGAGAGGTAACATTCGTAAGGGTTGCATCCCAAGAGTCGTCGGTGGGATCACCTACGAAGATATCGTCGAAGAGAAGTGCAAAAGCATCGGCTGATACGCAGTTGATAGCCAACTGAATGGTCTGGCCGGCATAGGCTGTCAAGTCGTAGTCATATTGTGTCCAATCGACAGGCACTTCAACGTATTTGGAGGCACTTCCGGCGAGGTAATTGCTGATGGTTCCGTTTCCGCCATAGACACTAACTTTCATACGCTCAAGGCCATAGCTGGTAGTAACTGATCTTGCCCAGAAGGTGAAATGGTCTCCACTTGCAATGGTAAGTTCGGGAGTGATGAAATAGTCATCGTTGGCTGTTATTCCTCCTTCCTCTTCTGAAGGGATGGCAGCCATGAATGCGCCCATGGTGTTGCCATTATGTGCTTCCCATTGGCTGTTGTCAGAGAATGCTATAACAGAACCATAGTAGTTTGCATTAGGCATATCAAAACCTTGGATTCCATATGTTTTAAGGCCGTCACCGTCGTAGGTGGTGCAGGGCGAGAAGTCAGTATATGTCCATGCTTCGGCGAATTCGAAGTCATAGTTAAAGCCCTTGGCTGCTCTGTAGCGCAGGTTGTAGCTGTCGGCTGTGCCTTCCCAACTGATTGTAGCGCCGGTAGCACTGATTTCTGTTGCTGCAAGATTTGTGGGCTTCTTCAAAGGAGGAGTTCCACCAGCGGTATAGTTGAAGGTGACTTCTGGCAGGAAGTTCTGTTGGTTGATAGATGTGTTGTAACCACCTACAGATGCACCATTAACAGTTTCTCCATACCAACTACAACTAGAATAATTGCCCTTAACGGTTTGGTTGATACCTACCAAAAGGTTACCGCCTTGATAATAATATGGATCGTTGAAGTTGATGACCATCTTTCCTTCATTGATAGAAAGGCTACCAGCATACACCTTCTCCAAGCTATTCCAGTCCTTAAGTGAATTGATAGTGGTCGAGTTTACTTCGCTCAGATAAACATCGAACTTAGCAGCACCCCAGCTGACAGAAGTTTGAGCAGCATAGAATGTCATTCCATTGATGGTACTATTGAGCATATCCTCTATGTTTGCTGCAGGAATGATGAATTGGCTTCTGCTCAACTCGTCACAATAGTAGCCATATACGGGAACGTATTCGTTTTTGGTGCGTTCTGCAACGGTTAATGTTGCAGTCATGTTATCGTAGACAACGTATTCGCCTTTCGCATTAATATAACCAAATGCAAATTCGTATGTGTCTGCCTCTTCTGGTGTATAAGGAATGATACAATCTTGTGTCTCTCCTGCGGGAATGACAAAGCTTTGGAGGTCAATGGGATAAAACTCGCCTTCATAATTTAAGTACAACCAAAGATCGCCATCATAGTCGTCGGAACTGTTGTTGGTGACATTGAAGATGACATTTACCTCTGCACCGGGCTCAGAAGGATTGCTGCTGAAGGTGATACTGTTCAATACCAAGTTAATGACATTGGGAGAGATGTCTGCAATGGATCCATTGTCAGTAGATTTCTGAATGCCGATGACTGCGTCCTGTCCATAATGGAAGCCGTCGGTTGAACTGCTGCCGCCAATACCCTGCTGGTCAGGATCAAGAGCAGAGAGGACAAAGTAGTTGTCACTCATACCACCCCAACCCCAGTTGATGTGGAAGAAGTCGGTGCCGCTTTGGTATTTATAGCCATCGCATACGAACTCATGTCCGCCACCAGTTGACATGCCTCCATAAACAACAGGACGAGAATTTGCTACTTCATGATAAATCAAATCAGTCCAGTTAGCGTAGGTATATGAACTACGATTGACAAACTGTGTGGTGTTGGCATTGTAGTCAAAGTATTTGATAAGAGCAGTTGCAACATCCTCAGTATAGGCTCCTGACTCTGGACCATAGTCCATCTGAACAGAGTAACCGCAATACTTCATCAAAGTGGCAACGGCTGTGCCCTGAGCAGTAGTGTAGCTGCCTGAATAGTCGTCTATCATGTTTGCCCAGTCGAAAGATGTGACGGGCAGCGATGATAGGTTCATGCTATAGCTGTATGTGATGTATCCTGGAATAGCTTTTGTTGTAGTTTCTGGCCATTTGTGGTAGTACATTACTTGAGCCATTGCAGTTGCCACACAACCAGTAGCAGACCTGCCGGAACCAGACCAACTGTTATATGTAGGGCACTGGTTGTTGTATGGTGCATCCTGATACCAAGTTGAGGTACAAAGAGGAGCGACAGCTGTGGTACTATGTGAGCCAACTTTGCTGCGAACCTTCTTTGGGCCGGTTGTTGTGATGTTGTTCTGCTTCAGCCATGCAATTTCGTCGGCATAACCTTGAAGCCAAGCCTTCATGTTGTCGGGCATGTTGTTTGCATCGAATTTGCCATTCTCGCTAAAGCCAAGAACTGGAATAGTACGGTCGTCATTCGATACGATAACATAGCCACCTTCGTCTTTTACATTGAAGACATACAGTCCGCTCACCTTGCTTGCCAATGAAAGCTGAGGCGTTGTGCCTTGAGCGTGGCGTGGTCTGCCAGAAGCAGTCGTCTGATTTGCCAGGAAGTCCAATGCTTGTTCAAGAGCTTGTCCTTCTGTCACATCCTCAGCCCAGATTCCTGTAAAGCAGAACAGGGCAAGGAGTAGTGTAAATAATTTTCTCATTGATTAATGTTTATAGTTAAAAAAAATAATGTTTTCTGTCGTTTTAAGACAAATCGGGCGCAAAGGTACATCTTTTTTCCATAACAGCCAAAAGAAATGTTGTTTTTTAAGAAAATGTTTGAGTTAATTCAACTATGCCAGTGTCGTTGGCGAATTTAACGTGTTACGTTGGCAAACTTAACGTGTTACGATTGCAATCATAACGTGTTATGTTTTGAAACGAAAAACCCCTCTGCCGAAATCCAGCAGAGGGGTAAGAGTAGGAAGTTAATGTTGAACTATTCTGTTCCCATCAAGATCTTCATCATCTCAACTGCGGAGTAGGGAACCGGAGTGCCGGGACCAAAGATGGCTGCAACGCCTGCATTGTAGAGGAAGTCGTAGTCTTGTGCAGGAATAACACCACCTGCAATGACCATGATGTCTTCGCGGCCAAGCTTCTTCAACTCTTCGATGAGCTGAGGAATAAGTGTCTTGTGACCTGCTGCCAAAGAGCTGGCACCTACGATATCCACGTCGTTCTCTACTGCTTGACGGGCTGCTTCGGCTGGTGTCTGGAACAAAGGTCCCATATCCACATCGAAGCCGCAGTCGGCATAACCTGTAGCGACTACCTTCGCACCACGGTCATGTCCGTCCTGTCCCATCTTGGCAACCATGATACGAGGACGACGACCATTCTTCTTGGCGAATTCGTCGGTCATAGCACAAGCCTTGTCGAAAAGCTTGTCATTCTTACTTTCACTTCTATACACGCCTGAAATAGTTCTGATTACTGCTTTGTAACGACCTACGATAGCTTCGCAGGCATCACTTATCTCACCCAAAGTGGCACGATGACCAGCGGCACGAACAGCCAGATCGAGCAGGTTGTCCTTGCTCTTCTTGCCCTCATTGAACTCACGAACACATTCTGTGATGGCCTCGAGGTCAGCCTTAACTTGAGCTTCGTCGCGCTTTGCCTTGAGTTGCTTCAAGGACTCTTCCTGCTGCAGACGTACTGCGGTATTATCGATCTCGAGGATATCGATGGGATCTTCGTGCTCAAGACGATACTTGTTCACGCCTACGATGGTCTGTACACCGCTGTCGATGCGGGCCTGAGTACGTGCTGAAGCTTCCTCGATACGCATCTTCGGCAGGCCAGTCTCGATGGCTTTTGCCATACCGCCAAGCTTCTCGATTTCTTGGATATGCTCCCAAGCCTTGTGATACAACTCGTATGTGAGCTTCTCCACATAGTAAGAACCTGCCCATGGATCGATGTGCTTGCAGACTTGTGTCTCGTTCTGGATGTAAATCTGAGTGTTACGAGCGATACGGGCACTGAAGTCTGTCGGCAATGCGATGGCTTCGTCGAGGGCGTTTGTATGCAAGCTCTGGGTGTGACCAAGCACGGCAGCCATAGCCTCGATACAGGTACGACCCACATTGTTGAAGGGATCTTGCTCTGTCAAAGACCAGCCTGATGTCTGAGAGTGGGTACGCAAAGCCATAGACTTCGGGTTCTTGGCTCCGAAGCTCTTCACAATCTTTGCCCACAACAGACGACCTGCACGCATCTTCGCAATCTCCATAAAGTGGTTCACACCAATGGCCCAGAAGAACGAGAGACGAGGTGCGAAAGCATCCACATCGATGCCTGCGTTGATACCTGCACGCAAATAGTCCATACCATCGGCAAGTGTGTATGCCAATTCGATGTCGGCTGTTGCACCAGCCTCTTGCATATGATAGCCTGAGATAGAGATTGAGTTGAACTTCGGCATCTTTTGAGAAGTGAACTCGAAGATGTCGGCGATAATCTTCATGGAGAATGCTGGTGGATAGATGTAAGTGTTACGCACCATGAATTCCTTCAGGATGTCGTTCTGAATGGTTCCTGCCATTTCCTCCAACTGTGCGCCTTGTTCCAGACCTGCGTTGATATAGAAGGCAAGAATGGGCAGTACGGCGCCGTTCATCGTCATGGAGACGGACATCTTGTTCAAGGGAATTCCGTCGAAGAGCACCTTCATGTTCTCCAAAGAGCAAATGCTTACGCCTGCCTTACCTACGTCACCTACAACGCGCTGATTGTCTGGGTCGTAGCCACGATGCGTGGGAAGGTCGAATGCGACTGACAGACCTTTCTGACCAGAAGCAAGGTTTCTGCGATAGAAAGCATTGGATTCCTCTGCCGTAGAGAAGCCAGCGTACTGACGAATGGTCCACGGACGGAAGGGGTACATCATGCTGTAAGGACCACGAAGGAAGGGAGGAATACCTGCAGCAAAGTTTAAATGCTCCATGCCCTCGAGGTCTTCCTTCGTATAAACGGGTTGAATGTCTATCTGCTCGGCTGTCTTCCAGTTGGCAGTGATACCATTCTCCTTTTGCCAGGCTTGGCCGTTCTTGGCCTCAATGCCTGCAAAAATGTCTATGTTGTTGAATTGTTTGCGTGCCATAATCAGATTCCGAGTTTAGCGTTGTACTCCTTGAGGGTTTCCAACTGGTTAGACCTAACGTGGATGAAGTTCTCGATGCCTGCTGCCTTGAGGTCGTCTGTGCAAGCGGGAGCACCAGCTACAACGTAGAGGGCACGGCCGTTCAGATACTTGAAGGCAGGGATTGCGTACTCAGCATACTCGTCGTCGCTTGAGCAAATCACAACGATGTCGGCTCCTGCGGCAAGGGCTGCGTCAACACCTTCCTCAACTGTCTTGAAGCCGAGGTTGTCGATAACCTGATAGCCGGCAGCAGCCAGGAAGTTACAACTGAACTGTGCACGAGCCTGACGCATAGCGAGGTTGCCAATCGTCAGCATGAATGCAACGGGCACCTTCGCAGCCTTCTCTGTCTTGAGACGAAGAGCCTCGAAGTCAGAAGCAAGGCGAGATGTCTTGATAGCAGGAATTGTGCTCTCACAGCCGCAAGTCTTCTGACAGCAGCATTCGAGAGGTTCTTTGCCTTCACTCTTTTCTGTGAAGTTGGGGAACTGGTTCGTGCCAAGCAGAAACTCTTTGCGTTTGTCGGCATTACTGTGACGAGTAGCGTTCGTTTCGTTGATGGTGTTCTGAACAGAACCAGCCTTTGCGGCAGCCAAGAAGCCACCTTCTTCCTCAACAGAGAGGAAGAGTTTCCAAGCCTGAGTTGCTAAAGCGGAGGTCAGCTCCTCGATGAAGTAAGAACCACCAGCAACATCGACCATTCTGTCGAAGTGGCACTCGTCCTTGAGCAAAAGCTGCTGGTTGCGAGCGATACGCTCTGCGAAGTCTGTCGGAACTTCATAGGGCTCGTCGAAAGGCGTTACAACAATACTGTCAACACCTCCGAGAGCAGCCGACATAGTCTCTGTCTGCGAGCGAAGCATGTTAACATAACTGTCGAACAAGGTCATGTTGTAAGTCGTGGTGAAGGCGCAAACATGCATCTTTGCACTTTCCTTGTCAGTTGTATATTGACTGACGATTTGTGCCCAAAGCATACGAGCTGCACGAAGTTTGGCAATCTCCATGAAATAGACGCCGTTGATGCCGAGGTTGAACTTGATGCTCTGTGCTGCAAGTTCAGGAGCCACGCCTGCTTCCGTCAACTCTGCCAAGTACTCATTACCCCAAGCAAGAGCATAGCCGAGGTCTTGGTAGCTGTAAGCACCAGCGTTGGTGAGCTTGTAAGCATTCACAGCAACGGGACGGAACTTGGGATAAGCGGCAAAGGTCTCGACGAGTGTCTGTGCATTAGCAAGTGCTTCGGTCGTGTCCTTGCCCTTCATGAGCATCTTTTCGATTGGGTCGAAACTGATGCTGCCCTCTACCTTCTGTGCGTCGGCACCCTTCTTTTGGAAGTAAGCCACAAGGATTTGAGCCAGTTCGAGCGCCTTGCATTGGCAAGTCATGAAATTCAGCTCGACGCAATCCACATAGATGCCTTCGAGCAGAGTCTCAATGTAATCTGCACTGACTTTCTCCGATGGAATACGGAAGCCAAGACTTGTCACACCCTTGTTCAGGATGTCGAGAGCCTTTGCATTAGCCTCCTTCGGACAATCACACTTGATGTCCTGACGGACATACCATTCGTTGTCTGCGGCCTTGTTGCCGCGAACATAGGGGAACTCACCAGGAAGAGCATTGACAAGCGGCAGCTTATCCACATCTTCCTTCAGGTAGAAGGGCTCCATGCTGAAACCTTCATTGGTTCTCCACACCATTTTCTTCTGATAGTCTGCACCTTTGAGGTCAACCTCAATCTTGTCTCGCCACTCCTGACGACTAGGCGCAGTAAAATCGGAAAAGAGTTTTTCTTTACTATCTGCCATAAGTTAATATATAAAATATGTTGTTTGTTGGTTTTGCACTTAAAAGCGC
This sequence comes from Bacteroidaceae bacterium, assembly GCA_017548075.1. Classification (GTDB taxonomy): domain Bacteria; phylum Bacteroidota; class Bacteroidia; order Bacteroidales; family Bacteroidaceae; genus Physcousia. Next base: position 3,398 of record JAFYNL010000033.1, on the reverse strand, counting down.
ACAAAGGTACGCATTATTATGCAAACAACAAAACTTTTAACCATAAATTGAACAATTCTTTTGCTTAAAAGCAAGAATTGACTTCTCTGTGTTGCAACCTACGGCATTATTTCGTACCTTTGCACCCTGAAAGGACATTTTTGTTGAAGCAAAATTTATGGATTGGTTAGAACCTCTCTTCTTTTCGACCGATAGCGTGGCTCACATTGTTCTGCTCTATGCTTTGGTCATTTCATTAGGTATTGGTTTAGGCCGTATCAAGTTTGGCGGCATTTCTCTGGGTGTCACCTTCGTGCTCTTCGCAGGCATCTTGGCGGGACATTTTGGCTTTACAGGAACCCTAAATGTGCTGACCTTCATTCAGGACTTTGGCCTTATCTTATTTGTATATTGTATAGGTCTTCAAGTTGGACCAGGTTTCTTCGAGAGTTTCAAGAAGGGTGGGGTACAGTTGAATGTGATGGCTATGAGTATTGTCCTGCTCAATGTCCTCTGTTGTATTGCCCTCTATTTCCTTGTCTTCCATGATAGTAATGCATCTTCGGCAGCCAACTCCAGCAATCTTGCTATGATGGTTGGCGTACTTTGCGGAGCTATTACCAATACTCCTGGTCTTGGTGCTGCCACTGAGGCCTGCAATCAGGTCTTCCATGATGCGGCTCCAGCTATTGCCAACGGTTATGCTTGTGCCTATCCGCTTGGTGTTCTGGGTATTATAGGAGCGACAATTGCCCTTCGTTTCCTTTGCAGAATTCGTCTGAAAGATGAGCAAAAGCAGATAGAAGAAGAGCAAGCTGCCAATCCGCATGCAACCCCTCATCGAATGACACTTGTGGTAAAGAACGCCTACCTTGCAGGTCGTACGATTCTGCAGGTTCGTCAGTTCCTTGGAAGAGACTTTGTCTGCAGTCGTATCTTGCAGAATGGTCATGTCAGCATCCCCAATAGAGATACCGTCATTTCTGAGGGCGACAAGATGTTCATTACTTGTGCTCAGGATGATGCAGAGGCAATCCGAGTCTTCATCGGACCTGAAGAGAGTGTGGAATGGCAAGAGCAGGATGTTCCGATGGTAAGCAAGAACATTCTTGTCACTCAGCCTTCCATGAATGGTAAGACGTTTGGACAGATGCATTTCAGTTCCGTTTATGGCGTTAATGTGACGCGAATTCGTCGAGGCGATATGGATCTCTTTGCAGAGCGAAACTTGAGGATGCAGTTGGGAGACCGTATTATGGTGGTGGGACCTGAGGATGCAGTCGATCGAGTGGCTCGCAAGATGGGAAATAGTGTCAAGAGTCTCAACCATCCTAACCTATCAGCCATCTTCATTGGCATCTTTGTGGGTATCATTTTCGGAGCCATTCCTTTCGCAATTCCTGGCGTTCCAACTCCCGTCAAACTCGGTCTGGCAGGCGGTCCGCTTATTGTTGCCATCCTGATTGGCCGCTTTGGTTACAAGGCTAAACTGGTGGCTTATACTACCACAAGTGCCAATCTGATGCTTCGAGAAATAGGTCTTGCACTCTTCCTTGCAAGTGTGGGCATCAAGGCAGGAGCAAGCTTCGTCAATACAGTTGTGGAAGGCGATGGCCTGACCTATGTTTGGTGTGGTTTCCTCATTACCGTTTTGCCCATCCTGATTGTGGGACTTGTGGCGAGATTGTACTATAAGATGAACTACTTCACCTTGATGGGAATGATAGCAGGAAGCACAACCGATCCTCCAGCCCTTGCCTTTGCCAATCAAACTGCGGGTAATGATGCTCCAGCCGTCGCTTATAGTACGGTCTATCCGCTAACGATGTTCCTTCGCATCCTTACCGCTCAACTCATCATTCTCCTGCTCTGTTTCGTATAAGCGAGAGTGACTTTAAGGGTAGTCCTCAGTTCTTCTTTTCTTGACATCTAGGGCGAAAAAGATTTGCAAAAGGTCGGGAGTGTGCGCAAAACTTCTGAAAAAAAGATATCTTTGCAGGTCAAAGAACGTCTATGGAAAAGAATCAGAATAATGTCCCTTCCCCTCATCCTTTGTTTGCTCTAAGCAAAGAGATAGAGCAGCAAGGTTTGGTGGTTATCGATGAAGTGACTCAGTTGCCAGTATATGACGAGCCTTTTGTCTCACCATATCTTGTTCTCGTCCTCAATCATTCAGGCGATAGTCACGGAGAACTCGATATGCAACCCTTTGAGTTTCATGCTCATGACTTGGCTGTCATCTATCCCAATCATTTGCTATTGGCCAAAGACTCTTCCGAAGACTATTGTGTGACGCTAGTTGTCGTCTCTAACAGTTTCTATAAGGAGATGCAGCAGAGAATTACTTATGGCAAGAGTCAGATATTTCAAAGCCAGGTTCAATTCCATCTCTCAGATGAGCAGTTCCAATGCTTCAGCGATGCCCTTCGTTTTCTGAAGTCGGCCAGCACATTAAATATAAAGAGCCGAAAGGAGATATTAGCCGATGTCATGGATATATTCTCGCTTATGGCCGATGAATCCTGGCAGGAATCTAATAAAGTCTTATCGACATCTTCAGCCAAACGCCACAAATCCTCGCGCTCCTATTTCAGCCGTTTCTACGAGAGTCTCGTCAATCATTACCATGAAAGCCGAGAGGTTCGATACTATGCCCAGCAACTTTGTCTCTCGCCCAAGTACTTTGGTAGCATCATCATACAAGAAACAGGCATTAGTGCAGGCGAATGGATAGCTCGCTTTGTTGTAATGCGAGCCAAGGCTTTTCTCCGTCATCGTCCTGATCTCACCATTCAGCAAATCTGTCACGAGCTTGGCTTTTCCGATGCAGCCGCTTTCTCGCGTTACTTCAAGACCAACGCAGGTATAACCCCCAAAGAGTATCGCGACCAGGTACTGAACTGATGGGAACCCCTTCCTTCACTCCCTATTTAGAGTCGTATCAGGTCAAAGGAAAAAACGCTCCCAGTTACGTTGGCAAAGTTAACGTGTTACGATTGCGATTTTAACGAGTTAAGTTTGGCAACATAACGTGTTAAGTTTGCATTTTAACTGAGGGATGTTTCTGATTCCCTCGCGCGCGTATTATATATAATGTATATAGGGCGTTTTTTTAGGCTTAGGGAAAAAAAGTTTCGGATTGTTTTGTCAGTTTGTGGAAAAGCCGTACCTTTGCATCCGCAAATGAGGCTTATCCGTTCCTCAGGGACGGGTAGGGCTATGATGCGCTCCGCCTTAGGAGCATGTTCTTTGAGAGATTTACATAGACAGAATTTGTAGTACAAGAAAAGTTGAACCGTCAATATCCTAAAGGATAGAGATACGAGTACAGGTTCCGGCTCTTTTGAAACAGACAACAGTAGCTGCTTAACAGCAGCCACAAAAGATACTTAACGATGAAGAGTTTGATCCTGGCTCAG
>JAFYNL010000032.1 GCA_017548075.1 Bacteroidaceae bacterium | reverse complement strand
GCTCTGCAACCTCCAGGAAGCGTGAAACCTTTCCACTTTGGAAGATTTTCTGATGCAGAATCGATTTCTTTCTCGAGAGCAGAGACGTCGTCGGCAGAAATTGTGCTCTGAAGAGTGTGCGCCGACTCAGTTTCTGTAGCGAGTTGTGCTCCCACAATAAAAAGGCAGTTCTGGATGCCGATGAGACAATCTCGGTCCTTCTGCTCCGTGACATACGTCAGCAGAAGTCCTACCTGACTGTTCAGTTCGTCGATTGTACCATAGCTCTCGAGGCGGGCACAAGCCTTATCAACGCGCTTTCCGCCAACGAGCGAAGTAGTTCCCTTATCTCCAGTCTTAGTATATACTTTCATCAGAAATTTACTTTGTAGTATTGTTTGTTATATTGTTTGTCGAAGAATGCGATGCCGAAGTCGTAGAGGTCGAAACTGACGACAGAGGGCAGGTTTTGGAACCATTTGCGATTGTGATGCAAATTGTCGAGCAAGAGCACCGATTGTTCTCCCATATGCTTCACCGCTTCGTCGTTTGGCTCTTTCAGTAAGCACATACTCACCTCTCCTTCAGGCAGTTGGCACTGAATGTTAGCCGTCTTGCAACCACTCTGCAGGTAGCGTTTCTCGCACCAAGCATCTTTGGGAAGGACGATTGTTCCTGGCTGCAGATGATTGGCTAATCGCAGCAGCAGATGCAGTCCTCTTCGCTCTCGAAACCGCTTGCTGAAGGGCAGTTGCGCATCCAGTTCCTTGTAAGCATAGTATGGTTGCTGCTCATAAATGACATCCGTTATGAAACGGAAGGCAAAGGGACTGTGCACGCCGTAACCCTTTCGATGACGGAAACGAGCCAACCAAACGAGTGGATTTGTGACTTTTTGCATAATTTGAGCACAAAAATAAGGATATTTTACGTAATTTTCAAGCTAAGACGGCAAATTTCTTGCAATTTTCTTTGCGGATATCGTCTAATAAATGTAAATTCGCTGCGGAAATGCCTCATTTTTTATAATGAAGATACGTTTCAAATTGTTTTTGTGTCTGTTTTTACTCTTTGTGCAAGCAGACGCAGCCATTTACGAAGCCGCTGAGTATTTTGTGGCTCCGCAGATGTGGGACAACTCTCAACAACTCCAGACTCTTACCTATAACCTATAATTAATGAATTGATGTTTTAATAACCCTTTTTATTAACCTTTTAATTTTAAAAGTATGAAAAAGTTATTTGCTTTGGTAGCTCTTGCAGCTGCAATGGTTTTCGGTGCTTGCACCAACAAGATTGAAGAAGGTCTCGACTTCTCTAAGGCTTCTGCCGACGAAGTTGTCAGCGCACTCGCTGAGAAGCTTCAGACTGGCGACGCTACAGTCATCTCTAAGGCTCTCGAGACTGTTCAGACTCAGCTGAGCAAGCTGCTCAAGGGTACCGACGTAGCTAAGGTTACAGAGTATGCAACCAAGATCAAGGCTTTCGTTGAAGAAAATGCAGAGGCTCTGAAGAGCTTCAACATCGACGTTGCTCCTCTGACCAAGGTGTTCGACGAAGTTGCTGCACTCCCAGTTGATGCCGCTGCTGCAGCTGAAGACGCTGCAGAAGATGCAGTGGAAGGTGCTGTAGACGCTGCAGAAGATGCAGTGGAAGGTGCTGTAGATGCTGTAGAAGGTGCCGTAAACGATGCTGTTGACGCAGCTAAGGGTGCAGTTGACGATGCAGTCGACGCAGGCAAAGCAGCTGTTGAAGAAGGTAAGGCTAAGACAAACGAAGCCATCCAGAACGCAGCTGACAAGATCAAACTCTAAAAACTACAATCTAACACGCAGAGCCGTCCCACTCAGGGGCGGCTCTTTTTTGTCTGCATATTTTATGCATAAATATGATGCTATTGAAAGACAGACAGTTAACTCTGGTTGGCGTAATTAATGTCACTCTGTCACAAGAAATATTCTAATTGTCGGAAAGCGAAAAAGAAACCTACTTTTCTACTGATAAAGTACAAAAATTTGACAATGCTACCGAAAATTTTCCGGAATTTTCCGAGCCATTTCCGAACGAGGGCCGGGAGCGTTCCGTCGGTAGCTCGAGGTGGGGCGTCATTTTGATGACTTTGGCTAATGGATTAATAGTGAGCACTTTACATTCCCCACCAAGTCATTAAGTCATTAAGTCATTAGTCATTAAGAACCCTCCAACCTGACAGAGAAGAAGAAAGAATAGTATATAATATAATAATTAATATATATAATAATATTATATATATTAAAATTTTCGGCGCATTCATTCGTCCTTAATGACTAATGACTTAATGACTTAATGACTGCGCCCCCGCCCCGGAAATGGAAATATCTTGACAAAATACATGACCTCCGCGCACACGTGAACATAATAAAATTTTTTTTTGAAAAACATGTAAAAAAGTTGCTCAAAGATTCGTAGACCGCAATGCGAATGTCGTACCTTTGCAGTGGATTTAGAACTGAGGTCCAAGGCATCGAAAACAGGGCCCGTTTCCACTGCATGAACTGAAGTTCGAAAATCCATGTCGGACGCGGCATACAATAAATGAAATAAGGACACGCAGCGGCGTATCCTTATCCCAAATGAAACTGTTGATTTATTGCATACCAAGCAAGTAAACTTGCATATGCAACGTGTCAAAAGTGGCCACGTAGCACGTTTGCTTTGCGGTTTACTCCATGGTGAGTTTACCCTCCTTGGCATCGATCGTGATGGGACGATTTCGGTCGAGGCGGCCTGCGAGAAGTGCCTTCGAGAGGTCGTCGAGCAAGAGGTGCTGGATGGCTCGCTTCACAGGACGGGCACCGAAATCTGGGTCATAGCCCTCGTTGGCCAAGAGGTCGATGGCTTCGTCGGTGATGTTGATCGAGAGACCATTCTGGTTGAGCATCTTCCTGACACTCTCCACCTGCAAGCGGACAATCTGTTTCACTTCACCCCAGTTCAACGGATGGAAGACGATAATCTCGTCGATGCGGTTCAGGAACTCAGGACGAATTCCCCTCTGAACAAGCATATCGCGCACATCCTGCTCACCCTTGTCGAGGTCTGCTCCTGTCAGCAGGTTGCTCGTCATGATGATGATGGTGTTCTTGAAGTTGACGGTGCGGCCTTTGGAGTCGGTCAGACGACCATCGTCGAGCACTTGCAGCAGGGTGTTGAAGACATCGGGATGCGCTTTCTCTATCTCGTCGAAGAGCACGACCTGATAAGGTTTCCTGCGAACGGCTTCGGTGAGTTGACCGCCTTCGTCATAGCCCACATATCCTGGAGGCGCACCAATGAGTCGGGTCACGCTGAACTTCTCCTGATACTCGCTCATGTCGATTCGAGTCATCATGCTCTCGTCGTCGAAGAGGTACTCTGCCAGAGCCTTTGCAAGCTCCGTCTTACCCACACCGGTCGAGCCGAGGAAGATGAACGAACCGATGGGACGTTTGGGGTCTTGCAGGCCTGCACGACTGCGACGAACAGCGTTGCTGACAGCAGCAATGGCTTCCTCCTGACCAACGACTCGCTTGTGCAGTTCCTCCTCCAAATGAAGGAGTTTCTCAGTCTCGCTCGTCTGCATCTTGCTCACAGGAATACCAGTCCAGCGGCTCACCACATCGGCAATATCATCGGCAGTGACTTCGTCCCTCAACATCTTGTTGCTGACCGAAGAACCCTCCGAAAGTTGCTTCTCCAGTTCAGGTAACTTCGAGTAGCGAATCTCAGCCACACGGGCATAGTCGCCGTCTCGCTCTGCTTGCTCGGCTTCGTGACGAAGTTGTTGCATACGGTCCTTGAGCGTCTGAATCTTGTCGGCTTGCTGCTTCTCGTCCTCCCATTGCTTGCGCATCTTGGTCTCCTGCTCGCGAAGGTTCGAAATCTCAGCCTCAATCTCCTTCAACTTGGCCACATCGGCTTCAGTAGAGGTCGAGGACTTCACTTCCCTTCGAATTGCTTCTCTTTCAATCTCGAGCTGAGCCAGACGACGACTTATCTCATCGAGTTCCTCAGGCACAGAGTCGCGCTCCATACGAAGCTTTGCTGCGGCTTCATCCATCAGATCGATGGCTTTGTCGGGCAGGAATCTTTCAGTTATGTAACGCTGAGAAAGTTGAACGGCAGCAATGACGGCATCGTCCTGAATACGGACTTTGTGGTGATTCTCGTAACGCTCCTTCAAGCCACGCAGAATGCTGATGCTCGAAAGTGTATCGGGCTCGTCCACCATAACCGTCTGGAAACGACGTTCGAGGGCTTTATCCTTCTCGAAGTACTTCTGATATTCGTCGAGCGTCGTAGCACCAATACTCCTCATCTCGCCCCTTGCAAGAGCAGGTTTCAGGATGTTTGCAGCATCCATCGCACCTTCGCCTTTGCCAGCACCGACGAGCGTATGAATCTCATCAATAAAGAGGATGATGCCTCCCTGACTCTCCGTCACTTCCTTAACGACACTCTTCAGTCGTTCCTCGAACTCGCCCTTATACATCGCACCGGCAATGAGGGCGCCCATATCGAGGCTGTAGAGCTGCTTGTTCTTCAGGTTCTCGGGCACATCGCCACGAAGAATTCTGTGTGCAAGACCTTCCACAATGGCCGTCTTACCCGTACCTGGTTCACCTATCAGAATAGGATTATTCTTTGTTCTACGAGAGAGAATCTGCAGGACACGACGAATCTCATCGTCACGACCAATGACTGGGTCGAGTTTCCCAGCACGGGCTTCATCTACGAGATTGCGAGCATACTTCTGCAGGCTCTTCTCTTCTTGTTGCTGATTTGGATTGTTCTGTATCATAGTTGTATCTCCTTTGCCCTTGTTTCACAAAGAGTGTGCAAGCCGAGCAAACCGCGACAAAATGACAGATTGAAGGACAAAATGGCGTTACTTTGCCTTGTTTTTGCCTTCCCTCTTAATAATATAAATAATGTATAGCTAAGAAAAAAGTGTATTTTCTTGCAAATATGCTGAGTAAATCGTACTTTTGCGACCAAATAGTCTAAATTTATACAGTTAACTATATTATTAATTAAAACTTAATTTATGAAAAAGTTTACATTCATGCTTTTAGCAGCGTTTATCGCTGTAACAGCAATGGCAGGAACAGAGAAGTCTCTCATGAGAGCTGAGATGTTCCCTGCTAAGGCACAGATTGGCCAAAAGCTCAACCTCAAGCAGGCTCCTGGCAAAGCTCAGGTCAGCAAGAGGGCACGCGCTCCGAAGAAGGCTGAGACTTTCTCTGCAGCCAACCTTGTAGGTGACTACACTTGGGATTATCTGCAGGCAAGTTCGCTTTCCACCCAACCTGACACTCTCGCAACAACTGCAGGTACCGCACACGTTGTCATTTCTGAGTCAACAACAACCGAAGGTGGCATCACCATCAGCGGTATGTTCCCCAACGATCTCGAGGCTACAGTCGGTACTGACGGAGACTACAATTACTTTACAATTAGTGCGGAACAGACAGGTGGCACATCTTCATACGGAGACTATATCCTCTATGGCTTATTCTACTATGAGGGCGACGAAACCTATGAAGCTGGGTGGTATGACGGCGACATCCATGGTTATGTTCTGGATGACGGTTCCATCTACATTGATGAATGGATTTGCAGAGTACTTTCTACAGGAAGCTATGTTGGCTATAACCTAACTCCATATTGGTTAGGTGGCAGCACATTGACTCCTTCTGATCCTCTGACAGTAATCACTTTCCCTGAAGGTGTAGTTGCTAACGATTATGTAATGACCTACAACGGCGGTTCTAAGCCTGTAAAGGTGGCTGTTGATGGCAGCGATGTTTACATTCAGGGCTTGAGTCAATACTGTCCCGAAGCATGTGTGAAGGGCACAAAGGGCGAAGACAACAAGGTTACATTCCCCGCTATGCAATACATGGGTGTAGCTTATGACATGACATCATACTTCTTCTACGAAGGTGATGCCGTCTTCACATACGATCCCGAAACAGACACCTACACTTTAGAAGGTAATGTCTATGGTGTTCTGGGTAACCAGTATTATGACGGCAACTACACCAATCCCGTGATAGCTCCCGTTGCTGAGAAGGCAGTTATGCCTGCTAACCCAGAAATCACGGCTTTGCAAAGCAGTAGCTATGGAATGGTTCTTGATTTCAACATACCTTTGGAGGATGTCAATGGCGATCCCATCCTGGGTTCAAAACTTACTTACATAATCTACACCGATGTAGAAAGAAAGGTTACTCCGCTGACCTTTACCCCCGCCACACATAGCGAACTGGAAGAAGACATGACAGAGATTCCTTATGGATTTACAGAAAATTATGACTTCTACGCTGGCCGTATCTACCTGAACGACCTCTATTCTGAGGATTGGAACAAGATTGGTATCCAGAGCATTTACTATGGTGGTGGCGAGACCAACGCAACTGAGATTCAGTGGTTCACTATTAAGGAATACACTACTGGTGACTTCACCTTCAACTTCAACGAGATGGATGTGGCTACATCAAACAATCTCAATGAGGAGAATAGTAACGATGGTGACATCCTCGAAGTCAAAGAACTGAAAGAAAGCTCCGTAACACTGGCCATTTCTCCAAAGACCGAGAGTGCATCAAATCCGAACCGCTTCTGGGCTACCACTAATGGTCCTCAGCTCCGTATGTACAGCAGCACGCTGACCTTCACTGTTCCTAAAGGCTATATCATCACAGGTATTAAGTTCTACCACAATGGTTACTGGGGTGGCAAGAACAATGGAGGTAATGTTTCTGTAGATTCCGGCGCTATTACAAACGATGCTACTAATAAGGTTGCAACTTGGGTACCAGCAGAAGGTGTTGAAGGCGCTGAGACTGTGATCTTTACTATTGGCGCTAACACTCAGATTGACCAAATTACCGTCACAGTTGAGGAGGCTCCTGAAGTTGCAGCAACTCCTGCAGCTCCTACATTTAATGGTCTACAACTTGTAGGCACCAGCTATCCTAAGTTCTGGGTCAACGTTCCTACTGAAGATGTGGATGGATACCCCATCAACGCTGAGAAGCTCTACTACACTATTTGGTATGAACTCTACGGCGGCAAAGCACAGCAGTTCGTTGTAAGCGCTGATGAATATGAATATGTAACAGAAGATATGGTGGAAGTTCCTTATTCATACGGTGATGATTGGGATATCTACGAGGATGATGGTGATATAAGGTTCTATCTGAACCCTGCTGACTTCGACTACACAGCTTGGAAGAGAATCGGTGTTCAGAGCATCTATTACGGTGCTGACGAACGTCGCGAATCAGAAATCACATGGATTACTCCTGTAAGTGTCACCGCCGCTAAGTATGCAACCTTCGTTGCTCCTGTTGACGTTGACTTCACAGACAATGCAGTTAGCGCATATGCAGCTACATTCGATGGCGAATATGTTCAGCTCGCTCCTGTGACAACTGTTCCTGCTGGTACAGCTGTTGTTGTAAAGGCTGAATATGCTGGCACATATGTAGTTAATGAGACTACAGACGCAACTCTCGGTGCTACAAACGAACTCGTTGCTTCAACTGAAGACGTTACTGCTGACGGTACTCAGTATGTTCTCGCTAAGGTTGACGACGTTGTAGGCTTCTACAAGGTTAATACTGGAAGCACTATTGCTGCTGGCAAGGGCTATATGGTATTTGAGACAGCTGTTAAGCCATTCTATGCTTTCGGCGAGGACGATGCAACTGCTATCTCTCGCATCGCTGCTGACGAAAATGCAATTATCTACAACCTCGCAGGTCAGCGTGTAAGCAAGGCCGTTAAGGGCATCAACATCATCAACGGTAAGAAGGTGCTGAAATAAGAGATTCTTTTCCCCTTCCCTCTCTTTCGAGGAGAGGGATTGGGGGAAACCTTATAATTTGAATATTAACTTATAATTATAAAGAATATGAAATACTTAGCACCAGCAATGAAAATTGAAGAGGCTCAGGCAGTTCAGATGCTTGCAGAAAGTCTCCCTATAAGTGAAACTCCTGTTGACGGCAGCGCTGCCCTCACAAAGGAAGATAACAATTGGGACATTTGGGGCGAAGAATAAAACAAAGTCCTATATAACAACTATCCCCGAGGCACAACTAAGTGTCTCGGGGATTTTCTTTTTACCTCACTACAAAAGACGCCTGCCCTCCTACTCTATCTCGCTGAGTTCGAGCCAACGCATCGATTTTTCGTCGAGGAGATCATTCACGACGGGCAAGCGTTTGCTCATATCGATGATTTCCTGAGTGCTGAGAGTGCCGCTACTGAGGGCAGCTTCGATGTCCTTCTTCTCCTGCTCCAAAGCATCTATTTCCTTGCCTAATGTATCGAACTCCTGTTTCTCGCGGAAAGACATTTTGCGCTTTCTCTCCCCTTGATAGTTCTGAGTTTTCGGAGTATTCTGAGTGCTCTGAGTCTTCTTGGGCTCTGGCTCCAACTTCTCCCACTCTCTATACTGCGTATAATTGCCAGGAAAGTCCTTTACTCTGCCGTCGCCTTTGAAGACGAAGAGATGGTCGACGACTTTGTCCATGAAGTAGCGATCGTGACTGATGATGATGACACAACCTCGGAAGTCTTGCAAGTATTGCTCCAAAATCTGCAAAGAAGTGATGTCGAGATCGTTGGTAGGCTCATCAAGAACGAGGAAGTTGGGGCTTTGCATGAGCACAGTACAGAGGTAGAGACGACGCTTCTCGCCACCTGAAAGCTTGTAGATGTAGTTCTGTTGTTGCTGGGGCGAGAACATGAAATGTTGCAGGAACTGCATTGCCGAGAGCTTTCTTCCACCTCCCAAATCGACGTATTCTGCAGTTTTGCGAACGGCATCGATAACCTTCATCTGCTCGTCGAACTCCATCCCTTCCTGACTATAATAGCCGAATCGAACGGTCTCGCCTATAACGAAGCGACCGCTATCGGGCTTTACCAATCCCAGCAACATCTTAACGAAAGTGCTCTTGCCTGTGCCGTTGTTGCCGACAATACCCAGCTTTTCGTAACGCGAGAAGTTGTAGTAGAAGTCCTTGAGCAGAACGAGGTCGCCATAAGCTTTGCTCACATATTCTGCCTCAAAGATTTTACTGCCGATGTAGGTGGACTTCATCTCAAGTCTGACCTGCTGCTCCTCAATCCGACGATGGGCTTGCTTCTCAAGTTCATAAAAGACTTCCTCGCGATATCTGGCCTTATGTCCGCGAGCCTGCGGCATCCGTCGCATCCAATCGAGTTCCGTCCGATAAAGGTTCGTAGCCCTCGCAACCTCTGCACGAGCTACTTCAAGCCGTTGAGCACGATGTTCGAGGAAATACTCATAGTTGCCCTGATAAGCGTAGATGGTCTCTTCATCAAGCTCGAGGATAACGGAACAAACGCGGTCGAGGAAATAGCGATCGTGAGTGACCATCAACAAAGTGACGTTTGAACGGGAAAGGTAATTCTCGAGCCACTCTATCATCTGAAGGTCAAGATGGTTAGTCGGCTCATCGAGAATAAGGAAGTCTGGTTCCATGATAAGCGTATTAGCCAATGCCACACGCTTGAGTTGACCACCAGAAAGCTGCGAAAGAGGTTTATCGAACTCTGTGATGAAAAGTTGCGAAAGGATAGTCTTGGCGCGATTCTCGTAGTCCCAAGCTTTTTGTTGCTCCATTCGGTCGAGAATGTCTTGCAGTCCTTCCTGAGTTGTCGAAGCCATACAAGTCTCGTACTCACGAATGAGGTTGGTCGTCTCGTTTCCGTGCCAGAAACAAGCCTCGATAACAGTAAGGTCGAGCGGATAGTTTGGCGTTTGTTCCAAGTAACCGACACGAAGGTCATTACGATAGACAACTTGCCCTTCGTCGGCTTGATCGTTGCCACTCAGAATGTTGAGCAAAGTACTTTTACCAGTACCGTTCTTGGCGATGAGACCAACCTTTTGCCCTTCGCCTATACTGAAGTTGAGGTCGCGGAAAAGCGTCTTGTCCCCCACACTTCGCGTCAGATTCTGTACCTGTAAGTATGAAACCATGCTATTTTCCCTGCAAAAGTACACAAAAAGCAAGAATAAACCATAAATTTGAATTTAATTATTTTGAATTTTGAATTATTTGTCGTACCTTTGCATCACAATTTTAGAGAAATGGCTGCCAATCGTGTTTTCGGCAGTTCGATATTTCCCCTTTTATACATTATTTATTATTACTAAAGCATACGTAGATTATGCACAAAAGTGAACTTGAAGGAATGACTCTGGCAGAGCTTACTGCGCTTGCCGGAAAGCTTGGTGCGGAGTTAAGTAACGACCAAACCACACTCATTTACAACATATTAGATGCTCAATCTTTGCAGGCTCCTGTTGAGCCCGCTCCTAAGAAGCGTGGACGTAAACCTAAGGCTGTCGAGGCTACTGAAACAACAGAACCCACAGAAGTTAAAGTGCCGAAGAAACGCGGACGTAAGTCAAAGGCTGAGAAGGAAGCCGAGGAAGCTGCTAAACAAGCAGAACAGACTCAACAAGCTGAAACTCCTGTGACGGAGCCTCAACCCGAGAAAAAGCGTCGCAAACGCATCGGAGAAGCCAAAGCAGAGGCTGCTGAAGAACTGGCAAAGGCTCTCGAAGAAGAGAAGCCTGCCACAAAGCGCAAAGCAAAGGCCCTCGATGTTGAAGCTCTCAACGAAGAAGACGAACTGACGACTTCCGAGTCTCAGGTTTCCGACGACTTCATCATCATTCAGGACATTCCATCTGCTGAAGAGCAGGCAAAGGAAATAGCTGTAGCCCCCTCTAAATCTTCCAAAGGGGAGAATTTTGTTCCCACTCCATCGACGGAAACAGATGGAGGTCGTGGAGCCGCACCTTCTTCCTACAACTTTGGCGAGAACATTCGTGGCGAAGGCGTACTCGAGGTAATGCCTGAAGGCTTCGGTTTCCTGCGTAGCAGCGACTATAACTACCTGAGCAGTCCTGACGATATTTATGTCACTCAGCAAATGGTAAAGCAGTTTGGCTTGAAGACTGGTGACGTTGTGGAAGGTCCTGTTCGTCCTCCTCTGCATGGCGAGAAGTTCTTCCCCCTGATTCGTGTTGAACGCATCAACGGATGCAATCCCGATACGGTTCGCGATCGCAGTCCTTTCGAGAACCTTACTCCGCTCTTCCCAGATGAGAAGTTCAAACTTTGCAAGGGCAAAGGCGACTCCCTCTCGGCTCGAGTGGTTGACCTCTTCGCTCCTATCGGCAAAGGCCAGCGTGCTTTGATTGTGGCGCAGCCAAAGACTGGTAAGACGCTTTTGATGAAAGACATTGCCAACGCAATTGCAGCTAATCATCCTGAAGCTTACCTCATGATGCTCCTTATTGACGAGCGTCCTGAAGAAGTTACCGATATGGCCAGAACCGTTAAGGCTGAGGTGATTGCAAGTACCTTCGACGAGCCTGCAGAACGTCACGTAAAGATTGCTGGAATCGTGCTCGAGAAAGCAAAGCGAATGGTTGAATGCGGACACGATGTAGTCATCTTCCTCGACTCAATCACTCGTCTTGCTCGAGCCTATAATACTGTTTCTCCCGCAAGCGGAAAGGTGCTGAGTGGTGGTGTGGATGCAAACGCTCTTCACAAGCCCAAACGCTTCTTCGGAGCGGCTCGTAACATCGAGAATGGCGGAAGTCTGACCATCATCGCAACTGCTCTTATCGATACTGGTAGCAAGATGGACGAAGTCATCTTCGAGGAGTTCAAGGGTACGGGCAATATGGAACTGCAGCTCGACCGCGTTCTCTCCAACAAGCGCATCTTCCCGGCTGTCAACATCGTGGCAAGTAGCACTCGTCGCGACGACCTGCTTCAGGACAAGATGACCCTCGACCGCATGTGGATATTAAGGAAATTCCTTGCCGACATGACGCCTATCGAAGCGATGAACGAAGTAAAGTCTCGTCTCGAGAACACAGAAAGCAACGAGGAATTCCTTCTCAGCATGAATTCGTAAGGAAACACACCTAGGTTAAATCGCAAACTTAACGTGTTACGTTCGCAAACATAACGTGCTTAGTTGACAAACTAGGCACGTTATGTTTTCTTATTCCCAAAGGCGTACTCCAACAAAGGCGTGGGCAACCCATTTGTTTTGATGGGCAGTCAGAGTACTGATGTAAAGATAAATTCTATCTTAAGTCACCTACCTCGATGACGTCTTTGTCGTTGTAGTCGAGGTTCTCGCCAGCCATACCCCAGATAAAGGTGTAGTAGTATGTGGCGCTAGCGCAATGGATGCTCCACTCTGGCGACATAATGGCTTGTTCGTTGTGCAACCAAACGACTCGGCTCTCCTGAGGCTCTCCCATAATGTGACTAACGGTTTGACCTTCAGGCACGTTGAAGTAGTAGTATGCTTCTACTCGACGGCCATGAGTGTGAGGTGGCATCGTGTTCCACACAGAGCCTTCCTGCAGTTGCGTTAAACCCATTTGGAGTTGGCAAGGACCTTCCTCGAGGGCTGTGTTCACAATCAATTGGTTGATGGTGCGCAGGTTGCTCTCAGCCTTTGTTCCAAGAGGTTTCTCCTTAGTACCCACAATCACAGCCTTCAGGCTCTGTACCTTCCCGTTCTTTCGTCCGTCGAGGGTAACCCATTGCGTCTTGTAATGCTGATGGGCAGTAGCTGAATTCAGATAGAACTTAGCGGGGTTCTTAGCATCTTTCGAACGGAATATCACCTCTTTATTGGTGTCGATGTCCTTTCCGTTCTTGTCTTTGCCGAGCCATCCTCGACCAACATAAAGAGCCTCGCTATAACCCAAAGGATACTCCTGACCATCGACGATTACCACACCATCGCCGCCAGTATTGATGATTCCAAGTTCTCGATTGCGCATGAAATAGTTGGCACGAAGTTGAGGATGCGTCTCCAACTTTAAGTCTTTTGTAACAGGCATTGCTCCGCCAAAGATAAAGCGGTCGTACATTGAATAAGTCAGATTGATTTCGTCGGCAGCCATTACCTTCTCCATCACGAATCTGTCGCGCAGAGTCTGTGTGTCGTAATGCTTAACATCTTCAGGATGACAAGCCGTCTGGAAATTCATTGTCTGCTGGGCAGATACAGCTATTGAACTCATAACCAACAAGCTTAAAAACAGTTTCTTCATATTTATATTATTGTTTTGATTGTTCCTCGTCGGCAATGATGCGTCTGCGGTTCCACCACATCATGCCCAAAGTAAAGACGGTCAGCACACCCATACCAACCCATTGCAAGTTGTTCACGCACTTGTAGATAACCCATCCGAAGAGTGAGCTTGCGAAGTCGAGTGCACCAGCCTCGAAGCCTTCAGGTATCTTTGCAGCATTGTCGCCTGTCTGATTGAAGACAGAATGGGCAGCTTGCGTGAATGCTGGAGCCATATCGGTCACAAAGTAAAGCCCGACGGCAAGAGCTATCAGTCCTACGACAAAGGTCTTCACTACGTTTCCTTTTGTATAGGGGAGCACCATTACGAAGACATAGAACATTCCTGCCAGCGAAGCCAAAGGCAAGAACGCATTGCCCGGCAGGATGACGGCCATTCCAAGCGTTACAGGAATGAGCAAAAGGCTCACTACCAATGTGGTGGGATGTCCGATTACGAGTGCTGGCGACATTCCTATATATACTTTCTTGCCGTTGAACTTCCTCTTCACCATCTCCTGAGTCTTCTTCGAAATGGGCATCAGTCCGTCGATAAACAACTTGGTGATGCGAGGGATGAGTTCCATCACAGCTCCCATCGTAACGCCCAGGAACAGTATCTTTTTGATATCGAGTTGAGCCAAAGCACCAATCAACATACCAACAATCACGCCCAATACCAAAGGTTCTCCAAGCACTCCGAACTTCTTCTTCAGTCCCTCAGCATCAATATCAAGCTTAGAAAAACCAGGAATCTTGTCAAGCAACCAGTTGATGCCCATAGCAAAGGCTGTGAAGCTCTGGCAGAAAGGCTGCGGAATGGAGATGCCTTCCATATTTTCGTAGTAGCCCTGGAACTTGTTTGCCGTGAGATCGGCCATTACCAAAGTATTGATATAGCACACGATAGCTGCGAAGTAACCCCAAGCCAGACTCTCTCCCATCACAAAATAAGCCACAGCTCCGATGAAAGCAAAGTGCCAATAGTTCCAGAGGTCTATGTTGATAGTTCGCGTAGTTTTGGTGAGGAGCATCAGGAAGTTTACACCCAGACAGATGGGAATAATTAAAGCCCCGACGGCTGTGTTGTAGGCTACTGCAGCGGCTGCGGGCCATCCCATATCGAAAACGCCAAGCTGAAGGTCGTACAGGCGTGAAATATCACTCAGCGGCCCACCGAAGTTATTCGTCAACAAGGCTGTCACGATGCCAAGACCTACGAATCCCACACCCACATAAAGTCCTGACTTCAAAGACTTTCCGAACTTCAGTCCGATGCAAAGCCCAATAATGGTAAACAGAATCGGCATCATCACCGAAGCTCCCAAACTGATGATATAACTGAAAACCTGCTCCATTTTCAATGTTCAGTGTTCAATGTTTAATATTTTAAGGTTGTTTCCCAATGTAAGCCAGAATGCCTCCATCTACATACAGGATGTGCCCGTTGACGGCATCCGAAGCGTGAGAAGCCAGGAATACTGCAGGACCGCCCACTTCCTCGGGTTCGAGCCAACGACCTGCAGGAGTTTTGGCACAGATGAAACTGTCGAAAGGATGACGGCTTCCATCTGGCTGACGCTCTCGTAGAGGAGCGGTCTGAGGCGTGGCGACATAGCCCGGACCGATGCCGTTGCATTGGATGTTATACTCGCCATATTCCGAGCAGATGTTGCGTGTCAGCATCTTCAGTCCGCCTTTGGCAGCAGCGTAAGCACTTACCGTCTCGCGGCCCAGTTCCGACATCATCGAGCAGACGTTGATAATCTTACCTTCTCGACGCTCCATCATCTCTGGCAGAACGGCAGAAGAGCAGATGAAGGGACCTACGAGGTCGATGTCGATAACCTGCTGGAACTCCTCGCGCTTCATCTCGTGCATGGGAATGCGTTTGATGATTCCTGCGTTGTTTACCAGAATGTCAATCTGTCCCACTTCCTCGTGAATCCTCTCCACAAGTGCTTTTACGGCCTGTTCGTCAGTGACGTCGCAGACGTAGCCTTTTGCGTTGCTGATGCCTGCCTCTCGATAGTTGTCGTATCCGCGTTGCAAAGCCTCTTCGCTGCGGCAGTTGAAGATGATGTTCTTGATGCCAGCCTCCACAAAAGCCTTCGCAATGTTGAAGCCGATGCCGTAGCAAGCCCCCGTAACCCAAGCATTTTTGCCTTCTAATGAAAAGATGTTTGCCATTTATTCTAATGTTTAATTTGTGTCGTTTATGGCCATTTAAAAGTTTCCAGCTACAAATATAAGAATTTTTTGCCAAATCCGTCGCATAACAGATTACATTTAATACTTTTTTAGCGCAAAAACGAGATGGAGGAGAACGACGCCAGCTATGTTTGCAATCATAACACGTTAACTTTGCCAACGACACACGTTAAAATCGTCAACGTAACACGTTAAGTTTGGATTTTAACCACGTTATGTTTTCTTACTCCCAAAGTCGTACTCCAACAAAGGCATGGGCAACCCATTTGTTTTGATGAACCTTAACGGCATCATCTACAAAAACAGAGTTGTTTGCTACTGCAGTAAGTCCGACAAAATAACGTGAAGAGAAGTTATAAACGACGGCGGCTCGCTCGTTGAAGAGCATGTTGAACTTCATTCGTCCTGCGTGTCGACTCTCGTCGTTTATGGTCAGTTTGTTTCGATTATAGACCACGAAAGTGGGAAGCAAAGTAAGATTGAGGAGCCATTTCTTGCCGAGAACGAGGTTATAGCCATAGCCGCCTCCGATACCTATATGCCCTACTCCGATACGTACATCGGGGCTGTCTGGTTTCTGCTCTTTCCGTTCGTCACTCGTTTTGATGCTTCCACCTTGATAGCTCAACCCCGCAAGCCACGAACCAGCCGAGCGACGCTGGATGTAGCTCTGATTGTAGGCGGCTGAAACTGAGTAGCGACGATGGTTGAAGACATAATAACCCGTGATATTAAAGACCTTCATGTCTGCTTCTCCCGACTCCATCCGAAACGAATTTTCTCCAAGTGTCATGTTGCCCGAAAGTGAGGAAGAGCGCTGATAGCTGGCATCAATACAGAAACGGCTTGCATAGTAATTGATGTTCAACTCATAGTCTTCGTAGAAACCTGCAAGTTTAGCAGGATTGATGGAATAGGAAGCTGAAAGACCTCGATAAGTTCCCGCAATAGAGATAGTCGTCTTGTAGCTTGTGCTCAAATGGGACTTGAAGTTGAGGTCGTGTACTGTTCCTTTAGCTCGAATGCCGTTGCCTGTTTGGTCTCCCTTGAGTTTCAAGGTCAATTTCCCTTCAGGTCTGACCACATAATTTGTGTCGTAAGACGTATGATAATAGCGATCCGTTAGTATGCTGTCGGCTTTCGTCAAGAACCTCTTAAAGCGGCTCTGCGCAGTCGAATGAAAAGCGAAGAGTAAAGAGTGAAGAATCAACAATAATAATATGCGTTTCTTAGAACTCATACCCAAGGTTCAGGAAGAAGTAAGGCTTTTTCGTGCGGTTGCTATAACCTAAGGTCGCTCCAAGAGGGCCAAACATAGTTTTATAATAGTAGGCAGCCTGAATGCCGTAAAGCATCTTGTGGTCGAAGAGTTCCTTTAACTTTTCAGACTGCTGAGCCATAGCCCAACGAAGGAGCACATAGTTGTTTGAAGCAATGCGAAGCTGTCCTTGAAGTTGTGCTGCCAGGAATTGGTCGCCTACAAACTCCATATTGCCTACGCCGGCAAAAGGCATCTGTTGCTCCAAGTAATGGCCAAACCACTCTCCACCAATAGTATTGGCAAAAATAGATGGGACTGCCTTACCCAAAAGGAAACGGCCATAAACCATTGGTTGAAGGGTGAAACGCTGACCAAAGGTAAACGACTTGCGCCAATCCGCACTTATTATGTTCAGACCGGCATTGCCCTCAAGCTTGACAAAGTTGTCAGTCAAATAGGCATATTCTGCCTTAAATCGGGCTCCTCGAGTCGGGAAATACCAGTCGTCCTCGATGTTGTATTCAAGACGAGCACGATAACTGAGGTAATGTCTATTCTTGAATTGAATCTCCTCGGAATGCGATGACTCGAGTTTACTGTGATAATGCAAATAGTCCCAACGCAAACCTACCTGGAAACCGAAATGACGATAGTCGAAATTGATAGGCGTTGCCTCCAATTGGAACTGGTTGTATAGAACATTGTAGGCTCTACTTCCACCTGAATAGATATCGACATCGTTTCTGCGGAAAGTGTAGCTCAATGTGGGACTGGTAAAACTGCGAGGGTGTACAGTAAAATCGCCACGAGCCATAATACGCTTTCCCAGTCGAACTGTAAGTTCTGTGTTCATCGGCACTGAGGCCTTCAAAGGAATATCGATTCCTAACAACAGGGCAGCATATTCTTCTGAGTCAAAACGCAAACCTGCATAGACTTGTGCCGCCTTGCGTTCGCCTGCTGTTAGGATGACTCGAACGCCATCATTTTCCGACTTCAATCGACATTCGGCGGTCTTGTAGAAGAGGTCCATGCGCATAGAGGTTGTGAGCTGTTGCTCTAAATTAGCATCTATGCTATCTGTCTTATGCAAGTGGAATTTCTGACGCAAGAAACGTTCATCTTGCGGCGTCATATTATTGAATGTGAAGCCAACAACACGTTGCCGCTCAGCCATTATATTTGGATGCAAAGGTTGGTGTGGGGCAGGAATGGACGACTCGTCGATGTCGATAAGTTTCTTCAAAGCCATCAACTCATCCCAATGACGCATAGCTTCTTCCTCACCTCGACGAATTAGCGTATCGACGGCAGTTGCAGAGAAACTCGCAGTATTATAGCCCGTCGTATTGACTCGCATATGCAAGTCGGTCATGGCAATATTTTCCTCGAGTTTGTTCTTGCAGTTTATATCAATAATCTGGTTTAGGACAGCCATCGTTCCCCTTATCTCGTCGGCAGTCTTTGGAGCTCCCTGAACGGTAACACCAATGATAATGTCTGCTCCCATTTCTTTGGCGATGTCGGCGGGATAATTGTTCTTCATGCCGCCATCCGTCAAAACCATATTGCCAAGCCTTACAGGAGAAAAGGCCGCAGGAATGGCCATCGAGGCACGCATTGCTACCGGCAACTGGCCACTATGGAAAACCACTTCGCTATTGTCGATAATGTTTGTCGCTACACAAGCAAACGGTATCGGCAAATCCGACGAGAAATCGAGCGAGTCGGTATAACCGACACAAAGTTTCTGGAAACGCTCCGAGAGGTTATGTCCGTTTATGATTCCCCCTTCGGTAAAAGCATTCTTGTTAAAGTTCAAACCCGAAGTAAAAGCATAGGTATTTTGCTTGCGTCGGTCGCTAAGCCCTTGGTTGCTAAGGTCTTCCTTGTCGGAAATGAGATAAGCCCAATCTTGTTTGCGCACTAACGAATCGAGCGAGTTGGCATTATATCCTATGGCATACAGGCCGCCAATAATGCTACCCATCGATGTGCCAGTAATATAATCGACAGGAATGCCAGCTCGTTCCAAAACTTTCAGAACGCCGATATGTGCCATTCCCTTTGCGCCGCCACCACTAAGGACGACACCAACCTTTTTCCTCCCAGCTTCAGGCAGACTATCCTTTACGACTTCAAGAACGCTGTCCTTTCTGACCTCAGGGACACTGTCCTGCTGGGCCCAAACATTGCAGCACAAAAGGACTGCAACGACAAGCAACCAAAGTTTTTTATGCATTTTATTAAGCGTAATAAAGATGCTTACCTGCAGCGAGGGTATTGAGCATGAGCATGCAAATCGTCATTGGTCCTACGCCTCCAGGAACGGGAGTAATATAGGAGCAAAGAGGTGCAACGTGCTCAAAATCAACATCTCCCGAAAGACGGAAGCCACTCTTTTTCGTTGCATCGGGAACGCGAGTCGTACCAACGTCAATGACCACTACGCCCTCTTTTACCATATCTGCCTTCAAGAAACCCGGTTGGCCGATGGCAGCGATAATGATATCTGCCTGTTGGCATTCTTCTTTGAGCGTCTTTGAGCGACTATGGCAAACGGTTACCGTACTATCGCCATACTGCTTTTGCATCATGAGTTGTGCCATAGGCTTGCCCACAATATTACTGCGACCAAGAATGACGCACTTCTTTCCGCTAGTCGGTATCTCGTAACGACGCAACAACTCGAGGATTCCCTTTGGAGTGGCGCTAATATAGCAAGGAAGTCCGATTGCCATTCTACCCACATTTATGGGATGGAAACCGTCTACATCCTTCTTGTAGTCGATGGCTTCTATGACCTTCTGTTCGCTGATATGCTTGGGTAATGGGAGCTGAACAATGAAACCGTCTACCGACTTATCCTGATTGAGTTTCTCTACTTCCTGAAGGAGTTGTTCTTCGGTTATATCGTCCTCAAAGCGAAGCAAAGTGCTCTGGAAACCACAAGCCTCGCATGCGAGCACTTTATTGCGGACATAAGTCTCGCTTCCACCATCGTGACCTACTAAGATCGCTGCCAAATGAGGTCGTTTTCCGCCCTTGGCAACAATGTCTTCTACTTCCTGCTTAATCTCTGCCTTAATGGTGGCAGCCGTTTGTTTTCCGTCTATCAGTTGCATAATGCTCAATTTTCAATATTCAATGTTCAATGACTTCTAAATCCCTGGCATTCGGCCTTTCATCATGGCGGCCATTTGCTGCATTTTACTCTTGTCCGTAACCATTTTCATCATTTTGCGAGTCTGGTCGAACTGCTTGATGAGCTTGTTTACTTCCTGAATGTTCGTGCCTGATCCTTTTGCCAATCGCATTCTGCGACTCGTATTGAGGCATTCGGGATGGGTTCTCTCCTTGGGTGTCATGCTCAGGATAATGGCCTCGATGTTCTTGAAAGCATTGTCGTCGATGTCCAAATCCTTGACAGCCTTACCAACGCCAGGAATCATGCCGACCAAGTCCTTTACGTTGCCCATCTTCTTGATTTGCTGAATCTGTTTGTAGAAGTCGTTAAAGTCGAATTGATTCTTTTGGATTTTTCTTTCAAGACGACGGGCTTCTTCTTCGTCATACTGTTCCTGAGCCCTCTCAACGAGCGAAACGATATCGCCCATACCAAGGATTCTATCGGCCATTCGACTAGGATGAAAGGGATCGAGAGCCTCCATCTTTTCGCCTGTTCCGACAAACTTGATGGGCTTATTTACGACGCTCCGAATACTTAGGGCAGCACCACCACGGGTATCGCCATCCAGTTTCGTGAGAATGACGCCAGTATAGTCGAGCCTATCATTAAATTCCTTTGCCGTGTTAACCGCGTCTTGGCCCGTCATGGCGTCGACCACGAAAAGAATCTCGTCGGGTTGAACGGCATCGCGAATATCCTGAATTTGCTGCATGAGTTCCTCGTCCACTGCCTGACGACCTGCCGTATCGATGATAAGCACATCGTGTCCTTTGGCCTTTGCGTGCTGAATGGCATTCTTTGCGACGAGAACAGGGTCAGTTGCACCTTCTTCCAGATAGACAGGAACACCTATCTGTTCGCCTAGAACTCGGAGCTGTTCCATGGCTGCGGGGCGGAATGTGTCGCAAGCTGCGAGCAAAGGATTTTTGCCTCGCTTTTCATGGAGAAGCTTTGCCAACTTACCGCTCATAGTCGTCTTACCAGCGCCATTTAAGCCAGCCATCAGGATGATTGCGGGATGTCCTTTCAGGTTCATGTCGGTGGTTTCGCCACCCATAAGTTCGGCCAGTTCGTCGTGCACGATTTTTACCATCAATTGCTGTGGCTTGATGGCGGTCAGCACATTCTGTCCGAGTGCTTTTTGCTTGACTGTATCAGTGAAAGTCTTTGCCACCTTATAGTTGACATCGGCGTCGAGAAGAGCACGACGCACATCCTTTAGCGTCTCTGCAACGTTAATCTCGGTAATTCTGCCTTCACCTTTCAGGATTTTGAACGACCTCTCTAGCCGTTCGCTTAGATTTTCAAACATCTATTTCGAATTTTGAATTGACTTATTTTGAATTTCGAGTTTTGTCTCGACCTGTGGCATTACCGTGTGGCTCAGCACCTTGTCGTTCAGGAAATGCTCGCCTTCAAACAGTTGCATTTGCTCCTTGCCGTAGTGCTTCAGGAAGTCCGACTGGCAATTAACCAGCTTGTCCTGCGTGCCAAAGAGTCCCCAAACCAGCGATTTTTCCTCGTTCGTAATGCCTTTGAAACTCTCTTTTTCCACTTGCTGGAAAGCATGAATCATGGTCTTATCAACCTTGAAATCCGTTGCACCGTCTTGACGTTTATTGCGGAACTCACGGCGTCCCAGACCTCGAAAGGTTAAGAGTCTGGCCATATGGAACGAGGGGTTTACGAGTATGCGTATCTTGCCTTTTAGCTGTTCGGCATAGAGCGCCCCCATGCTGGTTGCCACAATCAGGTCGGGTTGCTCCTTGTCCAAGAGGTCTTTCAGGAAAGAAATGGCCTCGAGCGGATCTACGGGAACATCGGGACTTACCACCTGTACTCCTTTGGGATAGAGGTGGTTACGCATTTGTATGGCGGTTCCAGTACTGCCTGCCGAGGCGAACCCGTGTATGTAGAGCACCTTTTTCACGGGTGCAAAGATACAAAGAAAATCCGAGAACCCAAAATTCCTGCAAAGGAATTTAATGGCAAACCCTCGGCGACAAACAAATTGCCCTCTGAAAGTCGAAACCTTCGGAGGGCAATCTTTTTCCTTGAAATCTCCTTTCGGAGGGGTGCTTTCTTACTTCAGGGCTACGGTCACAACCTTCTCAGCCTCAGTTACTACCACCTTATCCTCGCGGAGCAACCAACCAAGAGCCAGGTACAGATCCTTATCGGTCTTAACCTTAGCGGCTTTCTTGAGGTCCTTTGTGTTCAGAGCACCATTCTCATTGAGTGCATTCCAAATTGCACCTGCCAATGTTCCAACTAATGCTGTCATAATTGTAAATGATTTTTGTTGGTTATACCTTTATCAATCTTTTCTCTCTTATTTTCGGGTGCAAAGTTACGGCAATTTCTGTAATTTGCAAAGCATTTCGACCTTATTTTTATGTTTTCCGACACATTTTTGATATTTATCAAGCACTCCTGAACTTATATCTCAGAAAAAAGTATATCTTTGCGAGTCCGAAAAAGGACAACAAACAACAGACAACAGATATGAATAAGGTATTAGCGATTCTTTGCTTCGGAGCGCTTCTCTTTGGAGGCTGCAAGCGAGAGACGAAGGACGAGAGGTTCCAGCGAGAGTTCCAGAAATTCACACAGAACGAGTGTCCGGTCTTTGTAGATCGATGCACCCGGCTCGATAGTGCCGTCTACGACATCCCGAGCCACACGCTCTGCTATTTCTATTCAGTGCAGGACGACCTCGACAACGAGACCATTTTCGAGAACGAGGACATGACCTCTACCTTCCGTGCCGACATCCTGAAAGGCCTGAAAGGCAGCCTGCCACTCAAGCCCTACAAGGACGAAGGCATCGCGTTCCACTACGCCTATCGCAGCATCTCGACGGGCAAAACGCTCTTCGAACTCACTTTTACCGAGGAAGACTATTGAGCCCTAATTCCATCCTCTACGCCGACATCCTTGTCGATACGACTACACACCAAACTTTCCAATCGGGCAAGGTCGTAATGCTCACCGAAACCGAGTATCGTTTGCTCGTCTATTTACTTAAACACCAAGGAGTTGTGTGTCGGCGAGGCGATATCATTGAGGGTGTTTGGAGCGAGCGATTCCTTTACGACACGGGCACGCTGGACGTACATCTTTCTTCGCTCCGCCACAAACTCGGCTGGACGAAGGAAGGTCCTGTGCGAGCCATTCGGGGCGTGGGGCTCATCCTGCCTCACGAAGCGCCTGCATCGGAAGTCGTAAAAATCGACGCCTTTCTTCGCGAAATACTTATGTGCCACGAGGATGCACTACGAAAGAAGGATATCCGCTGCTATCTTCGCCTCACACCTTTTGTCTATGAGATTCTGATAGACGAAAGCATTTTGCGACAGATATTCTCGGCCGTTTTTTCCCTCTTCCTGCAATATGCTCCCAGTGGTGCCAGATGGGAGATTTCCTCGCAACTGACACTTCGCGACTACACTCTTACCTTAACTTCCACAGGCTCTTGTCCCGATTTTGGCCAGTTGCAATCAGCCAGACAGCAGGCTGCCTTTCTAGGCATTCCCATTCGCATGGGCAACAAGACCACCGAGGAGGGGCAACTTATGGGTGTCGAGCTCACTATTCCGATGGAAAACACGGAATCTTAAGGCAATCTTAAGGTAAAATCCGAAAACTTGCCGTACCTTTGTGGCCGAAAACAAACAAAGCTATACATCAATGAAAAAAATATTCTTCGCTCTTTCCCTCCTCTCGTCAAATGGGATTGGAGGCTCTCTTCTTTATGCACAAACCGACACACTTCTTGTTCGCGACATGGACGAGATCGTGGTAGTCAGCACCGCTAAAGAGCATACCTCACTGCGCAACCAGCCACTTTCGTCCACCTCGCTCTCGGGCGACCAGCTCCAATCCCGCAAAATCGACGGCATAAAAGACCTTTCCGCACACATCCCGGGGCTTTTCATCCCCACCTACGGAAGCCGTTTGACGAGCAGCGTCTATCTGCGAGGCGTGGGTAGCCGCATGGGCACGCCAGCCATTGGCATGTATGTCGACGACATCCCTCTGGCCAATATGAGCGCCATGGATCAAGACCTCAGCGACGCCGACCGCATCGATGTCTTGCGAGGCCCGCAGGGAACCCTGTACGGCCGAAATACGATTGGCGGACTCATTCGCGTCTACACCAAGAATCCCATGAACTATCAGGGCACCGACCTCTTTCTCGGAGCTGCCTCATATCATAATATACGTGCGCGCGTCACCCACTACCATCGCCCCACCGACAAGGTGGCTTTCAGTGCCGGTGTCAGCTACGAGCACCTCGGAGGTTTCTATAAGAACGAGGCACTCGGAGGCAAGCGAGTGGACTGGGGCGACGACCTCGCAGCCCGTTGGCGTGGCATCTATCGCCCGTCCGAGCGCGTTCGGCTCGACCTCTCTTTGCGCTATCAGTGGACCAAGCAAGGCGGCTATCCCTATGCCGCTCAGAGTGGCCCGGACGCCGGACACGTGGCCTACAATCGCGAGTCCAGCTATCTGCGCAACCAGCTTTCCGCAGGACTCAAGGCCGAGCACGACCTCGACAATATTGTGCTGAGCAGCATCACGGGATTCCAGTTCCTCCGCGACGACATGTTCATGGATCAGGACTTCTCCCGAGCCGACCTCTACTCCCTCCAGCAAAAACAGCTCAGCAAGGTCGTCAGCGAGGAGATTGCACTCCGCTCCAAGACCGACCGACGTTGGCAATGGACTTCCGGCATCAACTTCCAGTACCAGTGGTTGCGCACCGACGCGCCCGTCACTTTCTATCACGAAGGCGTCGACTGGCTCTCTTCGCTCATCAATCGGAGCCTGCCCGACCTCACTGCCCAAGGCCTCGGCCCCATGTCCGTCACGCTCAAGAACACCATCCTGCCCATGGGAGGTCGGTTCCAGACACCCTCGCTCAATGCCGGATTCTTCCACCAGTCATCCTATAGACTGACCGACCGACTGACTGCCAGTCTGGGCGTTCGCTTCAACTACGAGCACAGCCGCATGGACTACAACGCCCCGGGCAGCGTCGATTTCGACTTCGCTCTGCAAGGCTCCAATCCGCGCAACAGTGTCTATCTCTACGACCTCAATGCCGTGCCCAGCTTCCTCGGACAGACCAGCAAGGACAACTTCCACTGCCTCCCCAAGGCAGCCCTCCAGTACGACCTCGGGCGGACTGGCAACCTCTATCTCGCAGTCAGTCGCGGTTTGCGCTCCGGAGGCTATAACCCCCAGATGTTCAGCGACTTGCTCCAGCAAGAGATGAGCGTCAAGATGATGCAGAGCATCGATGCCGGCACCGAAGCCTACCTCACGAACCTCTTTGCCGGAATGCCTGTACCTCCGGGACATGTCGATATGATTATGGGGCGCATTCGTTCCGGAATGCCCGCTGTGCAGTCGCCCGACGTCAATAGCGAGGCCTACTACAAGCCCGAGACAGCTTGGAACTACGAGCTGGGCAGCCACCTCAATCTGTTCGACGGACGGCTCAAAGCCGATCTAGCAGCCTTCTGGATCGAGACACGCAACCTGCAACTCAGCCAGATGTCGGAGAGCGGAATGGGGCGCATCACGGTCAATGCCGACCAAAGTCGCAGTCTGGGCATGGAAGCCTCGCTTCAGGCAGCCCTCACCTCGGCTCTGCTTCTCAATGCTGCCTATGGCTACACCCACGCCACCCTGCGTCACAGCGGCACCGAAGAGCATCAGAGCGACTACTTCGTACCTTTTGCACCGCAGCACACCCTCTCGCTCGGAGCGCAATACACGTGGCACACCCGTGGTTGGCTGCAGCACATCACGTTGGGAGCCGGAACGCGCGGCAACGGAAAGATTTATTGGACACGCGAGAACGACATCTGTCAAGACTTCTACGCCCTGCTCGACGCCCGTCTCACCGTGCAGCACGAAGGGCTACAACTCTCGCTTTGGGGCAACAACCTCACGCAAACCCGCTACGACGCCTTCAGCTTCGTAACCCGCGGACAGATCTATTCCCAACGCGGCACCCCACTACAAATAGGACTAGATTTAAGGGTAAAGCTCTAGGGGATGGGAATCGTTCCCGCCCAATCCATATTCCATTTGATTTCAAAGTTACTTTGGGCATCAGGTGTATCAATATCTCCTTGCTCGAACGCCTTTCCTTGCCATACAGTCAAGTAATTGATGCGAAGCGGTACATCATAAAATTGCTTCTGGCAAAGTACAACATCATTTTGTCCAAGAGCTTGAACGGTATAGTTGCCAGTTGTCTGTTCTTCAGGTAAGAAGAGATAAACAGTAAAATCCACACCCTCCTTACCTGCATAGCTGGCAGGCACATCTATTTCCGACGTCCTTCCTGTGCTCTGCGGAGCGAAGCCTGTCATTGCATCGAGCACGGTTCCACCTGCAGTACTAATAAACCGCATCTTCTTAAGTTCTACAGGAATTGCATCTTCTGCCGTCACGCGGAATGCCGACACAACATGTTTAAGCGTAATTTCCTTGCTAAGGCTGGTTCCTTCATTGAGCAAAAGCTCTTCGCAATAGAGGAACGTATTAGGCACATAATCCTCTACCCATGAGATATGATTGAGTGAAGCAATATTACATTCTCGCGAACCATTATACCCCAATACAAGAACACGATAGCGACCATAAGGCAAACTAACAGAGAACTTCGGAAAAGTCTTGGCCGTCTCGGCATCACTATCATAATCCGTACTTTTATGAAGGATTGCTGGAGAAACCTGTTCATTCGTTTCTGCATTAAAGATTGTGAGTGACAGGTTGGCAAGAGTCATACTTATGGTTGCCCTACTCATTCCCAAACTCGAAAGGTCGTCAAAACTAATTTGTCTATAGTTGCTGACAGAGAAGGTAACAGTACATTGTCCTTCTGGAGTGGTAGATTCGTCAGGCCCAGACTGACAGGACACAAGAAAGGACAAGAAACATAGAGCATGGATCAGAAAAAGGCTCTGGGAACGATGTTGAAAGTGCATTTTTGTGATTTTTATTGGTTTTTCTCTGCAAATTTAACGATTATTTCTTCTTTATTCAATTTATTATTTGTAATTTTGCGATAAATAATACTACTTTTTCTCTTTGGTATGAGTCTGACGTTTCTTTTCCTTATCATTTGGGGCATTCTGGTGGCCCTGATTTATTTGGTTCTGTGGGGAGACTATATCTACTACAAACATAATATCCCTAAACTCTGCCGTAAGGTGCTCGATGCTTTTACTGAAGAGGAATAGCCTGGCGATTCTTTGCCTTCTCTTTATCTGCTGCCAGAAGGCTGATCTGGATGCCGAGCCAGCTGAGGTGGCTGAGACGACGGTACAATCTGTAGCTATCGTGGGCACGGGCTTGGGCTCGATGTCCTGCCCCTATACGGTGGCGGATGTGATGGACGCGGCGCTGCCAACCGACGAGCCGGTGTGGGTGATTGGTTATGTGGTGGGCACAGCCAGACAATCGATGGGCAACGCGGTGTTCAGCCCCGAGACGGAGAACCAGTCGAACATCTTGCTCTCGCCAGACTCGCTTTGCGAAAGCACGGACGACTGCATCCCGGTAGAGCTCCAGAGCGAGAAGGCAAGGTCGAGCTTCTCAATACCCACGAACAGGGCGCACTTCCGTCAGCCTTTGTTGGTGAAGGGAAGACCGTCGGTCTATCTGAACAGAAAAGGCCTGCGAGGTGTCTCGACAGGCCTGTGGTTGGACGGATTCGACATCGCGTCCGTAGCGCCCCTAAACTGGGGCACGATTCAGATTTAGTTATTTCTTCAAAGCAAACACGAGTGCGACTACGGATGCTATAACGCCCACAATGCTGGCTCCCGCACTGAGGAAAGTGTAGAAGGCGCTGCTCTTGACGGTCTGGCTCTTGTTGGGCTCGACGTAGATGAGGTCGTTCTGCTGCACGTAGTAGGCGGGGTTCTGGAAGATTTCGGTGGTCGTGAGGTCGATAGGGTACTTCTTGAGCACGCCGTCTTCGTCGCGATAAAGTGTGAGTTTCTGGCGAAGGCCTGTGTCGGCTATGTCGCCACACTGGGCGAGGATGTCGAGAATGGTGTTGCGTTCGCTGGTCAGGCTGACGACATGGGGGCTCTTGACGGCTCCGAGCACTGCCACACGGGCATTGAGCAGACGAACGGTCACCTCGGGATCTTTAATGAGGTTGGCGTTGATGATGCACTGCTCGATGCGACGGGCTGCCTCGTCGGTTGTGAGCCCTGCCACCTCGACGGCTCCCACAGCCGGAAGCGTAATTTTACCGTCGTTGCTGACAGTAAAGCCATATACGTTGCTCATAGAAGAACCGCCACTAGTACCAATGTTGGAATTGTTGCCTTGCGAACCCATTGTGACGTCCTGAGCGAAAATGGTTAGGAGTTCAGGCTCGCTGCAAGTCACTTTGACGAGCAGCTGGTCGGCACACTTAAGGCGCATCTCGTACTGCTGAATGATTTGCTGACCTTGTTCGAACACCTTGTTGGGGTCCTGGAAATAGACAATCTTCTTGGTTGAAACACAGCTCGACATCATGAGCACACCCATGAGCGCGAGCAAGAGGGTTGTTGACTTTTTCATATCTAATCGGTTTATTTTGCTGCGCAAATTTAGTGCTTTTTAACGAGAAACAAGTCGGCAAGCCTCGTTTTTTTCGTTTTTTCGCGCGTTTTTGCCAAAAATTTACTATCTTTGCAGAGCAAAACAAATACGAAAATCAAGATGACTATCGCTGTTGACTTCGACGGAACCATAGTGGAACACCGCTATCCCGAAATAGGAAAGGAGTTGCCTTTCGCCACTCAAACACTCAGAATGCTCATTGAAGACCGCCACAAACTGATTCTCTGGAGCGTGCGCGAAGGCAAACTGCTGGACGACGCCGTGGAATGGTGCCGCCAAAGAGGCGTGGAGTTCTACGCCGTGAACAAAGACTTCCCCGAAGAGGTGGAACATAGAAACCAGAGCTTCAGTCGGAAAATCAAGGCCGATGTCTGGATTGACGACCGAAACCTGGGCGGACTGCCCGATTGGGGCACTATTTATCAGATAATCACCGAAAAGAAAACCTACGAACGCATCATGATGGAACGACTCTCAATGGTAGAGCCGGAGCACAAAAAGAAATGGTGGCAGTTCTGAAAAAACCTCTTTAAAAGAAAAAAACTCCAATCTCTGGGCTCTAAACTTTAAACTTTTTCGTATATTTGCAAGTCGAACTAGTATAAATAACTCATAAACTTACATATTATGAACTGGAAACTGAACTTGGGAATCATCCTTATCGTGCTCGGCGCTGTGCTGCTCATCCTGAGCTATGTCCTTAGTCTTGAGGACTATAATTTCTACAATTTCGGCGCTCTGCTCCTCATTGTTATCGGCATCGTGGTACACATCTACATCACGAAACGAAACTGAGCACACACCCTATCGACCACGAGCGAAGTGAACACTCTCCTACTCGACTTCGCCCTAAATTCAATCTAAAAACATTTTCAGCCATGTCCACCACCCGCATAAAAATGGCTCTGCTTGCCGTGCTGTGCTTCGGATTGAACGCACAAGCGCAGTTCGACGATGAATACGAGTTGGAAGAATGGAGTCTCGACGACGAGGAAGAAGTAGCTCCAAAACCTCAACACAAAAAATACAATAACGCTTTCTACCTGCAGTACTCGCCAGCCCGATACAAGGTGAACGAGGATGACCGCGTGAAATTCAACGAAATGACGGTCGGCTATTTCCGTAGCATCGAGGTCGTGGAGGATTTGCCCTACTTCGTGGAAGCCGGTGCGAACATGAAATTCTCTTGGGAAACCAGCGTGCTAAAAGCCCGTGTCCTGACCTTCCGAATTCCCATAAACGTGATCTACAAATGGTATCCCTGGAAGGACAAGGACCATGCCATAGCGCCTTATGCCGGAGCCTCGATTCGAGCTATTGCAATGGCTCGTGAACATACAGGACCTGAAAGCACTTGTCTGATTGGCAACCCCTACGACTGGCATCACTTCCAAGTGTCGTGGCAGACAGGCGTTCGCTTCTATTTGAATCGCTATTTCCTTGGTGTCAGCTACTCTCGTGATTTCCGCGATTCAAGTAAATATCCAGGCGTTCGAGAGTGCGGCATGCAGTTGGGTTATTGCTTCTAAATCCTTCCTGAATACAAACATTAAGGGCCCGAACATTCAATTGTCCGGGCCCTTATTCTTTTAATGATTCTTATCTATCCTTTCTTCGAGCCAGAGGATCTCCGGCACTACCATCTTGGAAACTCTGTCCCATCTCCGGTACCATCTCGAGAATCTTTCCGTTCCTACAAACAACGAGAGCCTGATTTGCAGCACAAGCACGTTGCAAAAGGCGGTATTGGGCCTTGCGAACACCCTCATCTATAAGGCGTTGCATCTCTAGAATCTCATGCTCTTTCATGCCTTCTCGCCCTCCTCCGGCTGATTGTATTTTTCCTGAAGCTCCTGATAAGCCTTCTCGTCGTAAACTGCAACCTTGTCCCCGCCTAAACCCGAAGCGATATGAAGAGCCGGGCAATCGCTATTGTCATAGAGCGACCAGCTGTCCACCACAGGAATATAAAGCTGGAAGAGGTTGCTCAGGCCTGCCTCGTAACGACGTAAAATAACGTCGGTCGGAATGTTATGACCGCCCATTGCTACACGCTTTGCGACACGAGCTATGGCCTGTTCCGGGGTACTCAGCAAGAAGAAAAGCAACGTCACGAAATAGCCTCGCTTTTGAGCTTGCTTGATTAGTTTCACATAAGAACGAGTGGCCAAAGTCGTCTCGAAAGCAAAGGTCTCGCCTTCTTTCAGCAGATAAATGATGCGGTCAATCATCAATCGGCCTGCCTGAATAGCTACTCCTTCCGGATTGAAAGGAGAAAGACCGGCTGCTATTTCGTCGGCATTGACAAACTCTCTGCAACCCAACATCTCGGGCAAGACCGTGAACGAGGCAGTCGTCTTGCCTGCGCCATTACAGCCTGCAATGATGTAAAGGTTCATTTTCTTCTTTTCCATATAGCTTTTACATTATATGAATGCAATCTATTTCTACTTTTTCGACTTCCTTTTTTGCAGACTTTTCGCAGTCTCTTCGGTAAGCAAATCGGGACGTAGTCTTTG
The DNA here is from genome assembly GCA_017548075.1 of Bacteroidaceae bacterium. Lineage (GTDB taxonomy): Bacteria > Bacteroidota > Bacteroidia > Bacteroidales > Bacteroidaceae > Physcousia. Next base: position 39,449 of record JAFYNL010000032.1, on the reverse strand, counting down.
TGTCCGCTCCAAACTCTGCTGCAGTTCCCATTCCTTTATCAAGCGCTCGTTGCCCGAAAGCAGGACCTCGGGCACCTTCCAACCCTTGTATTCGGCAGGACGAGTATAGACCGGAGCGGCCAAAAGATTGTCCTGAAAGGAGTCGGAGAGCGCGCTTTGCTCGTCGCCTATTGCTCCTGGAAGGATTCGGACGATTGCATCCGCCATTACCGCAGCCGCAAGTTCTCCTCCCGTCAGGACATAGTCACCTATGCTAACTTCCTTAGTTATAAGGTGTTCGCGAATGCGATAGTCGACTCCTTTATAGTGTCCGCAAAGGATAATTATGTTCTCGCAAAGCGAAAGACTGTTGGCCATCGGTTGGTCGAACTGCTCGCCGTCTGGAGTTGTAAAGATGATTTGGTCGTAATGACGCTCGGCAGTCAGAGCCGAGATGCATCGGTCTATCGGTTCGCATTGCATAACCATACCGGCAAAACCGCCAAAAGGATAGTCATCCACACGCCTCCACTTATCCAAAGTATAGTCGCGCAGATTATGGATATGTATTTCCACCAATCCCTTTCTTTGTGCCCTTCCGACGATGGATTCCTGCATGAAGCCCTCAATCAGTTCGGGTAATACGGTTATGATGTCTATTCGCATTTTCTACGACACTTATTCACACAATCCCACTATCTCTTTCACACTCATGAAACCATGTTTCTCGAGGTATTCGTCGATGCCTTTCACGACCTTCACACTAACGGTTGGGTCGAGGAAATTGGCTGTTCCTATCTCTATCGCACTAGCTCCAGCGAGAAGGAACTCTATTGCATCCTTCGCATTGCTAATGCCTCCAAGACCGATAACAGGCACCTTAATTGCATGAGCAACTTGGTAAACCATTCGCAAAGCAACTGGCTTGATGCAAGGACCGCTCAGTCCTCCCGTTCCGATACTCAGGATGCGTTTGCGTTTCTCAATATCGATGGCCATTCCCATCAAAGTATTTATGAGGCTAACTGCATCAGCTCCAGCATCTTGAACGGCAAGAGCAATGTCCGTTATGCTTGTCACATTCGGAGAAAGTTTCACGATGAGCGTCTTCTTATAAGCCTCTCGGACGGCCTTCACAACACTTGTCGCACCCTCGGTAGACGTTCCGAAAGCCATGCCTCCGTGTTTGACGTTCGGACAAGAGATGTTGAGCTCTATCGCTGGAATGCAATCGAGTTCATTGATACGGGCTGCACACTCGGCGTAATCCTCAGGGCTGTTACCGGAGACATTCACAATCATGTTGGTCTTGATGTCCTTTATCTGAGGATAGATTTGCTTGCAAAAGTAGTCCACACCCTTGTTCTGAAGTCCGACACAATTAAGCATTCCCTGTGCCGTCTCAGCCATTCTGGGATAGGGATTGCCTTCGCGAGGTTCGAGGGTAGTGCCTTTCACGATGATTCCTCCCAGCCCGCTCAGGTCGATAAAGTCCTGATACTCTACGCCATAGCCAAAGGTTCCGCTTGCTGTAAGCACAGGATTCTGGAGTTTCAAACCAGCTATATCTACTCGCAAATCTGCCATCTTTTTCGTTCTCTTATTGTGTCTTTTTCAACTACCCTAGTGTCGTTGCCGAACTTAACTCGTTATGTTTGCCATCGTAACACGTTAACTTTGCCAACGTAACACGTTACGTTTGAATTTTAACTGTGTTATGTTTTGAGTCGCTACCATTTTAGTTTCTCCACATTAAACACGGGCCCTTCCTTGCAGACGCAGACATTTCCGTCTTTCGTGTCTTCAACGCAGCAAAGGCAAGCACCCAAGCCGCAAGCCATCATGTTTTCCAAGCTGACTTCACACGGAATTCCAGCCTGTTTTGCATAGGAAGCCATTGCCAACATCATAGGCTTAGGCCCGCATACAGCGATGTTTTCGAACTTCTCTCGCTGCAAGATACTGTGTTGCGTAACGAAGCCTTTCTCGCCTTCCGAACCGTCTTCCGTGGTCACATAAACATCGCCACAAGCCCGATAGGCATCGAGCCTGAGCAAGTCCGATTTGCTGCGAGCTCCCAGCAAGAAAGTCGGCTTGGCTCCCATCTTCTGCATCTCAGTCCCCATAAAGAGGAGAGGAGCAATTCCGACTCCGCCACCAACGAGCAAGACTTTCTGTTCCAACGACTTAGGCATCGTGAAGCCCTTGCCCAAAGGAAGAATCGCATTCAAAGTTGAACCCGGTCGTTTCTCCCAAAGCGAAGCAGTACCTTTGCCCACTTTCTGTATCAGAAATCCCACCTCATTTCGCTGATAATCAACACAATGCAGGCTGATTGGGCGACGAAGGAAGGTCTCTTTGCTCTCGTCGATACGCAGCTGGGCAAACTGTCCAGGATGCATTTCGGGGAGAGGGCCAGAAGGATTGGTCGCAGTAAGCAAAAGATATCGCTCACTTAACTGCTCCACAGAGGTGACTCGAAGGTCCAAAAAGTACTTCCTCATATACATTATTATATATAACGCGCTGCAAAGTTACGACAATAGCAAGAGATATACAAGCAAAATAACTAAAAAAGTAGCGTATTATACCCAAGCGTACTAAAGGGACAACAAAGTTATGGGTCAAAAAAATCGGAACATAAAACTATGTTCCGACATTTTTCATTACTTAGCAGAGAATGTTTCGAACGTTCCATCGTCATAAAAGACTCTTATTTCTGCTATTTTTCGCGAAGGTTTGTCAAATATTTTTCCTTCTTGCGTAAAATTCGATGTTTGAGGGGGCATCTGTTGAGAGCCTGAAAGCTGATTCATGAACTCAGGTTGGATGGGAAGACCTGAGATAGGGGACGAAACAGTTGACGGACTTACTCCATTTGCATCCAATTGTGACGAATCTGGAGTTGAAGTAACAAACATTTCGTCTTTTCCATTCATCAACCAATCCATATTTACCTCAGGGAAACGTTCATGAATATTATTTAATGTATTAAGGGTTGGTTTATTTCTGCCACTAAAAATACTCGAAAGTGTTCCTGCCGAAATACAAATCTCGTTAGCAAAATCCTTTTGCGACATTCCCATGTGGTTCATGAGAGCTCTAATTCGGTCCTTCATATTGGTGCGATTACTGGTTTTACTGCCTGTTTATGTTCTCAAATCGTTTGCAAAGATACAAAACTTCTTTCAAACAACAAAACTTTTGCTTTAGAAATTTATCAAAGTCTTTTGTTAAACAATTTACAAAACTGTATTTTGCAAAACGAAATTCAAAAAGTCAAAGATTGACTAAATACAGTTCAACAAATCAAACATGCAGAAAAATCGACTTAAAGTAAATAACTTTCACAAAATCATATAATTCTTTGGTTTTTAATGTGTAATGGTGCATCGTAGATTTCTAATTAGAGCTTATTTGAAGAAAAGCAGCACAAACGCCCAACTTTGTGCAATTGCGTCATCATTATAATTTAATGAAATTGTCTTATTTACTGGTTTTCAATACAATATAACTCAAAATTTCTTGTGCATAAGTTTTCGTTTCGTTATGCAAAGTGCTTGGTTATGCTTTTGAAGTCGTAATTTACAAAATCAAACTTTGATGTGGTACAATAAGCATTTTTGTATATCGGACCACCTCGGATATTTTGTTTTGTACAGAACTGGTGTTCTTTTAATTTCCAAATCAAAACAGCATAAAAACATGGAAAAACGGCAAAATTCGCGAAAATTGGCGTTTTTGCCCTTCTTTCGACACGAGGGTAAGTTTGCGAAATTCTACGCGATTCTCAGAGAGTACAAATCCTATATAAACCCTTTTATTTCAGCGGATAAGCCCCAAAATCTTGCTTCGCGGAGCAAGATCGTTTTGATGAAAATTAATGTAAAATAAAGAAGATTAGGTCCTGCAAAAGCTCTTCATGAGGTGTTCTAACGCCCCCTACCCCCTTACTGTGGGCGTCAGTTTTGCGAATTTCAGCCAAAATTTGCATTACCTTCACTCCAGAGTAGTTTCTTCGAGCAGGTCCGATATCCTGTCTGACCTTCCATTCCATCTTACCTAACCAGGCTGCTATACCCGCATCACTTTTGTCAGGAGCATAATATGCAAGCATAACGTCAGAAAAAAATGTAAATAAATTGGTAAGAGTTCTGCCAATGAAGAAACTGCGAGGGTTGCCTTGATAGTATTTTACAATTTGATTGGCACGAAAGATGTTTCGTTGAGCAAGGGCAGCCTGCAGTTCATAGTCGTTGAAGTCTTTGCTCATTCCAGTCTGCTCTTCCACAAGTGCGGCCCCCACTACCCTATTCCCGTTCAAAGCGAGAAGCAGTTTGTCCATTTCCGTAGTGAGTCGACTCAGGTCGGAACCAACATGACCTGCAAGCATCTGAATGGCTTGGGGCTCAATATCTACATTATGTTTATGAAGATATTGTGAGATGAAAGGTGCCAGTTGATTGTCGTAGAGCCGCTTGCTCTCGAAGAGTACGCCCACTTCTTGAATGGCTTTGGCAGCGGCTTTGCGAGCATCAAGCTTTCCATGTTTGTGGCAAAAGACGAGGACTGTTGTGGGTGTAAGGTGCTCGAGATAAGTTTCGAGACCTTCCAGAGTGCGCAAAGCCTGGGCCTCACGAACAAGAACCACTCGCCTCTCAGCCATCATCGGATAGGCATGAGCCAGTTCTATTACTTTATCTATCTCAGTTTCAGCGCCATAGACGATGTCGAGATTGAAATCCTTCTCATCTTCCGTCAATACAGCATCCACGATTGCATCACTCAACTTATCAATATAATAGTCCTCCTCACCCATCAGATAATAGACGGGAGCAACCTTTTGCGCCTTGAGGTCGCGCATTATATCGTCGAATGTGATGCCTTTCGCAGCCATATTTAATAGTCGAACTTCAGGTGTTTGACTGTCTTCTTGTCCTGTTTAATCATTTCGAGAGCCTGGATGCCTATCTGAACATGATTAAGTACATAGTTTTCAGTCACTTGCTTATCGCTTTCGCTTGTCTTCACACCTTCTGGCGTCATGGGGTTATCGCTGACCAAAAGCAGGGCTCCAGTCGGGATGTGATTGGCGAAGCCACAAGTGAAAAGCGTTGCCGTCTCCATATCCACAGCCATTGCTCGAGTGGTGCGAAGGTATTCCTTGAAGCGGTCATCATGCTCCCAAACTCGACGGTTCGTCGTATAAACCGTTCCTGTCCAATAGTCGAAGCCTAAGTCGCGAATCGTACTACTGACGGCGCGTTGCAGCATGAACGCAGGTAGAGCAGGCACTTCAGGTGGGAAGTAGTCGTTGCTCGTACCCTCTCCTCGAATGCCTGCAATGGGAAGAACGAGGTCGCCCCTTTGCGTCTTCGACGAGATACCTCCGCATTTGCCCAAAAACAGGCAGGCTTTCGGCTTGATGGCACTCAGTAAGTCCATGATAATCGCAGCGTTAGGGCTGCCCATACCAAAGTTGATGATGGTGATTCCGTCTGCAGTTGCGCACCTCATATTCGAGGTGTATGCGGGCTTTTCTATGCCAAACTGTTCGCAGAAGATGTCCACATAGTTGTTGAAGTTCGTGAGTAGAATGTAATTTCCGAACTCCTCAAGTGGAATTTGCGTGTATCTTGGCAACCAATTCTCTACGATTTCTTGCTTAGTTTTCATCTTTTATGTAATTTTGCAGCAAATATACGAAAAAAAACGATATGCAGGAACTGAACCTTCCAAAAACAGACCTTAAAATCATCACAAAGGATGGGAAACTCCATGTTTTTGATGTTTTGAGGCGGAAATATGTGGCTCTGACACCCGAAGAATGGGTTCGTCAGCAGTTCGTCCACTTCCTGATTGGGCAGAAAGGCTATCCTGCAGAGTGCATCGGAAACGAAATCTCAATCAATTTGAATGGTACGAAGAAGCGTTGCGACACAGTCATTTATGATGGAAATGCACAGCCAACTATGATTGTGGAATACAAGTCGCCACAAGTAGAGATTACGCAGCAGGTCTTCGAGCAGATAAGCCGATACAACATAAAACTTCGAGTGAAATGGCTTATCGTAAGTAACGGACTTCAGCACTATTGTTGCAAGATCGATTACGAGAGCGGAACCTATCAGTTTGTAGAGGAGATTCCTGCCTATAACAACATCAAAGAAACATAGAGATTCAGGCATCTTTTCCGACGAAGGCAGGAGCGATTCCAAACGACTGCAGTTACGTTGGCAAACATAACACGTTAAGATCGCAAACGTAACACGTTAACTTTGCCAACTTAACACGTTAAGTTTTCAATTTAACCACGTTAACTTTTCGAACAACCCTCGTTAACTCAAAAACAAAGGCGTGCCTCTGTTTTCGCAGAAGCACGCCTCTCTTGTTCTTTTCGAAAGAATCGGCTTATTCTTCCTTCTTCTTCGAAGCGCGTTTACGAGTGCCTTTCTTCGTACCTTCCTGATTTTCAGAGGGAAGTCCGGCCAGTTCGCGGTCAATCATGATGCGACCACAATACTCGCAAACGATAATCTTCTTGCGGCTTCTGATGTCGAGTTGACGCTGAGGTGGAATCTTGTTGAAGCAACCACAGCAAGCATCTCTCTGAACGGAAACAATACCCAAACCGTTACGACTGTTGCGACGGATACGCTTGAAAGCGTTCAAGAGACGAGGTTCGATTGTAATCTCCAGATTCTTAGCACGTTCGCGGAGCTTTTCCTCCTCAGCCTTAGTCTCGCTAACAATCTCCTCCAACTCCTCTTTCTTAGTCTCGAGAAGCACTCTACGGTCGTTAACATCGAGGTTGCAGCGAGTCATCTCAGCAGTCTTAGCCTCAACAATTTCCTTAGCCTCGCGGATCTTCTTCTCATGAAGCTGATTGTCGAGTTCAGCATACTCAACCTGCTTGGTCAAACTATCGTACTCGCGATTGTTGCGGACACTATCCATCTGAGTGTTGTAACGCTCGATGTTAGCCTTGTTTTCCGTGATCTTACCGTTGCGTTCGTTGATTTCCTTCTTCAACTCAGCAATGTCGTTGTTGATCTTCTCAATGCGAGTGGTCATACCTTCAATCTCGTCCTCGAGGTCCTGAACTTCGAGAGGAAGCTCGCCACGAAGGGTCTTGATGCTGTCAATCTCAGAAAGCATGCTCTGAAGGGCATAAAGGTTCTTGAGTTTCTCCTCAACGCTGTAATCAGCGGGGTCTTTCTTTGCTTTTTCTCTAGCCATAATTGTTTATAGATATTTGATGGGATTGGTGCAAAGTTGCGTCTTGAAGAGCGGCAACTTAGGGCACCTCTCGCCTATTATTGAATTGAATATGTCCATTGTATACTGTTCACTTTGGTAATGACCAAGCACGCCAATCTGTATCTTTCCTTCATAGCCGAAGTACTGATGATAGTGCATCTCGCCTGTCAGGAAAGCGTCTGCTCCAGCTCGCAAAGCCTCATCCAGAAGGAAATCTCCAGCTCCTCCACAGATAGCGACACTTTCTACCGGACGAGCCAGCAACTCATTGTGCATCAGACACTCAACTCCGAAAGCCTGCTTCACTCTTTGCAGAAAAGCCAACGAATCCTCACCCTCAGGCAGATAACCTATCACACCTGAACCTGCCTGAACTGTATGGGCACTCGAACCTATGCCGACAGACACCTGACGAGGTTGCATAAGTACCACATCAACAAGCCCCAATCGCTCTGCCATCATGTAGTTGACGCCATCCACAGCAGCATCCAGATTGGTATGAGCCGAATAGATGGCAATGTCGTTCTGCAAAGCCATTCGGACACAACGCTGAACAGGATCGGCATCCGTCAGATGTTTCAGGCTATGGAAAATGAGAGGATGATGCGACACAATCATATTGCATCCCAACTCCATTGCCTCCTTTATCACGCCTTCGGTAACGTCTAGGCACAATAAAGCCCCTGATACTTCCGCTTCTGTCAATCCAACCTGCAAGCCAGCATTATCGTAACTTTCCTGCAGAGGCAGAGGCGCGAAATCTTCAAGGGCGTCGATAACGTCTTGAACTCTTACGCTCATACGAATTGTATGTTTTCGTGCGCAAAGGTACGGCTTTCCAAGATAAAAACCAAATTTATTTGCATTAATTCTTATTTTATTTGTACCTTTGCATTTTAAAAGAGAGCATAAACCGATGCAAAGCAGTAAGATATTCCTTCCAGCAGAGTGGCACGAACAGAGTGCCGTGCAGCTTACTTGGCCGCATAGCGCGACTGACTGGTGCACAATTCTGGAGGCTGTGAACCGTTGCTACCTTGATATGGCAAAGGCTCTCTCTACGCGCGTACATATTATAATAGTAACGCCTGAACCTGCTCATGTTCGCAAGATGCTCGAAGAGGCTCTGACGACGAGGGAACTTTCCCGCATCTCCTTCTGCAAAGCGCCTACAAACGACACTTGGGCTCGCGATCATGGGTTCATCACTTTGCTCGCTCCAGATGGTCTGCATCTGCTCGATTTCTGCTTCAACGGCTGGGGAGAAAAGTTCCCTGCCGACCTCGACAATCAAATCAATCGAAGGATGATGGAGCAAGGCATCTTGCAGGGGCAATACGAAGATCATCTGGACTTTGTGCTGGAAGGTGGGAGCATCGAGAGCGACGGCAAGGGAACCATCCTAACCACAAGCAAATGCTTGCTTGCCCCTCATCGCAACCAGCCTCTGACAAAGGAACAGATCGAGGCTCGACTGCTTGCTTCGCTTCATGCTGAGCGCATCCTTTGGCTCGACTACGGCTATCTTGCCGGAGACGATACAGATAGTCATATCGACACGCTGGCTCGCTTCTGTCCTGACAATACGATTGCTTACGTTCAATGCCTCGATGATAGCGATGAGCATTATGCTGAGTTGCAACGAATGGAAGCTCAACTGAAGGAGTTCCGCACAATAGATGGCAAGCCTTATCGACTCATCCCATTGCCGATGGCAAAGGCTGTTTACGACGAAGATGGCACTCGACTGCCTGCCACATACGCGAACTTCCTCATCACAAACGGAGCTGTCCTGATGCCCACTTATGGTGATCAGGATACAGACCTCAAGGCTGAGGAACAACTCCGCAAAGCCTTCCCTCAATACGACATCATAGGCATTGATTGCCAACCACTTATCACCCAACACGGCAGCCTGCATTGCTGCACTATGCAATACCCAAAAGAAACGTTATGAAAATAGGTATCATACAACAAAACTGCTCTGCCAGCGTCGAAGAGAATCGCAAGAAACTTGCTAAAAGCATCACTAAGTTGGCGAAAGAAGGTGCTGAACTCGTCGTTCTTCAAGAGTTGCACGACAGTCTTTACTTCTGTCAGACGGAAGATACGAACAACTTCCGCTTTGCTCTGCCCATCCCTGGAGAAGCAACAGACTTCTATTCGAAGGTGGCAAAGGAAAGCCAAGTTGTGCTCGTCACAAGTCTCTTTGAGAAGCGAGCTGCAGGGCTTTATCACAACACAGCAGTCGTATTCGATAAGGACGGCAGCATAGCTGGGATGCACAGAAAGATGCACATTCCAGATGACCCTGCTTACTACGAGAAGTTCTACTTCACTCCAGGCGACCTTGGCTTCCATCCCATCAAGACGAGTGTAGGCAAGTTGGGTGTTCAGGTTTGTTGGGACCAATGGTATCCTGAAGGAGCACGACTCATGGCTCTGCAGGGAGCCGACCTCCTCATCTACCCTACTGCCATCGGTTACGAGAGTTCGGACACAAAGGAGGAGCAGAAGCGTCAACGCGAGGCCTGGATGACCATTCAGCGCAGTCATGCTATTGCGAACGGTATTCCTGTTGTGGCCGTCAATCGTGTTGGTCTTGAGCCCGATCCAAGTGGTGCAACTAAGGGCATCAAGTTCTGGGGAAGCAGTTTTGTGGCTGGTCAGCAAGGCGAACTGCTCTATCAGGCAAGCGAAACGAAGCAAGAGGCTGTCGTGGTAGATGTTGACCTGAAACGCACAGAAACTGTCCGTCAATGGTGGCCCTTCCTGCGTGACCGCCGCATCGATGCCTATAAAGACCTCGTTCATAGGTTTATTGAGAATAAGAAATTAAGAAAATAAGAAATATGTCCAGTACACTTAGGTTTCAGATTGTAGGCGAGGCATTCAAGAAAAGGCCCGTCGAAGTGCCCAATCGCAAAGAGCGTCCAAGCGAGTTCTTTGCAAAGTATGTCTTCAACCGACAGAAGATGCAGCACTATCTGCCCTCGAATGTTTATAAGAAGATGTGTGACGTCATCGATGGTGGCGCTGCCCTCGATATGGCAACTGCCGATGCTGTGGCTGCAGGCATGAAGAAGTGGGCGATGGAGCTCGGAGCAACACATTGCACGCATTGGTTCCAACCATTGACTGAAGGCACAGCCGAGAAGCACGACGGCTTTGTTGAGCACGATGGTAAAGGCGGCATGATTGAAGAGTTCACGGGCAAGCAACTTGTTCAGCAAGAGCCCGATGCAAGCTCGTTCCCCAGTGGTGGAATCCGCTCCACATTCGAGGCTCGAGGCTACTCGGCTTGGGATCCGACGAGTCCTGTCTTCGTCTTTGGCGACACCTTGATGATTCCTACTATCTTCATCTCCTATACTGGCGAGGCTCTCGACTACAAGGCTCCACTCAAGAAGTCGCTTAAAGCCGTTGACGAAGCTGCTACAGCCGTCGCACGTTACTTTTATCCCGATGTTAATCGCGTCGTCAGCAATCTCGGTTGGGAACAGGAATACTTCCTCGTCGACGAGGGTCTTTATGCAGCTCGACCTGATTTGCTGATGACAGGCCGCACCCTTCTTGGTCACGACAGCGCGAAGAATCAGCAGATGGACGACCACTACTTCGGCTCCATTCCTATGCGAGTTGCCGCTTTTATGAAAGACCTTGAGATAAAGGCACTTGAGTTGGGCATCCCTTGCAAAACGCGACATAATGAGGTGGCGCCCAATCAGTTCGAGCTTGCTCCCATCTTCGAGGAGACGAACCTTGCGGTTGACCACAATATGCTCATCATGAGCCTGATGAAGAAGGTTGCTCGCAAACATGGTTTCCGTTGCCTCTTGCACGAAAAACCCTTTGCCGGCATCAACGGAAGCGGCAAACATTGCAACTGGAGTCTCTCGACAAACAACGGCATCTTGCTGCATGGACCAGGCAAAACGCCACTCGACAACTTGCGTTTTGTCACTTTCATCGTGGAGTCGTTGATGGCAGTCTATCGCCATAATGGCTTGCTCAAGGCTTCTATCATCAGCGCAACCAATGTGCATCGACTTGGAGCATCGGAAGCCCCACCAGCCATTGTATCGAGTTTCCTCGGCAAGCAATTGAGCGACTTGCTCGAACATTTGGAGACCAGCACAGACGATGAACTTATTCAACTCTCAGGCAAACAGACGCTCAGCCTCGATATTCCACAGATTCCAGAGTTAACGCAGGACAATACTGACCGCAATCGTACTTCGCCATTTGCTTTTACAGGCAACAGATTCGAGTTCCGAGCTGTAGGAAGTCAGCAGAACTGTGCCTCAGCGATGATTGTTCTGAATACCGCTATGGCAGAGGCTTTGACCGACTTCAGGGTTCGCGTGGATGCTTTGATTGCAGAAGGAATTGAGCCCATGAAAGCCATCCTTCGCATCGTTCGCGAGGACATCAAGGCTTGCAAGCCAATCCACTTCGACGGAAACGGATACAGCGAGGCTTGGAAACAAGAGGCTGCCAGAAGAGGACTCGACACAGAAACGAGCGCTCCCATCATTCTCGACCAGTATCTCAAGCCGGAAACAGTCGAGATGTTCAGCAGGATGAACGTCCTCACGAAAGCCGAACTGGAGGCTCGCAACGAGATTAAGCTCGACACTTACATCAAGAAGGTACAGATTGAGGCTCGCATCTTCGGCGATATCTGCATGAATCACATTATTCCTGTTGCGACTCGCTACCAGACACAACTCATTGACAATGTGCACAGAATGAAGCAAATCTTCCCTGCCGATGTTGCAGATCCTCTGAATAGCACCAACCTGAGCCTCATCAAGCAAATGGGCGAGCACAACACTTTCATTATTGAAAATGTGGAACGACTCATTGAGGCTCGTCGAGTGGCCAATCGCATCAAGGACGGCAGAGAACGCGCCATTGCCTATCACGACACCGTTGCGCCTCTAATTGAGGAGATTCGTTATCATGTAGACCACCTCGAACTCATCGTAGACGACGAGCTTTGGCCTCTACCTAAGTACAGAGAAATGCTGTTCATCCATTGATGCAAAGCCACCCATGAGAAAAGTTCTTTTCTTCTTTGCCCTTCTATGCACGCTAATAGTGCAAGCACAACGGCAGAACGTCATCTTCGAGACGGACATGGGAAACGACGTCGATGATGCCCTCGCCATTGATATGCTCTATAAGTTCGACCGCCAGAAACAAATAAAGCTCATGGCTGTCATGCTGAACAAGGAAGGCGAGTTTCCTCCTCGCTACATCGACTTGCTGAACACTTGGTACGGCAGGAAGCGCATCCCTATTGGCGTTTCAGGCCGATCCGACAAGAGCATCGTGGCAGGCACCAACTATACGCAAGCAGTTTGCGAAGAGACCAACGAGCAGGGAAAGCCGCTCTACAAGCGCTCCATCAAGGATTACAGCAAGTTGCTTCCTGCTCCCAAACTCTACCGCAAGCTGTTGGCAAAGGCGAAGGACCATTCTGTGACGATTGTCTCGGTTGGTTTTAGCACTAATCTTGCTATGCTGCTCGACTCCAAAGCCGATGAATACTCGCCGCTTTCAGGGCGCGAACTGGTAGAGAAGAAGGTGGAGCGATTGGTCACGATGGCAGGAAACATCGGCAATCCGAATCATCACGAGTACAATGTTGTCAACGACATCCAAGCTTGCCAAAAGGTCTATCGCGATTGGCCAACGCCCATCATCACCTCTCCTTTCGAGTTGGGAGCACAAATCAAATATCCTGCAAGTAGCATTGAAAATGACTTCGGCTGGGCACCTCACCACCCTATTGTGGACTCCTACAAGGCTTACTTGCCCCAGATTGAAGACCGTCCAACTTGGGATCTCACGGCTGTCCTCTATGCCATCAACCCTCAGGACTTCTTCACGCTGTCTGCTCCTGGACTGATTACCGTTACAGATGAAGGCTCTACACTCTTCAAACCGCAAACCGACGGTTCGCATTATTATTTATCTGTCACGCCAGAACAAGCTCGACGCATCCTCGACTACTTCGTAACAACTATAACAAAGAAACCTTAACCCATGAGAAAAGCACTCTCCCTCTTGCTCCTTGCAAGCCTTTGCCTTGCTTCTTACGGCAAGAATGACAAGAAATCATTGGCCAATTATGCAGATCCGACGATAGGCGGAGTTAGTGTCCTGCTCGAAACAACCCGCCAAACAATGCATCTGCCAAATGAGATGTTGCGTTTCGTACCACTTAGAAGCAGTATGCTCGACGACTGGATCGAGGACTTCGCCCTGCAGATGCCTAACCACCGAAGACACTGGGTTTTCGGCTTTATGCCTTTCTGCACACCCGATCCGGAAAGCGTTTGGTCAGCACCAGGCGTGATAAGTAACGAGGAGACGCGTCCCTACTACTACTCTGCTCAACTTGATGGCGTGACATTCGAATTTGCTCCTTCGAAGAAGAGCGGCATCATCAGGATGACTTTCGATGGCGAAGGCGAGCACCAAATGCGGTTCCGCAGTCGCACACCCATCGGCTTCTACGACCACGAAGGCAATCGCGTCGTCACAGGAACTGCAGACTTCGGACCCTTCGAATGCAAGGAATACATGACGGCATACCTTTATGCCGAGTTCGATCAGGACATGCACAACATCCACTATCCTGGCGAAGACACCAAACATATAATGCTTACTGCCGACAATTCCCGAGTTGTGCAGATGCGTTACGGCATTTCCTACATCAGCAAAGAGCAGGCTCGAGACAATATGATGAGAGAGATTCCTGCTTTCGACTTTGATCGAGTGAAGGCTGATGCACAGAAGACATGGGAGAAACGACTTGCACAGATCGAGGTCGATGGCGGCACTGAAGCGCACAAACGCACTTTCTATACGGCTCTTTATCGCTGTTCCGAGCGAATGGTTGACATCAATGAATATGGTAGATTCTTTAGTGCTTGGGACCGCAAAGTGCATGAAAGCGACGAACCTTTCTATGTTGATAATTGGGTTTGGGACACTCATATCGCTCTCGAGCCTCTCCATACCATCCTCAATCCCAAGATGGAAGTGCAGAAAATCAACTCTTTCATCGAGATGTTCAAAGAGAGCGGCGTAATGCCTCGCTTTGCTCTCACCTCAGGAGAATGGGCAGGAATGACCGGCAACTTTGTGGCTGTCTGGATGTGGGATGCTTGGCAGAAAGGCTTGCGATTCGATATGGAGACGGCTTACGAAGGTTTCCGTCGCAACTCACTCGAGCGAAGTCTGCTCCCTTGGTATAGTGGCTCTGCTACTCCTCTTGATTCCTTCTACACAGAACACGGCTACTTCCCTGCTCTACGACCTGGTGAACCTGAGACGATACCTGAGGTTGATACCAATTGGGAACGTCGTCAAGCGGTTTCCCTCACTACCGTCAACAGTTATTCCGACTGGTGTATTGCCAAGATTGCCCAGATGTTGGGAAAGACTAACGACGAACAACTCTTCCGAAAGCGTGCAACGAATTACCGCAATGTCTTCCGCACAGACCGAGGAATCATGTGGCCCAAGGATGCAAACGGCGAGTGGGTGGAGCCGTTTAACCCTCTTCATGATGGTCGCGCTTACTTTACTGAAAACAATGCCTACATCTTCAATTGGGATGTGAAACACGACCTCAAAGGCCTGATTGCTTTGATGGGTGGAAGAGAGAAAGCGGAAGCCAAGTTGGACGAACTTTTTCACATGGGCGTTGGAACTGCTAAGTTCCGCTTTTACAATGTGTTACCTGATGCAACAGGACTGATGGGAATGTTCCAGATGGGCAACGAACCCAGCTTCCACATCCCTTATCTTTACGATTATGTGGGTTCGCCTTGGAAGACTCAAAAGTACCTCCATAGCCTGATCGACACTTACTTCATCGACAGTTATCTGGGTATGCCTGGCGACGAAGATGGTGGCGGAATGTCGGCTTTCGTGGTGTTCTCGATGATGGGATTCTTCCCTGTTACACCTGGAACGACGAATTATGCCATCGGAAGCCCGTTCTTCGAGAAAGCGACACTCAATCTGCCTAATGGAAAGACGTTTACTGTGAAGGCAAAAGGCCTTTCGAAGGAGAACAAATTCATCCAGAAAGCACGACTCAACGGCAAAGAACTCAATAAACCTTGGTTCACTCACGAACAACTTATGAATGGTGGAATACTGGAGTTCACGATGGGGCCGAAACCCAATAAGGAATGGGGTTCTGCACCAGAAGCTGCTCCGTTGACCGACGTAAACGATTAAGAGAATCAATATGGACAAGCTCGGCAACAAGATAGGCGTTCTGACCTTTTGGTATGGGAATTCCAACTATGGTCAGATTCTGCAATGCTTTGCCCTTCAACACTTTCTGAAGAAGCAAGGTTACAATCCCTACTTGATTCGCTTCATTGGTTATGGCGAAAGCAAGTTCAGGAAGTTCGTCAAATCTTGCCTGCCTTTCTTGTGTGCAAAGCCCAGCAAAATCGACAGATTACGCCAGTTCGAGACCTTCAGGAAAGAGCATTTCCAGATGAGTTCCCTCTACACTTCCCTCTCCCAAATCCAGCAGAAACCACCTAAGGCAGAAGCCTACATCGCAGGTTCCGACCAGATTTGGATGCAATCGTTGGACAATCCTCAGCAACGAGCCTACTTCCTCGATTTCGGAGATGATAAGACGAAACGCATTTCTTATGCAGCCAGTTTCGGAATGGAGAAATATCCTGAAGAACATCAGAAAAAGTTGGGAGAACTGCTTCGACGTTTCAATGCAATCTCTTGCCGAGAATACTCCGGCATCGACATCTGCAAGGAGGTTGGCGTGAAGGCAGAGAAAGCCATCGACCCCACTCTTCTCCTCACAAAAGGCGACTATTTGTCTGCCCTCAATTTGAATGCTGAGAAAAAGCATTCTACATTTATTTACAGTCTCAACATCGAGAGTTCCGATGATATTCGATGGCAGGAATTGCGAGAGATGACCAGCGAAAGTTCTGTGATTGTTACGCCAGCAGCGGGCTACAACGAGAGTGCGGAGCTATTCGGGAAAGAGGTTTCCTACTTGTATGCTACGCCAGAAGAGTGGATTTCGCAGATTATGTCCTCGGATTTGGTTGTAACAACTTCCTTTCACGGCATAGCTTTCTGCCTCATCATGCACACTCCTTTCGTTTATGTTCCGTTGAAAGGGACCTATGCGAAAGCAAATAATCGTATTACAGACTTGCTTCAAGACTTGCACCTCGAAGAGAGAACTCTCTCTGAACGAGCAACTTATAGCGACATCATAAGCAAGCCTATCGATTGGGAATCCGTTGAAGAAATCCTTGAAGTCAAGCGAAAAGAGAGCATCGATTTCCTCCTGAAAGCCTTGCGTTCCTAACCCCTTCTGCAAGCACGAAAGCAGTCATTGGAAAACAACTGCAGTTACGTTACTAAAGTTAACGTGTTATGATTGCAAACGTAACGTGTTAAGTTGGCAAAGTTAACGTGTTACGTTTGCCAACGACACTAGGCAAGTTGAAAGACTAAGGCTGGAGCGTTTTATTCTACCCAAGCTTCTATGCTCTCTTCTTTGACGCAGAACTTCACCTCTTTACCTGCGAACTCCATTGCATAGATGCGTTCCGAATCGTCGTGATAATGGGGCCGAGGGTCGGAAAGGAGTACTTCGCGAAGGACTTCGATGTGTTCCTCATCAAAGGCTGACAAGAGTTCTTGCGAGAATCGGACAGTCGAAATTTGATTGGCGGAAGTCTCTTCTGTGAAGCCTGCAAGAGCATCTGGATGACTGTCGGTAAAGGGCAGATAAGGTTTGATGTCGAAGATGGGCGTTCCATCCATAAGATCCGCACCTTCGACCTCTATTACAGGACCTTTGGAAGTGTGCAAATCAATGCCAATTATGCGAACCGAAGAGAGTCCTATATTGTTAGGTCTGAACGGACTTCGCGTAGCAAAGACACCCATTCGACGATTGCCTCCAAGTCGAGGAGGACGAACTGTTGGTCGCCAACCTTCGTTCTCTCGTCTTGCCTCGCTAAAGTCCCAAAGCAGCCAAATGTGGCTAAAGCCTTCCAGACCTCGCAAAGCCTCAGGATCGCGATACTCCTCTTCGAACACAATCCTGCCTTTCAGCCCCTTCACAAGGCCGCTTTGACGAGGAACTCCAAACTTCGAAGGAAAGTCAGTCTCTATGTGTGCAATAGGTTTTACTTCCATTTCTGAACTCTTTATAGTAAAGTAATCCTGCTGTAGTCAAGCCGAAAGGAAACGCCATCCAAATGCCGACAAGCCCCCAATCGCAGACAAAACCGAAGATGTAGCCAAGCGGCAACGAGATTACAATGTAGGCCACAAAGGCAATCCATATCATTGCTTTCACTCGAGCAATACCTCTAAGTGCGTTGGAATAAGTGCTTTGCAAGGCATCACCAAACTGGAAGATAAGGAAAGGAACTGTTATCAACGCCACCAAAGCAACGACTTCTGTGTTGTTTGTAAAGAGCATTCCAACTTTGTTGCGCAATAATAACAAAGGAATACCCTCGATTAGTGCGATAAGCCAGCACAGATGAAGGCCAGAAGCAGCAACCTTTCGCGTCTGCTCCATCTCGTTTGCCCCTCTATAATAACTCACTTGAACCGCAACTGCAGCCGACATTCCATAGTAGAGCATGAAGAAAAGTTGGCTGATAGTTATCATGATTTGATGTGCCGCCAAAGCCGTTGCTCCAAGCCAACCTACATAGATAGCGCTGAAACTGAACGAAGCGGCTTCCATTCCAAGCTGCAAGGCAACAGGCCAACCCATCCTATGCAACTCTCCTTGGTCGGTTTTGTTTATTCTGCTCTCAGGAAAGTCCTTGCGATAAAGCTCGTAACGTTTGGTAAGATGGAACACGCTTGCCATCAAAACCAATTGCAACAAACGGCTCATTAACGTCGCTAATCCTGCTCCGAAAAGGCCCAACTCAGGCAAGCCACAATGTCCGAAGATAAGTACCCAATTGCCGAAGATGTTGAAGATGTTGGCCACAAGAATAATCCACATTGGCATCGAAGTGTCCTGAATGCCGTCGCTGAACTGCTTGTAGGCATTGAAAGCCATCAAAGGCAACAGACTTAGCAACAACATCAACAGATATGGTCGCACCAAAGGCAAAAGCTCTTGAGGCAAACCAAGCCAAGGAAGTGTCGCCAAAAGCAAGCCAGCCAACAACATCATCAGCAGTCCCACTCCAGAACAAGCAAAGATCCCGTTCTTGAGTTTGCCTGCGATATCATGCAATCTTCCCTCTCCCAGCAAGGCTCCAACCACAGGAGTAATGCCATAGGAAAAGCCCATACCACCAATGACAAGCAGTCCTAGGATATTATTCACGAAACCTGCTGCTGCGAGTTCGTTCGTGCCGTAATGCCCTACCATAAGCGTATCGGCGAGCCCCATCACAATGGTGCTCATTTGGCCCATCATGATTGGCACGCCGATGCGCAACAGATCTGTATAATGTGATGCCTTTACGCGAACCACTTCACATAGCAGAAGTCTTGACGATGCGGCAAGTTCTCGTTCTTAGGATACAAACGATAGCAAACCTTGAAACTGCCTGCATCATCCATACTGTTAGTGGCAGTGAAGGTGTATCTGTTACCTTCGCGCCCCTTCAAGGTGAAAGGATATACATTATAAATGTGGTCCTGGCCGTCTTTATCAGTCCCAATCGTCACAAGCTCCACACCTATGGCATCGTCCAATCCTGCCTCATCAACGACAACCTCAATGTTATATTTCCTGCCAGCCTCTATGCCAGTATTGACAATATCTTCACTCTTATTGATGCTTACCACATTGATGGCATCCCAACGCTCAGCAACGGTTTCCTTCCAAAGAGCAATCTCCTTGGCAAGCTGATAGTCATTGGCCTGCAACTTCTTAGAGCGATCACGAAGTTTGTTGTAGAACTTGCTGTAGTAATCATCGAGTTGGCGCTTCATAGTGTAATGAGGAGCGATTTGAGCGATAGAGTTCTTGATGACCTTAACCCAGCCCTTCGAGAGACCATTCTTGTCCTTATTATAATATAAAGGTATAATCTCGTTCTCCAGAAGAGAATATATGGTTGCGGCATCAAGGCGATCCTGGTACTCTTGGTTTTCGTAGGTTCTCTGTTCGGTTAGAGCCCATCCAGCACCTTCGCGGTAGCCCTCAAGCCACCAACCGTCTTTTACGCTGAGGTTAACGACACCATTCATCTCGGCCTTCTCGCCAGAAGTACCGCTGGCTTCCATCGGACGAGTAGGTGTGTTCATCCAGATGTCCACACCACTAACGAGACGGCGAGCCAGCAGGAAATCGTAGTCTTCCACGAAGATAATCTTTGCCTGGAACTCAGGACGCTGACTGATCTCGTAAATCTTCTTGATAAGTCCCTGACCAGCTCCGTCGGCAGGATGAGCCTTACCGGCAAACAAGAAGATGACGGGGCGCTCAGGATTATTCACAATCTTGCTAAGACGCTCTAAGTCTGTGAAGAGAAGATGAGCACGCTTGTAGGTAGCAAAGCGACGACAGAAGCCGATAACCAAAGCATTGGGGTTGAAGCTCTCAATAAGTTTGACCACTCTCTGTGGATCGCCTTGGTTCTTCAGCCATGTTTCCTTGTATTGCTCGCTGACATACTTGAAGAGTTTCTTCTTCAAAGCCTGTCGAGTAGCCCAAATCTCTTCATCCGGACAATTATAGATGCCGTGCCAGATTTCCTCGTTCGATTGGTCGCTAAGATGCTTTGCATCAAAGTACTTAGCATAAACCTGCCGCCATTCTGTAGCACACCAAGTTGGGAAATGTACGCCATTGGTAACATAACCAACATGACTCTCTTCAGGATAATAGCCGTTCCAAATGTTGTTGAACATCTTCTTGCTGACCTCGCCATGCAACCAGCTTACGCCATTGACTTCCTGACAAGTGTTGCAAGCAAATGTACTCATACAGAACTTCTCGCTATGGTCGTCTGGATTCGTACGACCCATGCCAATGAACTCATCCCAACTGATGCCAAGCATCTGAGGATAGCCGCTCATATACTTGCCGAAGAGTTCTTCGTCGAAATAATCGTGACCTGCAGGCACAGGAGTATGAACTGTATAGAGGGAAGAAGCACGAACGATTTCAAGTGCCTGGTTGAATGTCAGACCTTCGCGAATGTAGTCACAAAGGCGTTGTAGATTGCAAAGAGCGGCATGACCTTCATTGCAATGGTAAACATCTTTCTTGATGCCAAGCTTCTTGAGCAGCAGCATACCACCGATACCAAGAAGAATCTCTTGCTTCAGGCGGTTTTCCCAATCGCCACCATAAAGGGCGTGAGTAATGGGCTTGTCGAACTCCGAATTCATTTCGTTGTCGGTATCGAGGAGATACAACTTCACACGACCAACATTAACGCGCCATACATAAGCGTGAACATGATAGTTCATATAAGGAACGTCAATAATCATCGGCGTGCCATCCTCGTTGAGTTGTTGCTCGATAGGCAATGAGCCGAAGTTCTGAGCCTCGTAGTTGGCAATCTGTTGCCCATCCATTGCAAGACTCTGGGTAAAGTAGCCATAACGATAAAGGAAGCCAACAGCGCACATATCGACGTTAGAGTCGGATGCTTCCTTAACATAGTCGCCAGCCAGCATTCCCAAACCACCACTATAAATCTTCAGGGCAGAGTGGATGCCATACTCCATACAGAAGTAAGCTACAGACGGACGATTGCGATCAGGCTCTACATCCATATAATTGCGGAACAACGCATAAACATCGTTGATACGTTTCATCAGTTTCTTATCCTTAACAATCTCTTCTTTACGGCTGAAGCTCAGACGATCCAAAAGTACTATAGGATTGTGTTTAGCATAGCGATAGAGGTCAGGATCAAGGTCGCGGAACAAATCGCGAGCCTCGTAATTCCACACCCACCACATATTGTGAGCTAATTCATCGAGTTTGCTGAGTTCAGCAGGAACGTTGCCTTTAACAATAACAGGTTTCCAGCAGGGTTCGTTTGCATTACTTGCTTTAATCTTCATAATTGTATATTGAGTTTATGAGTTATCTGCGTTTAATGAGTTTATTGTCGTGCTTTGGCATTTCGCAAGGCGAAGTCGTAAGCATCGTAGTAGTATCTTATAAAGTTTTTCCAAAGTGCCTTCTCTGCAAGCTTGGCTGCATTGCGGCGAACTTTGTCGATTGTCTTCTTGTCGAAAGTGGAATAGAGTGCAATGTTGGCACTGAGTTCTTCTGCTACCTCCTGAGCATTGTAGTCATTTCGAGAGATGACTTCAACTCCGTCCTCAAGTTTACTGTCGCGACCAATACTTGTGCTAGCCCAAACACCAAAGCCGCTTAGAGAAGTGGTGATGCAGGGAACATGGAAAGCGACTGCCTCCAACGGCGTATAACCCCAAGGTTCATAGTAAGAGGGATAGGCCGCGAGGTCATCTCCGATAAGGAGGTCGTAGTAAGGCATCTGGAAGATTCCGTCGTTTCCATCAAGATAACAAGGAACAAAGATGACCTTCACTCGACTGTGAATATCGTTCTTCATGCCATGAGAACGCAGGAAATTGAGTACAGGATCGTTCCAAGTTTCATGCAAATTGTGGGTAATGACGGGATCCTGCAAAGGTTCGTTGTATGTTCCGCCCATTCTGAGGCGTTCCTGCAGGTCGGTTCGAGGGCTTTCCACCCAAGCCGGAACTTGAATAAGCATGAGAACAGGACGCTGCAAGTCGCTGTCGTAGAGACTTTTATAGGCTGCCTCGAGGAAAACATCGATACCTTTGTTTCGATATTCATAGCGGCCACTTGTAGCAACTATGAGTGTGTCGTCGGTAAATTCGGCTCCAGTCAAAGCGTTTGCAACCTGCAGAATCTTTTTGCGAGCCTCAGTTCTACGCTTCGAAAAAGCTGCTCCTTTTGGAACAAAGTCTGCTTCAAAGCCGTTCGGAAGGATGACATCCGGCTGTTTATCAAGCAGTTCCGCGCACTCTCTTCCTGTCACTTCGCTGACTGTTGTAAAGCAATCGACATTGTGAGCCGCTTGCCTTTCAACACTATGCTTTGCCTCCATATTGAGTTCAACGGCCATTTGCGAACCATTGTAAGCCCAAAGATAGTCGTAGAGAGGCTTGTTATTGCCTGCAATACTACGTCCTATACTTGTGGCGTGAGTAGTGAAAACAGTTGCTATCTCAGGCACATTTTTCCTGATGTAGAGGGCTCCGAGGCAGGTCATCCATTCATGAGCCTGATAGACAACCTTCTTCTTGTTGCCGAGATAGTAATGATAGAAACTCTTTACCACAATAGCGGCTGCATAGCTGAACATACTTGCTTCGTCGTAATCGCCGTAAGCATGCAGACTGTCTACTTGGAAATCGTTCCAAGCTTCAGCATAAAGTTCGTTCTTTATCTCGTAATAGGGTTGGAAATCGACAAGCACAACACAAGGTTTGCCTGGAATATTCCAACGACCTACTCGAACTTGAAGGCCTGCTTCTTTAGCCGCTTTCACCCAAGGACGCCATAATTTGTCGTCCTGCAAGAAGAGAGGATTCTCTTTGTCCTTCCAGAGGTCGGGGCCGATGAACAGGAGTTTGTCGGGGCATTGCTCCTGAAGAGTCTTGGCACGAGTAGAGAGCACCGTATAGATGCCTCCCATTTTGTTGCAAACTTCCCAGCTGCTCTCAAAAATAAAGTCTGGTACCAATCTCTTTTCTCTCATTAACGACTCTTTTTTCCTTATTTCGCGCGCAAAGGTACAACAATTTATGTTAAAAAAGAAACCTTTTGTGCTTTTTATATTTAATAATAATGTATTTGCGCTACAACATAATACTTTTTTCACTATCTTTGTAGGAGATTAAAACGCAACAGGCATAAATGCAAAACATAACAGGCTTAAATCCGAAACAACACTGGCGTCGTTTGGCAACAACTGCAGTGATGTTTGCAATCTTAACTGCAGTCGTTGCGCAACAACCCTGGAAGTTCCAACTGCATTGCCCTGAAGAGAAAATCGACTTGCATCTCGACCTCTATGAAGAAAGCATCGAGGTGCCTGGATTGGAGGCTTTTGGGCCGATGAACGGCTACCTCGACGGCAACATCTATGGCGTTTGGTATGTGGTGGGTTTCGACATCAAGGACGACAAACACGCCACCATCACTATAGCCAACGACTTGGGAAGTGAGGATCAGAAGCTGACTTTAACACAGAACTCCGATTCCACCTATCAGCTGAAATTCCTTGGCTACAACGCTGTGAAGCGAGCCGATGGCAAGAAGTTGGTCAAGATTCCGTCGGAGATGAAAATGATACGCAAGAAATGAAGACTCGCAAAAAATACTTCCTCACAGCTTTGGCTGGCACTTGCTTCGGCATAATCCTAGTGCTGGCAGCTTTCTATACGAGCAAAGCAACCTCGACAAACGAGTCCTGTATGGCTTGTCATGTGCATCCCGAAGCTGAGACAAGTTGGAAACAGAGCACCCACTTCCTCAACAAAAGCGGTGTGCAGACGGATTGCGCGGCCTGCCATCTTCCCCCAGAAGGAACGGCTCATCACTATTGGGCAAAGGTTACAACTGGTTTGCGAGATGTTTGGATGTACCTCACTCACGACAAAGAGGACTTCGATTTCGAGTCGAAGCGGACAGAAGAATATGCTCCGAAGATCGTTTACAACAGTTCTTGTAAGAAATGCCACGCAAACCTCTTCCCTCAGGAAATCACAGACGATGGTGTGGCAGCACATCTTTATTACGAGGAAAACGAGGAAAAACTCGGCTTGCAATGTGTTAGCTGTCACTTGGATGCAGGCCATTTCATTCAAGGCTACAAGCATGAAAAGATGACTTCGGCTCCCATCGATACAACAGGACCAGTTTATACGGAGCCCGCATCAGTAACAAGTTTCGCGAATTTCGTCGAGACAATTCCAGGAACTCGAGCCTCCATCAACATGGTAGCCGTTCCTGGTGGCAAGTTCACTATGGGTAGCAAGAAAGGCGACAAGTTCAGCAGGCCCGATGAATACCCGGCTCACGAAGTCACCATCTCGCCTTTCTTCATGGCCGAGGTTGAGGTAACTTGGAATCAATACTGGGCTTTTTATGTGGAGACGATGTCGGAAGGACGCACAAAACCTGAGGTCATTTATGCCAACAACAGCCGTCCTGATGTAGATGCAGTCTCTGGCCCTACCCCACCTTTTGGTATGCCCGATCAAGGTTGGGGCATGGGAAATCGTCCAGCCATCACTATGACGCATTATGCAGCTGAAACCTTCTGCCAATGGCTCAGCCTGAAGACGGGCAGACACTATCGTTTGCCTACGGAAGCGGAATGGGAATATGCAGCTAGAGGCGGCACAGATACGCCTTACTTTTTCGAAGGAAAGCCCTCTTCCTACTCGAGCGAAGGCCTTTGGAACAGCATCTTCGGAACAGATACGACAACCATCAATCGCTACGCGATATATGCCCTCAACAGTAAGAACCGTACACAAGAGCCTTCGCGAGTTGCCGCCAATCCGTTTGGTCTTCGCAATATGCTGGGCAATGTAATGGAATATTGCCAGGATTGGTATGCTGAGGATGCTTACGAAAAGGCTGGCTCGAACGCCGTTGACCCGAAAGGACCTGCAACGGGCACAGACTATGTGGTTCGCGGAGGCTGCTATCATGATGATGCAAGCGAGTTGCGATGTGCAGCCCGACGTCATAGCGACTATGAGGCTTGGCTCAAGACCGACCCACAAAACCCGAAGAGCATTTGGTGGTTAAGCGATATGAAAGGCATTGGCTTTAGAGTCGTTTGCGATGTAGAGAAATAAAATACTAACAAATCATAAACTCCTAAATTAAATCCATTATGAAAAAAGAAGGAATGAGCAGACGCAGCTTCCTAACCGGCGCTGCTACTGTCGGAGCCGCTGCCGTGGCTGCTCCTGCATTGCTTGCCAGCTGTTCTGGCAAAGGCAAACTTACGCCTCTCAAGAAGGAAGGCGAATACTATGTTCCAGAACTCCCCGACAAAGCCATCGAAGGCCGCGAACTGAAGGTTGGTCTCATCGGTTGTGGTGGACGTGGAAGTGGCGCTATCATCAACTTGCTTGATGCTGCCGACGGCATTAAAGTGACTGCTCTCGGCGACGTTTTTGAAGACCGTTTGAACGACGTTCGCAATCGTCTCATCAACGAACGAGGACAGGAAGTGCCTCAGGAGAACTGCTTCGTTGGTTTCGATGCCTACAAGCAGGTAATCGACTCGGGTGTAGATATGGTTATCCTCACCACTCCTCCAGTCTTCCGTCCCGAGATGTTCAAGTACGCTACAGAGAAGGGCGTCCACTCCTTCCTCGAGAAACCTATTTGTGTTGACCCCAAGGGCTATCGTTCCGTTATGGCAACTGCCAAGCAGGCTCAGGCAAAGGGTTTGAGCGTTGTGGTTGGCACCCAGCGTCACCATGAACGTCGCTATGTTGAAGCTAACAAACAGATTCAAGCAGGCCTTATTGGTGAGATTACTGGCGGCAATGTTTACTGGAATCAGGGAATGTTGTGGTATCGCCAACGCGAAGCTGGATGGACAGATATGGAGTGGAACATCCGCGACTGGGTGAACTGGAAGTGGCTCTCAGGCGACCATATCATTGAGCAACATGTTCACAACATCGACGTATTCCTCTGGATGAGCGGTCTGAAGCCTGTTTCTGCAACGGCATTCGGCTCACGTCAACGTCGCGTGACTGGCGACCAGTACGATTTCTTCAGCACAGACTTCACAATGGAGAACGGCATTCACATGCACTCTATGTGCCGCCAGATTGACGGTTGCAGCAGCAAGGTGAGCGAGTTCATCCAAGGCAGCAAGGGTAGCTGGGACAGCGAAACAAACGAGATTAAAGACCTCGAAGGCAATGTTATCTGGAAGTACGACGAGGAGAAACTTCGCGAAGAGTTCCAGCAGTTCGACCCCTACACATTGGAGCATGTGGATTGGGTGAACCACATCCGCAAGGGAACTGCCCACGAAGAAGCAACCGATTGTGCTGCATCCTGCATGGCAGGCATCATGGGACGCGAGGCTGCTTATACTGGACAAACCGTTACTTGGGATGAGATGACACAGTCGCCGATAGACTACCTGCCAGAGAAACTCGAACTTGGTCCGCTCGACTTGGCTTCTATGACAGTTCCTGTGCCAGGAAGCGGCCAATAAAAGTTCCAAGCATTCAGAGTATTCAGAACAAATCAGAATAATCAGATAAAACTATGGAACGTCGTAAATTTATATTAGGCTCTGTGGCTGGTGCAGCGGCTGCAACGCTGGCCCCAAGCACAATGCTGGCTTCGTGTGCTCCCAAGCCGAAGGACAAGAAGTCCGAGACTACACTCAATCTCTGTTTCCAGGAAGGTATCGCTATTGGTGAAACACTTCAGGAGAAGCTCGACTACTGCGAGAGTTTGGGTGTGACGGGTTTAGAAGTAGGCGGAAGAGGCTTGGCCGACAGAGTGGATGAGATAAACAATGCCCTCAAGGGCCGTAAAGTTCGAATGGCTGCCATCTGTGCAGGCTTCGATGGATTCATCCTTGCTGAGGACGGACAGAAGGACGACTTCGACCGCACAATGCGTGAAATCATCGAGGCTGCCGGCAAGATCAACTCTTGTGGCGTCATTATGGTTCCTGCTTTCAACTGGCAAAACCCTTGTCGTCCCCATACTATGGACACGAGAAACTACCTTTGCGAGCAGCTTCATGAGCTTGGCGAGTTCGCTCTTCAATGCGGAACTACTGTCATTCTGGAGCCTTTGAACAGAGGCGAATGCTTCTATATGCGCTTGGTTGCCGATGCTGCGGCTATTGCTCGAGATGCTGACAGCAAGGGCGTGAAGTGTATGGGTGACTTCTGGCACATGCAAGAAGAGACTTCCGACTATGCTGCATTTATGGCTGCGGGCAAGGAATATCTGCAACATGTTCATATTGCAAGTCGTGGACGCAGAAAGACTCCAAGCGAAGACGGCGAGAAGGACAACTATGTTGAAGGGTTCCGCGCTCTTAAGGAACTTGGTTATGAGGGTTTCGTAAGCTTTGAATGTGGCTGCGAAGGTGACCCGAAGATTGTTCTTCCACAAGCTGTGGAACTGCTCCGCAAACAGTGGGATGAAGCATAAAGGCAGGCCTTAGCCAAAAGACGGCTAGGGTTGTTGCGAAAGTTAACGTGTTAAGTTGGGCAACTTAACACGTTAACTTTACAATCATAACACGTTAAGTTTGCCAACGACCTTAAGGTAGTTTGCGAATTACCTTAAGGTCGTTTTCAAAGTAGGCACGTCTAATTGAACAAATAGGCGTGCCTGTTTTATTCATTTGACTGGCAACAAAAAAGCCCCCGACAAATGTCGAGGGCTAAATTATTTGGTCAGCTAAGATTACTTAACAGCAACCTTCTTGCCATTCTGGATGAATACACCCTGCTGAGCCTTGCCTACGCGCTGGCCTGCCATGTTGTAAACAGGAGCCTTGCTGTCGTCAGCATTGATGCTGTTGATACCAGTACCACCAACCTCAATTTCGAAAGAGAAGTCGTCCTGAGCGGTTGCTTCAGCAGCTGCGTTAGAGAAACCAATCTTTGTAACCTTTACAGGATAGTTGCCCTTTGCAGTACCTTCGGGAACAGCAACACCAATCTTGAACATTACATCGGTAGATGTCTTGAAGGTTGATTCATTGTGAGCAGCCGAGAACTGATAAGTGTTGGGGTCTGCATCCTCAGAGGTAACAACGAGCATGCCGCAGTTGTGAGCCTTCTTTGCTGCGGGATATTCAACATCAGGTAAGTAAGCTTCTTCATCATCATCCCAAATCTGAGCAATAGTGAAGCCTTCGGGGAGAGTTACGCGGCAAGAAGCAGCGGTAATCACACCAACTTCTGTTTCTGCGAACTTGATCTCAATGTAAGCAGTCTCACCAGCAGTTGCAGCTACATTGTCTGCAGAGAGAGTCATTTGTGCCATTGCTGCAGCGCTGCACAGCAAAGCAACCATTGTCATGTAAATCTTTTTCATTGTTGCTTGAATTTATTAATTGGTTTATACTTATTATTTCCTATTTAATGAATTATTCAGTTGCACCAGCCATGATGTTCAGAACTTTTACAGCATCGGCAATAGTAACGTCACCGTCACCATTTACATCGGGCTCACCAGGAACTTCCGCACCTGCCATTGCATTCAGAACAGCAACAAAGTCAGCAATTGTAACCTCGCCGTCAGCATTCACGTCACCAAGAATAGCAACTTCGCCTTCTTCGATGGTCCACTTGAACTCAGTAGCCTCAAATTTGTGTTCAGCACTGTTAACCTCGTACATCTTTTGATTGCTCAAGGTCAAAGTGTTCTCACCAACAGTAGCAGCCATGTCAACTGCAACCTTGAAGGTAGCAACTGCGCCATCAGTACCTGTCAAAGCAACGCCTTCGAGAGCGAATGCGAAAGTAACAGTACCATCTTCATTTACAGTAGCTGAGAACTCGGGTTCTGCACCTTCGGGAACACGAGCGTCAAGAAGGGTTGCACTTCCATCAACGAAAGTAACGCCTTCGGGAAGAGTCAATGTAGCCTCAAAAGTGGCAATAGCATTACGATTCTTCAGGTTCAATGTAAGGGTGGCTTCTTCGCCTTGCTTACCATTAGCGTCTGCACTCAGATAGAGGCTGTAAGCGCCGGTAATGTTTGCCCACATTGCTGTCATTGCGAAGAATGACATCAGTGAAAGTAAAATTCTCTTTTTCATAAAACTTAGTTTTGTTATTAATGTTGTTTTTATAGTTTTCTGCTGCAAATTTAGTGCTTTTTTCCTAACCTCCAAAACTTTTTGACCTTTTTTTTTCACTTTTCTTTAAAAAGTTTGGCAAAATGTGAAGAGAAATGTAAAAAAATGGCGTCTTGGCTGCTATTCGACAGGCTTTAGCCTTTCACATTATAATATTATTGTCCTCTCGCTCTCATAATAATGTCTCTTGCTTCTGTTATTTCGCGAAACTTTTTCTCTGCTTCTTCTCGAGCAGCCTCTCCTTTTCCAGCAACTCTGTCAGGATGATAACGAAGAGCCAACTCTCGATAGGCCTGACGAACTTCTTCGATGGTAGCTGTTTCGCGAAGGCCAAGAGTGCGATAGGCTTCCTGAAGGGTTACGTCGACATAAGGCTGCCATTTCCTTTCTTCCTTCTGATAGCCAGAGAAATCGTCGGCAGAGCCTTGCTGATAAGTGAAGTGAATGGTGGGCCTTCGATACATAGAATCAAGAAGCCAACCAATGAGGAAGCCGAAGATGAAGCCTCTGCCTCCATTTATATAAAGGCCTATCAGGCCAAATATCCATTTATAACTTATCAGACAAGACATAGCTTTAGTTCAAGGTAGTAGGTTCATAGCGTTTGTCGAAGTTTCTCGGAAAGGTCCGTAACAGGGACCAACTGATAGTTACCGTCTCTCAGCCACACTATGCATCGAGCCATAATGGGAATGCCGATGTCCTCGAGCATGAGAGCATAAAGGCTCAACTGAATAGAATAGAGCGAATAGTCTTCTTCCGTCAAATCATTAAAGGGAGGGAGAAGCATGCGTCCATACCTGCGATTGCTTTCGTTGGCGAGGTTGGCATTAGTCTTATAGTCGAGAATGATGAAGCCTGCAGGCTTGCCATTCGTCCCGTCATTATAGTAGAGCATATCGAAAGTTCCTGCCAGCTGCTCCTTGAGATTTCTCTCCTCGCAAGCGTTCTTGCCGCTATACACCATTGCTTCGTTGAGCACTAAGTGCATGCTGCTTGGCAAATCATTCATGAACTTGAGGGCAGCCTCTTCCTTTGGATGGATGGGAGCAAGGAAGTTGTACTCATGCATATATTGCGGCTTTATAGAAGGACAGATGCGCTCAGGCATTCCTGCCCTAAGATAGCCAAGACTTTCGGCATAGGCATGCGTCTTTGTGCCCAGCCTTGTTGCTCGGAAAGAGTTCTGTCGCCATAGTTGAATCCAATATTCAGGAGTCTCGCCCTTCTTTTCTGCATAGCGAATAGCCTGCAGTTGTTCGTTGAAAGGCTCTTTTACGAATCGATGAGCGACATTTGAAACAGAAGGCAACGACTTTCCGTTCAAGATATAACGATGTCCGTCGGCAAAGAACTCGAGGTCCTCGAACTCCTCGAGAACTTTCTTGCGAACTTCAGCTACTACAGTTGGCTCGCCAGCAACAGAGAACATCTTGTCGTTTACCATCTGTTATTAACTATTTTCTTCCCTCCGATGATGTTCAAGCCCTTCTGCATCTTTGCAAGACGCTGACCTGCGAGATTGTAGATTGTGTCATTAAGGTCATTTAGGTCAAAAAGGTTGTTTATGCCTGTATCATCATCGTCGAGAAAAGGGACTTCAACCAAAGCATCATTAAATGTTGGGCGAAACTCGGAAACTTGAATCACTCCGTTGCCTCCACCTTTGCGAGCCGAAATCACCCATTTGAAGCTTTGATAGGCCTTTTGAGTCTCTGCAGGAAGGGTGTAAGTATAGGTTGTGAAGTTCACATCCCTTAGTTTCGTGTCATTACTGACAGAAGCGATGAGTTCCCAAGAACTGTCATCCACTCCAGGATTGCTGTCGGCAGTAGAGCCATAGAACTTCCAAGCCTTCGGATTGCGACCAGTATAGGAGGCATTATCGTTGGCTGTAGTAATCTTGTAACCAGTCACAAAGATAGGCAAAGAAGCATGAAAGATGTTATACACCTCGTTGCCTTCGCCCCCATTAAGGCACCATTTGGTGGATGTATTGTCGTCGACTATCTTATCATAGTTTTCGCTCGAACTGAAACCTGCAGAGCCTTCATCAGGAATAAAGAAGACATCAGCACTTGCTCGCTCGTATTCCTTTGTCCTGACATTGCCGTAATGGAGGCGATTCGTGCTTTGTGCGAGGTTCTCGATATCAGTTTCTCCGCCAAGAGGAGCATAAATCTCGAGGCTCGACTTCAGCATTCGTCCATCGCAAACGGCACTTATCTCTTCAGGCGTCATTCCTGAACGCCAGAAGAACAACTCGCTAACTTCGCGACTATTGCTTTCGTCGCCCACATTCACGACTTCAATCTTCGACAAACGCTCCCCTACTTCGCCAACCTTTACCTTATCTATATAGAGGATTGTTCTGCGCTGAGCAAAGTAACTTGTTAGGGTGACATAGTGCCAATTGCCGTCGTTGATGGTCTTCGTGGATGTAATCGAAGAGCCTGAAGGAGCAGTATAAGTGACTGTGCCGTCTTCGTTGACTCGAACTATGGCTTCCTGCAAGTTGACGGCTTGAGCGAGAGAAACGACCTGGCCTTCAGTTCCTTTGATGCGAACAGTTATTGTAAAGGGGTGAACCGTCTCTTCAGGTTCGAAGGAAAGGCTCTTTCCTGCCTCAATTGTCATACTCCTTGTCCGATTGCGAACCGGCTGAGCCTTGCCCGCTTTAATAGCGTCGAAGAGCGAAGGAACCATTGCATACATGAATTCTGCATGGCCGGCTGTGTTCTGATGATAGGTGTCGGAAACATAGCCATCAGCCCATTGCCCATTACCTTTGTCGATAGCTCCGAGCACATTGGTAGATGGAACATTCCATTCGTGAATGAGCAAGTTGAGTTGCTTCACATAATAATAGTCATCGTCATTGTAGTCGCCTCGAGTATAGTTGTTCATCACCATCGGAATCTTGCCGTCAGCTCTTACCTTATTAATAAGTGTGAGCATATTGTCGCGCCATTGATTGAAGACACTTTGCTGGTTGCTTGCTCCATGAATGCCTTCGTTTCCAAGCGAAAGACCGAAGATGACATAACGGCCAAAGTCGCGAATCAGGTCATCATAACGATTCAAGAGATTGACTGTGGTATTGCCTCCAATCGAAACATTCGAGGTGTAGAAGGCATTTTCGCTCCTTCCTTCATTATGGCGAGCAATAAGTTGCTGACCATAAAGGTAGCGATAGCCCTTGTAATCGGTAGCGCCTTGACCATTCGCCACTGAAGAACCAAAGACAGATATGCGGTTCTCGTCGATAGGAGCGGCTATGTCGTAAACCATATCCTTCATGTTGACGGTTATGGTATAAGTGCCTGAGTTCTGGTAGATGTTCTCCACACTTTGTCCCTTCTCTACTTCTCCGAGCACATATCTTGTGGCTGCTCCTTGAAGACGCTTGATTGCGAGGGCATCGTCGTTGTTGAGGGCGAAGTACATCGTCTTGTCAACCCATTGCTGAGAGGCAGTCTCTTGAAGCGTCACCTCACCTTCGAAGACTCCATCAGCCTTGTAAGGAATAGTGGGATTGCCTGCTCCCATATTGCCTCGAACATTCATTGTAACAGGAAGGACCGTAACAGTTTTGTTGCCAGTATTGACTGTGATGCGAGCCACACAGTTTTGTGCGACTGAGAATGGCGTTTCGCCTTCGACACCAAAACTGCCGTCACCATTATCGGAAAGGTTGATTGTTTCGCCATCAACTATGCCAGAAAGATTGAAAGAGCCTGCTTCGAGACGGGCAAAGGCTTCGTAAAGATTGCTTCCAAGCGATTTGAACGTCACATCTTCTGCATTTCCACTAAGCGACAGACTACTGAATTCGAGCGGTTCTTCTGGGCGAGTTCCACCTTCGAACTCTTCTATCCTCATCGCACTAATGTGTGCCATTCCGAAGACTCGCTGGTAAGTAATGACGATATTGCCGCTCTTGTCGGGATAGATATAATCGGTCTGCAAGATGTTTCGCAGGTTGCCGTTATAGTCTTCGCCACCTATATTGGAGCCAGAAGTTGTTTGTCCGCCAGTCCAAGTCCTTTGTCCCTTTATGGTATAAAGTGTTGCGCGATTACTGTCGATATTTCGCGAGCCATAGATGAAGAAGCGATAACAATGATCGACATTCAGTTTGGTGAGTTTGAAGGAACGCACATCTCCGTTATCTATGAAGACATAATCCTCAGTTGCAGTCTTGATGGCGAGGTCTCCCAAGTCTTCAGCAGTAGGATTATTATTGCCTCCAGCATCAATGCCATTGGTATAAGTCTTTTCCACGACTATGAATCTGGCTCCAGTAGAAGTGCCTTCGCTATTCTTGACTGAAATAGTCTTGTTTGCCGCGACTGCATTACTACTGCTCGAACCCGAGCTGACATTGTTCCATTTGTTGCCGTTAGCGTCTGTTCCAGTAGTCTGATGACCTCGAGTTCCGTTGGTTGTCTCGCCAAAATCGAAGTACATCTTTTGGACAAAAGCGAGTTCCTGATTTGGCCGCTCCACACCAGAAACCTCCTCAATCTTCATGCAATTGAGATAGACCATTATGCCTGAGGTCTTCTTGATGATGGTGAGGTCGATGTTTCCGCTCTTGTCTGGGAAGATAAGTTCTGAAGTCAGGACATTATTATTGTTGCCGTTATAGCCTCCATTCCCAATTCCAGAGCCCGACATCGCCATTTCCTCGCGCCAACAATTCTCGCCAGTCAGGTCGAAATCGGCTGCTCTGGTATCTGTCGCAGTTCGCGAGCCAAACATATAGAACCTGTAGCCTTTGCTCTGATCGAGTCCTTTGAAGTGAATGACGCCATAGTCCTGACCGCCTTCCAGGAAGATATAATCCTGAGTGGCACTCTCGATAGCGAGGTCGCCAAGCAAGGAAGCCGACGGATTCTGCAAGCCGCCATTTGTGTAACCATTCGTCGAGAAGCGAGACGAAAGCTGCAAACTGCAGTCAGTCGTCGTATTGCTGGAAGTCACAAGACTAATCGTCTGCGGGTAAGCTTTATCTGGAGCAGCCGTTCCTTTGCCGAAGATATTGTTCCAATAGTGTCCGTTCTTGTCGGCTCCGACAGTCTTGTAGCCCTGATTGGCCACATTGTTCTGACCGAAGTCGACATAGAAAGTGCGCTCCACAACTTGTGCTCCAGCACTTAGCACGCTTGCAAGCAGGGCAAGCATCAGTAATGTCTGTCTCGCTTTCATCAATTTGAATAGTGTTTATCCTGTTTGAATCTGCTGCAAAGATAATACAATTTTCCGTAATATGCAAGCATTTCTTCAGAATAATGGCTGGAGACGTTTTCAAACGACTGCAGTTAACTTCGCAAAGTTAACGTGTTACGTTTGACATTTTAACGTGTTATGTTTGCCAACGTAACTGCAGTTGTTTTGAGACGACTACTTTACCTTGAACTTTTCACCCGCAGTTTGCGACTGGAATTCGGGTGCATAAAGGCAAGTCAGACGAGCTGGAGGCAGCAGGAACGAGCCGTCACGAGCCAAGATCCAATCTTCCTCGATGACATAAGTTCCTCGAGGCAAGCGGTCCATAAAGTACTCTGTGCTGGCATCATGCATGGCCTGATAATATCCAAGACCGCTTTGCCAATGATAGCCCGACAATTGTTGAGCGGGTTCGGCTGCAGCTGGACGAGGAGCACGAAGACAGACATATTCGTAATCCTTATCGGCAGTAATGGTATAGCGAACATGAACTCTGTCTCCCTCTCGCAGTCGGCCTTGCTGATTTGTCTCGCGTCGGATGGTCATTCCTTCTCGATTGGCCTCAGCCTCAGAAGCAGGCAATTGGTATTGAGCATAGACGGCTCCCCAAGAAAGACAAGTTCCATCGGCCTTTTGATCGAGAGTAAATTCCTTTGCCTTACCGATGTTTTCGAACTGTTCGCAAATGTATCCGTAGTCAACTTCAGGTTTCTGCAACTTGCGAGTCTGGTTATCATAGATGACTTTCCCGCTCCAATTGCCGCCTTCACTATGGAAATCGCTCTGAAGCAAAGCATAAATGGCATCAGCCGACTGGATGGGTTGCTCCCATTCCTGAGTTCTCTTTTGCTGGATAAGCCATTCTGCCATCTTGGCAAGCAAGTCTGTTTCCTTCGGCTCGACAGTTCTTACGGCCTCCATCAAGTTGACATGCGTCTGAACCTTCCTGTCTATACTGGTAAAACTACCACTCGGATAAGCCAGATACATTCCGTCTGAATGGCGGAGCAACTCATGAATTCGAGGCATCAAAGCCTGTGCCTTCTGTGGTTCGTCAGCCTTTTGCAGGACGATAGCCGCAAGTGCTCGAGGCTCTCTATCAAGGTCTTCGGCCTGTTTCTTCAGGAGCGAGAGCAGATATTTCGTGTCGTCGTTACCCTTTCCTCCATACATTATATATATATATAGGTATCGAAGTTGGTAGAGAGACAAGGTTGGCTTCTTCTCTTTGCGAAGGTTTTCAACCGATTCGTGCATCTCCTTCTCAAGATAACCCATGGCTTTATCGAGAATCTGGCGTTCTGGAGTTGAGAGGACGCCATCCTTAATAGCATTGAGGCGGACAAGAAGTGTGGCAACTTCACTCGTCATCCAAACATTTCCTCTCATGCCTGGGAACCAACCAAACGAGCCATCAGACTGCTGACGGGCAGAGAGAGCCAAAAGCATAGTCATTCGTCTTTGCTCTTGCTCCATTTCGTCGAAGAGCGTCAAAAGTCGTTGGCGACTGGCTTTCTGCTGCTTCGCTTCCACCATCCACGGCGTTTCGTTGAGCAAGATGTCTGCCAACTGCTGGTTTTTGACAAGCGGACTCTCCAAAGCCTGCGAGTTCTCTTCATTTGCCCAACATTCAATAACGGTTCGCAAACCTGTATATTTGTGGGCAAGATGGTAGGCAACACTTCCTCCATAATAGGCCGAAGCAACCGAAAGAACGTCATTTCGAGTTGGAGCCGTCAAGGAAGGCAAAGCCTGCAAAGCAAGCGTGATGGGTTCCGAAACATGCTCAATCGTCAGAGTTCTATTGACAGCCTTCGGATTACCATTAGCAAAGAGATTAGAAAGATTGAGAGTAAGTGTTGTATCTCCCTTGAGCATATAAGTCTTTGTCTCAGTTACATTCTGCATGTCAGAGAGGACAGGCAAGTAACGCACTTCGCCGTCACTACTGTCTTTGGCTTTCGCAATCCATTGAACGGCAAGGACAGGATGGTCGAGCGTCGCAGTTAAAGGCATCTCATAGACAGCCTCTTTGCCCGGTTCGATGTCGAAATTCACCTTCATTCGCTTGACTCCCCACTTATCTTCAGCACAATAAACATCCAAGATGGCTTCGCCTTTCTGACGCTTATCCGAGGCATTTCGGATAGAAGCAATCAGCATGGCTTCGTCCCCATTACGCAAGAAGCGAGGCAACGTCAGCTCTGCCATCAGTTCTTTCTTAGCCACGATGGTCTCTTTCCAACGTGCCGTCATCATATCTTTCGTGTGAGCCAAACCCTCGAGATGCCATGAAGTAAGTCCTTCAGGCAGGGTGAAGTCAATGGAAGTCTGTCCCTTGTTATCAGTTCGAAGCTGCGGATAGAAGAAGGCAAGTTCGGAAAGATTGGAGCGGACGTATGCTGCCTCATCTGCATCAACCACTTCTTCCTCTTCTTCCGGAGTGCTAACTCCACGCAAACGCATTGTTGTCTTGCCCAAAGCAGCTGAGTTCTGCGCAATATCAAGCCCTGCTATCCGACCCTGGAGGGCTTGGTCAACGGACTCGAACCCAAGTCCCTCCACATCTTTCATGTTGAATTTTTGGACTGCCCCTGCATATTCGCGAGCCGGAGGAGCCACCATATTATAGACTCTTTCCTCAAGTCTGTTGGCTCCCAAACGTGTGCTCTTGACTCCTCTTGTTACAGGCGCACCCGAGAAGAACTCTTCGTTCCAACATCCAAAATCATAGTCTTCGACAGGAAGGAAGTGAGGCTTCAGGCTAAGTCCTGCATAACTAGACGCATTAAACCACTCGTAGCTGTGAACAAGAAGCGACCAAGTGCGGTAGCATGTGCGGTCAACATATAAACCCATGCCATAATAGGCGAGTGCATCGAGCGAAGCATCGAACATTCCAAGCATGACATTAGCCGAAGCGGGTTTGCCGTCAGGTCGCGTCAAAGTGAGTTTCCAAGTCTCTTTCTGCCCGGGTTGCAACTGGTCGCGGAACGTGTCCCAACGCATCCTGAGTCGTGTGTCGGGTTGCTCCAACTTGAAGTCCAATGAACTATCCCAGCATCTGCCTTCGTTTATAAGCATCAGCGTGACTTGAAGATGATGACGGAATCGCTCTTCGTAAGGCACCTCAAAGAGCATTGCCTCGTCCGAAAGATGCAGAATCGTATCGCGAACCATACCCTCTTCGCCTGCCATGATGCAATATATCCAAGCCTCTGGCAACGTCGTTCCCACTTGGAAACGGGCAGGACGATCAACCGAAATGGTATCGCAAGGCGTGTAGAGCCACAACTCGTGCTTGCCTATGAGACGCTTGTCGGTAATAGAGAAGATGGTAAACGACGCTTTGAAAGATGCCGTATCGCCTTTGACGTTGGCCTTTGCATAAAGGTCATACTTACCAGACGGCAGGGTACGAAGCACTTCGGGAATCGTGTCTCGATTTGCTGGAACGAGGAAGTTCTTGACTTCTTTGCCGTTTTGTGTGAGCATACAAAGCACATCGCCCTGAACAGGCTTGTCGTTACTTGAATAGAGGTCAAAGCGCCAAGGCTTGAGAGACTCGCGGTTCTCTTGCTCCGGCACATCGCCTCTCATGCGAAGCGGCGTGCTACAAAGCGTTACACGACTGCTGCCCTGCTGCGTCTCACCTTCAGGACTGAGTACATCAACCGAGAGCCGAAGCGTCTGTCCCCATCGCAAGTCTTCCTTCGAAAGCTCTTTCGAGACAGGAATACGAATACTGAACTTGCCTTCTTCGTCAGTATAGAGAGTATCGATGCTGTGCGTCTCGCTTAAACTATTACGCTTATACCACCAACTTTGCTGCCAACGGTAAGTGCCCGTAACGCGGGCATTCGCGACAGGCCACTGGCTGTAAGTCAAAGCACGACCTGTGAGAGTGATGCTATCGACAGGCAAAGAGATGGCAGGAGCCTCGTCAAATTCCACTTGGAAGGTGGGTCTGCGATACTCCTCAACACGGATATCGTGGTACTCATTCCCAACATGAATCTGATATTGACCAGGCAAACCCGACTTCGGAAGCTGCAGGCTGTCCTGCAAAGTGCCAAACTCGTCGGTCTTCAACTTGTGTTTCACGACCTCCTGACTATTGGCATCATAAAGCACAAGCTCAAACTCCGCACCTGCCTCAACCTGCGGAGCCTGGTCATGACTTTGGGTGTAAGCGATACCACCAACATAGACCATTTGTCCTGGACGATAGATGCTTCGGTCGGTATAGATTTTGAGATGGTGTGCGAGCTTGTCGTTTTTATCATAATAAGAACGCCATCCAATGCCTTCCTTCTCGAAAGCATTGTCCTCGCCTCTAGATAACTCCACATAAAGATAACTCCTGTTCCCATCAAAGACTATCTCTGCGATGCCTCGGCTGTCTGTCGTCTTTTCCTCGAGCAGCGTGTATTCTTGCCTCTCTCGTTTATAGAAGGCGACTTTGACGCCCTGCTGCGGTTCGCCACTTATAGCATCGGTTACCATGATACGCTGCCTGTTGTCTGGCAAAGCGACTGACATAAAAGTGAGTGCCGACACGGTAAACAGGGTGATTCGAGGTTCGTAGTCCTCCAGTTTCTCCTTTGTCGTGCCGTCAACAACAAAGGCATAACGGCCAAAACTCGGAGAATGCCACTTCAGCGTATCATTCTTTACCTTAAGAGCCTCCACGCCAGTCATGTTGATGGGCATAGTTTCGAGGAGTGTGCCACTACGACGAATTTGTTCCAACTCCGTACCAGCCTTTTCTTCATCACTAAATTCGAAATCAAGAGGCAAACGATAAACCATGATGTTTCCCGTCTGCATATTCTTGATTTTGAGTGGGATGTTGTAGTCCTTATTGGGATAGATTACCTCGTGGAACCTGCAGGACAATTGAGGATAACGCAATGATAAGAGGCGGTTCCTTATCTGGTTTGCCTGCCTACACTTGGGATAACGCTTCAAAGCCGCTTCCAGCAAGTCATATCTTTCCTGAGTTTCTTTTCCTGACAGGCTGGCCAGTCGCAGATAAACTTCTGCACAAGCAGGAAGGTCGGCATATTCATC
>JAFYNL010000031.1 GCA_017548075.1 Bacteroidaceae bacterium | reverse complement strand
GAAGCTTTCCACATTCCAATGCAATATGTCGCCATCGGACTGGCTTTGGTGACGCTCCTCATCATCTTTGGAGGCATCCATCGCATTGCTCGTTTCTGCGCAATGGTAGTGCCTTTCATGGCTTTCGGCTACATCCTCTTGGCGCTCTACATTCTCGTTGTGAACTACTCTCAGATACCTGCTATGCTGAGCCTTATTGTCCGTAGTGCCTTTGGTTGGGAACAAGCCGCTGGAGGCGCAGTTGGTATAGCCATTATGCAAGGTGTGAAGCGAGGTCTCTTCTCGAACGAGGCAGGCGAGGGTAGTGCTCCCAATGCCGCTGCCACAGCCACCATTCCGCATCCAGTTCAGCAAGGACTCCTGCAAAGTCTGGGCGTCTTCACAGATACACTCGTTATCTGTACCTGCACAGCTTTCATCATTCTGCTGAGCGGACTTTATACGGGACAAGACGACGGCATCATCCTCACAGCTCACGCAATGGATTATCACTTGGGAAGCTTCGGCGCTTGGTTCCTCACAGCCGCCATCTTCCTCTTTGCCTATAGCACCATCATCGCCAACTACTTCTATGGCGAGACGAATGTCCGCTACATTAGCGAGAAGCCTTGGGCCATTACTCTGTTCCGTTGTTTGAGCGGCGTGGTCGTGCTTCTGGGCGGCTTTATGACGCTTCAGCAAACTTGGAGTATCGTCGACCTCGCAATGGCTTTGATGACCATTACCAACCTCATTGCAGTCTGTCTGTTGAGCCGCTATGCTTTCCGACTCTTGAAGGATTTCAAGGAGCAACGTCGTAATGGGACAAAAGAACCTCGCTTCAATCCAGATCTCTTCCCAGAGGCAGATTTGGAAGGCTGGAGATAAAAAAGAAACCACATCGCCATGAAAATGAATCGAATACTCTTTCTTCTGCTCGCTTTCCTGCTTTGCATGGGAGCCTGGGCGCAGAATCCTTATGGCATTTATCCTGTTCCGCACTCAACGCAACAATCTGGCCAGACTGCTTCCGTCACAGAGACGGTAAACATCATTGCCGAGAATGGGATAGACCAATACACAATCGATCGCGCCACACAAATTCTCGAAGAACACGGGAAAAGCACGCAAGAGGGAGGCTCTATCCTTCGCCTTTGCGTTGATACAAGCCTTGCTACCCCTGGCAAATACGACTGCCACAACATTTCCATCAAGAGACAAGAAGGAAGCGAGCTGGCCGAAATCGTCATTGTGGGCGAGAATACAGACGCCACTTTCTATGGCCTGGCCTCGCTGGAGCAGATTCTTGACGCGGATGCCAACAACATCGTTTGTGGCGAGATTCAGGACTATGCCGACGTGAAGAACCGCGGCATCATCGAGGGCTACTACGGCGTTCCCTACAGCGCCGAGGTCAGTCAGGACCTCTTCCGCTTCATGGCTCGCTACAAGATGAATATGTATATGTACGGAGCCAAGAGCGACCCCTACCATTCCCAGAAATGGGCAGACCCTTATCCTACGAGCATCACTTCGGACCAGAAGAGGTTGGGCTACCTCTCGCAGAAAATGCTCAAGGACATCACAGCCACCGCTCATCAATGCAAGGTGAACTTCATCTGGGCCATCCATCCGGGCTCGGCTTTCACCAATGCGAGCAACACTACCGTCGTCTCGAAAATCATGACGAAGTTCCAGAATATGTACAAGTTGGGCGTTCGTCAGTTTGGTTTGTGTGTGGACGATGTGAGCATTCCTACCGACGAAACCATTCAGCAACTCAATGCCGACCGAATAACGGAACTGCAAACCCTCATCGACCAACAATGGAATAAAGATGGAGTGGCTCCAGAAGATACGGTAAAGCCCCTGAATGTCGTGCCTCAGATCTATAACTTCAGTCAATCCAACGAGACGAATCGCCAGAAGTTCTACGCCGCTTTGGCTGGTA
The DNA here is from genome assembly GCA_017548075.1 of Bacteroidaceae bacterium. Taxonomy (GTDB): domain Bacteria; phylum Bacteroidota; class Bacteroidia; order Bacteroidales; family Bacteroidaceae; genus Physcousia. The sequence goes on along the minus strand of JAFYNL010000031.1, from coordinate 2,955 downwards.
CGCCAGCAAAGGTGGACATCTATATCACGGGAACGAAGACCTGGTCGGTTCCCAACAGCAGCGACCTGCAGAAGGGCAAGAACTACCTTGGGCGCGAGGTTTCGTGGTGGTGGAACTATCCCTGCAACGACCAAGATGTAACGAAGCTCTTCCCGATGGATACCTATACCAACTTCGTCATTCATCGGCGCATCGACGACGGCTCCCAGCTCGAGCCCAACCTGCAAAATGCACAGACCATCCTCATCAATCCCATGCAGCAAGGCGAGATTTCGAAGATTGCTCTGTTTAGCGTAGGCAACTACACTTGGAACAATGCCGCCTTCGACAATATGGCGTCTTGGGAGGCTGCCTTGCCCGCTGTGGTAGGGCAGGAGCACGCCGCCGCTCTTCGCCTCCTTGCCCCCTATCTGAGCTACTACGACTCGTCGGCCTTCAGCGCACTTTCATCTCGCTTCAAGACGGCTCTGGGCAAAGGCAACGCTCCAACTGAGGAGATGCTCTCCGAGGTTCAAGGCATCTTGGAAGCCTGCGCAAACCTGCATACTCTCGAGACTTCTGAACGCGAGAGCGACAAACTCTTCTACAACGACGTCAAGCCTTGGCTCCTGAAGCTCGAAGCGATGGCGCAGGAGATTCTGAAGCTCTCGGAACTGGTCGTCTCTACCAACGACGATGCCAAATGGGAAAACTCCGTGAAAGAGCAAAACTACGTCAACAACCTCGCCACAGACAACCGCTTTGCTTACGACATTCTTACGGGCATGGGCAGTAGCATTCGCCTCTCCACCCAATACCCCGAACCCGCCGCAGAAGCCATGACGCCCTTCCTGGAATGGTTCTCCAAGAACTCGCTCGGCAAGGATTACTTTACGAACCTCATTCCCGAAAGTCCTGGTTTTATTGGCAGTCGCGAGGACATGAACGGCTCTGCCACCCTTACTACTTCCGACCAAGCCTATATCCGCCTGTCCCAACCTATCGTCATGAACTCTGGCGACTACGTGGGCATTTCCCTCCCTCGGGCCGTCCGAATGGACGATTGCGTCGTGGCCGATACCCTTTGGGAGCACTACGAATTGTTCTGCTCGGCCAACGGAAAGCAATGGGTTGAGATGAAGCCGGACAACCTCCTTCCTCTGGAACACATCAAGTACGTCGTCCTCGTCAATCCCTCTTCCGAAGCGCGTTTCCTGAAGCTCTCCAACTCGGAGTTCAAGCTCGTCCTCCCACAGAAAGTGAAACCCATTTCGGCCACTACGCCGCCATACACTTACTACAGCGGCCATACGGAGAAGTATATGATTGATGGCGACTATACGACGTGGACTTGCATCAATCGCAATCAGCAGGCCGACGACGCCTATACGATAAGGCTCAGGAAGAATATACCCATCCACGATGTCCGCATCTGCATGGGGACGGAAAACGGCGACTATATGACAGCCGGACTGGTGCAAATCTCAACGAATGGAACCACCTGGGAGAGCCTTCCCATCAGCGGCACCACAGACACCAACTATACGCTCGAGAACGAGCATAATGTGAAGTACAGCGACGAGATGACCTATTGCGACTTCGACGGGCAGGGAAAGTCGGCCAGATATGTGCGCCTCTACCTCTCCACGCCCAACACTTCGAGGTGGCTTCGCATTTACGAAATAGAGGTGAATGGTCGCCTTTACGAAGAAGCCTATCAAGGTCCCGCCGTCGATGCCTCAGGCATGTCGATTCCAGAACTCTCGGATGCTGAGGGCGGCACTCCCTACGAAGTCACAACCAAGCCCGACGAAATCATCTGGCACTTCCGTTCCCTGCAATACACCAAAGCCCTCAACATCTATCGCGATGGAGGAAAAGTGACGGACGCCAGTGTAAGCATAATGACCGACGACGGCGAATGGACCTCTTTGGGGCGTTTGACGGGCTATGTCAGCCACTTCGACCTCTCAGCCTATCCCATGGCCGTAGCCGCGAAGATTCGCTGGACAACAAGGCCTCCGCTCATCTACGAGATAACCGAAGAGACAGACCAAGAGAGCAACGCCATAACGGGGATTGAAAATGTTCAATGTTCAATGTTCAATGTTCAATGTGACGATGTCTGGTACGACCTGAGCGGCCGCAAACTCAATGGCAAACCCCTCCGCCCTGGTCTCTATATCAAGAAAGGCAGAAAAATCTCCCTCTTCTGACATTGTTGACTTTGTCGACAACGCCAAGGGTGTCACGTTTCGTTACCCTCTTTTTTCTTGTCCATAGTTCTTAATGACTAATGACTTGATGACTTAATGACTGCATCCTCCATAGGCAGTCTCCCGAATTGGGAGGGTGCTCTCGTTGTTGATGATTGCCTGTTGTTTTCGACCTTTCGAGTCGGCGATTTGCCGAGTCATCCCTATCTACATGTTTTGCGATGGCGTAACGAATCGTTACCCCACCCCTTTGAACCGGTGCCCTGAATCAGGGCCTCAGCTTTGTCTTCTTCGTCTCTGACCTGAAATCGCGATTCGCGATTCCAGCTTGTCTTCTTTGTCTCCGACATGAGTCGGCGATTTGCCGAGTCGACTTATCATTTTCCCTCAGGCAGTGTCGTGAATCGCGACGGTGGTTTTATCTTCTTCGTCCAAGGGTATAACGTTTCGTTACCCCCTTTGTCCACTGATGGAGTACAAAATTCGGACAAAGCTACCGAGGGATGAATGGAAATTTACCGAGCGAGGGGTTGGGAAGCGATGACCGGTAGCACGGAAGGATGGTTTTCGGTGCGAAATGACTAATGGCTTGATAATGAGCACTTTGCATTTCCGCCAAGTCATTAAGTCATTAGTCATTAAGTCATTAAGACCTCTCCAACTTGCAGAGAAGAAGTAAGAAATACCATATAATAATATAATAATAATATATAAAAATTTTGGCGCATTCATTTCGTCCTTAATGACTAATGACTTAATG
>JAFYNL010000030.1 GCA_017548075.1 Bacteroidaceae bacterium | reverse complement strand
GATACATGAAGCATTCTGTCTTGCCGGAACCTGTTCCCGTGGCGATCAATGTGGATTTCGGCTCTGTCGCGGACAAACGTCGGTAGGCCTTTTCCTGATGCAGATACGGCATGAACTTCATAGGCAGTTCTGGATACAGGTCGGCCGTCACACCTTCTCCAAGACGGAAGGGGAGCTTCAAGTTTAGATATGGCCCACGGAAGAGCTGATTGCCTTGCTCAAAGAAACGGTCGAACATTCCTTGGAAAAATGGCGTTTCCACAGGAAATGTCGCCCGAAGGTAATCTTCGAGGCCAAATCTTATCTGGGATGCGATGACGGACGGAATCATGGGTGGATGTTTGTGATGGTGGATACTCGCGAAGCTTCGGAGCAATCTCCTTGGTCTTGTCTGCATCGTCCTTGTTGGCAATCCATTCCTCTGCAAGTGCCTTGTATTCAGCGGGACACTTTTCGTTTGCAGCAGACTCAGCCAAAAGCTTAGCTACTCTTTCTTTCATCTTCTTGTTGCCGAGAGCCATACCGAGACCGAACTCGCAGAAGTCCTCGAACAGAGAGTTGTTGAAGCAAGGACCTTGACCTTTCTCGTTCTTGGTGTATGGTGTGGAAGGAATAGAAGCGGAATAGATGCTGGAGCAACCAGTTGCGTTTGCAATCATCTGACGGTCGCCAAAGAGCTGCGAAATGAGCTTCACATAAGGAGTTTCACCACAACCAGAGCAAGCGCCACTGAACTCAAACAGAGGCTGAGCAAACTGGCTGTTCTTAACACTCTGCTTGATGTCAACAAGCGACTGCTTGCTGGGTACCTTCACAAGCTTGTCCCAATCAGCAGCCATCTTCTTCATGTCGACAGCATCAGGATTGAACGGAACCATCGTGAGGGCCTTACCGAGCTTGGGATTGCCTGGGCAGATGTCGGCACAGTTGCCGCAACCCAGACAGTCGAGAACTGAAGGCTCGATGACGAAGTGCATGCCCTTCATTGTGGCAGGAGCCTTCATCTCAATGCTGTCGAGACCATCGAACTTAGCCAACTCGTCGTCGGTCAGAACGAAGGGACGAATAGCTGCGTGAGGACAGATATATGCGCATTGGTTACATTGGATACAGTTCTCTTTGTTCCAAGCAGGAACGAAGGCTTCTACGCCACGCTTCTCGTAAGCGGCTGTGCCAACTTCCCAAGAGCCGTCGGCTGTGCCAAACTTTGTAAAGGCGCTAACAGGCAGCAGGTCGCCGGCCTGAGCATTAATGGGACGAACCACTTCCTTCACGAATGCGGGAGCATTGTCGGCCTTTTCAGCATCATCGGGCAGGTTAGCCCATGCGGGATCGACTGCAAACTGCTTGTATTCGCCCCCGCGGTCAACGGCAGCATAGTTCTTGTTCACAACATCCTCGCCCTTGGAACCATAAGACTTCACGATGAACTTCTTCATCTGCTCTACTGCAAGCTCTACAGGGATAACACCAGTAATGCGGAAGAATGCACTCTGCAGGATTGTGTTCGTGCGGTTGCCGAGACCAATCTCCTGAGCAATCTTGGTGGCGTTGATGGTATAAACAGTGATGTTGTTCTGTGCAAAGTAGCGCTTAACCTTGTTCGGCATAAACTTTGCCAGCTCTTCGCCTTCGAAGATGGTGTTCAGGAGGAACGTACCATTCTTCTGCAAGCCGCGAGTCACATCATACATATGCAGGTATGCCTGAACGTGACAAGCAACGAAGTTCGGAGTCGTCACAAGATAAGTGCTGTGGATAGGAGTATCGCCGAAACGCAGGTGAGAGCAAGTGAAACCACCTGACTTCTTAGAGTCGTAGCTGAAGTAAGCCTGACAATATTTGTTGGTATTGTCACCAATAATCTTCACGGAGTTCTTGTTGGCACCAACGGTACCGTCAGCACCAAGTCCGTAGAACTTAGCTTGGAACATACCTGCACCACCAAGAGCAATCTCCTCAACTGCAGGAAGAGAGGTGAAGGTAACGTCATCGACGATACCCACAGTGAAGTGGTTCTTTGGCTCAGGCATAGCGAGGTTGTTGAATACGCTGATAATCTGAGCAGGAGTAGTATCGTGAGAACCAAGACCATAGCGGCCACCAACGATGAGAGGACGGTCCTCAACATCGAAGAAGGCATCCTTAACATCGAGGTAAAGAGGTTCGCCATTTGCTCCAGGCTCCTTCGTGCGGTCGAGCACAGCGATGCGCTTCACAGTCTTAGGAACAGAAGCAAGCAGATGCTTAACAGAGAAGGGACGATAGAGGTGAACGCTAATCATACCCACCTTCTGGCCGTTGGCGTTCAGGTAGTCGATAGCCTCGCGAGCTGCATCTGTAGCACTGCCCATCAGGATAATCATGCGGTCAGCATCCTTTGCTCCGTAGTAAGAGAAGAGATGATATTCGCGGCCAGTAATCTTGCTAATCTCGCCGAGGTACTTCTCAACTGCTTCGGGAACGCTGTCGTAGTAAGGATTGCAAGCTTCGCGATGCGTGAAGAAGGTCTCGGGATTCTCGGCTGTACCGCGAGTGATGGGACGCTCCGGACTCATAGCCCGGTCGCGGAAACGCTTGATATACTCTTCCTTTACAAGTGGACGAATATCCTCTTGGTCCATGAGTTCAATCTTGTGATACTCGTGAGAAGTGCGGAAGCCGTCGAAGAAGTTAACGAACGGCACCATCGTCTCGAGTGAAGCGAGGTGAGCAACGGCTGTGAGGTCCATGACCTCCTGAACCGAACCTTCGCAAAGCATAGCGAAACCGGTCTGGCGGCAAGCCATTACATCTTGATGGTCACCAAAGATACAAAGCGAGTGAGATGCGAGCGTACGAGCAGAAACGTCGAACACACAAGGAATCAGCTCACCTGCAATCTTATACATATTGGGAATCATCAGGAGCAGACCCTGAGAAGCCGTGAAAGTAGTTGTGAGGGCACCAGCCTGCAGAGAACCGTGAACGGCACCGGCAGCACCAGCCTCAGATTGCATTTCCTGAACGCTGACGGTCTGGCCCCACAGGTTTTTACGACCGCGAGCAGCCCACTCGTCAACATGCTCCGCCATTGGCGAAGAAGGGGTGATGGGGTAGATAGCAGCTACCTCTGAAAACATGTAACTCACATGAGCGGCGGCCTCATTACCGTCGCAAGTGATAAATTTCTTTTCTTTAGCCATTTTCGTATATGAAAAACCTAATTAACTTTACTGTCAATCTTTCTTACCTTGTTTGAGATGCTAACCAAGAGCATCAATACCGCCCATCCTGCAACGGAGGCAAAGATGCTGCCAACAAATACTACGAGGGCTTGTGGAAAGCACATTTCTTGATTAGATTCGAAAATACCTTTGCTAACAAGCGTACCAAAAGCAATGCCACCAATTAGACCAATCCATGCGATGACGATCAATAATTTTTCAATCCAATTGCGTTTCATAATGTTATGATTTTAAATATGAGGTTGATTTAGTATAAGAATCCATACATCCAGAGAGGAATCTCTTGCTCAAGCCCTTCTTTCACGCCAGCAAGAGCATAGAGAACGTCTGTGTTCTTGCGTTTCGGCTGCTCCAGACAGATGCGGAACTTCATGTTCTTATCGACAATGAAAGTGCAACTGCGGTCACCTTTTTGTACTTGATGGCGGCCCCAAAGTGCATTCTGGAAGAAGGTTTCCATAACCATTTGCTCGTCGTTGAAGTCGGGCATCATGGCATACATCAGGTTCGTATTGTGCAAGAGGATGCTTGCGGGCTTCTTGGGGAAGTCCTCTCCTGGACGATAGAGCATATTGAGCAAGCGAGCGTCGCTGAGGTACTTGATGTAGTTGACCACAGTTGCGCGACTGGTCTGCAGGTCTTGAGCCAGCTGACTTACATTGGGAGCTCCGTAGTCACCTGTAGCAAGCAGATAGAGCAATTTCTTGATTTTGCTCAGATACTTGAGGTCAATCTGTTTGATGAGTAAGATGTCCACCTCGATCATCATGTTTATGGCCTTCAAGAGGTTTTCAATGAAACTTGCTTTCTCCAGGAAGAAGGGATAGTATCCGTGGTGGAGATAGTCGTTGAAGTAGTCGAGAGGATTCACCTGAGGCAATACTTCTTCGGCAATGTGCTCGTGGCGGTTCTGAATTTCACGAATCGTATAAGGACGGAAGTTTGTTCCTGCCCTGAGGTTCAGGTACTCGCGGAAAGAGAAGCCACGCAGATTGTAGCTTGCGCAAATGCCGTTCAACTCAGGATTTTCGTCCTTGAGTCGCATCACACTCGAACCCGCAAAGACCACTCTCAGACGAGGGCAGCGGTCGTAAATGAGGCGAAGGTCGTGACTCCAATCTGGGTACTTGAACACTTGGTCGATAAGCAAAACCTGACCTCCTGCCTGCATGAACTCCTGGGCAAACTGGAAAAGCGTTTTTCCTTGGAAATAAAAGTTGTTCATGTTGATGTAAAGGCATCTGCGATCTCTTGGACCGAAGTTCTCCTTTGCATACTGAAGCAGGAAAGTTGTTCTGCCAACTCCGCGACTTCCCTTAATACCGATAAGTCGTTTGTGCCAGTCAATTTCATCCATCAAGGCACGTCTGATGGGAGCTTGAGTGCGTTCCACCAGATACTGATGCATTCTATAGAAAGACTCGAACATAATTAATATATATAGTTTTTGCGCTGCAAAGATATAAAAAAGTTTGCAAATTGCAAAGTCTATATGGCAAAAAGTGCAAAATTGGCACTATTTTTTAGGAAAAACGTCGATGTGACGCATTTGAGCCATGATGGCTGTCTGCCTTTTGAGCATATATGAAGAAGGCTCTTTGCTGTTGTATTTCAGCGGATTAGGCAGGGTTGCGGCGATGAGAGCGCAGTTTGGTCGAGTCAAAGTGATTGCCCTTCTTCCAAAGTGTTGCTGAGCTACTGCTTCGGCTCCATAAATTCCGTCGCCCATCTCGATTGAGTTGAGATAGACTTCCATAATGCGTTCTTTGCCCCAAATGAATTCGATGAGGACTGTGAAATAAGCCTCGAGGCCTTTGCGAACCCAGCTTTGCTTGGGCCAGAGGAAAACGTTCTTGGCCGTTTGCTGACTGATGGTGCTCCCTCCACGAAAGCGTTTGCCGGATTTTCGTTCTTTTATGGTCTTGTTGATCTCGATGAAGTCGAAACCATTATGCGTGAGAAATCGCTGATCCTCGCTTGCCATAACGGCTACGGGCATGTAGATGCTCATCGAATCTAGCGGTACCCAATGATGTTTCAGGCGAATTCTTTCTCCGTGACTAACTTGTTGGGCACAACGAATTACCATAAGTGGAGTGACATAGACGGGACACCACTTATAGACTAAAACAGCGAGGATTGTGCTCCCAAAGAAGAGGAGCACAATCCATCGCAAGAGTTTCTGTAGTTTGCTGAGCACTTTTTATTGCAGAGTGCCTGCGTTTGCAGCATTGATCATGGCTTCGCTTGCATAGAGATAAACCTCTACGCGGCGGCTTGCATTGCGGTCTTCCTTACCATTTGCATCATAGATGAGGTAGGTGGGATCTTCGCCAAGACCAGTAGCCTTCTTAATCTGATTTGTGCTTACGCCACAAGCGTTTGTGAGGAAGCTGCTGACTGCATTTGCGCGGCTCTGGCTGAGAGCGAGGTTGAGAGCGTCGCTACCGTCGCTGCTTGCAAAGCCGTAGATGTCAACGTCGCAATCCGTATAAACGTTGAGAACATTTGTTGCGAACTGACGCAGAGACTGTTGTGCTGCAGCTTGCAAGTCGCTCTTGTTCACCTTGAAGAGGATTCCGTTGTCGAAAGTAACCTTAACGCCTTCCAGACCGTTCTTGTCGGTAATTGTTTCAACCTGAGCATTTGCAACTGCTTCTGCGGCTGCTTTAGCCTTATCCATCTTCTTGCCGATGAGGACACCTGCGGTTGTACCGCCTGCAACGCCTACGCCAGCACCGATGGCAGCACCCATCTTAGCGCCTTGAGAACCGTTGATAAGAGCACCAATTGCTGCACCAAGACCTGCGCCTACAGCGCCGCCACCAGTACTACCAATCAGTCCGCCCTTAGTTGTGTTGTTCATGTTACAACCAGAGAGTACCAAAGCCATTGCCAAAGCACCCAGTAAATACTTCTTTGCTTTCATGTTAGTTTGTTTTATAAGTTAATACTATAGTTTTTCTCTTTTTCGTCCTTTTTCTGATGCAAAGATAAACATTTTTTTGTAAACGGATGTATAATCGGCTTTTTTTTTGTACTTTTGCAATCGCTTTTTGATTAAAGAGACATTCCGGCAGGTTAACCTGCAAAACAACTGCAGTTAAGATTGCAAACGTAACACGTTAAAATGCCAAACATAACACGTTAAGTTTGCCAACGTAACTGGGGTTGTTTGGAAACGTAACCAGACATAATAAAAATCGCAATATGGCAAAAGAATTGGACTTCCTCACAAAGAGAAGCGAGGACTACAGCAAATGGTACAACGAACTGGTGGTAAAGGCCGATCTGGCCGAGCAGAGCGACGTTCGCGGATGCATGGTCATCAAGCCTTACGGTTATGCAATTTGGGAGAAGATGCAACGCACCCTCGACGATATGTTCAAGGAGACTGGCGTTCAGAATGCTTATTTCCCCTTGCTCATTCCCAAGAGTTTCCTCTCGAAGGAAGCGGAGCATGTGGAAGGCTTTGCTAAGGAGTGTGCCGTAGTAACTCACTATCGTCTTAAAACAAACGAGACTCACGATGGAGTTGTGGTTGATCCTGCAGCCAAACTGGAAGAGGAACTCATCATTCGTCCCACTTCTGAAACCATCATTTGGAACACCTTCAAGAATTGGATTCAAAGTTATCGCGACCTTCCTCTCTTGGTAAATCAGTGGTGTAATGTAATGAGATGGGAGATGAGGACTCGTCTCTTCCTGCGTACAAGCGAGTTCCTTTGGCAAGAAGGACATACGGCTCATGCTACAAGAGAAGAGGCTGAGGAGCGTGCTCAACAGATGCTCAAGGTCTATGCAAAGTTTGCTGAGGACTATATGGCAGTGCCTGTGGTTCAGGGAGTTAAGAGTGAGACGGAGCGCTTTGCTGGTGCTCTCGACACTTATACCATCGAAGCTATGATGCAGGACGGTAAGGCTCTGCAAAGCGGAACCAGTCACTTCCTCGGACAGAACTTTGGTAAAGCCTTCGAGGTGCAGTTCCTCAACAAAGAGAACAAACCCGAATATGCTTGGGCAACCTCTTGGGGCGTAAGTACCAGACTGATGGGAGCGCTCATTATGACGCATTCCGACGACAATGGTCTCGTTCTGCCTCCAGCCCTTGCTCCTATTCAGGTTGTCATCATTCCTATTGGCGGAAAGCCCGAACAAATGGCAGCCGTCGATGCAGCCGTCGCTCCTATTATGGACGAACTGAAGAAGATGGGTATCAGCGTCAAGTATGACAATGCCGACAACAAGCGTCCTGGCTTCAAGTTCGCTGATTATGAGCTAAAGGGTGTGCCTGTTCGACTCGTTCTTGGAGCAAGAGATTTGGAGAACGGAACTGTGGAAGTGATGCGTCGAGACACTTTGGAAAAGGAAACTCGACCTCTCGAAGGCATTGCCGCTTACGTTCAGGAACTGCTTGGCGACATTCAGAAGAACATCTTCACGAAGGCTAAGACTTTCCGCGATGCTCATATCTACGAATGCGATAACTACGAAGAATTCAAGGAGCGCGTCAAGGATGGAGGTTTCTTCCTCTGTCATTGGGACGGAACTGCTGAGACAGAAGCCAAGATTAAGGAAGAGACGCAGGCAACTATCCGCTGTGTACCCTTCGGCTTCGAGCAGACTCCTGGAGTGGATATGGTAACCGGCAAACCCAGCAAGGCTCGTGTCCTCATCGCAAGAAGCTATTAAAAGAGCTCCTCTTCGCGGAGGTTGGTTCCTGACGCTTTTTGCTGCGGAAGAATTACCTGCGGCAATCGTCACTTATGTGGCCTTGCTGATGTTGCTCCAATTGGAGTTGAGGCCAGCCGTCGCAACACTTCTTTCGGCCCTTCTCTTCATTCCTTGGGTGCTGAAGTCCTTCATGCGTTCGTGGGTGAGGAGAGTGGGGCACTTCAGGCAAATGCTTCATCTCATCGAGGCTTTGCTCTTCATTAGTCTCGTGTTTCTTGCTTTCTCCTTCAATAGAGGACCAGCCGGAGTCTTCTTCTCCTTGTTGTTCGTCAGTTTGCTTTGTGCTTGGCACGAACTCGCGGCAAGAATGTACTACGAACGAATGCTGCGGCCTGTCTTCCAGAAACTGCTTACGGCTCCCAAACTGGCTTGTTCTCAGGTTGCAATCATCTTTACTTATGGCGCTCTCATCTTCTTGGTGGGAACGCTTCAAGTCTATTTCAGGCAGATCCGCTACTCGTGGTCGGTAGGATGTTATGTGGCTGCAGGACTCTTCCTGATATTCGTCTTCCATCATCTCATCTGGTTGCGAAGTCCTCGTATAGGCGATGGTGGTTCCAAACATAGCGTAGGAGCCTCTGTGAAAGCCGAGTTGCGAATCATCGATCGCATTCGTCATCAAGAGAAATGGTGGCAGCCTGTTCTCATTCTTTTCCTGCTCTTGTTGCCTCAAGGACTCATGTTTCACGCGCGCGTACTATATTTATATGTATCGCAAGCGCAAGGAGGTTTGCATTGTACGATGCAGGAAATTGGCTTTGCTCAAGGAACTGTAGGCGTGATTGCCTTTAGCGTAGGACTCTTTTTGGGCAGGCGTCTTATCAAACTTTACACTTTGGAGCGACTCTTCTGGCCGATGGCTTTCTGCATAGCTCTCTCGCCTTTTGTTTATTTGGGAATGACATATTGGCCGCCTCAGGCTCTTTGGCAGTTGTGTCTATGCACGATGTTGGCCCAACTCTTGTTTGGTTTGGGACTCGGCATTTGTCGTCTGCCCATTAGTGCAATCTCAGGAGCCCGCTATCGCAACACCATCAACATGCTTCAGATTCCGCTCGTCTCAGTCTGTCTGATTGTGCCTATGGCCATTAGTGGCTGGATGGTAGAACGGCTGGGCTTCAACACTTATTTCCTCATCAATTCCCTTTGTGCCCCAGTTTGCCTGCTTGGGATTTGTCTCTTAAGGCGTAGGGAAATTCCTCCCACACTTTAGGGAAAAACATCACATTTCCCTCAGAATATCGCCGTACCTTTGCATCAGAAACAAAAAGGAAACCGATTGTTTAACTCTTTAAAAGCAAAGGTTATGAAAAAGATGATTTACTTCGCCGCATTTGCCATCATGATGGCGATGGGCATGAACGCAAACGCAAAAGTTGGTGCAAAGCACAACGAGTTTCATATGAACGACAAAGGCAGAATTGAGGTTCGTCACGATGGACATCACAATGACTTTGACAAGCATCATGGAAAGAAGTTGTCTAAGCATGAACTCAGAATGATTGAAGAACGTCGTCGCATGGAAGAGCGCAGAAGGATGGAGGAGATGCGTCGCATGGAAGAGGCTCGCCGTCATCACGCTCACCATCACGAAGTCGTAGTAGTTAACAACAATGCGGCCGCTGGTGTAGCAGGCGTTGCAGCAGGCGTAGCAGTAGCAGCATTCGTAAGCGCACTCATGCACTAAAGACTACGGACGAGAGTCTAAAGAAAACAAAGAAGGCAGACGATTATTCGCCTGCCTCTTTTTTTGTTTGCGAGATTTTTTTATTTCAGTCTTGCGAGCGTTTCTTTGATGCGCTTCATGGCTTCAACGATGTTCTCGTCGCTGGTTGCATAGCTCATGCGGAAGCACTCGGGAGAGCCAAATGCATCGCCGCCTACGGTTGCAACGTGCCCAACTTCAAGCAGATACATTGCGAGGTCGGTACTGTTGTTGATGACTCTGTCGCCGTCCTTCTTGCCAAAGAAACTGCTGCACTTGGGGAAGAGATAGAAAGCACCTTGAGGATTGTTGACCTCGAGACCAGAAATCTCTTTCGCAAGTTTGACGATAAGATTCTTCCTGCGCTCGAAAGCCTGACGCATATCTTCTACACATTGCTGCGGGCCTGCAAAAGCGGCTTCGGCTGCCTTCTGACTGACTGAGCAAGGGCCGCTTGTGTATTGACCTTGAAGCTTGTTGCAACCCTTTACAATCCAATCGGGAGCTGCGATGAAACCAATTCGCCAGCCCGTCATTGCGTAAGCTTTGCTGACACCATTGATGACGACCACTCTGTCCTTTATTTCGGGGAACTGAGCCATGCTTGCGTGTTCGCCAACGTAGTTGATGTGCTCGTAAATCTCGTCGGCAATGATGATGACTTGCTCGTGACGGAGCAGAACCTCCTTCAGCGCCTCGAGTTCCTTCTTGCTGTAAACGGAACCGGTCGGGTTGCTGGGAGAGCAAAGGATGAGCGCCTTTGTCTTGGGCGTGATAGCGGCTTCGAGTTGCTCGGGCGTAATCTTGAAATCCTGTTCGATGGTGGCCTCGACGAAGACGGGAGTGCCTTCTGCAAGGAGAACCATCTGCGGATAACTTACCCAATAGGGAGCGGGAATGATGACTTCGTCGCCTGCATTTACGATAGCCATAATGGTGTTGCTGACGCTCTGCTTCGCGCCGTTGCTGCAAAGGATTTGACTGGGAGCATAATCGAGGCCGTTCTCGTTCTTGAGCTTAGTCACGATGGCTTTCTTCAACTCGGGATAACCTGGAACGGGAGAGTAGCGGCTGTAGTTCTCCTCGACTGCCTTGATGGCCGCAGCCTTGATATGGTCGGGCGTATTGAAGTCGGGTTCGCCCACACTCATGTTAATCACATCCACACCCTCTGCCTTGAGTTCGCTGCTGCGCTGACTCATGGCAAGCGTTGCGCTGGGTGAAAGTCTCTGTAATCTTTCTGATAATGCGTTCATAGTATATTGTTTACAGTTTATTGTTTACGGTTTAAAGTTTGTGGCCCATTCGGGTTTTCTTCGTCTCGAGGTAGCGACGATTGTATTCGTTCGGCTCGACCACAATGGGGACGTTCTCCACTATTTCGAGTCCGTAGCTTTCAAGTCCGACGCGCTTTACGGGATTGTTCGTGATGAGACGAATCTTGCCCACTCCCATCTCTCTAAGTATCTGAGCGCCAACGCCATACTCGCGTTCGTCTGGACGGAAGCCGAGATGAATGTTCGCATCAACTGTGTCGTCGCCTTGCTCCTGGAGTTTATAGGCGGCAATCTTGTTCATGAGGCCAATTCCGCGACCTTCCTGACTGAGATAGACGATGAGGCCTTTGCCTTCCTTCTCAATCATTCGCATGGATTTGTGGAGTTGTTCGCCACAATCGCAACGCTGACTGCCAAAGATGTCGCCCGTCATGCAACTCGAGTGCATGCGGACAAGGATTGGTTCGTCTTCAGTCCACTCGCCTTTATAGAGCACAACATGCTCCAATCCGTTGCTTTTCTGACGGAAAGGAATGATGTGGAAGTGCCCGTCGGCAGTCGGCATATCGGCTTCTACGCCGCGTTCTACAAGCGATTCCTGCTTGAGTCGATAGGCGATGAGGTCGCGAATGCTGATGATTTTCAGATTGTGCTCCTGAGCCACTTTTATGAGTTGTGGCATGCGAGCCATTGTGCCGTCTTCGTTGAGGATTTCTATGAGGGCAGCTGCGGGCTGAAGTCCTGCGAGGCGAGCCAAATCGACTGCCGCTTCCGTATGGCCTGCTCTGCGGAGAACACCTTTGTCCTGAGCATAGAGCGGATTGATGTGACCTGGACGGCCAAAGTCTGTCGGCTTGCGTTTCGGATCGGCCAAAGCGCGGATGGTAGCGGCTCTGTCGTGTGTGCTGACTCCAGTGGTGCAACCTTCCAGAAGGTCCACAGTCACGGTGAACGGCGTTCCCAGCATACTGGTGTTTTCCTCCACTTGGTGGTCGAGTTCCAGTTCTGCTGCGCGACTCATTGTGATGGGGGCACAGAGTACGCCTCGTCCGTTGCGAAGCATGAAGTTGACCTTCTCTGGCGTAATCATTTCAGCTGCCGTGATGAAGTCGCCCTCGTTCTCGCGGTCCTCGTCGTCTACCACGATGATGAACTTTCCTTGCCGGAAGTCGTCGAGAGCCGCTTCTATCGAGCAAAGTTGTGGTTCGTTATTGTCCATATCCTTGTTTTAATATTCTTTGCGTAATGAGGTCGTTTATGCGTTGAATGCTGTGCAGATCGAGCCTGAGCCTCAGTCGGAAGCGCCAGATGCGCATGTAGACGAGCAATCCCAGCGGGAAGATGATGCCGAAAATCATGTTCAGCCGTTTGTTGTGGAAAGGTCTGGTGTGCGCGCTCGGGTTGATGATGGGGTACTCGTTGGTGTACATGAGGATGATGTTGTCGCGAGTGTTGTGGAGTTCTTCCACCAGCGCTTCCACTCTGTCGCTCAGTTCTGCTGCATGCTTGTCCTGACCTGGGTTGAAGAAGAGGTCGAAGTAGTTGGGAATTCTTCGCAGATGCATCGTCTTTCGGCACTCTATGCAGTATTCCGAGAGGTCGCCCAGTCGCTGAGGTAGGGTAGAGTAGTCGGGGTCGTTGATGATGACCTCCTTCTTGTCCAGCTTGCGGCTCGAGCGCAGTCCCAGCAGTTTCATGAAGAAGTTCTTGTAGCCCTCTATGTTGAAGACCACGCTGTCCGTATTTGCCTTGTGGACGAGGAAAACGCCCGTGCCCAGCAGAACGAATGTGCTGAGCCAAGTGCCGCTCTCAATCGTCCAGACATCCACCTTCGCATTGTTCTCGCCAGCCTGGTTGACGATGTAGTAGAGGATGAAAATGATGACGCTCACCACCACTGGCACACCCAAACCGCCCTTGCGGATGATGGCTCCCAACGGCGCTCCTATGAAGAAGAAGAGCAGGCAGGCCAGACTCATCGTGAACTTCTTATACCACTCTATGCGGTGCTTGCGGATGTTCAGGTTGCGGTCGCCCGTCTCGAGGGCTCGGAACTGACATTCGGCCTCCATTGTCTCGGCGCGGTTCAGGGCGCTTCGCCAGGCTCTTACGCGCTGTTCGTCTTGCATGGCCAGATAGAGCGAGTCGAAGGCTGGCAAATTCTGAGCCTGCTTTACAAGGGCGAGCGAGTCGGGTAAGCCGGCAGGAAGGCTCTTTCGCATATAGGTATTCAGCAGGTTTGCACAGATGGCATGCTTTGCGCTGTCGGCCTTGTAACTCAGCGAATCTATGCTGTGACTTATCTCGGCCAGGTCTTTTGTCTGCGCATTATGCGAGAAGAGGTCGGCATCCATCAGGTTGAAGTTGCCGTCGAAGGGAATGATGTCCTCCTCCTTTACGAACGATTCTCGCATATACGGCACGTTGGCCTTGAGCATCTCACCCTGCTGCGCGTCCATGTTTCGGAAGCGTTCGCCGCCCCAGAGCGAGAGTTTCAGGTGCATCTTGTCGGCCGTGCTCTGCAGTCGTGCACTGTCGGCCAGCACAATCTGAATGTCGTTGTATCCGCCAGCATTCGTGTAAATCATCACTCCGTAGAGCATGCCCGTCTCGCGGTCCTTGTGCTCCACATAGAGGTTGTAGCCAGGGATTTCGCTATAGAAGATGCCCTCTGGAATCTCCAACTCCGGACTTTTCTGCTTCATGCTCCACGCCAGTCGCGAAAGTTCGCGGGTAGCATACGGGCTCACCCTGTTTTGGAAGACGAAACTAGCGCCGCAAATCAGCGCAGAAACAAAGATGAGAGGAGCCAGAATGCGGATGAGCGGAATGCCAGCCGACTTCATGCTCAGCAGTTCGAAATGCTCGCCCAGGTTGCCGAAGAAGATCAGGCTCGCCAGCAGAACAGCCAGGGGAATAGATCTGGGAATGACGAATAAACTGCTGTACCAGAAGAACTTAGCAAGCAAGTCTATAGTCAATCCCTTGCCGATAAGGTTGTTCATCCACATCCACAGGAACTGCAGAATGAATATAAAAAGACAGATGAAGAAAGTGCCTGCAAAGAGCAGCAGGAACCCCTTGATGATATAAATGTCTAGTTTCTTAAAAATCTTCATCCTACGACCATGCGCAAATTTGCGTGCAAATTTACGAAAAATCTCCCTTACCTGCAAAAGATATGGGAGAAATTTCTTTTCAGATAGGGTCTCTGCCAATAATGCAAATACTGTAGTTAATCATAGGCGGTTAGTGTTTAGTGTTTTTGTCTCGTGTGTCGTGGGCAAAGATAACTCGTTAAATTGCGCACTTTAACTCGTTAAGATTCACTCCACAACTGGCTGTGTTTCGAATCACACTGCAAATATACGGCGCGCGCGTTGCGGTCTACGAATTTTTTTATAAACTTTTTTTTCGAGAGGAAGCACTTGTTACAGTCGTTACTATTGTTACAGGTCTTTTTTTAGTCGTACACATCTTAATACTTTTATTATTATATTTATATTATAAAATTAGTTTGCGAT
>JAFYNL010000029.1 GCA_017548075.1 Bacteroidaceae bacterium | reverse complement strand
TATATATAAAAATTTTGGTGCATTCATTTCGTCCTTAATGACTAATGACTTAATGACTTAATGACTGCGCCCCCGTCTCGGAAGTAAAATTTCACGACAAAATATATGACCTCCGCGCACCTTATTTAGACAACGGACAACAGACAACAGACAACGGAGGGTGCTAAAGCATTTTTTTTGTAAAAAAGTTGCTCAAAAATTCGTAGAGCGCAAAGAAAAAGTCGTACCTTTGCACTCAGAAAAAGAAACCAAACTAACATTCGCATTATGAAACACAATTACTCTACTTCCCTTTGCACGAGAGCCTTGACGCTGCTCTTGTTCGTCTTCGCTTCTGTTGTGGCCCTGGCACAGGACTTTTCCATGAATGGTGTAAACTACTACTTCGACAACGACGGAACGGCCTATGTGGGCGACAGTCCTGATGCTGTCGGGTTTATCACCATCCTCAACAAAATCACCGTTTCTGGTACGAGCTACCCTGTAACAAAGATTGGTGACTATGCTTTCAAAGAAAATGAAAGCATCATATCTGTGACCATTCCCAACAGCGTGGAGCGGATTGGCAACTATTCTTTTGAGTATTGCAGCCGCTTGAACGAAGTCACAATCGGCACCGGTGTGACCTATATCGGTGGTGATGCATTCTATCAGGCCAAAGTTTTGGCGGATGTCTATATGAATGCAAATCCTGAAACGCTGCAATGGGAGGACTGGGGAATCGACGATTTCATAAGAGATGGTAGCACCATCTGCCACGTGGCCAATGTTGCTCCTTGGATTGCCAAGTTCAAAGGCAATATCAACATCAGATTCCGCGACCCCAGTACCATTCCCCTCAGCTGGTCGTTCGACGAAACCACGCACACCCTGACCGTCAGCGGCACAGAAGAGATGCCCAACAACCAACCCTGGGAGAGTATCAGGAATGATATAGAGAAAGTGGTCATCGAGGATGGCGTGTTGTCCATTGGAGACGGGTCTTTCTCTTGCTGCACAAAACTGACAAGCGTCAGAATACCCTCGTCTGTAACCTATATCGGAAGCAGTGCTTTTTCACAGTGCAAAAGTCTGAAGAGCTTTACCTGGCCTTCTTCCGTACCCGTAATAAAATATGATGTGTTCTATTACTGCACTGCACTTGCCAACGTCTTCATCCCCAACGGGGTGACGACTATCGAAGATTATGCCTTTCAGGATTGTTACGGCCTGAAGGCCATCAACATCCCTGCATCTGTAGACAAAATATGGAAATTTGCTTTTTATGATTGTGAAAATCTACTGAACATAATTGTGGCAAGTGACAACGAGACCTACAAGTCCATCAACGGTGCTCTTTACAGCAAAGACGGCTCCACCTTCGAACTCTGCCCGAAAGCAAGAAAGACATTCTCCGTTGCAAGGAACACAAAGACCATTAGCGACTATGCATTTCTTAGATGCAAAAAACTCACATCCGTCACCCTGCCCGAAAGTTTGGAAACAATCTGGAGTGAATCATTCGAATATTGCTCCAGCCTCAAGACACTGAACATACCCGCAGCGGTCAATTATATGGATGCAGACGCTTTCTGGGGATGTGACAAAATGACAGGCATCTATGTGGACAAAGCGAACACGACTTACAAGGACATAGACGGCATAGTTTATAGCAAAGACGGGAAAACACTCGTAAGGTTCCCCGCAGGTCTGTCGGACATAACCATTCCATCTTCCGTAACAACCATCGGTAGAGACGCATGTGCTGGTAGCCTTTGTCTCACCTCGGTAACCATCCCCAACCAAGTGACGGAAATCGGAGAATGTGCATTCAACTACTGTCCTGAATTGCAAAGCGTTACCATTGGCAGCGGCGTAACATCAATAGGAGGAGATTCGTTCTATTATAGTCATAAGATAAAAGACGTTTACTTCTATGCCGATCCCGCTACATTAACTTGGCCGGATTACGGATGCGATGACTTTATGTACGACTACGAAACCATCTGTCACGTAACCGATGCCAACGCTTTCCAGGAGAAGTTCGGCTCAGACATTCGCGTCACTTACCAAAGCGACCTGCTCCCCGCAGTCAGTGCAAACAAATTGACCGACATGTATCTCACCACCTACTACAACAGCGCCGCCAATGTGAAAGTAGACGCAGGAACCCAAGTCTATAAAGTGACGCTCACGGGCTCGAAACTGACCGCAACCGAGATTGAAGACGGCATCATCAAGGCAGGTCAGGGTGTCATCCTGAAGAGCAAGGAAGCAACCATTGCAATGGCAAAGACTTCCGATGCAAGTTCAGCCAACTATAGTGGCAACATTTTGGAAGGCGTGGATGCAAATACCACAAAACCCACTAACTACAAGTACTATACCTTAGAGTCCTACAACGGGAGCGTCGCTTTCCGAGAATTTATCGGAAGCAAACTCCCTGCCCACAAAGCATTCTACAAAACTGCTTCTGGTCCAACAGCCTATCTGTTCGACGATGTGACAGGAGTAGAAGACATTGACGTCGACGTTAACCTCGACGAAAACATCTACAACCTCTCCGGTCAGCGTCTCGGTAAGATGCAGAAAGGTATCAACATCGTTGGCGGCAAAAAAATCTTGGTTAAGTAACTTCAGGACATAAATCTCAAACGGTCATCGGAAACGGTGGCCGTTTTTTTTGTTACCTTGACCTCGTCGAACTTCTTTTGCGCTCGGAAATGAAAATATATTCATATATATTTGTATTTCTCTCGCTTTTGTTGTACCTTTGCAGCGAAAATGGGGTAGTGTGCTCCTTTCTTGAGCCTAGCTCAAGCTGAACAAGATGAAGAAACTGCTCATAGAAACTTACGGATGCCAAATGAATGTGGCCGACAGCGAAGTCGTGGCCAGCATCATGGGTATGGCCGGATACGATATTACCGAGAGTCAGGACGAGGCCGATGCGGTCTTCCTGAACACTTGCTCCGTTCGCGATAATGCCGAACAGAAAATCCTTTCGCGACTCGATTTCTACCATAGCTTGCAGAAGAAGCAAGGTCGTCGAATCATCGTCGGTGTGCTGGGCTGCATGGCCGAGCGAGTGAAGGAACAACTCATCGAGGAGCATCATGCCGACTTGGTTGCTGGGCCGGATGCTTATCTCACGCTTCCCGACCTGATTGCACAAGCAGAATGCGGACACAAAGCCATCAACGTAGAACTCTCTACCACAGAGACTTACCGCGACATTGTGCCTCAACGAATCTGCGGGCCTCACATTTCGGGTTTCGTCAGCATTATGCGAGGCTGCAACAACTTCTGCCACTATTGCATTGTGCCCTATACAAGGGGCCGTGAGCGCAGTCGGGATGTGGAGAGCATCTTGCGCGAATGTCGCGATTTGCAGGAGCGGGGCTACAAGGAAGTGACGTTGCTGGGGCAGAATGTGAACAGTTATTTAGTGGAGAGTGAAGAGTTAAGCGTGAAGAATGTGGGGTTCCCCGAACTGCTTAGACTTGTGGCTCGCGAGGTGCCAGGGATGAGAGTGCGTTTCACCACCTCGCACCCAAAGGATATGAGCGACGAGACGCTCCGGGTGATTGCCGAAGAGCCGAATCTCTGCCACCACATCCACCTGCCAGTTCAAAGCGGAAGCGACCGCATCCTGAAGCTCATGAACCGCAAATATACGCGGGAGTGGTATCTGGATCGCGTGGCAGCCATCCGCCGCATCATTCCCGATTGCGCCATCTCTACGGACATCTTCGTGGGTTATAGCAGCGAAACGGAAGAAGACCACCAACAAAGTCTCTCGCTCATGCGAGAAGTGGGCTATGACAGCGCCTTTATGTTCAAGTACAGCGAAAGGCCCGGAACCTATGCCAGCAAGCACTTGCCCGACGATGTGCCCGAGGAGGTGAAGATTCGCAGGCTGAACGAAATCATTGCTCTGCAGAACGAACTCTCCGCTGAAGCCAACAGGAAATGCATCGGCAAGCAGTATGAAGTCCTCTTGGAAGGCGTGAGCAAGCGCAGCAAGGAAGAACTCTTCGGCAGAACAGGGCAGAACAAAGTGGTGATAGTGCCTCGAGGCGACCTCAGGATAGGGCAGACCGTTCCCGTGGTCATCACAGAAAGCAGTAGCGCCACATTGAAAGGAAATGTAATAAAATAAAGATAGAAAATGACTCGAAAGCAAATAAAGAGAAGCAAGATAACTTGGGTGATGCAGGCCGTCACCAGTACGATTAGCGTAAGTCTGCTGCTCATCCTTATCGGACTCGTGGTTCTGTTCTCGCTCACGGCAAGAGTGGTTGCCGATAGTGTGAAGGAGAATCTGACTGTTACGGTTGTGTTGGACGACGATGTGCAGACGGTTGAAGCGGTTCATTTGCAGGACTCTTTGAACGGGATGCACTATGTGAGCAGCATCGACTACATCAGTCGCGAGCAGGCTTTGCAGGAGCAGATTGAGAGCATGGGCATCGATCCCACCGACTTCCTCGGAGCCAATCCGTTCTCCATCTCGATGGAAGTGAAGGTGAAGCCCGAGTACTCCTCGAACGACAGCTTGGCGATGATTAGCGAAGAGCTGCGGAAGTCGGACCTCGTGGCCGATGTAATGTATCAGAAGGACTTGGTGGAGAGCCTGAACAACAATCTTCATCGGGCTTCCTACTTCTTGCTCGGCGTCGCGCTCTTGCTCGTCATCATTTCCCTGAGCCTCATAAACAATACTGTCCGATTGAGTGTCTTCAGCCATCGTTTCGTGCTCCATACAATGAAGTTGGTGGGTGCGAAGTGGAGCTTCATTCGTCGTCCGTTCCTTGTTCGCGGCTTCTGGATTGGCCTGATTGCAGCCCTGATTGCCGATGCGGCTATCTTTGGCGGCATCTATTGGGCGTCGCGCTACGATAGCAGTGTTCTGCATTATGTCACTCAACAGAATATGATCATCACAGCAGTTTCGGTTCTCGTAATCGGTCTTGTGCTGAGTTTGGTTTGCACCTATTTCTCAGTAACACATTGCCTGAAAATGCGCGGCTCGGAACTCTATTAAATAGTTAAATATCAAAACATTAAACAATATGGCTTTCAACAAAAAGAACTACATCTTGCTTGCCATCGGAATGGCAATCGTCATTATCGGTCTCGTACTGATGTCGGGCGATGGAAGTGCAGAAGGCTTCTTCAATCCCGATATCTTCAGCGCTCGTCGCATTAAAGTGGCACCTTTGGTGAGCCTCTTCGGTTTCGTCTTCATCATGTTCGCCATTATGTATAGGCCCAAAACTAAGAAGGAAGAAGAGAAATGAACGAACTGCAAGCTCTCATCTTAGGTCTTATTCAAGGTCTTACGGAATACCTTCCCGTAAGCAGTAGCGGGCATCTGGAGATAGGAAAGATGCTCCTGGGACTCGATCCTGAGCAGGGAGGGCTGACTTTCGACATTGTGGTGCACGTTGCAACTGTGCTCGCCACAATCGTCATTCTGTGGAAGGAGATCATCTGGATTGTGCAGGGACTGTTCAAATTCAAGTGGAACGACGAAGCCAAATACGCTTTCGCCATCTTGGTGAGCATGATTCCTGTAGCTATTGTGGGCTTCTTCATGAAGGACAGCATCGAGGCGCTCTATGCCGACGAGCATGTCAGGAAGCTTGTGGTGGGCTGTTGTCTGATAGTAACCGCTGTGTTGCTGACACTCACTCACTTCTACAAGCCTCAGGAAAAGGAGAAGATTTCGCCTCTTCATGCCTTCGTAATCGGTATTGCACAAGCAGTTGCAGTACTTCCAGGCTTGAGCCGAAGCGGCTCTACCATTGCAACAGGATTGCTCCTGGGCAACAGTAAGGAGAAGCTCGCTCAGTTCTCTTTTCTCATGGTCATTCCGCCCATCTTGGGTGAGGCTCTGCTCGACTTCAAGCATTTGGTAGCGCCAAGTGCGGAATATCTGGCAGAGCATAGCGGAACTGCGGCAGCCATTCCTACGGCTTCGTTGCTGGTAGGCTTCCTTGCAGCCTTCGTTTCGGGATGTTTCGCATGCAAGTGGATGATATCAATCGTCAAGAAATGTAAGCTCATATACTTCGGCATCTATTGCGCCATTGCTGGCGTTTTGGTGCTGATTCTCGGATAAAGAGATGGATTTCATCAAGGGAGAGATACTGTGCTTCGATAAGCCTCTGACTTGGACAAGCTTCAATCTTGTCGCTAAGATAAGGAGTCAGTTGTGTCACCGCCTCGGCGTTAAAAAGCTCAAGGTCGGTCATGCAGGCACGCTCGATCCGTTGGCAACTGGAGTAATGGTGGTTTGCACGGGCAAGGCAACGAAGCGAATCGATGAACTTCAGGCGCATGTCAAGGAGTATGTGGCAACGCTTCAATTCGGAGCAACAACTCCAAGCTACGACCTCGAGAAACCAATCGACCAGACTTTCCCAACCGAGCACATCAACGAGGCCTTAGTCCGCGAGACTTTGAACCGCTTCCTCGGACGAATAGAACAAGTTCCGCCAGCTTTCTCGGCTTGCAAGATTGATGGCAAGCGCGCTTACGATCTGGCCAGAAAGGGTAGGGAAGTGGAGCTCAAACCAAAGGTGCTCGTCATAGATGAGATAGAGCTTCTCGACTTCAACCATGAGAAAATGCAGGCCACAATTCGCGTGGTTTGCAGCAAAGGCACATATATTCGGGCTTTGGCTCGCGACATTGGAGAGGCTTTGGGTAGCGGCGCTCACCTCATAGCCCTTCGAAGAACCAGAGTTGGGGACGTCAGAGTGGAAGATTGCATGCAGGTTGAGGACTTCCCCGAATGGCTGGATAAGCAAGAGATCGACACTTCGTCGCTCGAAGACCTTTAGAATCAAACAAAAAACAACAGATATGAAATTACAACAATTCAAGTACAAACTAACTGATGACCGTATCGCAAAGGAACCTACGCCGTTTCGCGATGATTGCCGTCTAATGGTCATCCACGCTAAGAGTGAAAGGATAACGCATTACGATTCTTTCCGCGAAGTGCTCAAATACTTCAATGAGAAGGACGTTTTCGTGTTCAACGACACCAAAGTCTTCCCAGCTCGTCTGTACGGAAACAAGGAGAAAACGGGTGCAAAGATTGAGGTATTCCTGCTTCGCGAACTGAACAAGGACATGCGCCTTTGGGACGTTTTGGTCGATCCTGCTCGCAAGATTCGTATTGGCAACAAGCTTTATTTTGGCGAAGACGAGTCGATGGTAGCCGAGGTGATTGACAATACTACCAGTCGAGGCCGCACACTTCGTTTCCTCTTCGATGGAACGCACGATGAGTTCAAACGCGCTCTCTTCGCTCTTGGCGAGGCTCCTATCCCCAAACAGATACTTGGTCGAGATGTTTTGCCCGAGGATGCGGAGAATTTCCAGACAATCTTTGCCGAAAAAGAGGGAGCTGTGACGGCTCCAACGGCAGGTCTGCACTTCTCTCCTCAGTTGATGAAGATGATGGAAATCAAGGGCATCGACTTCGCTTTCGTTACTCTTCATTGCGGACTTAGCAACTTCCGCGAGATAGATGTGGAAGATCTAACGAAGCACAAAATGGACAGCGAGGAAATGCATGCCAGCCAAGAGGCTTGCGACATCATCAACAAAGCTCACGAAGAGGGACATAAAATCGTGGCAGTCGGCACTACTGTTCAGCGCGTTCTCGAGACTGCGGTTTCTACCGACGGACAGTTGAAGGAGTTCCATGGCTGGACGAACCGCTTCATCTTCCCACCTTACGACTTCCACTTGGCTGATGCTATGATAGCGAACTTCTACATGCCATACAGCACTTTGCTCATGCTGACCTGTGCTTTCGGTGGTTACGACCTCATCATGAAGGCATATAAGGAGGCACTTCGCTACAACGAGAACGATCCCGAAAAACGCTATCGCTTTGGTCCTTACGGCGATGCGATGTTGATTATCAATGACTAAGGAGACTTCCTCAAGTTCCCCTAAGGGAGTGGAACTCTATTTATCTCTTGGCTCGAATCTGGGTGACAGAGAAGATATGCTGAATCGCGCAATTGCTCTTATTGGGGAGCGAGTGGGCGAGGTTCAGCGCGTTTCATCCTTCATCGAGACCGAGCCTTGGGGTTTCAAAAGCAAGCATCCGTTCCTGAATGCAGCTTGTTTGGTGCTCACAACACTTTCTCCTGAACAATGTCTCGAAACAACTCAGCAAATAGAACGAGAGTTGGGACGTAAGCGAAAATCGAGGAACGGCGTCTATCACGACCGACCTATCGACATTGACCTGCTTATGTACGACGATTTGGAGCTTTCCACACCCAAACTAACCCTTCCTCATCCTCGAATGAAAGAGCGGGAATTCGTCATGATTCCCTTGCGAGAAATCCTGCCCTCAAGTTCCTAAAGTTGCAAAACTTTGTTTTGAGAGACAAAAAGTTGGCAGTTTTGTTTGTCGGTTCGAAATAAATTCTTACCTTTGCACCCGCATTTGCGAAACAGTGCCGACGAGAGGTGCTGTTCGACAAACAAGTTCAACACATAACACAAAACATTATGTACTTAGATTCAGCTAAGAAAGAAGAGATCTTTGAGAAGTTCGGTCAGGGTAAAATTGACACAGGTAGTGCCGAGAGCCAAATCGCTCTGTTCACTCACCGCATTGCCCATCTCACCGAGCACATGAAGCAAAACCGTAAGGACCACAGCACTGAGCGTGCTCTCACAGGTCTGGTTGGTAAGCGTCGTGCCTTGCTTAACTATTTGAAGGCACGCGACATCACTCGCTATCGTGCAATCGTCAAAGCTCTCGGCCTGCGTAAATAACCTACGCAACACCGCTGGAAAAGAACAAAGGCTGCATTCCCTTAGCGGGTTTGCGGCCTTTTCCATTGATTAATTAAGGATTATGAACTATAAGAAGATTCTTCCCGATTTGCTGGCTGTCCTGTTCTTTGTGGCCGTCAGCGTAATGTATTTCATCGTGCCAATCCGTGATGGTCTGGTTCTTACGGGACACGACCATACTGGAGGTGTCGGTAGTGGTGTGGAGATGGACCAGTACAGAGCCACTCACAATGGCGAGCGTACTCGTTGGACAAACACGCTCTTCTGCGGAATGCCCACTTATCAGATGAGTCCCAGCTATCGCAGTACTGAGACTTTGAGTTCGTTGGAACGCGTCTATCAACTCGGACTTCCAGGTCTCTCAGCCTATGCCGCTTACGTCTTTATGATGTTGCTAGGCTTCTACATTATGCTCAGAGCATTCGACTTCCGCGTTTGGATGGCGGCTCTTGGTGCAGTTCTTTGGGCCTTCAGCAGTTACTACTTCATCATCATACAAGCAGGACACATCTGGAAACTCCTGACGCTCAGCTTCATTCCGCCAACCATCGGAGGTATGGTGCTGTGTTACAGAGGCAAATACTTGCTGGGAATCGTTGTGACGGGCTTCTTTACGGCGATGCAAGTCCTGAGCAATCATGTTCAGATGAGCTACTACTTCCTGTTCGTCATCGGTTTGATGTCGCTCGCTTTCCTGATTGATGCGATTCGACAGAAGACGTTTACGAAGTGGCTGAAGGGAACTCTTTGCTTCGCTATCGGCGGTATCTTGGGCGTTTGCATCAACCTGAGCAACCTCTATCACACTTGGGAATACAGCAAGGAAAGCATGCGTGGGAAGAGCGAACTCACGCAAAAGACGAAAGATCCTGCAGACCAGACCACAAGCGGACTTGAGCGTAGTTACATTACTATGTGGTCGTATGGAATAGGAGAGACTTTTACGTTGCTCGTTCCAAACACCAAAGGTGGCGCGAGTCAATTGCTTGCCGACAACAAGACGGCAATGAAGAAGGCCAATTCGACGTTTGCTCCCATTTATCGAGCCTTTACTCAGTATTGGGGAGAGCAGCCTGGAACAAGCGGACCAGTATATGTCGGAGCCTTTGTTCTCATGCTCTTCTGGCTCGGATTCTTCATTGTGAAAGGTCCGATGAAGTGGTGTCTCGTAGCTGCAACTGCCCTGAGCATCCTGCTTTCATGGGGTAAGAACTTCATGGGATTCACGGACTTCTTCCTCGATTATGTGCCCATGTACGATAAGTTCCGCACAGTTGCGAGCATTCTCGTTATTGCAGAATTCACGATTCCTTTGCTTGCTATGCTCGCTTTGAAAGAGATTGTGACCAATCCCGACTGCCTTCGTGGCAAAGAGGACCATATCTCGCGCGTACATTATATTACTATTAGTTTCGCTCTGACTGGAGGTCTGGCTCTGCTCTTCTGGCTTATGCCCGATGTTTTCTTTGGCAATTACATCTCAACCTCCGATCAGATGTATATGCAACAATATGTTTCGGCAGGTCTCATTCCACAGGAAATGGTGGGACAAATCTTGTCGAATATGAGCGAAATGCGCAGAGCTATGTTCACTTCGGATGCTTTGAGGAGCTTTATCGTTGTGGCTATCGGCACGATTCTTCTGCTTGCATATCGCTTTGGAAAGTTGAAAAGCACTCCGATGATTGCAGGTATCATTCTGCTTTGTCTGGTTGATATGTGGGGCGTGAACAAGCGTTACCTCAACGACGGAATGTTCTCTCGTCCACAGACAAATGCTCAGGCTTTCCCTCAGACTGAGGCTGACCGCATTATCTGCCAAGATACAGACACATATTATCGTGTTCTGAACCTGAGTGTGAGCACTTTCAACGACAATACAACCTCGTTCTATCACAAGAGCATAGGTGGCTATCATCCTGCCAAACTACGTCGTTATCAAGAACTTATCGAGGAGCATCTGCAAGGAGAAATGGGTAGGATCAATCAAGCAGTTGCTGAAACTGGTGGTCATCTCGAGGCTTGCAATGGAGACAGTCTTTTCTCTGTCCTCAATATGCTCAACACAAAGTACGTTATCGTGCCTTTGAAGGACAACGGCAAACTGCCTGTCCAGAATCCATGGGCACAAGGAAACGGCTGGTTTGTCGAGCAAATAGAGTATGTTCCAGATGCCGATGCAGAGATTGCGGCTCTTCATAATGCCGACCTCAGAAAGGTTGCAGTAGTGGATAAGCAGTTCGAAGGTGTGCTTGGAACAGAGACTTTGGAGAACGACACTACGGAGACTTCCACAGTTGAACTCACCAATTACGAGGCCAATCGCCTTTCGTATAAGGTCAAGAGCCAAAAGGGTGGGGTAGTTGTCCTGAGCGAAATCTACTATCCTGGCTGGACTTGCTCTATTGATGGACAGGAGACGGAGATTGCAAGAGCCAATTATGTGCTTCGAGCCATCAAGGTTCCTGCAGGAGAACACGAGGTTATCATGACCTTCGATCCGCAGACTGTCCACATCACGGAAGCCGTTGCCTATGGGGCTTTGGCACTCCTTGCTCTGATGCTTATTGCTCTGCTCGGAATCAGTCTCTACAGGAAGAAACAAAACAACCCCAGTTAAGTTGCCAAACTTAACGTGTTACGTTGGCGATTTTAACGTGTTATGATTGCAAAGTTAACGTGTTACGTTTGAAACTTAACTGCAGGTCGTTTTTGACAGGAACGAGTTCCTCTATGAAATTATGTCAGTCGTGACAGAAAATAGTGCGTGTCGAATCAGTTTGGCACGCACTTTGTATATAAGAATGTGGAATGTTTAATTAATTAACTAAATAAGACAATGAACGTAAAACCATTAGCAGACCGCGTGCTCATCGAGCCCGCTCCTGCAGAGACAAAGACAGTTGGCGGCATCATCATCCCCGATACCGCTAAGGAGAAGCCCTTGAAGGGCACTATTGTTGCCGTTGGTAATGGCACCAAGGACGAAGAGATGGTCCTCAAGCAAGGCGATGAAGTCCTCTATGGAAAGTACGCTGGAACTGAGGTAGAGATTGAGGGAAAGAAGTATCTTATCATGCGTCAGAGCGACGTTGTGGCTATTCTTTCGTAATTCGTAACGTTAGATCTTAATAAAGTAGAAAGGAAAAATCATGGCAAAAGATATTAAATTCAACCTCGATGCCCGTGAGCAAATGAAGCAGGGCGTTGATCAGTTGGCAAATGCAGTTAAGGTAACTCTTGGCCCGAAAGGTCGTAACGTTATCCTCGAAAAGAAGTTTGGTGCTCCTCAAATCACGAAGGACGGCGTCACAGTTGCAAAGGAAGTGGAACTCGCAGATCCCTTCCAAAACGCTGGTGCCCAGCTTGTTAAGAGCGTGGCAAGTAAGACTGGCGACGATGCAGGCGATGGAACGACTACTGCAACCGTTTTGGCTCAGGCAATTGTTCGCGAAGGCTTGAAGAACGTGGCTGCAGGTGCCAATCCAATGGACCTGAAGCGCGGTATCGACAAGGCTGTCGCAGCTGTCGTTGAGAGCATCAAGAAGCAGTCGGAACCCGTTGCTTCGGACTATCAGAAGATTGAGCAAGTGGCTACCGTAAGTGCTAACAACGACCCGGAGATAGGTAAGCTCCTGGCCGATGCTATGCAGAAGGTTAGCAAGGACGGCGTCATCACCATCGAAGAAGCCAAAGGTCGTGACACAACTATTGGTGTTGTGGAAGGCATGCAGTTTGACCGCGGTTACCTTAGCTCCTACTTTGTAACCGATACGGAAAAGATGGAGTGTGTGATGGAGAATCCCTACATCCTCATCTACGACAAGAAGATCAGCAACCTGAAGGACTTCCTGCCCATCCTCGAACCTGCAGTTCAGAGTGGTCGTCCTTTGCTCGTCATCGCAGAAGATGTTGATAGTGAGGCTCTTACAACTCTCGTTGTGAACCGTCTCCGCACTCAGCTGAAGATTTGTGCAGTAAAGGCTCCAGGCTTCGGCGACCGTCGCAAAGCTATGCTTCAAGATATTGCCACTCTGACAGGCGGCGTTGTCATCAGCGAAGACACAGGTCTTAAACTCGAACAGGCCACTATCGAAATGCTCGGCACTTGCGATAAGGTGACTGTCAGCAAAGACAATACTACCATCGTTAACGGGCATGGACAGAAGGAACTCATAGCCGATCGCATCAACCAAATTAAGAACGAGATTAGCAACTCCACAAGTGATTACGACAAGGAAAAGCTTCAGGAGCGTCTCGCAAAACTGAGTGGCGGCGTGGCTGTGCTGTATGTTGGTGCTCCCAGCGAAGTCGAAATGAAGGAGAAGAAAGACCGCGTGGACGATGCTCTCTGCGCAACAAGGGCAGCCATCGAAGAGGGAATCATCCCTGGAGGCGGCGTTGCTTATATCCGTGCACAGGAAGCTATCGTTGCTCTCAAAGGTGATAATGCCGACGAAGACACAGGTATTCAGATCATTCGCCGTGCCATCGAAGAGCCTTTGCGTCAGATTGTCGAGAATGCAGGCTTGGAAGGCAGCGTAGTTGTCAACGAGGTTCGCAATGGCAAAGCTGATTATGGCTACAATGCTCGCATAGATAAGTATGAGAACCTGAAGGCTTCAGGCATCATCGATCCTGCCAAAGTGACACGAGTTGCCCTTGAGAATGCAGCCAGCATCGCAGGTATGTTCCTCACCACAGAGTGCGTCATCTGCGAAGCAAAGGAAGATAAACCCGAAATGCCAATGGGCGGTGCTCCAGGCATGGGTGGCATGATGTAAAAACATCACGAGTCTAAATAACAAAGAAAGCCCCTTGCGAAACTTCCGCAGGGGGCTCTCTTTATATAAATGATTGTTTTACTTACCTTCTTTGACGACGGGCACTTACGCGAGGAGAAGCGTTGGCAGGAGCTTCTTCCCTCTCTTTTCTTGTAGTTGTACCTTCGTTGTTTGCCTTTGACGAACGGCTGTTACCGAAGACAGGCTTCTTTGCGGCTTTTGCTTCCTTTGCAGCCATCTCGGCATCAAGGCTGTCCTTCTTGGTTGTGTCGGGCAAGAAACCACTTCCCCAAACGTTCTTCTCGAAGTCATCAATCTGCTTCTCAATGCGCTTCTGCTCAGCCACAAGGTCGCTATCGGTCTCGCAATAGTTGCTAAGCATCTTGCCTTGCATATTGTTGGTCTTGTAGATTTTACCGTCGTAGCGATTCATGGCGAAGTAATCATCCGCAGTCATATTGGTGACGTTATTCAAGTCGCTGGGCATCATGGGCAGTTTCGCAAGCCAGGGAGCAATGTCGTCGTAGTTAACCCAGAAGAGAGGGTAAGGTGTTGCATCAGTACTGAACTCATCAGCTCCACGCATAAGAACGGGACAAAGAGCAGTTACCTTTGTCGAGAAGGTACCTGTGCGTTGGTCCATATAAATGCTCTCCTTGAGGTAGTAGCGAGTTGCTTCAGCACTAGGAACATCGC
Organism: Bacteroidaceae bacterium; assembly: GCA_017548075.1. Lineage (GTDB taxonomy): Bacteria > Bacteroidota > Bacteroidia > Bacteroidales > Bacteroidaceae > Physcousia. Next base: position 37,637 of record JAFYNL010000029.1, on the reverse strand, counting down.
TATCGGCCACAGTCAGCTTGCCTCCGTTCTCTTCGTAATAGATGCCGTAGCGTTCCAGCAAGTCCTTCACAGGCAACTTATCCTTTTCGTCGAACGACTCATTGCCATCCAACTTATAGGTGTAAGCGTTGATGCGGCCCGTAAGAATAAGGCGGAACAAGTAGGTGAAAAGGTTCACCTGCCTTCCCATAGGCTCTACAGGATAATACATAGGAGCGTTCTTGTCCTTCGTTAAGTCAAGTTGACGATAGATATCACGCTTCCAAATCACATCTTCTGGCATGACAGCCGTGGTGGGAAACATAAGCGATGCACGGTCAGTAGCATTGGTTTTTCCTGCCTGTTCTGTCTTTTGAGTCGCTGCAGCACGAGTCTTTGCGGGCTGTGCCATTGCAACACTTGATAGAAGAAGTGTGACCGTTATGAAAGAAAGTATGCGCTTCATAGCTTTATCTTTATTCTTGTTATTACTTTATGATGACTTCCATGGCTCCGACGAGCGTACGTTCTATGCCGTCGGGACCTGTGGCGTGTATGTCGGTGACGTAGAATCGCTTGTTACGAGCAAGGCCACGCATTTGCGCTTTCTGTTGGTCGGAGAAGTTCGCGCCGTTGCTCTTGTAGGGAACAGCATTGCCCATTGCGTCGTAGAAGACTGTTTGGAAACTGTTCACGCGGAAGGCAATGTTCAGCAAACCATCGTCAATAGAGGCACCGATGCCTTCTGTGTTCATAAGTATCTGCTTCGAGAGACCGCCGCCACGGAAGTGATCTTCGCCACCACCTTCGGCTGCATAGGCAATGTAGGCTGTAGGATCGGGCAACTTACGCACGCGGAATGTGAACTTACCCATCTCCTGCATACGGCCTTCACTCTCGGCTGCAACGGTGATGACGGCTTCTGTACCTGGTGTTGAAGGACGTGCATTGTACTTGCCTTCGCCTTTCTGCTCGAAGTTGCCGCCAGTCATGCTGACACGCAACTTGTTGCTGGGAATGCCAGGAACAGAGACGCTCATCGGGTTGTCATAGCCTGCATAGAGCACATTCATGATGTCTGCGCTGACGGTTGCACTTGGAGCAACTACGGTGTACTTTTGTGAGAAGTCGCGACGAACCTTTTCTCCAGAGCCGTTCAACATTTCTATGTAACCATTGAAAGTAAAGTCGCCGGTCTTGCTACAAACCGTTTCGTAGTAACCTCTGTCGCTTTGTATCTGCTTGCCGCCAATGTAAATGGTAGGTCTGCGAGTGGTATCGACAGCAGCCATGATGATTTGTGCGCTGAAACGTCCGCCTTGAACTACCGTTTGAGCATTAGGAATAACGTATGCATTCAGTTGGTTCACACGGATGTCCTTAACGTCAATATTGCTCACCAAGTTGTGAAGCACTTCGCCTTCAGCGTAACGAACGTCGTTCTGCAACTTTGTGAGAAGCGTCACAGCTGCAGCTGTCGGCATGTTTTCGAAGGAATACTCTTGCCAGTTCTTGCCGAGGACCTTGGCCTTTGTAGGCACTTCGGTAGCAAGGTTGCTGGTAATGATGTTCTTCTTCTCCTTGTCCGTTACCATGCGCACGATGCGTTCACGATAGCTATTGATGGCGTCGTAGAGTTCTTTGCCGCGTCCTGTGCCTGGAGCAAGCATAACCTGTGTGCTGGCTTCCAAGTCTTCGCGGTTCTGTATGTTATTGACGTCGGCATTTTTGCCGTCGCTCTTACGGACGATGGCTTCCTTGAGTTCCTCTGCTAGATTGTAGAGAGAGTCGCTCATGCCACGCACATATTGTGCCTTTTCGTACCATTCCTTCACCTTTGCAGGATTGTTCTTCATCTGCTGGTCGAAGGTGCTGTAGATGCCCATGTTAACCTTAGAGGCATTCTCGGTACTTTTCTTCAGTCCGTCTGCCACAAGAGAAAAACCTTCAAGTACGTCGGTTGACACATTGAGTGCCAGCATGGCCAAGAGGACCAAGTACATCAGGTTGATCATCTTCTGACGTGGGGATATCCTTTTCTTCTTTATAGGCATTGCTTTATTGCTTTCTGATTATTCAGAATACTCTGTTTCTTCCGATTATTCAGAGTCTTTATTTCTCGCTTTCTTCTGTGCCGGGCACAGCTTTCATGTTGACAGTGAGGGCCTTAATCATGCGTGCATAGACGTTGTTAAGTTCCTCAATCTGCTGAGCCATACGGCGTGTCTGCTCATCAATCTGCTCGATGGTGCTGACTTGCTTGCTGATGTTACGCAACTGCAACTCGTAAACAGTGGCGATGCCGGTAATAGAACGGTTGAGGTTCTCCATTTCTTCGCTGTCGGTTGACATGCGTTCTGCCTGCTTCTTAACACGAGAGAAGACTTCGGTTAGCTCGGCGAGTTCCTCAGCATAGTTGGTGATAGCCTCTTCGATGGAAGCAGGATCGGTAGCCTTAATCTGGTTGGCATCGACGGTAGGACCGCCATTCTGAATTTGCTCGAGAGCAAGTTGAGCCTGTGCAGCTGCTTGACCTGCTGCTGCGAGGTTAGCTGCAGCGGCACTCAAACCTGTTCCTGCGGCCAAAGCATCCGGGTCGATAGAGCCACCACCTACAACTGCGGGACCTCCTCCTCCGATAACAATCGGACCTTCTGGCACTTCAGCTCCTTCGGGAAGGGCAGAGCCGCCGGCAACAACAATTGCCTGTCCTCCAGCAACGGCACCTTCACCTTCTGTGCGAGGCACCTTTTCATACGTCTTCTCAAAGCCGGAGATGAAGAAGACCAATACCTCAGTTATCATACTGATGAACAGTATCAAGTTGGCTCCAGGAATGTGTGTCAGCTTGAACAATGCACCCAAAACCACGACTGCAGCACCCCAGCTGTAGGCGTAATTCATAAATACTTGACCGGATGGGGAGTCCATCCACTTCTGCATTTTAGCTATAGGATTCATGTTTCTTGTATCTTTTCAATGGTTGTTATGCTAATTGGGAATTGTTTTAACGGCGTGTTTTGCGTGTGCTAAGCGTTTGTCCTGTTGAAGATGACCTGGCGCTCTTGCTGCCGCCTTTGGCTGTACTGCCGCTTACCTTGTTTGTGCCGGGCTTATCGTTCACCATAGTACGGACGCAACGGAAGCCTACGAAGCATCGAGGCTGGTTCTGATATTCGTAAGAACGCCAAGCGCTTCGAATCATGCTTTCAGGGTCTTTCCATGAGCCGCCACGAACTGACTTCTTCTTCAAGCGGTAAGGATCTTCCTTGGCGGCATTGTAAGAGAGTTCCGGGTTCATGTCCGCCATGCTTTCTACGCCGGCTTCTGTGTAAACGGTGCTTGTCCATTCGGCAACGTTTCCAGCCATATCGTAGAGACCATTGCTGTTGGCAGAGAAGATGCCGCACTTGCAAGTGATGAGCGAGCCGTCCTGAGTGTAGTTTCCTCTATCGGGCTTGAAGTTAGCATAGAAGCATCCTTTGTCGCTCTTAACTTCCTTACTTTCCCAAGGGAACGGGTTGCCTTCCTTACCGCGGGCAGCGTATTCCCATTCCACTTCACTTGGCAAGCGGTAGCGCTGAATCTGCTTTGCATAGCCGCCCAAGCCTTTCATGAGGAAGTTGGTACGCCAAGCGCAGAAAGCATTCGCTTGTTCCCAAGTCACACCTACTACTGGATAATCGTCGAAAGCTGGGTTCGAGAAGTAGAGCTTCATGTAACGTTCGTTATCGGCATTCTGGAAGTCGTTCACCCAACAAGTGGTATCGGGATATATATTAACAATGTATGTGTTCAGGAAATCCCAAGGTCCGGAGAGAGGACGAGTGATAGTCTGGCGGATGATCTTGCCGTCGTCGTCAATCCAAGCTGTGTCCTTACTGATGATAACCTGCTCGGTGCTGACTGGATGGTCAGTATTGAGGTCGCGCTCTTCTGGGTTGAGGCGGTATTTACGCTGGGCTGCAGCCACATAATCGTATATTTCGTAACGATAGTTCATTTGGCTTGCGTCGAGCATCTTTGTGCCGTCGATGGGATGAATGACATAGACGCTTTGGATTGCGCGGTCCTCATCCTCGTTGGCTTTGCGCCAAGGAATGCTCTTGCTCCAGTCGAGATGAGGTGTGATGGGGTTTCCTTCCTTGTCCTCTTCAATCTTGTATGTCTCATCGCCACCATAGGCGGGATCGGCCAGACGCTCGCGAATGATGCTGTCACGCACCCAATTGACGAACTGACGGTACTTTGCGTTGCTTACTTCGTGCTGATCCATCCAGAAACCATCCACGCTGATGTCGCGAAGAGGGAACTCTGTACCCCAAAGTGTATCGTTCTTCTCGAGACCGATTTTGAGGGAGCCTTTGTGGACGGGAACCATTCCGAAGGGCGTTGATTCCGAGAAAGATGAGCCTTTAACGCCAGTCAGTTCGCCTCCGACGGCATTTGCCGAAGAGCTTGAACCGAGGCAAGAGCCTAAGGCTAAGCAGCCGAGAGCTGCAACTACTAAAAGCAGACTTTTTGTCTTCATATTTAATTATTAATAAGGAAGCCCTGTTTTTTTCGGGTTTTCCTATGGTTTTTACAGTATTCTAACAGACTTATGTAAGTTCTTTCCTTTCTTGTAAACGTCGAGGTCGTGTGAGTATCCTATCAGGATTTCGTGTGTTCCGTTGAGGGCTCCCACGCCTCCTGTATAGACTTCATAGGAGTAACCGATGTTTATTCCGTGGAAGTCGAAGCCGAGGAGCAAGCCTACACTGATGGTCGGACTGTACATGAGGCCTCCGTAGAGCTTGTGTTTCTCGCCATCGTACATGAGTCTTGCGTCGATGTCTCCTCGCCAGTTGTTCAGGTCGGAACGCACCATGGCATCCAATGCGAGCTTGTATTGCGGCTGACGGAACGAGAGATTGTAGCCGCCTTGCACCATGAACATCGGGTCGATGGTTACTTCATGAGTCTTGTCGTCGCCGAGTTTCACGGTCGGACCAAGCAGATGGATGGCACTCACGCCTGCATACCAGAGTTTCTTGTAAGTGTAGCGAATGCCCACATCGAGGTCGAAAGCATTGCCTTTCACATCGCTCGTGGAGAAGGCTGGGTCGCTTGCGTCGTTGAGATCAAGTTTCGATCCGTTGAGGCCAACCATGAGCAGAGCCGGACGAACGCCGATGCTTGCTCTTCCTCCAAGAAACTTTTGGTGGAACGCATACTGGAGCTGGATCTTCTTATTGCTGAAGGCTCCGATTGCGTCGTTGAGGAAAGCGGCTCCAACGCCGTGCTTTGGTCCTACGAAGAACAGGGGCATATCGGCATTGATGACCATTGTGTTTGGTGCTCCCTCGTATCCCACCATCTGGAGACTATACATTCCCACGACGTTTAATTTAGCGTCGAGCCCCGCCGCTGCAGGGTTATAGTAGGACTGCAGCGCCCAAGTATTGGTAAACGCCGCATCGAATTGCGCCCTTACTCCAAGGGAGATGAGCAGCATACCTATACAGAGCAGTCTTTTCATCCTGTGTTTAATAACGTAGTTAATAATGTGTTTATTGTGTTTTGAGACACATAATTTTATGCAAAAGTACAATTTTTATTGCATTTTTCCAAAAAGCAAGGGCTGATGAGGGCTTTTTCGCGAACTTTTTCGTCCTTTTCCTCAACCTGAGAACCTGAACCGAGAGACTTTATGAAACGAGGTGAAAATGTAAAGAATTTTTCCTGCGTTAAAAAATACTCCCAGTTACGATTGCAAATAACCCCAGTTAAGTTGCCCAACTTAACACGTTAAAATGGCAAACGTAACACGTTAACTTTGCCAACTTCACAGGTTAAGTTTGGCGATTTCACACGTTAACTTTTCTGGTATAACTGGCCGAATTTCCAAGTGCCTCATAATGAATGGGTTGGCGAAACTGCCTATAGTCCCCCATCCAAAAGTCCGAATATAAAAAGAAAGCCTTCGAGGTGATTTTTCGAAGGCTTTTATGTGTAAGAATTTTGGTAGAAATGTCTAAGGTTTTCTAAAGTCGTCCCAACCCTCAATATCTTCCAGATAGGTTCCGTTTTGCTGAGGAGCAACCTGGAAAAACTCGTCTTTGCTGACTTCCACCAAGGCAGAATCGGATTGAAGCATGAATTGTGTGCCTCCAGAAACCATTTGTCCGTCCTTGATGACGAAGCTTTCCTTTGTCACTCCAGAAGCCGCTATCTGGCTGTTTTCCAGCTTGATGAACTCGGAAATTGACGAGCCTTTGCTTCCGATTCCGCTCCTCCAAATGGTTCCATCTTGGGTAATTGAAAGCCCCATTTCTTTTTGATCGACTAATGCAACGAGGTGAACGGAGTCTTTCATGAAGGTGAAAATGGCTGCATAAGGTGGTTCGCCACGCATCAGAACCTCAGCATTTCCGTCTTTATCCAAGTCGGTAGAAATGTAGAGCGAAGGCGTATGTGCCTTATAATCAAGGCCTTTCTTCTTCTGAGGGTCAACAAGTCCAATCTGCTTCCATGCATTATAGAGCAATTCCTTACTACAAGGAAGGTCCACCTTTGTGAGTTCTGTGTACTCTTCGTCTTCTTCGAACACAAAGGTCTGCTCTGTTTGCGACTCACCTTTCTTGTTGTCTTTCTCCTTTTTCGAGCTGCAACCAGTCATCAACAAAGCCAAAGTGGCCAAACATATCGTAAAAAGCGGCTTTCTCATATTAGTCTTTTTGCGTTTTCTCCTTAACGAAAGACAAAATTACGACATCTTTCGTTTCCGAGCAAGAAAAGCGAAGATTTTTTTGCAACTGAGTCTTATAATACAATAAAAAGTGCTCATTCTGCACCAAGTTTCAGCAAAATTAGCTATCTTTGCAGCCAAAATAATGTCTTTATATTAATAAGGTAAGAGAAATGGCACAGCAAGAAGATGTTTTCAAGAAGATAGTGTCGCACTGTAAAGAGTACGGCTTCGTCTTTCCTTCAAGTGATATTTACGACGGACTGGGTGCCGTCTACGACTACGGACAGAATGGCGTTGAGCTGAAGAACAACATAAAGCAGTATTGGTGGCAAAGTATGGTGCTCCTCCACGAGAATATCGTGGGCATAGACGCCGCAATCTTCATGCACCCAACTACTTGGAAGGCAAGCGGTCACGTTGATGCCTTCAACGATCCTCTCATCGATAATCGCGACTCGAAGAAGCGTTATCGTGCCGATGTGCTCATAGAAGAGCAGATGGCAAAGTACGAGGATAAGATCCAGAAGGAGGTCGAAAAGGCTCAGAAACGCTTTGGTGACAGTTTCGACGAGGCAAAGTTCCGTGCCACAAACGAGCGCGTCCTCGAGAATCAGAAGAAGTATGACGACCTGCATCATCGTTTCCAAGAGGTCATGAACGCTGAAGGCGGCATCGATCTTGACGGGCTGAAGCAGATCATCCTCGACGAAGGAATCGTCTGTCCCATTAGTGGAACTCGCAACTGGACCGATGTTCGTCAGTTCAATCTCATGTTCAAGACGGAGATGGGAAGCACAGCCGATGGCGCAAGCACCATTTATCTTCGTCCTGAAACGGCTCAAGGAATCTTTGTCAACTACTTGAACGTTCAGAAGACTGGCCGCATGAAGTTGCCGTTTGGAATCGCTCAGATTGGTAAAGCCTTTAGGAATGAGATAGTTGCACGCCAGTTCATCTTCCGCATGAGGGAGTTCGAACAGATGGAGATGCAGTTCTTCATCCAGCCTGGAACCGAGTTGGATTGGTTCGCAAAATGGAAGGAATACAGAATGAAATGGCATCAAAATCTCGGATTTGGTGCGGAAAACTATCGCTTCCACGACCACGACAAGCTCGCTCACTATGCAAATGCGGCTACAGATATCGAGTTCCACATGCCTTTTGGCTTCAAGGAAGTGGAAGGCATACACAGTCGTACGAACTTCGACCTCTCGCAGCATGCAAAATATAGCGGAAAGAAGATAGAATACTTCGATCCCGAAACCAACGAGAGCTACACGCCTTATGTCATCGAGACCTCAATCGGAGTGGACCGTATGTTCCTTTCCATTATGTGTCACAGCTACGAAGAACAGTTGCTTCCTGATGGTCAGACGCGAACTGTCCTGCATCTTCCAGCTGCTCTCGCCCCAGTTAAACTGGCCGTATTCCCGCTTACGAAGAAGGACGGAATGCCCGAAAAGGCTCAGGAAATCATCAACGATTTGCGCTTCCACTTCAATTGCAAGTACGAGGAAAAAGACCAGATTGGCAAACGTTACCGCCGTATGGATGCGATTGGCTGTCCTTACTGCGTAACCGTCGATCAGCAAACGCTCGAAGACAACACAGTAACTCTGCGAGATCGCGACACTATGGAACAGAAGAGAGTTGCCATCAGCGACCTTCGCAGCATCATAGAAGATAAGGTAAGCATCACTTCTCTCCTCAAGAAACTGCTCTAAAAAATGAAGTTCAGCCAGAAATATCTGCTCCTATTGCCGGTTTTGTCGGTCTTTCTTCTTGCTTCCTGTAAGGATAGTACTGAAGAAAATGATCTGCATTACAACTGGAAAGAACGCAACGCTCAATGGTTTGCCGAGGTTTACGATGCGGCTCAGGCCTCTATTTCTGCAGCCAAAGCTCAATATCCGGAAGGCAACGAATGGGAAGAACATTGCGATTGGCGCATCTATAAGACGCTTTTGAAGAGCCAAGAGGTACAAGGTCCTTCCACAGATTACATTGTCTGCAAGATAAATGAGCGAGGCGATGGAGATTGGAGCCCTGCCTATACCGATAGTGTTCGCCTGTATTATCGAGGTTGGATTATGGATGAGAACTATCCTGCAAGCAAGGATAATATGAAAGTTTTCAGCCAGACTTACTACGGAGACTTCGATAAAACAACTGCCGCACCCATAGCAATGCCCGTTACTGCCACAGTTGAAGGTTTCATGACTGCAGTTCAGTATATGGTCAAGGGTGATGATTGGTATGTTTATATCCCGCAACAATTGGCCTATAAGGAAACCGAATCGGATGCCATACCTGCTTATAGCACGCTTCTCTTCCGCCTTCAAATAGAAAGAGTCCACAAGAGCGGAACAGGAATGCCTGGTTGGAGATAACAGAACAACGCCCCAAAGAAGAATTGCTTCCTTGGGGCGTTGCTTTTTATCGGATGTTGCTCCGAATCTTAGTCAAGTAGGCGTTGAGTGCCTCTTCATCTCGATTGTCGATAATCTGAATGAGTTCCTTCAACTCGGAACGTATTCCTTCGACATGCGACTTAGTTCGTGGGTTGAAGAGAATCTCGCGAAGTAGGGTGTCGTCTTCTCCCAAAACGCCTCTCGCAATCTTCAGATGTCGTTTGAATGTCGTGCCTGGAGCATCCTGATGCTTCATTACGGCAGAGAACACAAAAGTGCTCACAAAGGGAACCGACAGGCTGTAAGCCATCGCTTCATCATGCTCGTCGAACGAATACTCGTGGACATTCAACCCAAGACGCCTGTAAAGATCGAGGAAGAAAATGCGTCCCATATAATCTCCTTCGTTGATAACGATTGCATTCTCCGAGGAAAGTGCTCCGAGATTGGCAAATGTGGGACCAAACATGGGGTGTGTAGAGACATAGCGCATGCCAGTTCCTTCGTAGAAATCCTTCATTCCTGTCTTAACAGAAGCGATGTCCGAGATGATACAATCCTTAGGAAGATGGGGAATTACCTGTTGGAAAACCTCGATTGTGTACTTCAGCGTGACTGCATTAATAACGAGTTCGGGCTTGAAATCCTGTATCTCGTCGAGCGTCGTAAAACGCTGAGTGTTATATAGAAACCGCATTCGACGGGCATCAATCTCATAGACGGCGCATTCATGATCGAAGGAAAGGACATCCGTAAAGAAGGAGCCCATCTTTCCGGCACCTAAGATAAGTATTCTCATAGCTTATTTGTTGAATATTTCCATTTGCTGACGAACGCTCTCTTCATGTATGTTCTCGAAGATGTTCTTGATGCATTCTCTGCCAATACCCAGCAAAGAACCTTGAGCGCCACGCTTGTCGAGAATCTCGCTATAACGTCGAGTCTGCACAACAGTCATGCCTACTTCCTTCTTGTATTCGCCGATGTTGCGACTGACTTTCATGCGTTTGGCAAGCAACTCAATGATTTCGTCGTCAAGTTCATCTATTTCGTGACGATAGTCCTTGAGTTTGTCGGCGTGTTCTGTCTTGTCGCGGAAGACGAGACGAGACACTATGAAGTCGAGTACATCTGGAGTAACTTGCTGCGAAGCATCGCTCCAAGCCTTATCGGGATTGCAATGGCTTTCTACCATAAGACCGTCTAAACCCATATCCAACGCCTCTTGACAGAGCGAAGCAATCAGGTCGCGACGTCCACTAATGTGGCTTGGGTCGCAAACAACCGGCAGTTGGGGGAAGCGACGCTTCAGTTCGATGGGAATCTGCCACATAGGTTCGTTGCGATACAACTTCTTTTCATAACTGCTGAAACCTCTGTGAATGGCTCCCAACTTACTGATTCCAGCCCCATTTATGCGGAGAAGAGCGCCAATCCAAAGTTCGAGGTCGGGGTTTACGGGGTTTTTAATGAGAACAGTTGCATCAGTTCCTTTGAGTGCGTCGGCAAGTTCCTGAACTGCAAAGGGATTGGCTGTGGTGCGAGCTCCTATCCAAAGAATGTCAACACCATGCTTGAGGGCAAGTTCCACATGCTTTGGTGTTGCCACTTCTGTTGCGACAAGCATGCCAGTTTCCTGCTTTACTCTTGCCAACCATGGGAGTGCCGGTTCTCCGTGACCCTCGAATCCTCCAGGCTTTGTGCGTGGTTTCCAAACTCCAGCACGGAAGATGTGGCAGCCTTTTCCTGCCAGTTGTTTGGCTGTGGTCATCACTTGTTCTTCTGTCTCAGCACTACAAGGACCGGCTATGATGAAGGCTCGTTCCTGATCGCTAGGCAGATTAAGGGGTTGTAAATTGAGTTCCATATGTTAAGATTTTATTGTCGATTTGATGCGTCGAAGTGCTTCTTCGAACTTTTCTTCCTTTGCACAAAGGCTGATACGAATGTAACGACTGCCGTTTGAACCAAAGATAAAGCCTGGAGTGATGAAGACTCTTGCTTCATGCAACACTTTCTCCGTGAGTTCTTCTACATTATTATATATGTCAGGAATACGCCCCCAAAGGAACATACCCGTTTGATCTTTGTCGAATTGACAGCCTAGAACCTGCATGATCTCCTCGGCATAACGGCGACGACGAGCATAGGTTTCGACGTTTGCATGCTGGTGCCAGAGGTCTGTATTCTCGTAAGCTTTGGCTGCGGCAAGTTGTAGAGCGCGGAAAGTGCCGCTATCAACATTACTTTTTACCTTGAGAATCCAGCTGACGAACTGAGCGTTTGTGGCAAGAAGACCTACTCGCCAGCCCGGCATATTGTGGCTCTTCGACATCGAATTGAACTCGATGCAGCACTCTTTGGCTCGTGGAATTTGCAGAATTGAAAGCCTTTCGCCCTCGTTGAGGATGAAGCTGTAAGGATTATCGTTTACCACAATTATGTTGTGACGAAGGGCAAAATCGACGAGTTTCTCATAGGTTTCGCGTCTCGCCTTTGCTCCTGTCGGCATATTCGGGTAGTTTGTCCACATCAGTTTCACTTTGCTGAGGTCCATCTTCTCCAGTTGCTCGAGGTCTGGCTGCCAGCCGTTTTCGGGAAGGAGGTCATAATTGACAATCTTCGCGCCGAGCAGTTTCGAGAGACTTGTGTAGGTTGGATAACCAGGATTGGGAACCAAAACCTCATCTCCAACATTTACAAACGCCAAAGTTACATGCAGAATACCTTCCTTGCTGCCAATCAAAGGCTGGATTTCCTTTGCAGGATCGAGTTCGACACCATACCATCGTTTGTAGAAAGAGGCCATTGCAGAACGCAACTCAGGTATTCCAATCGTAGGTTGATAGCCGTGAGCCGTAGGCTTTTGGGCTTCCTTGCAGAGTGTTTCAATTGTTTCAGTTGAAGGAGGCATATCGGGACTTCCGATTGCGAGGCTGATGATGTCCTTTCCTTCGGCATTCATCGCAGCCACTTCCTTCAGCTTTCTACTGAAGTAGTACTCATTCACGTCGGCCAATCTCTCTGCCGGCTTTATGTTAAATTGTTTGCTTTCCATCTTCGTAAATGCCGAGTTGTTTGAGTTCGCGAGTAAGCGGACTGATGGCGTTAAGTGCCTGTCTGTAACGCTTTTCCTCGTTGAAGGAGAGATCGATGTAGAACATATATTGCCACTCTTGACCAATGATTGGCAGACTTTGTATCTTTGTCAGGTTGAGTTTGTAGAATGAAAGGACCGACAGGATTGCACTCAGGCTGCCTTCTTCGTGGGGAAGAGTGAAGACGAGACTCGCTTTGTTGATAGGCCTGGTGTTTCGAATGGCCGTAGCTCTCTCTGGATGAGCGAGAACGAGGAAGCGAGTGAAATTGTGTTTGTTTGTTTCTATGCCTTCCTGAAGCACTTTCATATTGTAGATTTTGGCTGCGTCGCGATGGCAGATGGCTGCGTGTCCGTGCCTTTGTTCCCTGCTTATATCGGCTGCGGCCCCTGCAGTATCGACAACTTCGACTACCTTCAGGCCAGGATGTTTCGTGAGAAACTGCCGACATTGCATGAGTGCGACGGGATGGGAGTTAACCTCAGTAAGGTCTTCCCAACTTTCATTTGGCAGACACATAATGCTATGACTGATGCGGAGCTTGTGTTCGCCAACAATCGTCATTCCGCTATCTCGCAAAAGCTCGTAGTTGTGGAGCAGACTGCCGGCAATTGTGTTCTCTATCGCCATGAGTCCCAACATATCTTTCTGCCCTTTCAGTTTGGCAAACATCTCCTCGAAAGTATCGCAGCAAACCAGCTCCACCTCCTCGTTTTCGAAGAAATGATGGGCTGCAATATCGTGGAAACTGCCCTTGATACCCTGAATTGCTATCCGTTTCATCTTGTTCCTGTTTCTAACGCAAAACATCCCGCTTCACTGAGTGAGCGGGATGCTGCTATATGTTTCTGTGTTATACCTTATTTATATATATACGACGACCCGCTTCACTTTATTTGCTAAAGTAAAAGTAATAGTAAAATCCGAAGTAGAGATTGCTTTTCTGAGTCATCTTCTATTGTTTTGCGATGCAAAGGTAAGACAATTCTGTTTTTCTGCCAAACGAATGAGGAATTATTTTTCGATTAAGGTGAAAAAATAACAACCTTAGTTACGTTGGCAAACGTAACACGTTAACTTTGCAATCGTAACGAGTTAAGTTTGCAATCGTAACACGTTAACTTCGGCAACTTAACTGGGGTTGTTCCCAATAGGGGCTTGCAACGATTGGCGACTCGTTTGTGCGATTTCGTTCGCTTAGCAGGTTTTTATGTCTGGAAAATTTCGTTATGTCCCTGCTTTTTCCTAATTTTGTGCCCACATTATATATTATTAGTCAGGATATGAATCTATACATCAGATACTTCGACGAGGAGGTCCTCGTCTATAGCGTTGAGGAGGCTTTGGAATTCCTCGCTTCCTTGGAGGATGTTGAGGTGAACGATTACGTTCGTCTTGAGCTGGAGAAATTCATGAGCAGCAATGCTATGTTCCCCAAACACATCAAGGTGAACCAGCGTTCCTTCTTCATCGTCATCAAGACAACCGCAGCTACAATGGAGGAGTTCAAAGCCAAAGGAGCAGCAGGAAACAAGGTGGAGAAGGTGGCTCAGAAAGAGGCTCTTTCGCAGTATGGCAAGCCCCAGCCCGGCTGGTATGCGGCAAAGATAACCTTCAAGCGCGTCATCTCGATTCCTGAAACACAGAAGTCGCACTATGTCGATGCTCCTTTCATCTGCAAAGTAAAGGCCGAAAGTGCTCAGGATTGCTATGATAAGGTGATCGAACACTTGCGAAATCGTCAGGATGTCGACCCTCGCAGTCAGTTCCCAAGCATTAAGAGTGCAAACTTCGAGTTCAGTTATTTAGGAGAATAGCTTGGTTATGTCGCTCCGCTACCTGCTCTTCTGTACCGTTTTCTTTGCGGTTGCGACAGTTTTTGCCGATAGGAAAGGCAAGAACAAGGGCGATACAGTCGACCCTATCTATTCCCTTCCTATGCCCGACAACTTGCCGAAAGTCCCGCTTCCAGACCATCCTCAGCCTCGCATAGATGAGATTCGAGCCCAAGTTCACCATACAGTAAACGTTCAGCAAGGCATCGATGTCTCTCATTATCAAGGGCGTATCGACTGGGACGAAGTGGCAACGGACAAGACAATCTCTTTCGTCTATGTAAAGGCGACTGAAGGCGGCAATCTGGTCGACGAGTTCTATCTGCGAAACCTTTATGGAGCAAAGCGAGTAGGAATACCTGTAGGCTGCTATCATTTCTTCAGTCCGACAGTAAGTCCGCTCGTTCAACTCGAGAACTTCCGCTCTACTGTCGACCCTCGTCAGCAAGACCTCATCCCCATAGTCGATGTGGAGAAGCGCGGCAAAAGCTCCCTCGTTCAGTTCCAGAAAAGCCTGAAAGCCTTCCTCGATGGTGTTGAGCGAATGTTCGGAGTGAAGCCCATTATCTATACTGGCGTGAACTTCTATGCAAAATACCTCGAAGGCCACTTCACAGGCTACAAGTTCATGGTGGCTCGCTATGCGGAAGAGTTCCCTGGACTGAGCGAAGATGTGCCCATCGTCTTGTGGCAATACTCCAGTACAAGCTATGTTGACGGCATTAGAGGCCACGTCGACAGAAGCGTCTTCCTTGATAAATATTCAGTAGTCGACATCTTGCTAAGAAAGAATTGATATGCATATCGCCATCGCAGGAAACATAGGAAGCGGCAAGACCACGCTCACAGAAATGCTCGCTCAGCACTATAATTGGGAGCCGATGTACGAGCAAGTGACCTTCAATCCCTATTTGGAGGACTACTATAAGGACATAGAACGATGGTCGTTCCCAATGGAAGTGTTCTTCCTGAAAGAGCGTTTCCGCGATCTTATGGAGATGCAGAAGAGCGGAAAAGACACCATTCAGGACCGAACAATCTATGAAGGAGTGTATGTTTTCGCTACTAACAACAAGCAGTTGGGCAACCTAAGCGACAGAGATTTCGAGACGTTCATGGAACTCTTCGGTCATATGCAGAATCTCGTAAAGTTCCCCGACCTCATGATTTACCTGCGAGCAAGCATTCCTCACCTCGTTAAAAACATCCAGAAACGAGGTCGCAACTGCGAACAAACCATTCAGCTCGAGTACCTGAAAGGTCTTAACGACCTCTACGAAGACTTCATCTACAACAAGTATAAAGGCAAAGTCCTGACCGTTGACGTAGATAAGATCGACTACCAACACAACCCCAAAGACTTCAAAGACATAACAGATAAAATCGACGGACTGCTTTTCGGCATGTTCCCACTAACCTAAACCACCTCATATTATGCACATTGCAGTAGCCGGAAACATTGGTTGTGGCAAAACCACCCTCACCAAATTGCTCGTAAAGCGCTATGGTTGGACGCCTCGCTTCGAGCCAGTCGACGTGAATCCTTATCTCGAGGACTTCTATCAGGACATGAATCGTTGGAGCTTTAACCTGCAGGTTTACTTCCTGAACAAGCGTTTCCGCGATGTTGTCGAGATTTCAAAGAGCAAAGACACCATCATTCAGGACCGCACAATCTTCGAGGACGCTCGCATCTTCGCTCCCAATCTTCATGCTCAAGGCTACATGAGTGACCGCGACTTTGCTAACTATAGTGAGCTCTTCGACCTGATGATGTCGCTTGTAGGACTGCCCGACTTGATGATTTACATTCGTAGTTCCATCCCGAATCTCATTGCACAAATTGCAAAACGAGGTCGTGAGTATGAGCAAAGCATTCGCATAGATTACTTGAACGGCCTGAATGAACGCTACGAGGAATGGATTAAGAACTATCCCGGAAAGTTGCTCATCGTCGATGGCGACAAGTTGAAGTTCGAGTCGAATATCGCTGATTTCCAACGCATAACAGAACAAATCGACGCCAAACTCTACGGCCTCTTCCCAGAAGAATAAGGGACCTTATGAAACGCTTCTCATTTTTACCACTTTTGCTTCTCTCTCTTATTGCTCTTGCAGGCGATAATGTCCTACCATATTGGGCAATTGGAGGCTTCACGCGACCAGAAGGCAAGAATCCGATGGTGAGCCCCATCCAGGATAATCTCTTTTATTGTCCTGTAAAGAAAGCAAATGTGAAGTGGGAATGTGCTGACACTTTCAACCCCGCAGCCATAGAAAAAGATGGAAAAGTCTGTGTTCTTTATCGTGCCGAAGATGATCCTAATGCAGGAATAGGCAAGCGAACTTCGCGAATCGGACTCGTTGAAAGTGCCGACGGTGTTACCATAGATTATCGTTCTCCCTCGCCTGTCATGTATCCGGACAACTCCTCTATCTCCCAAACTTATGAGTGGCCGGGCGGAACAGAAGACCCAAGAGTGGTTGAGGCTGAGGTTGACGGAGCCCCTCTCTATGTAATGACCTACACATCTTGGAACCGAAAGACGGCTCGATTAAGTGTTGCCACAAGTTGCGATCTCAGGACTTGGACGCATCATGGCCCTTGCTTCCAGACTGCATATAATGGTAAGTTCGCCAATTTGGCCTGCAAGTCTGGCTCAATTGTTACAGAGATAAAGGACGGACGATTGCAAGCGACGAAGATTTTGGTGAATGGCGAAAGCAAGTATTTCATGTATTGGGGCGAGTATTGGGTGTGTGGAGCAACAAGCGACGACCTCATCACCTGGACTCCAATTGTGGATAATAATACGGAACTCCTTTATTTGGCAAAGCCCAGAAAGGGTTTCTTTGATAGTGTGCTTACGGAATGTGGTCCGCCGGCAGTTGTTACAGAAGATGGCATCGTACTAATATATAATGGTAAGAACTCGAGTGGAAGTAACGGAGATGCTTGCTATGCGGCAAACACTTATGCCGCTGGTCAGATGCTCTTCAGTAAAGACAATCCGCTGTTGCTCGTTGACCGACTTGACAAACCTTTCTTCCGTCCTATTGCCGACTTCGAAAAGAGCGGCCAATATGCTGCTGGAACGGTTTTCACAGAAGGTCTCGTCTATCATCAGGACAAGTGGTTTCTCTATTATGGCTGTGCCGACTCGTTCGTCGGAGTTGCCGTTTGCGATCCACAAACCTCGCTTCATGAGGGCGATCCAATCATTACGGCACAAGTTCCAGAAGGCGTCATCAATCAACAAACTGCGCTTGGAACAGGCAAGATGACTTGCTTTGTCAATTCTGCAAGCGGTTATGCCGCCGAGAGTGAAAGGCCTTGCTACATGAACACAAGTTACATTTATTCAGGGAGAAAGTGGTGTGACGCAAGTACAGAGCAGCCTTGGATTGTGTTGGAGTTCACTGGAATATACGAAGTGAATCGTCTTGTCTTCCGAGATGTTGAGGGGCGTGAGTCGAATTGCGGCAATGTTCCGGAGTATTGGGTGTTTGGCAGGACTCAGACAAACGAGGAATGGACGCTCTTGGCGCATGAGGAAGGTGTCGGCAATCAAGCAGAAAAGGACGTCTCTTTCACACCTACAGAAGTCCGTTATCTCAGGCTCGTCTTCTCTCGAGGCACGCGTCCAAGCGGCGAGGCTGACAATGCGATTCGTCTCTATGGCTGCGACGTCTATGGACGCTTCGTGAGTGAACTGCCCAGAACCGATGGCAATGTCAGTATCGGAAAGAGCATCCTTGCAGCCGATGATACTCCTGATGCAACCAGAAGTGCACTCAATCTGCTCACGGGACTACCGTCTATAGAGCGACCTTGGCGTCCTACAACGCCAGTTCAAGGCAGCGATCCTTATCGATATGTTATTGTAGATTTGGAGAAGACCTATGATATCAAACGTCTGTTGCTATGGGATGCAAAGAGCATCGACACGAATGCTACAAACATGAATGCTTATCAGATGTTTATTAGTCAAGAGAAGCCTGACCTGGGTCTCATTACGAAAACAGGCGATACAAATGATTGTTGGACACAAGTTGCAGACAAGAAGAACGCCGGCTCTGTAAATAAGAAGACGGTTTCACTCTCTTCGCCTGTTCGTGGACGCTATGTCAAGTTGGTCTTTCCTCGCACTTCTGCAAGCATGAACAATGTCGAGTCGCCTGCCCTCTATGCCTTTCATGTGTATGGAACGCTGGTTGAAGACGATGATGTTATCGTCTCTCCCTCTATAGACAAAGCAAGCGACGCTCCCGTCTTTAGCCTATCTGGCATCAAACAGGAGCGTCGCTCACTAAAGCCAGGACTTTATATCATGTCCGGCAAAAAAGTCTTAGTTCGTTAGAACTTGAAGCCTAACGTGCAAGTTATAGTTTGTCTCGTAAGGTTAACGTCTGCGGGTTCAATAGTTGCATTGATAAGTTCAGGAGCATCTACTGATACATTATTCAAGAACACTGGGTCGCCAGTTTCGCTATTGGTGAAACGTGTGTCGAATGCATAGAAGTCTGCTTTCTGGTGACGAACCTTGTAGGCGAGGTCAACGTAGAATTTCTTTGCGTGATAGCCAGCGCCGAGCGTCAATATGTTTGTATTGCCGAGACGCATATAGTTAGTCCCAGTTGCGTAATCCATAGCTCGGCTATCGATGTTGAACTGGTCGAAACCAATGTTCTTCTTATAGGCCGTTGTACTCAGGTTGTAACCAAGGCGGAAAGCGAGGTTCTTGGTGGCATTCACTTCTGTACCTATTCGCAGGGTGTGTGTGCCATGCAGGTTGTCGCGTGTGAACTGATTCATGGCTCTGTCCTTTACGTTTCCGGAAGTTGATCCGTCGGCATATTCAAGTTCGGGATATCCCATGTTTGTGCCTGCGTATGCTGCAAATTCATAGTCGATGTCCCAAGCGAATGTAGAGCCAACAGTACTGCCGATACTGGTGCGAACTTTCCAAGGTGAACGCAAATTGAATGGAAGGTCACTTCTCAACGCTTTAGTCTGATCGATATCATAGCCGAAGTCAAACCATGTTTTGTTGCGCAGACGATACCAAGTAGGTGTTTCTACAACGAAGCCAAATCGGAAGGGGCTTTCTTCAAAGGGGCGTACAATGGTACCCAACTTGACATTAACGCCTGTACCTGATACTCTGCAATTGCGGCTCAGGGCATAATCTCCGTCACCAAATTCTTCATAGCAGGTCAGTTCGCGAAAGTGCATGTTATCAACACCGATGGTAAGTCCAAGGAAGGCTCTGTCGTTGATATTCGTGCTTGCATTGAAGTCGAACGAGTGCAAAGAACCTTCGCTATGGTGGGTGTATTTATTACTATATGAAGCATAATAATTGTAATAATACTTATCTCCATTGTCATCGATGGCAGAGTTAAGGAAGTCTCTATCGATTGCTAATCCTGCTAAGTTCTCAGTGCCATTATCCCAGTAGGTAAGCTCTGCCACCTGGTCCATCTGGCTGAGGCCTCCGAGATTGTCGTTGTAGGCATAGAAGTTGTGGTTGTAGTTAATCTTCTTCTGATAGTTGAAGCCGAAATTGATGTAGGGACAGGTTTCGCCGCCAGTCTTCATATTGATGACGAAGCCAGCTTGGTCGAAGGTTCCGGTACCTTTGTTCTCTTCTTTGATGCTCGATTTACCCCACAACCCGCCGAATGTCAGTGCGATGTCGTTCTTACGATACAGTCCGATGCCTGCAGGGTTCCAACTGATAACGCTCATATCTGCGCCAAGAGCACCAAGTGCGCCGCCCATGCCGACGTAGCGTGATGTGCCAATGACGTCGCTAGAGTTGTTGATGAGACGCTCGTTCATGTATGTGTCCTGAGCTTGAACTGCGATTGCAGCAGCAAGGAAGGAAAGAAAAATATAACGTTTCATAGTTTTATAGTTGTCAAGTTAACAGAAATATGAGTTGACATATTTGGGGTTATATCCTTTATAGAGTAGGTTAGGGGGCAATTATCTGCGGCCACCACCACCTCCGCTACGGGAGCCTCCGCCACCGCCGCCTCCACTGAAGCCGCCGCTGCTGCGTGAACCACCTCCACCGAAACTGCCGCTACTGCCACTGCTGTAACTACCTCTTGAACTTCCGCCACTATAGGTACTACTACTGCTTCTGGAAGTGGTGCTACTGCTGCGAGAGGTTGTCGTAGTTGTAGTGTTACTGCGAGTTCCTGTGTTGTTGCTGCGGGAAGTCGTAGTAGTTGTGTTGCTACCGCGAGTTCCTATATTGCTGCTGCGGGTCGAAGTGTTGCTGCTACGCATACCTCCTGTCGACTGACGTACATCTCCGCTTCTGGTGGCGCCGCGCGTGCCATATGTCGATGTAGAACGCGATGCTCCTGTGCGGCTACCAGGCTGTCTGCCTCCTCCGATGTTCGTGCCGTTTGTTGCAGAACGTCTTCCGGAATTAATGCTGGTTATAGTGCGATTGTGACCTCCATACCATCCATGATATCCGCCATAATAGCCTCCATAGTATCCTCCGTAGTACCAGGGATCGTACCATCCATAGTGATGCCAGCCCCAGCCCCAGTCGTACCAGCTTGCATAGCCGTAGCGATAATAGGGTCCATACCAGCCGTACCAGGGATCGTACCAAGGATCATACCATCCGTAGCAGTAGTCCCAGATGTAGGGGTCGTAGAGACGGAAACCACGATAGCGATACAGGCGGGACGTCAGACAGAAGTCTCCGTCGTTGAGGCCGTCGTTGTATCCGGCATAATAGCCTGCGTCGTAGTCTGCCAATTCATTCTGTTCGGAATTGGTTGAAACGAGAAGTGTGTCGCCTCGGAACTCGTAAGATGGTGTGCCAGCTTGCTGTCCTAAACCGCGACGATTGTATTCATCCACATCGCGCAACTGTCCTGTGTGATAGTCGGCATTTGGATCGCCTTCATCGTCGATGGAAGCTTGTGAACTTACCTGTGCGGATGAAGTCGTGTTCTGCTGTCCTTTCTTCTTGGAAGAGAAGGAGTACATGTCGTCGTCCTGAGCTGATGCGTTGAAGCAAACAGCCAAAAGCATCATGAGGGTAATAACATTTGCTTTCATAGTACATTTCATTTAATTGTTGATGCAAAGTTACGGTCTTTTATGAAATAACCAAAAGGGAAACACCTATTTTGTAGAGGAAATTTCCCCAACTGGAGAAAAAAAGCTACATTTGCAGAGTAAATGAACAACTAACCACGGTTAAACGGCAAACTTAACACGTTATGTTGCCAAAGTTAACGTGTTACGATTGCAAAGTTAACGTGTTACGTTTGGCGACTATACATTATTATATGTATAATGAAGTACTTCGAAGTAAAATGTACGCTGCATCCTTTCAATGAAGATGCCGCAGATATTCTCTCTGCGTCACTCTCCGAGATTGGGTTCGAAGCGTTTTCTCAGACAGAAGACGGCTTGTTGGCTTATATCCAGCAAAATGAGTGGGATGAGGACAAGATGCGTGAAGTAGTGCAGGACTTCTGTTTGCCAGAGGTCAGAATCCGTTATTCGAAAGTTGAGGCACCTGATGAAGATTGGAATCAGGTCTGGGAAGAAGAGGGCTTTCAGCCAGTTCTTGTGGGCGACGAGATTGTGGTTCACGACGTCAAACATACTGATGTTCCGCAAGTTAAGTACGACATCCTCATCACTCCTCGCTTGGCTTTCGGGACTGGGAGCCACGAGACGACTCGGCTTATCCTACGGACTCTTGCTCAACTCGACTTGGATGGGAAGCACATTATCGACGCAGGAACGGGCACAGGAATCTTGGCTATTATGGCTATGAAGCGTGGAGCGGAAAGTGTCTTCGCCTATGACATCGACGAATGGAGCGTGGAAAATACGAAGGACAACCTGCTTCTGAATCACATATATAATAATGTAGAGGTCGTTTGTGGCGATAGTTCTGTGCTCGAAGGAAAGGAAAAGGCCGATCTCCTGATTGCCAACATCAACCGAAACATCTTGCTTGGGGACTTGCCGCGATTCAGCAAATCGATTCGAGAAGGAGGTCAGATGATATTGAGCGGCTTCTATTTGGAGGATGTTCAGGCTTTGACGGAAGCAGCTTCGAAGTTGGGTTTCAGTCTCTTGGAAACGGAAAGCGAGGAGGGATGGGCAATGCTTCTATTCGAAGCGAATGCTCTTGGCAGGCGTGATATTTGAGACCACAAGGCTCGGAACAATCATAGCCAAACCACAAAGGACAAGCGTTCCGAGGTCGATAGCGAGCACCCACCACCAATTCACCATTACAGGAACGGCTTCAACGTAGTAGACTTCGGGGTCGAGAGTAACGATTCCGAACTGTTTCTGCAAGAAGATAAGGGCGAAAGCCAACAGGTTTCCGAGTATGATTCCTCGCACAATAATCAGAAGAGCATAGTTGAGGAAGAGGTGACGAACTTGCTTGTTGCGTGCCCCCAAAGCCTTCATGATGCCGATGAAATTGGTGCGTTCCAGAATGATGATAAGTAGTCCGCTTACCGCGGTAAAGATGGAGACGCAAATCATCAGGATGAGGATGACCACAATGTCCATATCGAGGAGTTGCAACCAAGCAAAAATCTGCGGATGTTCCATTTTGATGCTCATGCTGGAATAGTAGTTGCCATAAGCATCTTGCTTGTGATTGACCTCGTTTACCACATTCATCAAAGTCTCATCGAGTTTCTCGAAATCCTTCAACCTGATTTCCGCTCCTGTATATTGCTGGGAATCCCAACCCAAAAGATGATGAATAGTGTTGAGATCGGTATAGGCAAAGTTCTTGTCGAAGTCGGTAAGATTGGTCTGGTAAATGCCTGCGACGGTAAACTTCCTTGCCCGAACCGTTTGTTCAAAGAAGTAAGCATAGATGGTTTCGCCAACATCGACTTGCATTTCGCGAGCCATTGCCTGCGAAATAACCAGCTTGCCCGAACTGACGGAATCTGTGAACTCAGGCATTTCGCCCTTTACTAAGTGGCTGCTGATGAAGCTTTGGTCGTAGTCTTGCCCAACTCCTTGAATCGCGATTCCTCGGAAATTGGCGTCAGTCTTCAGCATTCCTGGCTTGATGCAATAGCGTGCAACGGAAGCCACATTAGGGATTGCAGAGAGTCGCGAAGTGACAGAATCGTCGATAACAATCGGACTGAACTCTTGCTGGCCTAAGCTCTTGTAGTTGAGCACCTTGATGTGAGCGCCGAAGCCCAACACTTTGTCCTGAACTTCCTTCTGGAAGCCGAGCACGATAGAAACGCTAACCAACATCACGGCTAAGCCGATAGCGACTCCCACAGTTGCAATTCCTGTGGCAAGACGCGAGGCTCGTCCGCTGCTTCCGCTTTGAGCGAAGAGTCGTTTAGCTACAAACCAAGTAAACATTTTACACCTTTCCAGGATAAGCTTCCAAGGCTTTTCTGAGGATGAAGAGTGCTCTTACGAGGTCTTCTTTCTTGAGGACGTAGGCCAGACGCACTTCGTTCTTGCCGATGCCGGGAGTCGTGTAGAAACCCGCGGCAGGAGCCAGCATCACAGTCTCCCCTTCGTAGTTGAACTCGCTCAAGCACCAAGCACAGAACTTCTCTGCATCATCTACGGGAAGCTTCGCGACAGTATAGAACGCACCCATCGGAATGGGACTATACACACCTGGTATTCTGTTCAATCCATCGATGAGACACTTACGTCTTTCAACATATTCGTCGTAGACTTCTCTGCCGTATTCTTCGGGTTCATCCAAACTGGCTTCGGCTGCGATCTGTCCGATGAGAGGAGGGCTGAGACGTGCCTGGCAGAACTTCATCACGGCCTTGCGAACCTCTTTATTCTTCGTGATGAGCGCTCCGATACGGATGCCGCACTCACTATACCTTTTGCTCACGCTATCGATGAGCACCACATTGTTCTCGATACCCTCCAAATGGCAGGCACTAATGTAGGGACTTCCCGTATAGATGAACTCTCTGTAAACCTCATCACTAAAGAGATAGAGGTCGTATTTCTTGACGAGATCGCGAATCTGATTCATTTCGCGACGAGTATAGAGGTAGCCCGTCGGATTGTTTGGGTTGCAGATCAGGATGGCGCGAGTCTTTTCGTTGATGAGTTCCTCGAACTTCTCGACCTTCGGCAACGAGAAGCCTTCCTCGATGGTGGTCGTTATAGTGCGAATCACGGCTCCTGCAGAGATTGCGAATGCCATATAGTTGGCATAGGCAGGCTCAGGCACGATGATCTCGTCACCAGGATTCAGGCAAGCGAGGAACGAGAAAAGTACGGCCTCGCTACCGCCACTTGTGATGATGATATCGTCGGGAGTGAGGTTGATATTGTACTTTCCATAGTAGCCGACCAACTTTTTGCGATAACTCAGATAACCCTGACTGGGGCTGTATTCCAAGATGTTACGGTCGATATTCTTGATGGCATCGATGGCCGCTTTAGGTGTAGGAAGGTCGGGCTGACCGATGTTCAGGTGATATACGTGAATTCCTCTGTCTTTAGCGGCGTAAGCAAGCGGAGCCAACTTGCGGATAGGCGACTCCGGCATCTCAACGCCTCGAACGGATATTTGTGGCATAATTCCTTATTTTCGAATTTCGCGTGCAAAGGTACGAAGTTTTGAGAGAAGACACAAACCTTTTAGCAAGAAAAAACATAACAGGTTAAGATGCCAAACGTAACACGTTAACTTTGCAATCATAACACGTTAAGTTTGCAATCGTAACACGTTAAGTTTGCCAACGTAACTGGGGTTGTTTTGAAAGCCCCCACAAAGCTCTCGCAAATTCTTCGAGTTTTGTTTGTTTATGTGCCCTTTTTTTCGTAATTTTGTAGCGGTAAAAAGATTGGCCGATATTATGCAACAACAGATTCTGCACCTCCTTTGTACGGCTGGAACTTGCAGCCTGCATTTCTCTGGTCACGAGCATACGCTCGAGGCTGGATGTTGCATGATTGCGATGGCCAGTCATGTTGGCCGCCTTCAACCCTCGGAAGATTGCCGGCTTTATCGGCTTCTTCTGCCTGCCGAACAACAGGCCAGTCTGATGCCTCACAGCAGTTATGGAACTTGCGGATGGCTTCATCTCTTCATGCATCCCATCTTTCATTTGGAGGGAGACGTGCTTTCCGTCATCGAACACGACTTCAAGGACGTTGCTTTCCGCCGTGAGCATACGCCGGAAGCCTATAGGCAAGAGGCCGTTCTGCAAGGAATGCGAGCACTTTATCTTGATGTCATGAACGCTCATGCCTTGCTCTTCGAACGCGAGGAAGCAAGTCTGAGGTCGGCCGATATTATGTCGCGTTTCATCCAAATGCTGGAGTCTGGAACCTACAGAAAACATCGAACCGTAGCCTATTATGCGCAAGAACTTTGCGTGACTCCAAAGCATCTTCACAAGATTTCCACCCAAGTGAGCGGACGAACCCCAAGTTATTGGATTCAGCAGTTTACCGTAATGGAAATCAGACACTTACTGATGCATGGAAAACTTACGGCAAAAGAGGTTGCAAGCAAGCTGAACTTCGATAACGCCTCACATTTCAGCCGCTATCTCAGCCGTTTAGGGAAATCTTGGTAACACTCTGCGAAATCTGGGTTTGGCTTCGTGCGTACATTATTAATATCTTTGCAGGCGAAATTATAAGGTATTAATTTTGTCACACAAAAACACTCTCAGTTATGAAAATCCGCACATTACTACTGCTAAGTGCCAGTCTTGCAAGCCTTTCCATGCAGGCAGAAACACAAAATGAAGGTATTCAGGATACCACAAAAATGAGCGAAGTGGTGGTTACAGGCACGCGAAATGCCACAGATATCCGTCATCTTCCGATGACTGTGAACACCCTCAATCGGCAGACACTCTTGGCAAACGAGCGAACAAGCGTGCTTCCCACCATCATGGAGGAAGTTCCTGGAGTTCTCGTAACCAGTCGAGGAATGATGGGCTACGGCGTAAGTACAGGTGGTTCGGGCAGTATCAATGTTCGCGGACTTGCCTCTGGAACTGCACAAATGCTGGTCCTCATCGACGGACACCCGCAATACCAGGGCATCTTCGGTCATGGTATTGCAGATAGCTACCAGACGATGATTGCCGATAGGGTAGAGGTGCTTCGAGGTCCTGCATCTTTGCTTTATGGCTCTAACGCGATGGGTGGAGTCGTAAATATCGTTACTCGAAAACTGGAACCTAATGAAGATGGCAAACTCTCGCAGCATACAACCATCAATGCTGGAGCCGGAAGTTATGGAACAGTTCAGGTTGAGGGCAGCAATCAACTGCGTGTAGGCCGCTTCACAAGTACTGCTGCGGCTCAGTATCAACGTTCCGATAACCATCGTCCCAATATGGGCTTCGAACAATATGGTGGGTTCTTGAGTCTTGGTTATGAGATATCCGACCATTGGAATGCAAGTGCGATGGCCGACATTACGCATTTCAACGCCAGCAACCCCGGCACAATCGCTCAGCCGAAACTCGATAACGACCAGAGTATCACTCGTGGTTCGGCCAATCTTGTTGTGGAGAATCACTACGACAAAACAGGCGGAGCCGTCAGCATCTACAATAATTATGGTAACCACAACATAGATGATGGCTACAATGTAGGTGGCAAACCGCAGACCGACCTTTTCCGTTCACGTGATGCAGTTGCAGGTGTTTCGTGGTATCAAAGTGTTCTTGCAACACCTTCAACTCGTATAACTGCAGGCGTCGACTACCAGCATATCTACGGACACGCTTGGTATCAAAACAAGGAAACTGGTGCAACTGTGTTGACTCCTCAGCGAAAGATGCAAAGCACACACGCTCATGAGAACGAAGTGGCTGGCTATGCCGATGTTCGTCAAGAGATAACGAAGTATGTAACCCTCGATGCAGGAGTTCGTTACGACCACCATTCTACCGCTGGAGGCGAGTGGATTCCCCAAGCAGGACTCGTTGTTCGCCCCATCGAAACAGGTGAATTCAAGTTCATGTTCAGTAAGGGCTTCCGCAATCCAACGTGCAAAGATATGTATCTTTACAAGACTGCTAACGACCAACTTCGTGCCGAAAGTATGCTCAACTATGAGATTAGCTGGCGTCAACGCTTGCTCGAAGGCCGCTTAACTTATGGTGTGAACCTCTTCCTCATTGATGGTAGGAACATGATTATTGTGCCAGCGCCTATGACTCCTATGGTTAATACTGGCGAGTTCCGCAATAAAGGTGTGGAGGTTGAGGCTGCTTGGAAGGTTAACAACCATTGGCGTCTTGCAACCAATCACAGCTATCTTCATCAGAACAACCCTGTTGTTGGTGCTCCTGACTACAAGGGTTATATCGGAGCCGACTGCGTTTATGGCAAGTTCACGGCAACTGCAGGACTTCAGCAACTTGTAGGTCTTTATACGGCAACTGGGGCAAAAGCAAAGCAAGAGGATGCCACCTTGCTTCACATGACACTTGGTTATCGTATTTGTCCTGCGTTTAAGATATGGGCAAAGGGTGAGAACCTGCTCGCTCAAAAGTATGAAATCAACGAAGGCTACCCGATGCCAAAGGCAACCTTCATGGGTGGTGTGACGCTCGACTTCTAAAGAAAAATCTTTTTATGCCCTATAACATTGACGCCGCGAGTTGCCTTTAACTTGCGGCGTCCTTGTAGGTCGTAAACTTCATTCTTATCGTTTGTCTTTTTGCCTTTAACCTTTCCGATGCCTGTTACATCGTCAATGGTAAATGTTCCCTTTGCAAATTCAGAACCGATGTATGCCCCGCTGACTGCCTGCACGCCATAAGTGTATTCTCCTTCGGGCAGGCTGAGGATTATCTGCCGTGCTTGGCAGGCGTTGCCACTCGTTGGGGTCTTCCGTTTACCGGAGGAAAAATCGGCAACATTCGTTCCTGCTACGACTTGTCCGTTTACGTCGAAGACGATGTACTCGAAAGTCTCGTTGCCGATGGCGTCGCTGGCCGGACTCCACGACAATGTTACTTTCTGCTTGTCGGTTACAGGGGTGTTCAAGACAGGTGCAGAGGGGGTGTAAACCTTCGTGGATGGATTGATTGTTGCGGAGAAAATGGAGCCAGTACCGTACTTTAGTCCGTCGATATCTACTGCCAGTTCGTTTTCACCATTGCGCAAGTAGTCTATCACGCCATCTGCGTTGACGTCGGCAAGAATTGTTGTGTTCAGGTTCGAGCCGATAGTGAGTATAGGGTCTGCCCATTCTTGTCCGTTGCCCAGGTTTATGCGTATCTTCGAAGCCCTCGAGTCGAGCGTCGTTCCGTCGGGCATCTCGGTATCGGAGCGTCCTGTTTCAATAATGTCAATGATGCCGTCGCCGTCCCAATCAACGAAGGCGCTGGAGCGGAATCCCATGCAGCGGTCGTTGTTTTGCCAAGGGAGTCCATAATAAAGTTTATAACTTATCTTCCCGTCATCAAATACTGGTGTGTAAATCTGATTGTACCATCCTTCGTGATATTCTCCCGAGAAGTAGATTTCTGGGATGCCGTCACAGTTCACGTCGGCAAAGTCGTAGGAGGGCAGGTTGCGATGCGTTGGAAAGTCCACTGTAGTGAAAGTTCCGGGTTCATCGGGGTTGTTAATAAAGAGCACTGTCTTGTTTGACTTGTTCGACCCCGAGAGCATGAAGTCCATATAGCCGTCGCTGTTGAAGTCGTAGGCCTTGACGTAGCCCATGCATTTGTCCCAAGCAGCATTCTGAATGGTGTATCTCTTCTTGGTGTCGTAGTCGGACTTTTTGAAGCAGAAGTCTCCCTCTTCGTCTTTTCCCATGTTGAGCAAAAGGCAATTATGAATGGTTTTGTCAGAGCAAACCACGAGGTCGAGCCGTCCGTCGTTATTGAAATCAGCCACATCTGCCGACTTCATCCATATCCACTTGAAACTGGTATCGATTGTCGTTCCGTCGGCTTTATAGACTTTTGTCGGTGCGATATGGAATGCGCCTGTGCCGTCTCCCAAGAAGATACCTTCGGGGCCACCGTCATCGGCTGTCAATCCGCTCGGCTCGGAGTCAAAAGCCACGAGGTCTATCATGCCGTCGCCATTGAAATCAACGGGATAGATGGTTGCCTGAAAATCGACATTCCCGATGTCGCCTATGTTGCTTATTTCCTGATATGCGGCTTTCGATGCCACTCCTGTTCCCTTGAGCACATGGCCGCCCATGTTTCCGCCGCAGAGAAAGAGGTCGTGGATGCCGTCGTTGTTGAAGTCGGCAGAGGTGCCGTTGTTGAATCCGTCACCCCAGTTGTTGAATGTAATAGGTTGTAGTGTGGGCACAGGACTAGGAGTGTCATCGGTGACGTAATATATCACGCGGTTGGCCTTGATGTTCACTCCACTTCGTGGATTCAGCAACTTGAAACTGACTTCATGGGAGCCGTTCTCCAGATCGTAATTCCAATAGATGGCATCGGCTGTGCGTTTGTTGAAGTCGGAACACAATGGCATTATGTGATCTACTTCGCCATCGACTGTTACCTCGAGTTGTGCCTCATAGGCTGTGTTGGAATAACTGATGTTGCCATAGACAACTATTCCGCAGCCTTGGAACTTAAAGCTGTTTTGTCCAGCGTCGTCTGTGCCGAGATACTCTATCCCTGATGTGAGCAGTTTCGGGAACATCCCTACGAAGCCCTGCTCCATACGCACGCTTGTCGGCTCCTGCACCTTTATCGTTACATTCTCCTCGTCTATGCTGCCACCGTACCGTTCAATCATCTTCAAGGCAAGGTCATAGACTCTGTTGTACGTATCGTTCAGCGACAGGTTCGAGTATGCGAACTTACGGCTTTCCACCTCTCGCAGGTTCGGCATCCATTTCTCAGGGATGTTACTGTAGCCCAGCATAGTCGCCAGCACACCCGCAGCCGATGAAGGGTTGCAGTCGGAGTCCTGTCCGCAACGGGTCGCTATCTCCATTGTTTTACCGAAGTCCCCCTGACCGTAGAGCAATCCCATCGCCACGTAAGCACTATTCATTGTAGCG
The DNA here is from genome assembly GCA_017548075.1 of Bacteroidaceae bacterium. Classification (GTDB taxonomy): domain Bacteria; phylum Bacteroidota; class Bacteroidia; order Bacteroidales; family Bacteroidaceae; genus Physcousia. Next base: position 7,538 of record JAFYNL010000029.1, on the reverse strand, counting down.
TCGATATTGCCGGCAGCCAGTATCAGCTCGGGACATCCCAGATCCTTGCTGTACTTTTCGTTATACAGTTTCCAGCAGCGCTTCCAATCGCTCGGGTCTTCGCGGTACCACTTCACTACAGCATCCAGTCTCTCGCGGAATCGGCTGCCCTCTGGAATCGTCTGCAAAGCCTTCTCAATAATGGTCTCTATATCATTTTGGGTAAATGCCAACGCGTACATAGCCCCGATGAATACGCCTCCATACCATCCGTCGCCGTAGTTCATGATGTGTCCTATCTTGTCGGAAATTTCTGATGCAGCATTGGGCATACCGGGTGACATCAGTCCCGCATAGTCCGATTCAATCTGATAGTCGATACAGTCGGCATGAGGGTTGTTCTTCCAATATCCCGATTCGGGTGGCATCAGTCCATAAATAATGTTGTAGCGCCCCTGTTGGTTGGCGTGCCACAACGGATATTTGGCATAAGCAAAGGCGTTGGCAAACGAGTCTGCAGGTGCATCCAAGCCCAGACGTGAGAATACATCAACGAACGTGAGGTCCATATACACATCGTCGAACAAGCTTGGCAGATTGTCAAAGTAGTTCTTGAGATGATGCTCCGGATAGGTAATCTCAACGTCATCGGGAATCATTACTCCGCGATAGCAGAACTCTGTAGGACCTCCGTATGCACAGCCTATCGTCTGACCGGCCCAGCCACCCTTTATCTTGTCGAGCAGCACGCTTTTGGATAGGGAAACAGTGCCTTCCGTCTGTGCAGAGAGGGCGAGCGGGCTGCACAACAACAATAACAGCCAGCTAATTCTGAAAATAGCAAAAGGTCTCATGTCAGCGGATATTATAAATATTAAAAATGTTGTCGTCCAAGGGCATTACCTTGAGGCTTCGAAGATGAGTAATGTCGTTTGAAGGTACGCAATCGTGGTGGAAGAGCCACCAACGACCTTCATAACGGACAATACTGTGATGAGTCGTCCAACCCACAACTGGCTGAAGCAATTCACACTTGAAGCGGAAAGGACCGTAAGGATTGTCACCTACGGCCAAGCAAAGCAAGTGGCTGTCTCCCGTAGAGTAGGAGAAGTAGTAGCGGCCATTTGCTTTGTGCATCCACGAAGCCTCGAAGAAGCGATGCGGATCACCTGCTTTGAGAGGCTCTCGACCTTCTGCATCAAGTATGACAACTGACCGCGGAGCCTCTGCAAACTGCAGAACATCATCACTCATGCGTACCACAAACGATGGCAAAGCAGGAACATCGGCAGGACAAAACAGTTGTGTCTTCTTGTCACCTGCAGGGCCGAGGTCAATACCTTCTTTTGTGAGTTGCTTTGGAGACTGGTACCATTGCAATTGCCCACCCCATAAACCACCGAAGTAGCAATATATTTCGCCATCGTCGTCCTTGAAAACACAAGGGTCGATGCTAAACGAACCGCGAATGGGATGCTCCTGTGGAATGAAAGGACCTTCAGGTCGCTCTGCAATGGCAACTCCCAAGTGGAAGACACCATTGTAGTCCTTTGCCGAGAAGATGAGGTAGTAGCGACCATTTTTCTCAACCACATCGTTGTCCCACATCTGCTTTTCTGCCCAAGGCACCTGGTTAACATCCAGAATTACACCATGATCTGTAACTTCGGCTTCGAGTGGATTGCCCGCAAGCGAAAGCACATGATAGTCGCGCATCTGAAAGTGTCCGCCATCATCATCGAAGGCTGCTCCCGTCTCGATGTCGTGTGAAGGGTAGATATAAAGGCGTTCTCCAAACACATGAACCGATGGATCGGCCATATAATCTTTAGGGAAGAGGTAGCGTTCCATAGTATTTATTTCTTTTCTTCTATTTCTTTGTTGATGCGATCTATGACTTCGTCGGTCAACTCATAGCGAGAGATGATGAACATAGCCAGCACAAGGAGTAGGGCAGGGATGACGCAAACGAGCCAGCGAATACCCTCTTGAGCCAGAGGAGTAAGCAACTCCATGTCGTTCATGAAGTAAGCTCCTGCGGCATTGCCAACCGACATCATGGCGAAAGCTGTGATGAAGAACAAAGCAATGATGCGAAGAGGACGATTACGCATGAATTCTGTCCAAAGGTCACTCACCTTCACATTCTTTGTCTCGCTTTCATCCATCACGACACGCTCTTTTGTCTGCGAGAAGCAGAAGATGAGCAAGGCCAGTCCGACGAGTGAGAAGATGAGCATTGTCATGAACCAAGCGTGCGAATCCTTTGGCAAGTTGCTTGCTTCAGCAACAGGTTTGTAGCTAACCAACCAGAGCACAAAGCCAGGTACTACACCTCCAAGAGCCATTCCTGCCTTGAAGAAGATGCCAGTCAAAGCATTTACGATGCCAGAGATGCGTCGTCCAGTTGTATACTCGCCATAGGAAATGACTTCGGGAATGAGTGCCCACATATAACCAGTTGCTACGATGACACCCGTCGATTTGATGAATTGAGCGATATATACAAGGATGATGTTCTCCTTCACAGTCCCGATGTGACTGATGATATAGAGCATTGCCATTCCGAAGATAGCGATGGAAAGGAAGATGTAGAACATGTTCTTCTTGCCCACTTTACGTTTAATGGCTGGCACCAAAGGCATGAAGATGAACGAAGGCAGCGAGCCAAGTCCCATGAACAAAGCCATTTGGATGGGCAGACTCTCGGAACCTGCGAACAAAGCCACAATGATAGGCACACCAGCCGACACACAAAGTCCACCCACGTTTGCCATGAACATACGGACAGAAGTGAGAATCGTAATCTCGTTTGTGTCGCGAGTCAACGAAGAATTGAGTGCGCCGTAGGGTACATTAATTAATGTATAGAGCATCGACATGCCGACGTATGTGATGTAGGCATAGAGGATAGAGGGTTTGAAGCCGTCCCAGAAGCAGAGAATAGCCAAGATGGTCAGCGGGATGCCTCCCATGATGAGGTACGAGCGATACTTTCCCCAACGAGGATTGTGCTTGTCTACGAAAGTACCTACCAGAGGGTCCCAAAGCACGTCGACCAGTCGAACGACGAGGAACATCGTTCCTGCCAATCCTGCTGACTTTGCTGCATCTCCACCAAGCACATAGACATCGGTGTAGAAGAACAAAAGATACATGCAAATGGTCTGGTAGATGAGGTTCTGTGCTAAATCCCCCGCACCAAAGCCAATGCGTTGTAACCATGAAAGATGATAGAAGCCTGTCTTTTCTGTTATTTCCATTGTCCTATTCTTATTTTAGATATACTGCTTCTGCAAAGATAGCAAAAAAGTGCCAAAGAAGTGCTGAAACCTGAGAAAAATGTTTTGTGTTGTATGAATTATTGCTATCTTTGCAGAAGAAACAAACTGCAAAACGTAAAAAGTAATATCACAATGACACGCAAACACCTTACCTTCCTCTTGCTTTCCTTGCTAATCTTGTTGGCTTGTTCCTCAAAGGGAGAGAAAGCCGTTACTTTCCAAAACGAGGGCAATCCCCTCATTCGTTCCTGCTATACTGCCGACCCTGCTCCTGTAGTCTTTGATGGACGTCTGTACCTTTATACGGGCCACGACGAATGCTTCGAGGACAGTGCAGGTTACGAGGGACTTTATGGCTTCAATATTACCAATTGGCTTTGCTTCTCGACTGAAGATATGCAGACTTGGACAGAGCATGGTGTAGTCCTCAGTCCTGCTGACTTCAGTTGGGCTTCTGGTGAAGCATGGGCAGCTCAGGTTGTAGAGAAGGACGGTAAGTATTGGTATTTCGTCAGCACTCAATGTGCCGACCCCAACTGCAAGTCGATTGGTGTGGCCGTTGCCGACAGCCCGACTGGTCCCTTCAAGGATGCCATCGGAGAGCCTCTCATTGTGGATAGCATGACACCAAATGCCCATCCTCTTGGCTGGTGGAACGACTTCGACCCGACTGTCTTCATCGACGATGACGGAACTCCTTGGCTTAGCTGGGGAAATGGGACTTGCTTCCTTGCTCGCTTGAAGCAAAATATGATAGAACTTGACAGCGAGATAATGGCTCTGCCTATGGAGAACTATGTGGAAGGTCCTTGGCTCTACAAGCGTCGCAGCGAAGAGGGAAAGGATTGGTGGTACATTGTCTATGCTTCAGGAGGAAAGGGTGGTGAGACTATTTCCTATGCAATGGCTCCAAAGGTTACAGGGCCTTGGGTCTTCAAGGGAAGAATAATGGGCCGTGCAAAAGACAGCTTTACCATACATCCCGGTATCGTCGATTTCAAGGGTCACACGTATCTGTTCTACCACAACAGTTCCCTTTCCCTTCATGGCTATGGCCGCCATCCTGCAGGCCGTCGCAGCGTTTGTGTGGATGAAATGTTCTACAACCCTGACGGTACAATCCGTCCCGTCACCCCAACCTACGGAACCCCTGCTTCGAAGTAAACTCTGGTGTTTTTGATATATAGAAGAGGCGTTACCGATTGGTAGCGCCTATTCTTATTTTCTAGATTCTTATTATCTTATTTCCTTTATTGCTCTGCCATGAGGTTGAGGACGGCTACGAAGTCGGCTATGGTTACATCTCCATCGCCGTTTACGTCTGGATTGCCTGGAACAGACTCGCCTGCCATTGCGTTCAGGACTGCTACGCCATCGGCAATGGTTATATCGCCGTCGCCATTCACATCACCGCCTATGCCTACCTCTTCTACACGGAAGGTCGAACCCTCGTCTTTAGGGCTATTGTCATTCGTCCAGAACTTCAGAGGACCGCTATTGCCACCAAATTGGTTAATGCATGTGTTCTCTGTTCCTGTCACACGAAGTACGAAACCACCGTTGTTAGTAAGCAAATCCCAAGTGTAGTCACCTGCACGCATTACAGCATTATCACCATCCTTAGTCAATGTTTCACTCAGACCAGTTGTCCGGTTATAAACTTTCACATGATAGGGGTCACCACCAAAGGCCCATTGATATTCCTTTGTCTTCAGTGCCTCACCGGCATTCTGTGTTGGATAGTATGGTTCCGTGTCCTGCTTGCCTACATAATAGCCGCCGCGGATATGCATGTTGTACCACTTGGCGCTGGACTCTGTCTTTGTAAATTCGAACGGGCCATTCCATGTGGCATTATATTGGACTGTTAAGTTCTCTGTTACTGTTGTGGGGTGCGTACCATCTTTCTCTAAGGTAATGAAGTCGTTGTACAAAGAAGCAGGTACTGGAGGTAAGGCACTACCTGAGGCCACTTCTGCTGTTGCCGTAGCAACCACCTGACCTTCGTATTTCACCTGATAGGTTACCGTAAAAATCTGTGAAGCAGCCAATGCCAGTGCTTCTGTTGGATCAAAGTCGGCAACGGGTTCAATCAACCAACGGTTACCATCATCGGCCGTACTCCACCCGTTAATGACAATATTGCCGTTATTGTTGAAGTACCAAGTCTCGTCACTTTCGTTTTGTGTGCTAATCATGAATTTGTACTCGCCATCCGAATGAGTGTCATCGAAAGTGAGAGGCGAACCTAATCGACTGACAAAGCTGCCGTCATATTTCAGGTATTGCTTGTTCACAGGACTATAGAGGTACTGCGCATCGTTGTAGGTAATGATAGCAAAACGCTTGTCGCTTTCTGGCGCATCCGTCCTTGTCTGTCCTGCCGCCAGACCAGTTGCATCGGCATTCAGAACCAATCCGCCTCGCTTACACTTCAGGGTATAGAGTTTGTTATTGCTGAACAATCCGGGTGTCTCTTCAAAAGGATATCTAAATGTTATTGTTGTTTCTTTGTCGACTGTCAGTTCTATATAAGTATGTCTGCCTATATAATGTCCACCCCAAGCAGCAAAAGTCACATGATTACCATCATTATCTATAAATGCATTATTTTTAAGTTTATTCATAGATACTGGCTCTGAGTATGAATATGGGGCAAGCAGATATAGTTTTCCACCCGCAGGAACATGAATAGTAGTATTGTTCATTTCCGCGAATGATTTATATGAAGGAGTTAGGGTTTCTATGTTATCTAATGTTGGCTGGGTAGTTCCCAAATAATAATGCTTCCATTCGTCACCGAGATCAATATAGACTTTTCCCCCAGAAGCTAGTCCAGTTCCTGTTCTATATACTTTATGCCCTGGTATATTAACAGAAGTTTCTTCTTCTAGAGTAACTTCTCCCCCAATACTAGATTCCTGACATGAAACCGACATATCAGCAGCAACCAAAACATATATTTTAGCTCTTGCTGATGAAGTATTAGTAAACTCATAGCGGTCGTTATAAGAGGTTACTTCTGTAGCTATTGATTGATAATTGTCTTCTGTTGGTTGAGTAAGACCCACATACCAATAATAAGTTGGTGCATCAGTCTTCCATGCAGTTACTACAGTTGATACTTCTGATGGTGTGCATTTAACTGTATATTCAGTTCCATCAATTGTAAATGTACCAAGTGTTTCAGTTACAACATTCATATTTGATTGATTAACTAAATATGTTGTTGCATTATTTAATGTGCTAGTTGGAGCAATAACATAAACATAATCATTAGCTACAATTGTAATACCTGCTTCTAATGATTCTGGTATTGATGTATATGTTTTTACGCCAGACATTTGAGGTAATTGTGTGGCTATATCAGATTTAAGAGCACCCGTTGCAGCAACTACTAACATTTCAGATTTATCAGTGCCTACATAAGAATAATAAGTTGGTGCATCACTTAATGTTATTTTAATTGTGCCACCTACACTTAAAGCGCCATCTGTTTTATATACCTTATGACCGCTTATATTTACATCTGTTTGCTCAGTTATAGGTATTTCGTTATTATTTGCATTATTTACAACTTCTATTGTTTTAGTTGAAGGAACTAAAATATATCCATATCCTCTAACTGTTGTTGAAAATGTAGTACTTGTAGGAATAGTAGTTGTAGCATTATTTACAGTTGTATAATTATCTGCTGTTACAGGAGTTGTACCTACAGAGAAGTAATAAGTTGGTGCACTTTGTGCAAAAGCACCTGCACTCACGAGCAGCATTGCTGCTAAAGTCAATAATAATCGCTTCATAGTTATTGTTGTTTTTAATATAATAGTTGTTCGGTTTTACAAGATACAAAAAAAACGTGGACTTCATTCGTCTACGTTTCTGAGGTATCGCCAAACACCCGACTCACCTATACGAGTAAAAGCCCACGCCTTCGGCGCGAGCATCCTTACTTTTACACTTGTGAGTCTCTTAAATTTGGCGAATTTCAGAAACAAGATTCAAGCGGACGCTTCTTTATCTATGTCTAAATTCGTTTTGTTTATGCCATAGGCAAGTGATTTTGCATGATTCTGCTGCAAAGATACAACTTTTTCATTGCGGTCAACGAATTTTTGAGCAACTTTTTTACATGCTTTTCAAAAAATAATTATTTATATAGGTTCACGTGTGCGCGAAGGTTAGATATTTTGTCGTGAAATTTTACTACCGAGACGGGGGCGCAGTCATTAAGTCATTAAGTCATTAGTCATTAAGGACGAAATGAATGCGCCC
>JAFYNL010000028.1 GCA_017548075.1 Bacteroidaceae bacterium | reverse complement strand
TTATTATATTATTATACAGTATTCTTTACTTCTTCCCTGCAAGTTGGAGAGGTCTTAATGACTTAATGACTAATGACTTGATGACTTGGTGGGGAATGTAATGTTCTCAGTATTAAGCCATTAGCCAAAATAATCAAATGACTGCCCCACCAAGACCACCGGCCATCGCTTCCCAACCCTCGCCCGGTAAATTTCCATTCATTCTTCGGTAGCTTTGTCAAATTTTTGTACTTTACCGGTAGAAAAGTGGAGGACAATTCGTCTCCCCCATGGGGTAACGAATCGTTACGTCATGTCAAACCACCGTCGCGTTTCACGACACTGCTTCAAAGGACGCCCTGATTCGAGGCCCCCTTGGTAGAAAAGGGGTAAACAAATCGTTCACCCCTGGAGTCGCGTTTCGCTACCTCAGGTCATACCACTACCCTGATTCGGGGTACTGCTTACACCTGATCGGACAAATTGTCGTATCAGGTCAGAGGCGAAAGGGTGATGCAGTCATTAAGTCATCAAGTCATTAGTCATTAAGGAGGATCACAAGTCCTTCAACACAGATTTTTCTCTCTCATCTTTTGCAGAAGAGAGATTTTTTTCATAACTTTGCCCCATCATTTACAGTTCGTTATGGTAGAAGCTGGAAAATATAAATGCCCAATATGTGATACTATTCATTCAAAAGATGATTGCATAATAATAAAGCAGGAAGTTGAAAGTACATTCATTGGAAGAGAGAGAGATTATGCAAACGATACTCTTAAAATGAGAGCATATAAAGATACATACTTGGTGAAATATTTTAATGTTCGGATATGTCCCAAATGCGCTAAGAAAAGGAAAATGCATTATATTTATGCTCTTATTGTGCCAATAGTATTGCTTATTTTAATGTTTATCAGGAATTTAAGTTCAATTCCTGATAAATCTACAGTTCTCGAGCAAATTTCCATTGTGATTGTCGCTGGTGGAATTATATGTGCATTTATTTATGCAATAATAGCATTAATAATTACTAAAAGTCATAAGATTGATATTGAAAAAGCAAAAGAAAACAGAGCAATCGCTATATATGATGCGTTCGATAGATTAATGAATTAATGATTATTAGGGAATCCCTAATATTTCTATAGCAATTCTCTTTTCTATGTTAATATGAAGTTTTCAATTCTGGGAATGTTTGAGAAATTTCATTCTTTGGTAATTTTTAAACTCCCATTGAATCGACAACAATGTTGATGTGAATTTGGTAACATGTAACCTGAAAAATAAATAGTCTTTACTAATAAAAAAAGTGTATGGTAGCTATAACTGCAATTTTTTACTTAATCGTTTTCGGTGTTATAATTTTTATCATTCAAGCATCTATAGTTCGGGTATGTAATCATCATGAAATAAAGAAAGAGGGTGGTATAAGGACTAAATACAATGAACTCTTTCGCTATTTCTATAATCTTCCTAATTCTGTCATAAGTTTTGAGTCAAGTTCTTATGTGGTTTTTGATGTAAAAGATAAGAGAAGACATTTGCATATTTCGATGAATTATTCTGCGTTGGAGGATTTTGTCGTCAAATGCAAAGTTTCATATTTTGATGATACAGCATTTCAAAATGGGAAAGAATATAAATGGACGCATGTTGGCAAAATTATATCAGAAATGGAAACACTGAAAAGAATATCCGAAACAATAAATTCTCTACCATAATAAAAATTATAGAATCTCATATATTCGTAATTAATCTCATCAAGATTGACAAGTGAAGTACGAACCAATAGAACAGTATACCAAATGGCAACTGAGGCTGCGAGAGCAGCCTCGACCACAGATTAAGATTTGGACGACTGAGGTTAAGGTTCTTTTTTTGTTGTGCTTTTCGCTCTTATGATGGCTTTGCGGCCCCAGACGAGTAGGAGGGCGAAGAGTAGGCGAGTGGAGAGTATCCAAAGGGCTGAAACGCCGGCTGTGGCAAAGACGAGAGTGTCCTCCAGCATTGAGTGATTCATGATAAGATGGTAATTCACTTCATCCGCTTCCTCGGGGGTGATTTTACCTTCTTCCTCCAGTTGAATCATGACGGCAGAACCGTAACTGATGCCCAAAACATTGCCAACAAGCCACAAATATGCAGCATCTCTGGGCAAACCGAAGAAAACCATGATAGGGGAGAGGGGCTTTACCAGCTTCTGCATCAGGCCGAATCGCTCCATGAATTTCTGCACAAACATCAGGGCGTAAATGATGACAAATATCATGGCACTCAGTTTCACTGTTGACCATAGCCAGTTCCTTAAAACCTCATAAATAGTGGCATTCTCAGCCGAAATCGTCAAGGCCGAGAAAGGTTCCGACAACTCAGGCAAAACGAGGTTCAAGTAAACGGCTGCAAGCAAGGCTCCGCAGATGCGAAGGAAAGCCATTCGGAAAGGCTTGGAACCGACCTTCTTGTTGACTGTGCATTCCAGCGGCAAAGCATGGCAAATGAGTACCATAATGGCGATGATAGTGGCTTGGCGAAGTGTGAGTTCCATCGTCATCATGACAGCCAGAGCGGCATAGGTTGTGGAAGTGGCGCCAGTCAGGAAAGCAATCGACGAAGCTCCAGGCAAACCGATGTGACAGAACAACGGATTCAGCCACTGTGCGCACCAAGCTATGATGCCGTAGTACTGAGCCAGACAGACTGCAAAAGAAATGGGAATCATGATCTTCAGCAACCAGCTCGTAGTTTTGACCGCAGGCTTCAGGCTTTCAACGAATAGGGTTTTTATCGTTTTGCAATTAAATCTCATAATTCGTCCAACTTGTCTCACTCACCAAATAATAGGGCATTTTCTCCATTTGCAATTAAACATAATCACCATTATGATTTTTATAGGTAGAATTCGTCAGTCAGGGCCTTATAGGCTTCGCTTCGGCTTCCATCGGTATTCATGAGACATAGCTCATGAGATTGAACATTGAACATTGAAGATTGAACATTATGTGTAAACTCCAGCAACGCTCGTCTTGGTGGTTTGTTTGCTTTTGTTCTGACGATGCAACGACGTTCTAAGTGCAGATTTTCATTCAAACAAAGTCCGACGAACTCCTGAACAAGATTGTTCGGAATGATGACCGAGAACCTTCCATTTTCAGCCAACAACGACGCAACCTTTTTTATGAGCTGCGGAAACGGCAGACTCTTACTGTTTCGAGCCAAAGCACGGCTTTTATTGTCTGGCAGAGTGTCTTCCGTAAAGAATGGCGGATTGCAGAGAATGGCATCGAATCGCATCTCCGGCTCGAATGTCAAGATGTCTTGCAAAATGCACTCAACACGGCTGTTGAAGGGACTTTCGGCGATGTTCTCCTGTGCCTGCAGAACGGCTGCTTCGTCAACATCAATACCCAACACATTGGCCCCAGGATTCCTCTGTGCAGCCATCAGAGCAATGATTCCTGTGCCTGTGCCGATGTCGAGAATCCGCTTGCCCTCAACACAGCCCCAAGCACCCAGCAAAACGCCATCAGTACCCACTTTCATGGCACATCGGTCGTGATGAATGCAGAACTGCTTGAAGCGGAAAATGTCTTTTGACATTATTTTCGGATTAGGGATTAGAGATTAGGAATTAGGGTTTGGTTGTTTTGAGGGGCATTTCTTCTTTGAAGTGCAAATTTACAATAAATAATTGTTTACGCGTACGAAATTTGGCATTTTTTTTGTAATTTTGCCGCGCTTATTATGAATATTATGTTTGAGAACAACAAGAAAACCTTTTCCTTTGTGGCTGAGGTGTCGGGAGAAACCGATAAGCTGATGCACGCAAACTATGGTGGCGAAATGCCTATCATAACGCTTCGCGACAACATCTTCTTCCCAGGTACAGTCTCCCCTATTACCATTGGCCGCAGATACAGCATAAAGACGCTTCGCAAACTGGAACGCACAGACGGAATGGTGGCTCTGTTGACGCAAAAGGCCCCCGAAGTGGACCATCCGCAAACAGAAGACCTCTACCCCATCGGCGTTGCAGCCAAACTCGTCCACTCGATGAAGATGCCGGACGGCTCGTACAATGCTCTGTTCCAAGCATTTAACAGAGTGCAGCTTGTTGAGTTTCGTCCAGAGATAACTGGTTACGAGGGCACTCTGGCTACATTGACCGACAATATTGCCGAGGGCGCAGAAAAGACGGAATACAACGCTATGTTAGCGATGTTCAAGGAGCGTACAGAGAAGCTGATGAGTGTGCTCGATGACTATCCAGATGAGTTAACGCAATACATTAACAAAATGGAGCCATCTACATTCATGCTCAATACGATATGCAGCTACATGCCACTTTCCGTAGAGCAGAAATATGAGCTCCTCTCCCAGCCTAGCGAAATAGAACGACTGAGGAAAGCCATTCACTTTGCCAACAACATCATCGAGCTCATGCAACTCAAACGCAAGATTGAGAACAAGACTCGCAGCGACCTCGATCAGCAGCAACGCGAATACTTCCTTCGTCAACAAGTCCAGAACATTCAAAACGAGCTTGGAGACAAGGACGAATCGAGTGTCCGTCAGGAAGATGTTTCGAACCTCAAGAAAAAGGCTGAGGCAAAGCATTGGAGCAAGGAAACGGCAGAAATCTTCGATAAAGAGCTTTCGAAGCTGAACCGCATCAACATTCAGTCGCCTGACTATAATGTGCAACTTCAATATCTTCAGACAGTTGTGGGACTTCCTTGGGACGAATGCACCAAAGACAACACCAACATTTCTGCGGCCGAGAAGAAACTCAATCGCGACCATTATGGTATGGAGAAGGTGAAGGAACGCATTCTGGAGCACCTCGCAGTCCTGAAGATGCGCAAGGACCGCCAAAGTCCTATTATCTGCCTCTATGGCCCTCCTGGAGTGGGCAAAACAAGCCTCGGAAAGAGCATTGCAGAAGCGCTTGGCAGGAAGTATGTCAGAATGAGTTTGGGCGGCGTGCACGATGAGAGCGAGATTCGTGGCCACAGACGCACTTACATCGGTGCAATGCCAGGCAGAATCATTCAAGGAATGCAGAGAGCAGGCAGTTCGAATCCCGTCTTCATCCTCGACGAGATAGACAAAGTGACGGAAGGTTCTGTTCACGGCAACCCCTCGTCTGCCCTCCTGGAAGTGCTTGATCCTGAGCAGAATATCGCTTTCCACGACAACTATGTTGACCTCGATTACGACCTCAGCAAAGTCATGTTCATCGCGACTGCAAACGATACAGGCACGATTCCTCGTCCCCTACTCGACCGTATGGAAATCATCGAGGTTGACGGCTATATTACAGAGGAAAAGATTGAAATTGCCAAGCGGCACCTCGTCCCCAAGAACCGCGAAAAGAACGGCTTGAAAGAACATACGGCTCTTAAAGTCGGCAAGCCGGCTCTGGAGTTCATTATAGAACGCTATACTCGCGAAAGTGGTGTGCGAGGCCTTGAGAAACAGATAGATAAGCTCTTCCGAAGAGTTGCTCTTAGAGTGGCAAAAGGAGAGATGAAGAACGACCATACAATCTCGAAGGAAGAAGCTGAGGAACTGCTCGGCAAGCCCATCTTCAGTCGCGATTCCTATCAAGGAAACGGCTATGCAGGCGTCGTAACTGGTCTCGCATGGACGAGCGTTGGCGGAGAGATTCTCTTCATCGAAACAAGCGTGAGCAAAGGCAAAGGCAGCAAGTTGACGCTTACCGGCAATCTGGGCGATATCATGAAGGAAAGCGCTCTGCTTGCCCTGGAATACATCAAGGCGCATGCAGATAAGTTGGGCATCGACTCTCGCATCTTCGAGAACTATAACCTGCATGTTCATGTTCCTGAAGGCGCAGTTCCCAAAGACGGACCAAGTGCAGGCATCACAATGGCAACGAGTATCGCTTCTGCCCTCACCCAAAGGAAAGTTCGAGCAAGCTTGGCTATGACTGGCGAAATCACACTTCGCGGCAAAGTGCTTCCCGTTGGCGGCATTCGCGAGAAGATTCTTGCAGCAAAGCGAGCCGGTATCAAGGACATCATCCTCTGCAAAGAGAACAAGAAGGACATCGAGGAGATTCCGCAGGAGTACCTCAAAGGTCTCACCTTCCACTATGCAGCAGATATTCAGGATGTTCTCGAGTTTGCTCTGCTCGAAGAGAAAGTCAAGAACCCGATTACATTCACCTTTGACGAAGAGAAAGAGAAATGACCTTTCAACTTCAACATACTGACCCACTTTCGAATGCTCGAGCCGGTCTCATTACGACCGATCATGGGCAGATAGAAACGCCTATCTTCATGCCTGTGGGGACTGTTGGAAGCGTGAAAGGTATTACAGACCGCGACCTTCATGACGAAGTCAAAGCTCAGATTATTCTCGGCAACACCTATCATCTCTACCTTCGTCCAGGTACGGAAATACTCGAGAAAGCAGGAGGTCTGCATCGCTTCAATGGTTGGGACAGACCAATCCTGACCGATAGTGGCGGTTTCCAGGTCTTTTCGCTTTCTGGTATTCGCAAGCTGACCGAAGAAGGTTGCACTTTCCAAAGTCACATAGACGGAAGCAGACATACCTTTACTCCCGAGAGAGTGATGGATATCGAGCGAAGCATCGGAGCTGACATCATCATGGCTCTCGACGAATGTCCTCCAGGAGAAAGCGATTACAATTATGCAAAGAAGAGTCTCGGGCTTACGCATCGTTGGCTGGATCGTTGCATCAAACGCTTTAACGAGACAGAACCGCTCTACGGCTACAAGCAGAGCCTCTTCCCTATCGTTCAAGGTTGTACCTTCAAAGACCTCAGGGAACAAAGTGCTGAGTTTGTGGCTTCGAAGAATGCTGACGGCAATGCAATTGGCGGTTTGGCCGTGGGAGAACCTACGGAAGTGATGTACGAAATGATTGAGGTCGTGAATGCAATCCTTCCTAAAGACAAGCCTCGCTACTTGATGGGAGTGGGAACTCCTGCCAACATCCTCGAAGCAATAGAGCGAGGAGTGGATATGTTCGACTGTGTGATGCCCACCAGAAACGGCAGAAACGCCATGCTTTTCACAAGTCATGGCATCATGAATATGCGAAACAAGAAATGGGAAGACGACTTCTCCCCCATCGACGAGACGGGAACGGCTTGGATAGACACATTCTATACGAAAGCTTACCTGCATCACCTCTTCAAGGCTCAGGAGTTGCTCGCCTTGCAAATTGGCAGCATTCATAACCTCGCCTTCTACCTTTGGCTGGTTGGTGAGGCTCGCAAACATATTATCCAAGGCGACTTCTCGACCTGGAAACCCATCATGCTCAAACAAGTGACACAAAGACTTTAAGATGTTCAAACGAATCGATCGCTACATCATAGCTAAGTTCCTTGGAACTTACTTCTTTTCCATCGTGCTGATTATCAGCATCGGTGTAGTGTTCGATTTCAATGAAAACATCGACCGCTTCACAGAATCGGAGGCACCTTGGCGAGCAATTGTGATGGACTATTACCTCAACTTCATCCCTTACTACGCCAACCTCTTCAGCGCTTTGTTCGTCTTCATTAGCGTCATCTTCTTCACTACGAAAATGGCCGACGGAAGCGAAATCATTGCGTTGATTAGTGCGGGTATCAGCAGAAAACGAATCCTTCTGCCATATATGGTTAGTGCTGCTATCATTGCTGCTATGACCTTCTATCTTGGAGCAGAAGTGATTCCTCGCAGTAGTGTGAAGCGTCTCGCTTTCGAGAACACATATAAGAAGCGTATCAAGAACCCGACTTATGCCGAAAAGGTTCAGTTGCAGGTCGATACTGGCGTCATTGCTTATATGGAGCACTTCGATGGCGTGAGCAAGACTGGCGTTCACTTCTCGCTCGATAAGTTCGAGAACAAGAAACTTGTCTCGCATCTTTCGGCCAACACGGCTATGTATGACACATTGAGTGATGTGCGCTATCAGTGGCATTTGAAAGATGTGACGATTCGCGAACTTAGAGGAATGCGGGAGAAGATAACACACTACAACAACGTTGATTCCGTCATCCGAATGGAGCCGCAGGACTTCCTCTTCATCCGCAATCAGCAAGAAACAATGACGAATGCGGAGTTGAAAGACTACATCGAAAAGCAAAGGAATAGAGGAAGCGGCAACCTGAGCATCTTCGAAGTGGAGTACTACAAACGCTTTGCTTCGCCTTTTGCCGCCTTCATCCTCTCTACTATCGGAATGGCACTCTCGTCTCGAAAACGAAAGGGAGGAATGGGCTTCTCGCTGGGTATTGGTATTGCCTTGAGTGCAACTTATATCTTGCTTCAAGGAATATCGGCAACCTTCTCGACCAACGCAGGAATGCATCCGGCTCTGGCAGCTTGGATGCCCAACATACTATACACTCTCATCGCAATCTATCTTTACCGAAAGGCTCCACAATAGAATATGGACTTCTACGATTTAGACCTCAACGATTATGTCCTCGATGCGCTCGACGACATGAACTTCACCGATACGACTCCTATTCAGGAGCACGCTATCCCGCCTATCTTGAAAGGCAGAGATGTGATGGGTGTCGCTCAAACGGGAACGGGAAAGACTGCAGCCTATCTTCTGCCGATATTGAGCCTTCTGGCCGATGGAGGTTATCCTAAAGATGCAATCAATTGCGTCATTATGTCCCCTACTCGCGAACTTGCTCAGCAGATTGATAGTGCGCTGCAAGGCTTTGCTTATCATTTGGACGACATTAGTAGTGTGGCCGTTTATGGAGGTAATGATGGCATAAGATATGAGCAAGAGAAGCGAGCTATGCAGAGTGGAGCCGATGTGGTGATTGCTACTCCAGGTCGACTTATCAGCCATTTGAGTTTGGGCAATATCGACCTTAGCCGAGTTTCATTCTTCATCCTCGACGAAGCTGACCGAATGCTCGACATGGGCTTCTGCGACGATATTCTCCTGATAGCAAAAGCGCTTCCCAAAGAGCATCAGACAATCATGTTCAGCGCCACAATGCCTGGAGACATTTTGAGTCTTGCTCATACAATTCTTCGCAATCCTGTTGAAGTAAAACTTGCAGTAAGTAAGCCTGCAGACAATATCCGCCAAAGTGCTTATCTGTGCTATGAGCCACAGAAACTTCAGATTGTCAAGCATATGTTCGAGCAGGAGGCACCTCATCGAGTTATCATCTTTACGGATTCAAAAAAGAAGACAAAGGAACTTGCCATCAGCGTTATTCGAGCCGGATATAATGCAAGGGCGATGCACAGCGACCTGACTCAGGACGAGCGAGACGAAGTGATGTACCTCTTCCGAAGTGGCAAGATTGACATTCTTGTGGCAACGGATATTGTGGCTCGAGGTATTGATATCGACGATATTGCTTTGGTCATCAACTTCGATGTGCCAAGAGACGAAGAGGATTATGTGCATCGAATTGGCAGAACTGCAAGAGCAGGTCGAGGAGGCAGGGCTGTCACCTTCGTCAACGATAAGGATATGCTCTTCTTCCGACAGATAGAGCGCTTCTTGGGAAAGGAAATCTTCAAGGAAAAGGTGCCTGAAGAGTTCGGAGAGACTCCCGTCTATCATCCTGTTTCAAAGAAAAAGAAGTACTTCAAGCACCATCATAACAAAAGAAAGGGAAAGAATGGCACGAAACCTAACAGGTGAACAATACGCCGCAAGCAAATACATTAAGCTCGAAGTAAGTGAGCCTCTGCCACTTATGGAGTTTCTGATGAAGGAGATGAGCGGAATAAGTCGCAATAAAGTTAAGGACTTGTTGCAAGGTCACGGCATTATGGTTGACAGAAAACTCGTCACTCAATACGACTTCATGCTCAGTCCAGGACAGACAGTTCTTGTCAGTCGTCACAAACGCAGCACAGAGCTTTTGAACAAATATGTAAAGATAATCTACGAGGACAAAGACCTTATTGTCATCGAGAAGTCGGAAGGCATTTTGAGTATGGCTTCTGCTCCTGGTCAGTATTGCGTTAAAACCATCCTCGATGAGTACTTCAAAAAGCGTCATTTCAAGTGTACGGCTCATGTCGTTCATCGTTTGGACAGAGATACAAGCGGGTTGATGATTTATGCTAAGAACCTCGAAATCAGGAAGATATTTGAGGAGGATTGGCACAAAATCGTGTATGACCGCAGATATGTGGCTGTGCTTTGTGGAGAGATGGAACAGGAAGGTGGCACAGTTCACTCTTGGCTCAAGGACAACAAGGCTTTCGTGACTTATAGCAGCCCTACTGATAATGGTGGAAAGGAAGCGATTACCCATTATCGTCGAATCGCCACAAATGGTCGTTTCACTCTTGCTGAGATGAGGCTCGAAACAGGAAGAAAGAATCAGATTCGAGTTCACATGAAAGACTTAGGCTATCCTGTTGCTGGAGACGACAAATATGGAAACGGACAAAACCCTCTTCATCGCCTTGCTCTTCATGCTTTCCGCCTCTACTTCTATCATCCCAGAACAGGCGAACCCATGAAGTTCGAGACGCCCCACCCTACAAGCTTTACAAGACTATTCAATACTAACCCTTAAACATAAACCATTATGAAGAAAATCTTTTCCGCAGCCATCGTTGCTGCAAGCCTGACACTCGCATCTTGCACTCTGGGCACAACAGGTCAAACTCAACAAACAACTACCGATGCAACTTCAGCCATTCTTGGTGGCATTCTTGGCAACGGCACTCTTCAGCAGACTGGAACTAGTGTTCTCGGCACTATTCTCGGCAACATTCTTGGCGGAGCTACAACTCAGCAATCTCTTGTAGGCAGTTGGACTTATGCTGGTCCGAAGTTGGTTTTCGAGAGTGAGAACGTTCTTTCAAAGATTGGAGGTCAGGTTCTCAGCAACAACCTCGAACAGAAGCTCGGCACTTATCTCGAGAAGATGGGTTTCAAGGCTGGTAAGTCAGTTCTGACTTTTGCCAATGATGGCAATTGTTCACTTACTCTTGGCTCAAAGACTTTGCCCGGCACATACACTTACGACCCAAACACGAACAAACTGACTTTGAACGGAATGTTTGTAACAGGACAGCTTCCTTGCACAGTTACGGTTCAGAACGGCCAGTTGCTCATGCTTTTCGAGGCTGACAAACTGCTGACTATCGCAACTGCCGTAGGTTCAAAAAGCTCCAGTTCTATCGGCACTTTGCTGAGCAGCTACTCAGGTCTGAAGCTTGGTTGGGCTATGACAAGGTAAGTCATTTCATTCAAAACAGAAGAGGCGTTTCCGAAAGGTTGCGCCTTTTCTTTTTATACTTATGCAAGGTCGTCGCCAAACAACCCCAGTGTCGTTGGCAAAGTTAACGTGTTATGATTGCAAAGTTAACGTGTTAAGTTGGGAAACTTAACTGCAGTCGTTTGGAAAGATGACTAGAGCCTTAGTCTGTGGTCGATGCAATGGGGCAGTTCTTCCTCGTAATGAGAGACCATAACAAGCGTTTTTCTGGGGCGAAGACAGAATTGCTCGATAATCTGCCGAACAAGCTCTCTGTTTCTGTCATCAAGGCCATGAAGGGGTTCGTCGAGAATCAGCAACTCTGGGTCTTTCACAAAGGCTCGAGCCAAGAGACAAAGTCGTTGCTCCCCACTACTGAGTTGAAGGAACGAGCGGTCTGAAACTTCCTCTACTCCAAACACTTGCATCCAATCGAGACAAATCTGTTTCTGCTCAGGTTTAGGACGGACATAAAGCCCCACAGAATCGTTCAAACCGCTTGCAACCACATCGATGGCGGGAATGTCTTTCAGGTAAGCTCGATGCATTTCGGGGCTAACATAACCGATGTGACGTTTTATCTCCCAAATGCTCTCTCCCGTTCCTCTACGATGTCCAAATAGCTGAATATCACAAGCATAGGCTTGTGGATTGTCTGCACAAACCAAACTGAGCAAAGTACTCTTGCCCGAACCATTCTTTCCAGTCAAGGCCCAACGCTCGCCTTCATGAACCGTCCAATTGAGAGGCTGAAGAATGGTTCGATTCCCATACTTTATACTAACGTCCTTGAAACGCAGAATTTCCCCTCCAGAAGCGGGATAGAAGTCGGAATCATTAAGTTCTCGAACAGGCAAATCTGCAATCCAGTTCTTGATTTTTTCATTGAGTTGAGGCTTTGGCAAAGCCGTATATTGCTTTCTGTATTCCTCAAGAGTCATCTTTGGCAAGAGTCGCAAACCCTCTATTGGAAGGACATGAGTGATGAAATCTGGAATATCGTCGCGCTTACTCAGGACGAGAATAACGAGCAACTCGGTCTCTCGAGTCAACCTTTCCAGCAATTCGCGGAAATCCTTTCTGGATGGGGCATCGAGACCAATAAATGGATTGTCCAAGATGAGGATGCGAGGATTACTGGCAAGCGCTTTGTTTATTTGGTATTTCCGCAACTCGCCGCTGCTAAGAACGATGAGCGGAGAATCCTCCTCGCTTTGGTCGCCGAGATTCCAACGTCGCTGATAATAGTATGTACTGTTTTGAGGGCCGTATGCATCGCGAAAAGAAATGTATTTTAGGTTCTCGCTTACGAGTCGTAACTTGCTGGAAGAGAATTCGTAATGCACTTCGTTCTGAAGTAATGGATAATGTCCTGTAAGAACTTCCACGAGTCGCGATTTACCCGCAGCATTATCGCCTACAATTGCAATTTGTTCTCCTCGTTTTATCTCCAAGTTGATAGGCTCAGCCATTCGCCACAAAGGATGACGAGGTACTCCGTTTTCAATCTTGATAATCATTGGCTGACCTTATCCTTATTCTTTCTAACGAAGTCGGCCCAACCCTTGTATTTATGGTCACTTTCGGGCTTTCCCATTTGCAGGAAATGACAATAAGCAGCTCCCAAAGCATCGGTTGCATCGAGGAATTTGCCCATTTCTTCCTTTTCTACATGAAGCATTCTCCTGAGCATATCCGCAACTTGTTCCTTGCTTGCATTACCGTTGCCTGTAATCGCCATCTTTATCTTCGAAGGAGCGTACTCGGTTATGGGAACTTGCCGCTGAATAGCTGCGGCAATGGCAACTCCTTGAGCCCTTCCGAGCTTCAGCATACTTTGGATGTTCTTGCCAAAGAAAGGAGCCTCAATTGCCACACAATCAGGCAGATAGCCCTCGATGATACTGCAAATGCGTTCGTAAATGTGGCCGAGTTTCAGGTAAGGATCGGCAAACTTTCTCAAGTCGATAACGCCCAAAGCAAGCATCTCAGCCTTTTTGCCATCCACTCGAAGCACTCCATAACCCATTATGCTCGTGCCTGGATCTATGCCTAAAATGATTTGTTCCACAGCCTTTCGCTTGTCTTTTCTTGCATGCAAAAGTACGAAATAATTGTCAAAATTGAGCCACAAAGGTAAAAAAATGCTATCAAAAGCTAGGCTTTTGGGAAATAAATCATATCTTTGCCAACGAAAAGTTTAATAAACTATGAAAAAGATACTCCTTATAGCTCTGGTCACAACATTCGGTTTGCAGGCTCAGGCACAGACTTTGAAGCAGAAAGTTAACGTTAGTGGCATCGAAGCAGTCGCAAAGACAAAGGCCGAGAACTACGCAGAAATCACTTTCGATACGCTTCGCTACGACTTCGGCAAGTTCTCGAAAAATGATCCGCTGGTTCGTTGCTCTTTCCCCTTTACCAATACGGGAACGGCTCCGCTCATCATTCACCAGGCTTTTGCAAGTTGCGGTTGCACCATTCCTACCTACACGAAAGAGCCAATCAAGCCAGGCGAAAAGGGCAATATCGATGTCACTTACGACGGAACAGACAAGTTCCCCGGACATTTCCAGAAGACGATAACGATTCGCTCAAATGCAGTCAACGAGGTAGTTCGACTAACAATTGAAGGCGATATGGAATAAGAAAAAGAGGTTGTTCGATTTGAGCAACCTCTTCTTTTTTCACTTCACAAACACTTGCTTCCGAGCTTTTCCGTTCTCTACCTTTATATATATTCCGCGAGGAAGATGAGCCGAAAGTTGCAACCTGCGACCATCTAAGGTATAAAGACCATCTGCCAAACCCGTTTCTGCCTTTAGTTGAGAGATGGCTGTCTGGTCGTCGATAGCGTGGAATTTGAGGACGAAATCTGTTGCACACCACCAACCTTCGCGATTGTCTGTTGTAGCAGTTGCATTACCAAAGGTGTGCCAATAGCCCGTAGCACCTTGCTTTGAGCCAACAAAACCGAGAGTGAGCGAACCGTTTGGCTCGACATAAATGGGAGCTGTAGTGAGTGTGTCCCAATGATTCTCGACAGGCATATCGTATAAGCCTTTGCTTATTTTGGGCGATACTGCCTCTACTCCCCCACTCTGCAAGTAGCAATGTTGGTCGGTGATGCAGAAATGTTCCGTCATTGCCTTGCATTCCAGCATATAGTAGCCTTCTGTCAAGCCTGTAACCGTTTGGCAAATCGCCATTGTAGCGCTATTGTTGGTAGTGCTCCACCAAGCATTCCAACAAGTCTTGCCGAACTTCGTGGTCGCTTTCTGGTCGCCATTCTTATAGGTTCCTGCCTTAACGGTCCAGCCATCGGATTTCTCATTTGAGAAAGAACCCAATCTGGGTTGCTTGCTTGAGCGAGTAAAAGCGAGATTCTCGTCCATGAGCGTCTTTAACTGCGATGCTGAAGAGAGAACTTCCTGAGCCGTTTGAGCCTCCTTTGCATTTGCGGCCAAAGAGAGCATCTCGTCATAATCAGGACAAGGTTTCAGGGCAACGGCTTGAAGAGCGGCATCCATCACCTCTACTTCCTTCAACTTCCGTATGGCTTCTTGATGTTCTTTCAGAGCCTGTTCTGCTTGCTGGAGAGCAGTCTCGTCTGTGCCCGTAATCGCTTCCAAACGAGCCGTCAAGTCGTTATTCAAAGCAGGATATTGCGCGTAGAAAGTCTTTTGTGCCTCTGCTCTGAGCCGGGCTTTCTCCAAGCCATCTGCAATTGCTTCTGCGCGATTCTGGAAGAGTTTTCGGAGCTGCACACCATCTATTTGGGCCTTAGCTGCCAAAGTATAGAATGCCAGAATGCCTTTGGGATAGATGTCGGCATTGAAAACAAAGTAGTCCGAGTGCCAATCACTCTGGTCGGTTGCTTTGCCAGCCACCTTCCTCTGTGCCGATCCATCGTCCGAAAGCGAGAACTTCACATTGCTTCCGCTATTGCGCGAAGCCAAACGGAAAACATAGTTCTGTCCAGGCTCCAAATCAACGACAGTCTTGACGGAAGAAGCCGTGCCGATTGCTCCTGTGAGATGCGATTGCAGATAGTTTTCGCTTTTGTATCCGCCATCGGGCACGACCTCGAAATTAGGCTCTGCAAGAGGCGCTCCTGTGCCCGAAGTCCAACCTGTGAAACCAAGGTCGAACTCGCCATTTGGCAACATATTTCCACCAGCATAGAGGAACTCGCCACCCACCTCGAAAGCATCGCCCAACTCAATATCGTCGTTCGTATAGTACTCCTTGCCAAAGAGGTCGATGAAATGCAAGCGGTACAAAATGCTTTCGTCGTCGGAATCTATCGTGTATGCATAGTTTGACGGAGCTTCCTTCTGCGCAATTGTGTCGAGCACAACCCATTGACCATCAGCGTTTTTCATCTGAATTTCCATCAACTGATTGAACTCGCCATTCGGGTCGTACCATTGGATTCGCGTCTTGCCTGTAGAGAGCACTTTACACGAGTATTTCGAGGGGCCGTATTGCGGAGGCGTGGTTGGCACGAAGTCGTACTTCCCGTTGTAGCCAAGCCCTGAAGTGATGCTTGCATAGTATTCTCCAGCTTCGGTGAGATTGCCGTTCTTGTAGAGCTTCGAGGGGTCGCGTTCGCCGTTCCAATAGTAGTAGCGCTCTATGCAGTCGTTGTTGTTCATCGTATTGCAGATGCGACTGATAGCATCCTTGTTCTGACTCTCGGTCACGCCGCTTGCAAAGGCTCCGTTGCTGTTCCACGAAGCGCCCCAAACCCATTCTGAAATCCAGACCGGTCGTCCAGTCGAGGTCGTCCAGTTCTTGATGGTACCGAAGTTGCTTTCGGGCCAATAGCAATGCAGGTCGATGATGTCGCAACGCCAGCCTCTCGCATCAATACTGTCGATAAAGCGCTTTATGTAGCCCGTTCCGTTGGTGTAATCGCTCCCGTCCCAAGAAGATGGCGAGCAGAGGCGCATTCCCGTAGCCATGAGGTCTTCCCAATTGGCCAGCACGGCATCCACATCTTCCGTCTTTCCCTTGGGGTCGTCGGCAGTATTCATGGGCTCGTTGTTGGTTTTCATGTGAGGCGAAGTGGTGCAGGCTCCCAGACTGGCTGGCGAGGGATAGTTCTCGTAGATGTGATGCGGCACATTCTCCACATCCGGCGACATATCGCCCGTAGTGCCCCAAGTGTAGGTGCTCGTGGCGTTGAGAGCCGAACAGGCTTCATTATTTCCGCCTGCTGCTGCCAGTTGCGGCTTGCCCGTATCGTACCATTTGAAGATGCGATACGACGTAATCTTCTTGTCCAGAACAGCAGGCAGAGTACGCACTAACAAGTCGGCATCTGCTGCAATGAAACAACGGCTATAGCCTCTTCCTGCAGCTCTTGTAGAGAAGGTCACCATATAGCCTCTCTTCAACTTGAAGGAACGGATTCGGTTGTTCAGTTTCGCTTCGGTAAGCGTATTCATATAGCCGCTCGAGTTCTCCAGGCCAAAGTTGTCGCAACTCTCGCCGCCAAACGACTGTTCCGAATAGACAGTCAGTGGCTTGAAGCTGTTGCCATAAGGCATAACGATGCAGCCGTGGTCGTAGATTTTCACCTGACAGTTCGTGCCGTTCGCTGCTGCCTCGCCGTTTATCTGGACGTGCGAAAGCCAGTCGGCAATAGCAACAGAAGGCTTTATTCTTTGCAAGATAACGACAGCCTTGTCCGTGTTGACAATGTTCACCATTCCTTCGTCGCCAAAAGGTTCCGGACCGGTGATGCAATAGTCCACAGCAGCCGTCACATCCACATGCGACGATACCTTCGAGATAGTGGTTCTCCTGTTTGCAGCCCCCATGCAGAGCGCCGTGCAGAGCACAAACAGAACGAGGGGAAAGCGTCTTATATTCATTCGATATTAGAGTTTTTGCGTTAGTTTTAGTTCCTTTTCAAGTGCAAAGATACGAAATTTTTGGCAAACTTCAAAATGATTTCCCGTTTACACCCACAAAAAAAACATCAAAAAAATTTGGAGCGAATGCTAATAAATGATAACTTTGCAGAGAGTTAATCAACCTTTAAACCGTAAACAGTAAACCGTAAACGGTAAACGTTAACAAAAAACTAAAACAAAATGAAAAAGTACATTGCTGAACTGATTGGTACATTCGTACTGACGTTCCTCGGTTGCGGTGCAGCCGTGAGTCTTGGTTGTGCAGAAGCAAACACAGCCGCAGTTGTGGGCACAGCAGTTGCCTTTGGTCTCTCTGTAGTCGCTATGGCCTATACCATTGGCGGAATCTCTGGTTGCCACATCAATCCCGCTATTACACTCGGTTGCCTCGTAACAGGTCGTATGAGCTTGAAGGACGCTTGCGGCTACATGGTTGGTCAGGTCATCGGAGCCATCATTGCTGGTGCTCTTCTGGTTTATTTCTATGGAGCAGAAAGTGGCTTGGGAGCTAACGGCATTGCAGGTTGCAACAACGATGTTGTAATGGCTCTCGTAGTGGAAGGCGTACTTACAGCACTCTTCGTTCTTGTAGTGCTTGGAGCAACTCACAAGACAAACGGCGCAACAGCAGGCTTTGCAGGCCTCGCAATCGGTCTTGCATTGGTTCTCATCCATTTGGTAGGCATCCACTTCACCGGCACAAGCGTGAACCCAGCTCGCAGCATTGGTCCCGCACTCTTTGCAGGTGGCGAAGCCCTGGCAAATGTTTGGGTATTCATCGTAGGTCCCTTCGTAGGTGCCCTTGTTGCAGCAATCCTCTGGAAGGTTGTAGAGCCCTGCGAGAAATGCGAGAAATAAGGAATCGCACATAACACAATAGCAATAGCGGCTACTCCTGGCGAGCGGCCGCTATTTTTGTGTGTCTATAAATCGCGTGTCACAGCTGTCATTCTGTCACAACATCATTTGATTGACTTCTGGCAGCCGTTTAGCCTTCATTGATAGGGGATTGCGAGTAAAGCAACAAAAAGTTTGTGACAAAATGACAAAAATGACAGTCAATTTCGAGAGAGAAGGAAAGGCTATATATTACTTTATTATTAATACCATATGTAATTATTGATATATATAGAAGAAAACGTCGCTTCTCTTTTTTTCGCTTGTCACAAGTGTCATTCTGTCACAGCCCCTCTGCATAACAATAAATTCCCCTACCCGAAACATTGGAGCCGCACCCGCTTTTCGGAAAGTATAAAATAAACAATTTTATACCTCATATAACTGTCGTACCTTTGTATCGTCAAACCGGATGACACCAGTTACATTGCCAAACATAACACGTTATGATGGCCAGCGTAACACGTTACAATTGCAATCGTAACTGCACAGCATATAAATAAGGACACGCAGCGGCGCATCCTTATCCCAAAACAAATTCTTTGACTTACTGAAAGCGATGGCAGAGAGCATCTGTCGCCCCTTTTATGCAATCTGACTGAATAAACCACCCTAATTTTCCTTAAAACTCGTCAAAAGGTAGTTAATAGTTGTCTTCGAGCCGCGGCAAATCGCCTTTTTATAGGTAAATTTGTAGTCAGAAACCGAAACCCTTAAAGCTATTAAAAAATGAAAAAGGTTATTCTGAAACCCTTGATGGTTGCCCTGCTTGCATGTGTCTCTGTGGCAGGTTGGGCGAAAGATGTAGTGTGGGACCAACCCTCTACGGAAGTGAACAGAGAAATTGAAGGCTTCTTCAGCCCTCTCTTGGAAATTACGCGTGTTGAGTTTGCCAAAGATGAGACGCGCGTTTTCATGCACATTGCCGACCGACCCGAGAACTGGGTGAGAATCAGTTCTGCTTCCTATCTTCGAGCCGATGGCAAGCAGTATGCCCTGAAGAGCCTCGACGGGATGCAGCTCGACCAAGAGACCTATCTGACCGACCACGGACGCGTGGATGTGGTACTCCACTTCGAGCCTCTGCCACAAAAGACAAAGCGCTTCGACTTTACCGAAGGCGACTTCCAGGGTGCCTGGCAACTGCTGGGCGTCGAACAGCCTTCGACAAGAGCCAGCCAGCTCTTCCCTTCGAACTGGCGCAACACTCAAACAGGCGACTGGGACATCAGTTTCTTCGACGAATGCGCCATCTACGACTGCAAGTTCTGGAACTACAAACAGAAGGAGCAGAAGGGCGACAAATACACCTTTGTGCTCGAAAACGGCGGCAAGGAAATCGTGGTGAACGTCGATAAGAACAAGGCTGGCAAGCGCATCATGACCATCGACGGCAGGAAGGGCGAGTACAACTTCATCAGCTCCATCACCCTACCCGACTATCCGCAAAAGGACACCAGCACTTCCTTCAAGGACACAGGCTACAAGACCGACACCGTGACCTTCATCGGCTGGCTGAAGGATATGCCACTGAACATGCTCATGAGAGGCGACGAGTTCGACGCTTCGGTTTGCGACGACTTCTTCACTGGCGACCAAAGCGAGACTTACGCCAAGATGGACTCGCTGGGACGCTTCGAGATGAAGATTCCCGTCCTGAACTCTGCCGAAGTCTTTACCGATTGGAACCGCACCTTCATTCGCACTATGTTCGAGCCAGGCGAAACCTACCTCCTGCTCTACGACTTCAAGGGCGGACACAAGATGTTCATGGGCAAGAACTGCCGCTTGCAGAACGAAATACTGGCGCATCCCATTGAATGGGTAGGCAATCATCCTGAAGAAAGAGGTCTGGACAGAGAAGCTGCCCTGAAGTTCTTCGAGGATACGAAGGCAGATAAGGCCGACGCGATGAACATCTTGCAGCAAGTCGTCGAGGAGCATCCCAACATCTCTGAACGCTACATCAAATACCTGACTGGCAGCTACAACGCTTGCGAATGTGCAGCCTTGATGCAAGGTCGTTTCAGCATGAAGAACTGGAGTGTGCCCAGCGAAATCCTCGACTATGTGAACCAGGTTGGATGGCAGCAAGCCGCCAAGCCCTATACGCTCTATCGCGAGTTCAGGACTTTCAAGCGCGACTACATCGACCAACTGGTGATGGACCGCTATAGCGTCCCCGTAGATGGAGGTTATATTTCTTTTAGCACAACAGTGTATCCGTATATCCTGAAGAAATACAAGGATGCAGGCAAACTGCAAATCAGCGACGAGGAACTGGAAATCGTGAAGCGCTATGCAGAAGGATGCAAAAAGTTTTGCACTATTATCGATAAAGACGAGGAAATGCAGAAGGCCAGCGACGAGTTCTATTCATCGGAACTTGCCAAGCAATTCGGTGCCATCCATGACCGCGAAGATGTCCAGAAGATTATCGACGACGAAATGCCTCTGTTCGAGGTCTATAAGACTGTCAGCATTCTCGATTCCATCGGTTGCGACCAGGACATGCGCGACATCCTCATCACAAGCGAGCTTTTCGAAATCCTCGACCACGAGCGTCAGCCTCTCAGCGATAATCTGATGAACTACCTTGAGGAGAACGTCAAGATGCCTGCAGCAAAGGCTTTCCTGAAGGACAAGCAGGAGAAGTACCTCGCCATTTCGCGTCGAGACATCTCGAAGTCACCCAGCCTGAAATCGCCTGAAGATGTGGCAAACATGAGCGACGGCGAGAAGATTCTGCGCAAACTCATCGAACCCTATAAGGGCAAAATCATCCTCATGGACATCTGGGGAACTTGGTGCGGACCTTGCAAGGAAGCGCTTTCCCACAGCCAAGAGGAATACGAGCGACTGAAGGACTTCGACCTCGTCTATCTCTATCTTGCCAACCGAAGCCCAGAAGAGACTTGGCAGAACGTCATCAAACAATATGAAGTTTTGGGCGACAACGTGGTTCACTACAACTTGCCCGAAGCTCAGCAAAGCGCCATCGAGAAGTTCGTCAAGATAACGGGCTATCCCACCTTCAAACTCATCGACCGCGAAGGCAATCTGCTCGACGTCAACGCCGATCCTCGCGACCTAGAAGGCCTCGCAAGACTACTGAAACAGATGCAATAAGATTCTAGTTTAAAATGAACTGCACGACCGCATGGGCAACTCCATCGCGGTCGTTGCTTTTTGTAACAAAACTGGCGGCTTGCTTGACGGGCTTCTTGGCGTTGCCGGGAGCACAGGAAATACCAGCCAATCGCATCATGTTCAAGTCGTTATAGCCATCACCACAACAAAGCAACTCGTTTGTCTTGCCCCCTACTCTTTCCAGAAGTTCCCGAAGAGCATCGGCTTTGTCGATACCTTTGGGCATGATTTCGAGCAGAAAACTCTCGCTGCGGCATATGCTGAAATGGGCTTCGAACTGTTTGCGAAGTCGCTTTTCCAAGTGCCAAAGCTTGCGAGGAGCGCCTGTAACGAGGCATTTGTGCTGGGCTTCTGTGATGGTTTGGGCGAAGTCGTTCGTCTCAATCAAAGGCATCTTGTTAGCTCTGGAAATATAGTTCGAACGCTCGTCGGGTTTACCTTGAATAACAATATTGTTGCCTTTGTAGCCATGGATGCGAAAGTCGCTACCTACGGCCTTTACAAGCTCTGGAATGAGGGAAAGCGGAATGGCTTGCTCCTTGATGGCTTTGCCTTTGGCATAGTCCCAAACGAGGCTCCCGTTAAAGGAAATAATGAAGCCTCCGAACTTCTGCAATTCAAGCTGCTCGGCAAAGGGAAGGATGCTATAAAGCGGTCGTCCGCTCGCAAGAATGATGGTAAGTCCGTGCTTCTGTGCCTCTAAAAGAACCTGCCTGGTATAGGGCGTGATGGTCTTCTCGGAAGTGAGCAAAGTGCCATCGAGGTCGGCTGCAAGGAAGCGCACCATTAATCTTCGCTTAATTTAAGAATAAGAGTCGTTGCTCCTATGGTAATGACAGAGCCGTCTTGGAGGCGGATACGGTCTTGGTCGCGAAGGATGTCGTTCATGTAGAAAGTGCCCGTTCCAGAAGGCGCATCGCGAAGAATGTATTGTAGTTGGCCGTCCTTTCCTCGCTGAACTCGAATGATGCAATGGCGTGTATCGACACTCGGATCAACGGTCTCGATAGGCTTGTTGATGTTCGTTCCATGCACATAACGCCCAAAGACATTGTCGCCCATCTCAAGCGGAATCTCTTGACGATAGTGGAAAGCGTTCTCGACGACAATGATGGAACCCAGAGCCTCCTGTTCTTCCTCTTCTTCCTTGTCTTCTGCTTTCGGCTCTGGCAAGCGGATTCCGAACTGCTTCTTGCATTCGCTGCAAACAAAGACGAGACGTTGGCCTGGTTGATAGCGCGTCTCGTCGAAGACCGTATAGCTGTTGCATTTAGGGCAACGAACCTTCTTCATAATAATATATGTTTATTCGATGGGCTTCACTTCGCCTTTCAAACGAAGAGGCCAAGCCTTTGTGAAATCGTTGCAATCTGCCTTGCAGTCGCGAATCTTTGCGTATGCTTCGTCTTCCGAATCAAAGCCAGGAATGATGACGCGAACCATAGTTCCCACCTTGCAGGCCTGAGCATCGTAGCCTTGTTCCTGAAGTTCCTTAGCATATTTGAGGGCTCGAGTCTCGCTAATTGCACTTGCAAGGACGATAGCGAAAGGCTTCGAGGCAGGATCTTGAACTGGAGCAACTTTTGGTTCTGCCTTTGCAACTACGGGTTCAGCCTGGATTGTTTCGGGTTGCGGAGCGCTTATCTTCGGAGCAAAGAAGATTGCGGCCTTTTGTCCGATGCTTGAAAGTGTGTTTTCTATTGGAGATGCGAAGGCGAAGAACAGCGCAATTGAGGCTGCGACGGCAGTTGTGTAGTTGAAAGCCTTGCGATTGATGCGAATGGTTATCGTGTCCTGATCGGCTTGAATGCTGGTCAGCTTCACCTTCTTGGCTGCCTGTCTCTTGGCTCTTTGCTGGCGGACTTCGTGGCTCAACTTGGTGAAAGGAACTGCATCGAGTCCGTAATATGTTGGCGAAGCAATACCAGATTGCTGAGGCATGAAACTTATCTCGCCATTCTCAGGGTCGCGAAGCAGATAGCCCATACTGCCAAAGGAAACTGTTCCCTCTTCGTCGAGCATCTGAACGAGTTCGTCGACATACTGCACACACATCATGCGTGCATCCTGACGAGAAAGGTTGTGCAACTTCGAGAATGAACCGACGAAATCTTCGCCCTCTTCCAATTCATTCCACTCGAAAGAAACGGTTCTGTAAGGAGGCAGGAAGATGCCTTCCTCATCAATCCTACGGCTGCTCATCTCCCTAACAATGAAGGTTCCAAACTGCGGAACACTCACTTCGTCGTGATGGAGGAGCAGATATTCAATGTGTGTTGAAAGTTCTATCATGCCGACAAAGGTACGACTTTCTCGCGAGAGCCGCAAACTTTTCGGCAAGAAGTTATCAACAAGTTTTCAACAATTACTTTAATCTTTCTTCTCTTCGGAAGTCTTAATTTGCTCAGCCACTTCGGGTTTAACCTTGTAGCGTTTATTCAATCCTTTAACGATTTCATTTGTGATGTTGTACTTCGGATTGGCGATAAGAAGGTTGTCTCCAGCCTTAACCATCACATAATCGTACTTCTTAGTCTTGTTGTAACGCTTCAAGAAAGACTGGATGCTGTCGCGAGCCTCCTCGTTGATGCGAGCCTGTTCCATTGCGAACTCGTTCTGAAGACGGTCTGCAAGCTCTGCGAGGTCGTTCTGTTCCTTTTGAATAGAGGCTTGAGCGCGTTCCACTTCGTCTCGAGTGGTGAACTCGTTGCTCTCGTACTTCTTCTGAACGGCTGCAGCATGATTTTCGAGGGCGCGTTGCTTTTGTGCAAGCGTCTTCTGGATGTTGTTGCCTTTGCGAGTCAGAACCTCGCTATAGTCCTTGTAGAGCTGGTATTGGCTCATCAGCGTATCGAGTTCCACATAGGCAATCTTGATCTCGCTTGTTTCTTCCTCTTGAGCGGGTTCCTTAGTCGTTTCCTCTTCATTCTTAGTGCCGCAAGCAGCAAAGAACACAGTAGCAGCCGCAAAGGCCATGAAAGTAAGATACTTCTTCATAGAATTTTTGTACATTATTTATATTTGGGGGCAAAGATACGGAGAAAAAGCCAATCTGCAAGCGAAACAAGTCTTAAGGAAACTTAAAAAACGCAATCTTTTCATTTGCTTGCAGTTATGATGCCAGACATAACACAGTTAAAACGGAAACTTAACCTGTTACGTTGGCAAAGTTAACGTGTTAAGTTGGCAATCTTAACTGGGGTTGTTTTTTCGCTCTTCTGCATGCTCTTTTTCTCGACGCTCGAGAGCATCCATACTCTGAACACAATGAATGCCCCTTTCTCGCATGGCTTTACTGCCTCCAATATGAGTGCTTCCGAACTTGCTGCCAGGCTTCAAGAGCATCTTAATGCACAAAAACAAGACAGATAAAGCAACAATTCCAAGCGTTATGAGTGCAAGTTTCAACATAATTCATTATATTTGCATGCAAAGATACAATAATATATCAGATTACGGAGTTATTTATCAAGATAAATATAAGAAATATGGATAAAATCGCATTACAACCTCAGAGTGTATTCAAGTGCTTTGCACAAGTAAACCAAATCCCTCGTCCCTCGAAGCAAGAAGAGAAGATGATTGAGTTTCTGCTCGACTTCGGAAAGAAGCTCGGACTCGATACCAAGCGAGACGAAGCAGGAAATGTCATCATTCGCAAGCCTGCGACTCCAGGAATGGAAGACCGCCAGACCATTGTTCTGCAGAGCCATATGGATATGGTTTGCGAGAAGAATCGCGACCTCGAGTTCGACTTCACCAAAGACGCCATTCAGACCTATGTCGATGGCGAGTGGATGAAGGCAAAAGGAACGACTCTTGGAGCAGACGACGGCATTGGTGTTGCTATGGAAATGGCTATTCTGGAGGCTGACGATATTGAGCACGGCCCAATAGAATGCGTCTTTACTCGCGACGAAGAAACTGGTTTAACTGGTGCTGAAGGCATGAAGTCGGACTTTATGAGTGGCCGTTTGCTCGTCAATCTCGATAGCGAGGACGAAGGAGAAATCTTTGTGTCTTGTGCTGGAGGCTGCAGAACACTCGCTCAGTTCGACTATACAGAAGAGCCTCTGCCTGCAGGTTTCTTTGCTTTCTCGCTCTCCATAAAAGGTCTTACAGGCGGTCATAGTGGCGACGATATCGAGAAGAAACGCGCAAATGCAAACAAGCTTTTGGCTCGCTTCCTGTATGTAAGTCAGCAGAAGTACGACCTCCGACTCATCGATATTCAGGCTGGCGGACTTCATAATGCAATTCCTCGCGAAGCTTGGTGCTTGTGTGCAGTTCCCGCAAAAGATAAGGAAAGCATTACCGTCGATTGGAATCTCTATCAGGCCGACGTTGCTGAGGAATATAGTGTAACTGAGAAAACGATGGTCTTCACTTTGGAAAGTGCCGAAGGAGGCCCAGCTATCAAAAAGGAGGTGAGCGAGAAACTCATCAAAGCTCTGCAGGCTGTTGAT
Source organism: Bacteroidaceae bacterium (assembly GCA_017548075.1). Classification (GTDB taxonomy): domain Bacteria; phylum Bacteroidota; class Bacteroidia; order Bacteroidales; family Bacteroidaceae; genus Physcousia. The sequence goes on along the minus strand of JAFYNL010000028.1, from coordinate 43,970 downwards.
AATGGCGTCTTCGCTTATTGCCAAGACCTTCCTCTCATCGAGACCAGCAGCAACTTGGCGAACATCCGTAAAAAGCCTGAAACAAAGACAATTGATGTACTCAGCAGTCAACGAAGCAGCATTTATAGTGCTCGCTTGAATATGGCGAACACAGTTGCCGCAGCCTTCGAACTTGCTGGAGCAAAGGTAGATATAGGCGAAGGTTATCCTGGTTGGAAGATGAATCCGAATAGCGAAATTCTTCGAATCGCAGTTGAGCAATACAAGAAGCTCTTCAGGAAAGAGCCAGTCGTTCGAGGCATTCATGCTGGACTTGAGTGCGGACTCTTCAGCGAAAAGTTCCCTGGAATGGATATGATAAGCATGGGCCCGACTTTGAGAGGCGTTCATAGTCCCGACGAAAAACTCCTCATCCCAACCGTTCAAATGGTTTGGGACCACTTGCTCGCTATCCTCAAGAACGCTCCTAAATGATGAAACTTAAGTTCCTATTATTGCCGTTTCTGGCTTTGTTGGCTGTCGCTTGTTCCGATTACGAAAGTTTCTCGGACAATCCCAGCTATCGTCTTACTTTCTCGCAAGACACAATTGCCTTCGATACGCTGGTAAGCACGATTCCAAGCAGCACTAAGACGCTCTATGCCTTCAACAATAACGGAAACGGAATGCGCATCAGTTCCATCCAACTCGAAGGCGGGGCCGAGAGTCTGTTTCGTGTTAATGTGGACGGAAGATACTTAGCCGACGGCATTTGGAGCGATTTTGAAGTACTGAAACACGACAGTCTCATCATTCGAATCGAGATGACTCCGCCAGAAGTTGGCTCGACAGAACCACTCTATTTCGAGGACAAACTGCACTTCATCCTTGAGAATGGAGCCAAGCAAACTGTTGTCCTTTCAGGCGGTTCGATAGATGCATACATCAAAAAGGGCTTGATTATCGAATCAGACGAAACGCTCCTGACCGACAAAGCCTATGTCATCTACGATTCGCTAGTTGTGAAGAAAGGCGCAACACTCACGCTAACTGAAGGCACAAGGCTTATGTTCCACGACAAAGCCGCCCTTCATGTTTATGGCAAATTGCTGGTTCAAGGCACCCTAGAGAAGCCCGTCATATTGCGAGGAGACAGGATGGACCATATGTTCGACTACCTTCTCTACGACAATACTCCAAGCAGATGGGAAGGCGTCATCATTCATAAGGACAGCTACGGCAACGAGTTCTATCAATGCGACCTACATAGCTCGCTCTTCGGCATTATTGTAGAAGATACAGAAGAATTGAATCCTGACGAATCGAAGCCTTCTGTAACGCTCGATTGTTGCATTCTGCACAACATTGGAGGCGATGGTTTGCAACTCAACAATTGTGTGAGCAAAGTCATTAACACGCAGATTAGCAACACTTTAGGTCATACTGTCAACATTAACGGAGGCAGTCATACCTTTATATATAGCACGCTTGCTCAGTTCTATCCCTTTACTGCGAACAGAGGCGACGCACTTCATCTAGCAAGTTCCGAAGATGGCGGCGACTACGGACTTCTGCGCAAAGCACATTTCGTAAATTGTGTCATTACCGGTTATGGGCCAGATGTGATCATGGGAGAGAATATTCCAGATGATGGTTCGTGCAACTATCTCTTCTATCACAGCTTCCTCAATACGCCGGCTGTCGATGATGTGGAGCATTTCCTGGGCAATATCTTCGACCAAGATAAAAAGAAAAATGAGGACGAGAAACTCGTTCGTCAGGACAACTTCCTTGTCTTCGACACAGAGAACTTCATCTACGACTTCACACCAAAGGCTGAGAGCCAGATTCGTTCGCTTGCAGATCCAAGCTACGAAGGCGTTCCTGCTTTCGACAGATTGGGTGTGAGCCGACTCGCCGATGAAGGTCCGGATGCGGGTTGCTACGAATGTGTTCCGCAGCCAGATGAGGAGGACGAAGAATGAAAGGCTTGCTCATAGTGGTGGGCAAGACCACAGACAAGCGCTTCGAAGCTATCATAAATGAGTATGTCGAGCGCATAAAACACTACATTCCTTTTGCTGTTGAGGTCATTCCAGAACTCAAGAACACTAAGGGACTCAGCCAAAACGAGCAGAAGGAACGAGAAGGAGAACTCATCCAGAAAAGTCTCCAAGCAGGAGATTATGTGGTGCTCCTCGACGAACACGGAAGCGAGCGGACAAGCATGGAGTTTGCTTCTTGGATGCAAAAGAAGATGTCGGCAGGACCAAAGCGACTCGTCTTCATCGTTGGAGGACCATACGGCTTCTCGCAAGCTATACATAAACGAGGAAATGAAGAAGTTAGCTTGAGCAAGATGACACTCTCCCACCAAATGGTTCGCATGTTCTTCGTAGAACAAATCTACAGGGCAATGACCATCCTGAATGGCGAACCTTATCATCACGAATAACCACACATAACAACATAACACTATGCTTACAGTAGACGAACTTAACGACAGACTTATTGACCTGTCTTTTGCCGAAGACATCGGCGACGGAGACCACACGACACTATGTTGTATCCCTGCAACCGAAATGGGCGAAAGCAAGCTTCTCATCAAGGAAGAAGGCATCTTTGCAGGTAATGAGATTGCCAAGAAAGTGTTCCATCGTTTCGATCCAGAAATGGTTGTCGAGACTTATATCGAGGACGGAGCGCACGTTAAGCCTGGCGATATTGTGATGAGCGTCAAGGGAAAAGTGCAAAGTCTCTTGCAGACGGAACGCCTTATGCTCAATATTCTTCAGCGAATGAGCGGCATAGCCACAATGACGCACAAGTACCAGCAAGCCATCTACGATGCAGGTTGCAAGACTCGCGTCCTTGATACTCGCAAAACGACTCCAGGTATGCGAATGCTCGAGAAAGAGGCTGTGAAGATTGGTGGCGGCATGAATCATAGAATTGGACTTTTCGACATGATTCTCCTGAAAGACAATCACATAGACTTCTGCGGAGGTGTTCACAACGCAATCAGTCGTGCAAAGCAGTATTTGAAAGACCATAACAAGGACCTTAAAATTGAGTGCGAGGTCAGGAACTGGAAGGAGTTGGACGAAGCCCTTGCCGAAGGTTGTGACCGCATCATGTTCGATAACTTCACGCCAGAAGATACGAAGAAGGCCGTAGAGATTGTTGCTGGTCGATGCGAAACGGAGTCGAGTGGCGGCATTACTTTCGATACAATGATTCCTTATGCCAAAGCCGGTGTGGACTTCATTTCCTTTGGTGCGCTTACTCATAGTGTGAAAGGTCTCGACATGAGTTTCAAAGCCGCAGGAAGCGACAAACTAATCATCAAATAAACAGACATGAAACGAATCTCTATACTTCTCGGGGCTCTGCTCCTCAATGTTCAAATATCAATATTCAATGTCGCTAACGCTTGCACGAACCTGATTGTGGGCAAGAAAGCCTCGAAGGATGGCAGCGTGATCATCTCTTATAGCCAGGACGACTATGGTGCTTTCGAGCCGCTTCGAGTGATTCCCGCAGCCGACCATCCTGCTGGAACGATGCATCTTCTGTATCATTATGAGTCGGGCAACTATTTGGGAGAGATTCCGGAAGTGGCTCATACTTATGGGATTGTAGGCTTGATGAACGAATTTCAGTTGTCGATTCATGAGACGACTTATGGCGGAAGAGAGGAGTTGACTGATACCGTTAGCGGACTTATCGATTATGGTTCGCTCATGGTCCTCGCTCTTCAGCGTGCCAAGACTGCTCGCGAAGCCATTCAAGTCATGACAGAACTGACTGAGAAGTATGGCTACGAGAGTGAAGGCGAAAGCTTTACCATAGCCGACCCCAACGAAGCTTGGATTATGGACATGATTGGCAAAGGTCCTGGTCGCAAGGGTACTGTGTGGGTTGCAGTCAGAATCCCAGACGATTGCATTAGTGGTCACGCCAACCAAAGCCGCATTCATCAGTTCCCGCTCAAGGATAAGAAGAACTGTCTCTATGCCAAAGACGTGATTAGCTTCGCTAAGGAGAAGGGTTACTTTAACGGAAAAGATACAGACTTCTCATTTGCAGATGCTTACGCACCATTGGACTTTGGTGGACTTCGCTATTGCGAGGCTCGAATCTGGAGCTTTTTCAACAAGTGGGCAAGCGAGGACATGAGTCCTTATCTTCCTTTTGCGATGGGTGATACGAAAGCAGAAGTTCTCCCACTTTATGTGAAGCCAAAGGCTCCGCTCTCAGTTCAGGATGTCAAAGATATGATGCGCGACCACTATGAAGGCACGCCAATGGACATGACTCAGGACATCGGAATGGGTGCTTGGGAAATGCCGTATCGCCCTACTCCACTCAGTTTCGAGGTCGATGGAAAGAAGTATTTCAACGAGCGTCCCATCAGTACTCAGCAATCGGCTTGCGTTTATGTGAGTCAGATGCGCTCTTGGCTTCCCAATCATATTGGCGGAGTCACTTGGTTTGCTAATGATGATGCGAATATGGTGGCTTTCACTCCCATCTATTGCAACACGACTCAAGCCCCAGAATGCTACGACAAGAATACTGCCGATGCCTTCCATTTCTCGACCAGAAGCGCTTATTGGGTGGAGAATTGGGTCAGCAATATGGTCTATCTGCGCTATAATCTGCTCTTCCCTGAACTGAAGAAGGTTCGCGACAAACTGGAGAAGGATTTCAATTCTCTGCAGGATGAGGTCGAGAGCAAAGCGGCAAGCATAAGCAAAGAGGAAGCCGTGAAATATCTTTCGGCCTATAGTCATAGAGTTGCAGGAGCGATGATGGACGAATGGAACCAGCTTGCTCAGCTCATTATAGTGAAGTATAACGATATGGCAGTCAAGAGGATGGACGAAAATGGGCAGTATGAAAAGACTCCTGGAGGCAATCCTCGTCCCGTTCTTCGCCCGGGTTATCCTGAGGCTTTCAAGCGCGAATTGATCAAGCAAACAGGCTCTCGATACAAACTACCTCAGTAAAGATTCCAAACGACTGCAGTTACGATGGCAAACGTAACCTGTTAAGTTGGCAAAGTTAACGTGTTACGATTGCAAAGTTAACGTGTTAAGTTTTGATTTTAACTGAGCTTCGTTTGAAAAGACCTTTAGAAAAATGAAAAGACTCACCATATTGCTTTTGGCGACGGCTCTGCATTTGAGCGTCTTTTCGCAAGGCTGGCCCTATGATTATCAAGGGGTTATGCTGCAAGGTTTCTATTGGGATTCCTATGACGAGACCTCTTGGTCGAAGCTTCAAGCTCAGGCTGACGAGATTGCTCCATACTTCCAATTGGTCTGGATTCCGCAGAGTGGTTGGTGCAATTCCGACTACAATTCGATGGGTTATATGCCCGTCTATTACTTCAACCAGAAGAGTTCGTTCGGCTCAGAAAGGGAACTCCGAAGCATGATTGCAGCCTATCGGGAAAGAGGAACTGGCTTTATTGCCGATGTCGTCATCAATCATCGTAACAATCTGGGCAATAACGGCTCTTGGGTGGACTTCCCTGCTGAGACTTATAACGGGGAAACCTACCAGATGTTGGCTTCCGACATTTGCAAGAACGATGATGGCGGACAGACTTCAAGCTGGGCAAGCGGACAAGGGCTCTCGCTCTCCCAGAACAACGATACAGGCGAGGATTGGTCGGGTTGCAGAGACCTGGACCATCAGAGCACAAATGTGCAGAACTGCGTCAAAGCCTATCTGAAGTTCCTTCTCGAAGATATCGGATATTCAGGCTTTCGCTATGATATGGTGAAAGGCTTTTGGGCCTCCTTCATAGCCGATTATAATATGTTTGCGAAGCCTGCCTTTTGCGTTGGCGAATACTGGGACAGTACTGAGAAAATTAAGCAATGGGTGAACTATTCGAAGGGCTATGTGGCTGAGTATCCCACGAGTGCGGCCTTCGATTTCCAGTTCCGCTATCGAGTTCGAGACGCCATCAACAATCGCAATTGGCGTTGGCTGGGTTGGGACGAAAAGCCTCTTTCTGCCGACAGCTACTATAAGCAATATGCCGTAACTTTCGTCGAGAACCACGATACAGAGCATAGAACCAATGGAGCTGAGCAAGACCCCATCCGCTCAGACACGCTGGCTGCAAACGCTTATCTGTTGGCTATGCCAGGAACGCCTTGTGTCTTCTACACTCATTGGCGGGACTGCAAATACCCCATCAAGCAAATGATTCTGGCCAGAAGACTAGCAGGCATAACGAACACCAGTTCGAGCGAGGAGAAATGGACGGATAATAACTTCTACGCAAAAGCCACTTACGGCAAAAACGCCACTCTGCTTTGTGTGGTTGGGAGCAGTCCTCAGTCCTATAACGCCAGCAGTTCGGAATACAAGGAAATCCTTTCTGGCAAAGGCTATCGCTATCTCTTGAACAGAAGCGCCAATACCGTTTGGATGGATGTGCCGGATGGGACCTACGAAGGACCTTTGAACGTAACTCTCACGGCAGTCAGCAACCTTTCTGGAGCCAAGATAGTCTATACTCTGGACGGTTCTGTTCCGTCTGTCGAAAGTCCTCAAATTAGTAGCGGAGCCAAGTTGAGTATCGAATCTTCTTGTACCCTTACTGCAGGCATTCTGTCGAATGGGAGCGTTCAAGGCATTCAGAGTCGCAAATATGAAATCTTCGAGCCTCATGATATTACGATTTATGTTCACTCGGATATCAGTTGGCCAAGCATGACTTTCTATGTTTGGGACAATTCCGACAAGCAGTTGAACGGAAATTGGCCAGGCAAGCGAGTCACCAAGAATGAGACTTTCAACGATAAAAAATGGTATTATCAGACCTTCAGCATCACTTCGCCAGATCAGTATCTCAACCTCGTGGTAAGCAATGTTGGTGGCAACAGGCAAACAGTCGATGTAACTGGCATTCGCTCAGACTGTTATCTCTGCATTACAGGAGACAAGGATGAGGTGAAATATATCGTTGAAGACCAAACGGAAGAAATTGCAACAGGAATAGACAGACCGACGGTAGTCTCCCCTCGGGGAGGTTTGGATGGGGGCTTCAACCTGCAAGGCCTTCCCGTTTCGCCCAATCAAAAGAAAGGAATCATCATAGAAGACGGTAAGAAAGTCTTATATTAATAATGTGTTTCGATATGAAGAGTCGCTTCGTTTTATATCTCGTTTTGTCTGCAATATTGAGTCTAACTTCTTCGCTCAGCAAAGCGCAAGAATCGAAAAAGAACGCCTCAGAACCTCGCAAAGTGTTGGTTCTTGCTGAAAGAGGTGGGCTTCATGAGGGCTTTACTGCAGCCGGATTGCAATGGCTCGAGAGTCAGAAGGAACGCTTCAACATGGAGCTGACTATCCTGAACTCAGCGAAGGAGATTCGCGAAGGTGAACTCTCGAAGTATCAAGTCATTCTGCAACTCAACTATCCCCCTTATGCTTGGAGCAAAGCGGCTCAGAAAGATATGCAGCATTATATTGATGAAGGACTGGGAGGCTATATCGGCTTCCATCATGCAAGCCTTCTTGGCGAATTCGACGGCTACAAGATGTGGGACTGGTTCTCCGATTTCTTGGGTAAGATTCGCTATCAGAACTACATCGCAGAGAAGTCCGATGGAACGGTTCTGCTGGAAGACAATCAGCATCCAGTCACGAAAGGAGTGCCGAATTCCTTTGTTGTAGAAGACGATGAATGGTACACCTACGACACCAATCCTCGCCAAAATGTCCAAGTCCTTGCAAGGGTGAACGAGGACAGCTACAGCATCTCTACCAACATCAAGATGGGCGACCATCCTATTATCTGGACAAATCCAGTGAAGAAGGCTCGCAATGTCTATTTTCAGTTTGGCCACAGCAAGTTGCTCTTCCAGAGTCCTGCCTTCATCAAGCTGTTCGAGAATGCGCTCCACTGGACTTTGAAGGATGCAGATTCTGCAGAGGAGAACAAAGGATATGCTGCCAATTATGCTCGAGAGCCACGTTTCAAAGCCCTCGTTCACTATGAACCTCATGCAGAAGAGGCGCATGTTCAGTTCGACAAGCAAGCCATCGAGTTCTTCCGCAAACTCACTTATGGCGAGGGGTGGCTGATGGATGTCACCACTTCCCTAGCCGATTATCCTTATGAGAAGCTCAAGGACTATAGCATCATCATCAGCTTGAATGCAATGCCTGGAGGGAAGCAGAGAGAGGCTTTCCAGCAGTATATGGAGAATGGAGGCGGTTGGATGGGCTTCCATGCCTCGGCTTATAACGACAGGAACACTAAGTGGCCTTGGTTCAACGAGTTTCTCGGATGCGGACAGTTCTATTGCAACAACTGGCCTCCACAGCCTGCTCTTGTGGAATGCGACTCAGGGGAGCACCCGGTCACCAGCACTCTGCCGCAATCCTTTGTGGCTCCTGCAAGCGAGTTCTATCAGTGGCAGCCAAGCCCAAGGCTGAATCCTGATGTAGAAGTGCTTGTCTCCATCTCGCCCAAGATGTATCCTTTCGGTTTGAAGGATGTCGTGAAATGGGGTGACTTCCCAATTGTCTGGACCAATAAAAAGTACAGAATGGTCTATCTGAACATGGGGCATGGCGATGAAGAGTTCATCGATGCCACCCAGAACCTGCTCTTCGTCAACGCCTTCCGCTGGATTGTCAGCCAAGACCCAAAAGGCAATCCGTTTGAAAAATAAAGAAAGAGGCGCTGCCAAATGGTAACGCCTTCCTTTATATATTAATAATGTGTGTGCTTAGCGCAGACGGTCGAGCGAGCGGACCAGCATTTCGTCCTTCAGGATGCCGCGGAATGCGAGATAGAGCATGATGAGGGCTGCAAAGGGAAGGGCTGCTGCCCAATTTGGGCGAATATATGTGAATATTGGGCTTATCCCTAAGTAGCAAATGATGCCGTAAGCGATGTGCCAGAACACCAGCAGTATCATGCAAAAGGTCGCTACTCGCATCTGCAAGGCGCGATGTTTAAAGAGCCAGATGTCGATGAAGACTAGACCTGTAGTAATGACCAGAAGTCCCATCAAGACTGGGCAGTAGTAGAATACATGTTTGCCTTCGCTGACAAGCCAGAGGTTGTACATATCCACCTGTGAATAGACGCCAAAGAGTTCTGCCATCCAGCCTCTCTCGTCACCAGGTATGAAATGGGCGATTGGCAGGCAGAGACAAGCTAAGCAAAAGGCAAAGGCCAGAAGCAGGTAGATGGTTTGTATGCGCTGTAACATACTTTAGTCGAGCAGAGTTGCCTCCTTGCTGGGGTTGCGATAGTAAATCTTGCCGTCGATGAACTCCTGAGTTGCCATGAGGGTTGCCTTGGGGAGTTTCTCGTAGTAACGGCTGATTTCAATCTGTTCGCGGTTCTCGAATACTTCGTCGAGGTTGTCTTGTGTGCTTGCAAACTCAGAGAGTTTCTTGCTGAGTTCCTGCTTGATGTCGGCAGATATCTGATTGGCGCGCTTGCCAATGATAACAACGCTTTCGTAGATGTTACCTGTCTCTTCGCAGAGGCTCATGGGGTCTCTGTTAACTGTGTCGTTAGGAGCTGTAGATTTCTTGTAATCCATCTTTATTTAATTCAAAATTATTTAATTCTTGGTTCGTTATCGTCGTCGTCCAGAGGAAGACCTTTCTTTGCTACAACTTTCTCCGAGTAGCTGAAGATTGAGTTGGCTTCCTTCATATACTGGCTTTCGGGATAGTCGTTCTGGAAGGCATAGTACTCGTCGATTGTATCGCGGAAACGTTCCAGACGCTTCTCCTCCACACTCTGTCTGGCTAGATGATACTTGGCTTTCAGGATAAGGATGGAGAGGTCCTCGCGAAGACCTGCAGAGGCATACGGATAGTCCTTCAAAGCGTTCTGGGCCGTTACTACGCAAGCCTCGTAGTTGTTGCCGCCGTAGAAGGAGTTTATGGTGTATGTGCCGAGGTCGTAATAGAGCTTTGCAGCCATATATTCCTTCTTGACAAGCTTGTCTTGCATGTCGTAGATGATGACCTGGGCTTGCTCCTTGAGGCTTGTGTTTGGGCAATAATCGAGGAAGCTCTGGTACTCGTTGATGGCCTGCATTGTGCTCGATTGGTCGAGACGGATGTCGGGTGTCTGCTTGTAGAGCGAGTAACCGCTATTGAAGCGAGCCAACTCCATGTAGTGCCCTTTGGGATAGGTCTGATAGTACTTCTTAAAGTACATTGCGGCCGACTCGTAGTCCTTTGCCTTCAAGTTGCTTTCGCCCAGCATATAAAGGCTCTCTTCACCATAGGAAGTGCCTTTAAGGGGTATCAGCAGCAAGCTGAAAAGCTCTGAAGCCTGACGATAATGACCGTCGGCATAGAGAGCCTTCGCTGCTTCGTACCTGTATTCGTAGTCGTTACTTTTGAGCACGGCAGAGTACTCGGTGCATGCACCAAGCAACATCATTGCACAAAGCAAAGGCAGGAACAAAAGACGACTTCTATACATATCAGGGCGCAAAGATAGTCTTTTTTGCGTTCTCTGCCAAAATGTCGATAGAAAAAATGTGCTTATAGCACCTTTTTTAATGTTTCTTAGCTTTCTGGGGGTCATAAACAGCCATTCCGACGAACGAATCTGCACATCCATAGAAGAGATACCACTTGCCCAGGAATGGCACAAGACCTTCGGTGAAGACTGTTCCTGAAGGATACTGTCCGCTCTTCTCGAAGTCGTCTTCTGGATAGAAGTAAGGCTCGTCCAATCGGTCAATCAGTTTTGTGGGGTCTTTCAGAGAGAAGAGTGCCTGCCCTGCACAATAGGCTCCTGAGGCATAGCACTGGTCGCCATCTGCCCCACCTCTGTTCTTGCCGTTGTAGAAAAGCATGATGCCATTCTTGGTCTTGATGGCTGGAGGTCCGCATTCCACAAGCTGGCTGTCGAAATAGCCTTTCCTGACATCCATTACATGCAGGAGTTTGCCGTCTGGAGCCAACATCGGAGTCCAATGGATAAGGTCGTCGCTGGTCGCAATATTGACGAAATTCTCGCCCCAATACATCATGTATTTGCCCTTGATGCGAGCAATCACTTGTCGGCCACCTTTCATCTCAGTCACGATGGAGCCTGACTTTGTGTAGCCTTTGCTAGTCTGATTTTTGTGGTCGTCGGCGAAGATTGGGCCGTACTTTGTCCAATGAACGAGGTCTCTTGAAGTAGCAACACTCAGCCTTGCCTGTTTGTGATTCCAACTTGTATAGGTCATCACATAAAGGCCGCCTTCCGTCATGCAGACTCTGGGGTCTTCGCAACCGCCTGGAGCATCGAAGTCCGTCCATTCATCGCCTCCAGGATAGAGCACTGGAGCGCCATGATGCTGGAAATGAATGCCGTCATCGCTGAAAGCATAACCGATGCGAGAAGTCCTCGAGCCAATGCCTTTGGCTATGTTGTCCTCAGCTCGATAAAGTAGCGCAATGCCACCGTTAATGATGGTTGCAGCAGGATTGAAAGTGTCGCTGTTTTCCCATTGTGCAACTCTTCCGTGCATCGGACAGAAGAAGCGACTGCAAGTGTCCGGACTTACCACGGGATTGGCTCCAACAGGGCGCTCGAAGCCGAGCCATGCCCACTTTTTCTCAGAGTTTGGAACCTTTTGTGCCATTGACGACAACGGACAACAGACAACGGACAACAGAATAAAAATGAAAAGCAATAAGTGTCGCATAAACTAATTATTTTTGAATAGCAGTTGTATAAATATAGTTTTTATACGGATTTTCTACAGTTTTGAGTTCGATTCCTTGCAGTTTCTCTGGCTTGAGGACAGAATGAAGGTCATCTACTATGCCGGTTCCGATGAGCTTAAGGACGGCTTCTTTCTGCGTCCAAAGGCGAGTGAAGGCTATATCAGGAAACTTTGCAGCAAAAATGGCTTCTGTCTCTTCCGGACTCATTGTATGGCGAACGAGGTCGGACTTTGCCTTTCTGATGTACTCAATATCGAACCCACAAGGTCGGTCAGCAACAAAGCAACCAACTGCCGCTTTGCAATGACTGATGCTGAAATAGAGGTTTGGATATTCTTTGAGAAAAGGTTTATCGTGCTCATTATAAACAAATGAGGGATAAATATTTATAACAAAACCTTGTCTCAACCCACGAAGCAGTTCTATATAACCAACCGCACACTCTCTCCTACCCTGCAAATGCTTGAATCGTAAAGCCTGTTCGCGACGCCAATCAGGCAGAGAATTGATGACTTTCTCCGTCTGTTGCTCGCTCAAATCTGCGATGTGGTCGTTGATGCAGAGTATCGATTTCATGCTTATTTGGTTTGGAGTCGGATGACGCGAATGCCTGTCTGGCTAGGGTGCTTCTGCATGTATTCGAAGAGCGTCATGGGTTCGAGGATGACTTTCTTGTGAATGCTGCTGGCATTGAGGAGGTGAAGTTTGCCGTCTTTACCCCAAACTGCGAGGCCTACATGACTGACGTCTAGACCTTTCTTGTTGGTCGTAAGTGCCAGAATATCACCGTCTTTGATGAACCCAAGCACCTTCTTGCAGTCCCCCACTCTTTCTTTCGAAATGTAGCGAATGGTGGCTCCAGAGGCGCGCTTCTCCATCTCGGCAATCAGTTTGCGCTCCTCCATATTGACTTTCAGCAACGGATAGGAATCAGGATGTTCGCTCATATAAGTCAGACTGAGCTTCATGGGAACAGAAATATTGGTTGGAGGCACGATTTCCTTGACCAGACCGAGTTTCGTTCCCGACTGAATCCATTGGCTGAAGTAGTGATTGCGACTCTTGTAGCCATCGATTTTGCCGTTATCGTAACGCAACTTTTGAAGCCAAGAGAGATAGTCCTTCCACTTCTTACTGCCGTGAGAGGTGGTGAGAGCAAGGGCGCAGACATTCTCGACCAAAGTGGTGCAATCGAGGCTCTGCAAGTTGATGGCCAGATGCTCTTCCTTATCCTTAATCTCCAGAGTATGAGCCACATAAGGGCGATTCATGAGTTGATTGGCATAGAAGAGAGTAAAGGGCTCGTTCGAAGGAGCTTTTGACCCTAACTCCAAAAGTTCGACCACTCGAAGGCTGTCTTCTTTGGCGTAGCTTACATTGCTTTGTGCTTGAACACAAAGCATAGACAACAGACAACAGACAATGGACAACAGAATATTATATTTCATAATTTAATTCATTTCTATTCCTCTGGAATCTTCACCAGAGCCGTTACTGCAAAGGTGACGAGACAGAAGCCCATGACTGCGATGAAGAACTGCTGATAGCCCATCTGGTCGGACATCCAGCCACTCACCATGCCTGGCAGCATCACACCTCCAAGGTACTGAAAAGCCGTACAGAATGAGAAGACTGAGGTGCTCCTTTCGCCATGCGAGAAACTGACCAGATAGAGCGTGTAGGCTGTGAAACCAAGTCCGTAGCCCACTTGCTCGATGAAGACACAAGTTGCGATGAGCGGCAGACTTTGCGACTGCACAAAGCTGAGATAGACGTAAACGATGTCGGGCAAAGTGATGCATAGAACGAGCGGCCAGAGCATTTTCTTGAGGCCGAATTTCGACACAAGCCAGCCACCAACAATGCCTCCACCAAGCAAACCAATGACGCCTAAAGTGCCGTAAATAAAGCCGTATTGCACGTCTGTGAGCGCCAAACCGCCCTCTGCAACAGTTCGTTTCAGGAAGAGCGGCACAATCTTCGTCAACAAGCCTTCAGGCAAACGGAAGAGCAGGATGAAAAGTAGAGCTGTGAGAAGGTAAGGTTTCGTGAAGAATACCTTCAAAGTGAGCTTGAAATCCTCTAAGATGCTCAGTTTCTCGCCCTCTGGCTGTTGTTCTTCCACCTTTGGCAGCGCCTTCCAATGATAAGCGCAAAGCATCAGCATGAGACCTGCAACGGCGAGGAAAGTGATGCTCCACGAAAGCGGAACGCTCATTTCGCTCTTCTGCAGCAAGCCTGCCAACATCACCAAACCGCCCTGTCCAAGCACCATTCCGATGCGGTAGAAGGTGTTGCGGAGACCTACATAAAGCTCCTGGTCTTTGTTGTCGAGACCAAGAATGTAGAAGCCGTCTGCACAGATGTCGTGAGTGGCGCTGCTGAAAGCAATCAGCATGAAGAGAGCAAGCGAACTCTGCAGCCAGAAGCTTATGGGCAGAGTGATGGCAAGCAAAGCCAGCGCAGCACCGATGGACAACTGCATGGCAAGTATCCACCAACGCTTTGTTTTGATGCCGTCGACGATAGGACTCCACAGCGGTTTAATCACCCACGGAAGCCCCATCCAGCCCGTATAGAGCGTGATTTGCGTGTCTGTCAAGCCCATCTCCTGATAGAGGACGAGCGACATCAGCATTACGGCTGCAAATGGCAACGATTCGCCCAAGTAAAGACTCGGAATCCAAAGTAGCGGTTTTGTGGTTTTCATAAAATGAATTTTTTATGACACAATGTTATCTTGCATTGTGCATGATGCTATACCCTGCCAAGCGGTCGTAGCGAGAGCCTTGCTGGCGATAATAGACAAGCACCTGATACTCGTTCTCCGTCTCGAAGAAGCTACCCATCGTCCTCTGCATCAAGGCGTCCTTCTGGATGAATTCGTAGCTGTAGTAGCCCTGCTTCAACAGGATGGCTGCATGGTATTGCTGATGGGCTTCATCGTACTCCATCTTGCAGTCGGGATTGAATGTCTGGCCGCTCCACCAGCCGCTCACATACACATCGCCCCCTAGCAATCTTGGAGTGTCGAGGAAGAAGTGTACGACCACATATTCGGCCGTAGTCCAGTCGTCGTAATTATCCGCACTCCTGACTACATAAACGCCGTTCTGGTCCTCGAAATAGGTGTAGGAATGGTCTATTCTGGCAGGGAAAAGTGTGGCATGATAGTAAGGCTCGAACCAGTCGATTCGGTCCACTCCAGCGGCTGTTCTGTGAACGTCGAGAATCTCGAAGCGATGGAACTCGTTGCCTGCTGGGAAGATGAGGTTGCGATTGTGTGTGAACTCTATTCCATTGGCTCTGCGAACGTTTGGAACGAGGTTTTCTATGCGGCTGTCCCAACGTCTATTCTGCATCACGATGACCTTCATTTCCTGCTCAGGATTGAAGACTTGCAGGTTGCCGAAACCAATGGAAAGCGTCATTTGCTGGTGGCTGTCGTTGAAGTCTACATCGGTGTTCGGACTCAGTTGAGCCACAATGCCAGCTTCCCTCTCATAGACGCAGAAACGCGCCTCCAAAACGGGTTCGTCCTCCTCGTCTTCTTCGTATATTTGGACGCGATAGTTGCCGCTCAACCGCAGCCGAATCTCCTTGCTGGGAATGCGAAGCCAATAGTGTGTGTAGATTTGTGTGGTGTTGAAACTCTTTTCGAAATCCTCGATGAGTTGGTCGTTTAGCCCTTCCAGATAGTCACTCTCGAAGATGCCGTCTGTGGGCTGCCAATCCCAGTCACAATGGTCGATATGATAGCGATAGCGCTTGTAGTCGTGGCTCATCTCGTCCCATTCAATACAGAGTTGCTGATGGCCTTTAAACGCCAAATACGGCGGCAAAGTGGGGTCGTCGTCAACGGTCAGGGTGAGCGTCTTGATGTTCTTGTTGAAGACCTGCTGGGTTTGCGAGTGTAGAGTGAAGAGTGAAGAGTGAAGAATAAAAGTTGCAAAGACAAGTATCCTGAGGATGTTTCCTTCGTTCTTGGAGGGCTTGCTTTCGCCTTTTAGGATGGGCAGTTGCCAATGATACTTGACTGCCAGAATGCGAATCAAGATGACGCTAAATGCACTCAGCAGAGCGCTTATCTCGACGCTCAACCCCAGCTCTACACAAGTCACGTAAGCCAGTCCTCCAGCAACGCAGGCAAGGGCATAAATCTCGCTTCGGAAGATGAGCGGAACATCGTTCATCAGGACATCACGAATAATGCCGCCTCCAGCTCCAGTTACAGCTCCCATCGTAATCGCCACCCAATAAGGATGTCCGAAATGCAAAGCCTTCTCGAGGCCAACGACGTTGAAGAGCGCAAGTCCGATGGTGTCAAAGATGAACCAAGTATAGTTGTGATGGATGATGTACTTGCCGAACATTCCAACTGCCAGAACTGCGAGGGCACAGCAGATAAAGTAGCTGCCGTTGGTCATCCAGAAAGGATTTACTCCAAGCAAAAGGTCGCGAATAGTTCCGCCTCCAATTGCAGTCGCCATACCCACAATCCAGGCTCCGAAGATATCGAATTGCTTGGTCGAGGACAGCCGTACACCAGAGATGGCAAAGGCAAAAGTGCCGATGAACTCAATGATGACGAACGTTACAGGCAACCTCAAAGTGTCGCCCATGTCCTGAAGGATATGGATGAACCAATCGAACATTTCTTTTATTCAGTCAAACCAACTTTCGTCCATTCATCGAGAAGAGCCTGAGCATCGCGCTTTGCAGTTTCTTCGTCCACTTCATATTCCTGGCAAAGCAGGAAAGCCATCGTGTCGGCATCAAACTCCTTGTCTGCGATTTGCTTCCAAAGGAAGGTAGCCGATTCGTTCAGGCTGATGACCTTGTTGAAGTCAATGTTCTCGATGCCATAAGCCACAATTATGTTCTCGCCGCAAACTTCGCGCAGCTCAAATCCTTTCTTAATCTTCATCTTATTGCGTTATAAATGAATAGTAAATACTTTCTTATCGGTCTCAATTTTCGCCACAATTTGATGCGACGAATGAGCTTTGGGTCGTCGGCAGAAATGGTGCGATTGGGGCGAATGTACTTAGTCACGACTCCGCTCACATCTTGCACTAAGCATCGCTCCACTCCTTTTATATTTCCATCGCCTTGAAGCGTGAGATTGTCGCCATTCTTCTCGATGATGCGATGCAGGACATAATGCCCTGGAGCAATCTGAGCAAGGACAGCATCTCCGACTTCGTAGCTGTCGCGCTTTTCGAGGAAGACTCTGTCGCGAGTGTGCTCAATGAAAGGACGCATACTATAGCCCTTAACGAAGATGGCATACGGTTTTCCTTCACGAAGCATTTGCGAGACCTCTCCCAGCCAAGCATCGTTCGGCAACTCTTTGCGAGCCTGGTCGGAAACGACTCCATTGCGCTTGCGATAACGCTTTCTGAAAGGAGTCATCAAGATGCTCATCAACTTTTTAATTGCCTCTTTCATTTGGCTATTGTGTCGTGACAAAGGATTGCGGCTTCTGCATTCGGAAGACACCCCAGTTCATACATTCCAACAATGCGGATGAGTTCGCTGATGCCATCGCAAACGCCCTTATAGACGCGCTCGTCCCATTTCATGTTGCTCATGGCAGGAAGCAAGTTGCAGAAAGCCTCGATGGCGCTATACTTGCGAATTGTATTCTCTGGTCGTTGCTGAATGCGAACCAATCCTCCAACAGGAGCCTGAATGTTCCTGTAGCAACGGGTTTTGCCGCTCCAAGGACTACCATAGACGATGGCTTGTCCGTCGATGACTCGAACCACAGGATTGTCGTCGTTCATGAGGTCGCAACCTGGAATGTTGTCGTACCAAAGGCGAGTGTGAGTGCTCTTGCCTGTGCCGCTTGGAGCCGTCATAAGATAGCCTTTACCCTCGCATCGAATCACAGAGGCATGCATGAGCATCGTTCCCATTTGAGCCGCAGCAAAGGCATAAGCCATCATCAAAGCATTGTTCAAGCCATAGTTTCTTTGCGACCAAGTTTTTCCATAAAGCGAAACCTCGCACTTAGAGAAGTCGGCATTGCTCCTCA
Organism: Bacteroidaceae bacterium; assembly: GCA_017548075.1. GTDB lineage: Bacteria > Bacteroidota > Bacteroidia > Bacteroidales > Bacteroidaceae > Physcousia. The sequence goes on along the minus strand of JAFYNL010000028.1, from coordinate 26,221 downwards.
TTCGGCTGCAAAGCACATTGCTGACGTCGTGGATGGAATACTGATAGCCGCCATCTGGCATCCTGTAGACTCCATGGTCGCAGCCACCACAATCGAACACACCTATCTCTTCGCCATCATCCTGCCAATCGAGATGGTCGTCAACAGTCATCGTGAAGAGCAAATCTTCAGGCTTCTCCTCCAATCGGAAAGGCGCAAACGAAGGGATGAGCTTCTCGTCGTTTTCCTCATCGACAAAGATAACTGCAAGCGAATGTCCGCCAACTTTATAATAGTATTCTTTCATTACTCGTTTTCTTCAATGTACTTCTCAGGCTTGAAGCGGAACTGACCTTGGTCAACCAGAATCATCCTGAGTTCCTTGCTCTGAACATAGCGTTTGTGGAGAGCAAGGTATTTGTTCTCCATCTTCCTGAGTTTGTTGCCGAAGAAGATTGCAGTCACATAAGGACCACCTTTGTAGGTTTCTGTGATGTACTTCTGCAACTGGAAGGAATAGAGCTGACGGTCCATCAGGAACTTCGTTTTCTTCTGGATTGTGACGCTATCGACTTTATGCAAATCGGTAATGAAGATAACCGAATCGACCTGCGAAATCGCCACACCAATCATATAAGTCGGCTTCTGAACGACTTTCTTGCTCTTACTCTTCGCTTCCATCGGCCCAACCGCAGTCAGGAGAAGCAGAGCGAAACATATTATTGCTTTCAGAGACTTATTCATTATTATATATAATTTGCGGCTGCAAATTTACGAAAATTCCCCGAACCCACAAAGGATTCAGGGAACTTTTTAAGTCCGTTCCTTTAGGAAAGGTTTAGTTTTCATCCAGTTCAATTACATAGCTGACCTTGCGGCCACTTGGAGTGATAGCCTTTATCCAGAGAGTGCGGTCTGTGCTTTGAATAGCTTTCGTTACGGCATCTTCCCAATCTTCAACAGTCTGCATCTTCTGGTCGTTGACTTGCAGGATGATTGTGCCCTTAGTGGCACCTGCTTGCTTCATCTTGCCGTTTCGTATCGCATTGATAGTCAGGCCGTAATTGATGCCGAACATCTCCTGCTCTCCCTCGCTAATAGGCTTCAGGTTAACGCCCATCTGGTCGAGGTCAACTTCCTCCATCACCTTAGTAGTGCCTTGAGTATTGCGGAGTGTTACATTCGCTTTGATCTGCTTTTTGCCGCGCTTGTAGGTAATGCTTACCTTATCACCTGGACGATGCTGAGTAATTGCTTCCTGCAGCTCGGACATCTTGCTGACCTTCTTGCCGTCGAATTCTGTGATGACGTCGCCTTTCTCCAATCCAGCTTCCTCAGCTGCACTAGTGTCGGAAACCTTATCAACATAGATGCCTTCCACAACATCGAGGTCAGGGTTGTTGCCCTTAGCCTTCTCGCTGTCAATCCAGTTCGAAACGTCGATGCCTTGCACGCCAAGAATAGCTCTTTGAACAGTTCCATAGACCTTCAAGTCGTCCACAACCTTATTCATAATAGATGTCGGAATAGCGAAGCCGTAGCCGCTATAGCTTCCAGTCTGGCTGTAGAGCATAGCGTTGATACCCACCAGTTCGCCTTTCTCATTGACAAGAGCGCCTCCAGAATTACCGCTATTGATGGCTGCATCTGTCTGTATGAAACTCTCGATGCCGTTTGCGCCAAGAGAACGAGCCTTAGCACTAACGATACCTGCAGTAACGGTCGAGGTCAGGTTGAAGGGATTGCCGACTGCAAGCACCCATTGACCAAGCTTCAAGTCGTCGCTATTGCCAATCTTGATGGCAGGAAGATCCTTCGCATCAATCTTGATGAGAGCAAGGTCTGTAGTAGCGTCACAGCCAATGATGCGGCCCTTAAACTCGCGATTGTCATTGAGCTTCACCTCAATTTCGTCGGCTTCGCCAACTACATGATTGTTCGTTACGATATAGCCGTCATTCGAGATAATCACACCACTACCTGCAGCATGACGGTCAGGAGTCTTGTATTCGCGTTGCTGAGGTTGCTGACCTCTGCCACCAAAGCCGAAGAAATCGTTGAAGAAGTCGTCGAACCCAAACGGGTCTTGCTGAATCTGAACTCTTTGAGTCTTGCCAGTTTGCGTTACCTTAATATATACTACAGATTCCACCGCACTCTCCGCAGCCGTCGTCAAATCGACATAACCGCCAGGAGCTGCCACCTGAGCTGGCATTGCTGCCGTTGCAGGCTGTTCCATCATAGGCTCTCTGCTCGATGCAGTACTTCTTACAACTGCACCAGTCACTGCGCTACTGCCCAAAATGAGAGCAATTGCGCCAAACCAATTCTTAGTTGTCTGAGTCATAGTTATTTATGTTTTTAGTTATGTTATTAAGTTTTCTGTCGCAAAGGTAAGTACATTTTATATTAGTATGTACATTTCCCTTTTCATTTTTAACTTTTCATTTTTGCAATTAACGGTTCTTAAACTGGGCATAATCGTTTTTCACATTTGTTTTTACAAATTTCGTGCCAAAGTGTGTTCAAAAAGATAACGTGCCAAGTTGGCCGATTTAACCTGTTAAGTTGGCAAAGTTAACGAGTTAAGTTTGCGATTTAACTGTGTTACGTTTCCAAACTAAGCGAGGAGCGTTTATTAAGATGCCATTTGAACTTTTCGCTCAAATACTTTTGTAAGTTGAAAAGAAATGTGTAAATTTGCATTCAGAAACAAAAATAACTAATGCCAATAAAGACAAAGACCAGATAAATGAGAAAACAAACTGCCATATTCTATATCTTTTTTCCCTTTATTGTGGGACTTTGCTATGCGCAGAACAACATTGTCGTCAGTCCTGCAGGGGAAATGGAACGAGCCGTTTCAGGGCATTTTGCTGGCATTGTCGACGGGCAACTCAAGACTTGGGGAGGTTGCAACTTTCCTGATGTTCCTTGTGCCGAAGGCGGTCAGAAGGTCTTCTATCCGAAGGCTTATGGTGCGAGTGTGGCTGTTCCAGAAGGGACTGTGTACTTAGGAGGCTTGAATGAAAACGGCTCAGACGATTCTGTCAGTCCTGCTTCCCTTCCCTCTCTTCCCAAACCTCTCGACAACTTTGCCGCTTGTTATGGTGCAGACAGAATCTTTGTAGCTGGAGGTCAGTCGAATGGTGACCTTAATAAAGATGTTTTTGCTCTCGATTGGCCTGATGGAAAGGAATGGATGAAGCTCTGCGAACTGCCTGACTCAGGGCGTTTGCAACCTTGTATGGCAGTCCAGAATGCACCTGAAGGTAAGGCGCTCTACATCTTTGGAGGCTACAATAAAGATGTTTATACTTATGGCTTGAAACTCAATCTGAAGTCGCTCGAATGGTCAAAAACTTCTCTACTCGAAGGAACGTCGATTGTTGGCTCTTGCTCTTCGACTTGTGGCTATAGTCATATTCTCTTCTTTGGAGGCGTGAACTACGACATTTTCCAGTCTGCCATTCAAGGAAAACAGGATGAGAATTACCTTCGTCATGAACCTTCTTGGTATAAGTTCCGCAAAGATGTGCTTGCTTATCACACAATTACTGACTCTTGGATGACCATTCCTGGCGATAGCTTACTTGCTCGAGCTGGAGCTGCTCTCACGCCTTTCGATGGAGGTTGGTATTATAGCGGAGGCGAGACGATGCCTGGAATCAGGTCGAATCAAATCTCTCGAATTGAGACGAAACGCGACACTTCCTTTGGTTGGCTTAATTGGACCGTTCTTGCTCTCTACCTTCTGGCTATGCTGGGAATGGGCATCTACTTTATGCAAAGAGAGAACGGAGCAGAAGATTTCTTCAAGGGAGGCGGAAGAGTGCCTTGGTGGGCTGCAGGCATAAGCATTTATGCCACAATGCTTAGCGCAATTACTTATATGGCGATTCCCGCCAAAGCCTATGCCACAGATTGGACCTACTATCCGATGCTCTGGATGATTCCGATTGTGGGCTTCCCTGTGATTTGGTACTATCTACCCTACTTCCGCAGAAGCAAGGCGGCTTCGGCTTATGCAATACTCGAGGAACGCTTCAACGCAGCCACTCGACTCTTGGCATCTTCCCTGTTCTGCATCTTCATGGTGGCAAGAATGGCACTTGTGATGTACTTGCCTTCGCTAGCTCTTACCGCAGTTACAGGCATCGATATCTACCTTTGCATCATATTGATGGGACTCGTTACCATAATATATTGTACTATGGGAGGCGTGGAAGCCGTCATTTGGGGAGATGTTGTGCAAGGTTGTATCCTTGTTGGTGGCGCCATCTTTGCTGCCCTTTATCTATGGGGAAACACAGAAGGAGGCTTCTCTGGAGCGTGGAATCTTGCAGTTGATAACGATAAACTGCGACTCTTCATTTGGAGTTTGGACTATCGAAGAGTCACTTTCTGGGTGGCAATCATTGGTGGAGGCATAGCTAACAACCTGATTTCCTATACAAGCGACCAAACGGTTATCCAGCGATATATGACCACAAAAGATGAGAAGAGTGCAGGTCGAAGCATCCTTGTGAACGGCTTTATGAGTGTCTTTATCTCAGTCGCATTCTACTTCATCGGCACAGGTCTCTACACTTTCTACAAGACGCATCCAGCAAGTCTGGACATTACAATGCAGCAAGGAGATGCCATCTTCCCATTCTTCATGATGAGCCAAATGCCTGCAGGAATTGCCGGACTGTTGATTGCCGCTATCTTTGCCGCAACAATGAGCACGATTTCGAGCAATATCAATAGTGTCTCGACAGCCTTTAGCGTTGACTTCGTGCAAAGATTCCGCCCTTCAATCAAAGATACGACGCTTCTTAGAGTTGCTCGTTGGACTTGTGTTGTGAGCGGAATGATGGGCTTGGGAATTGCTCTTTTGATGGCAACTTGGGATATTGCCTCGTTGCTCGACTATTTCAACACCATTCTTGGCTTGCTGACAAGCGGTCTTGGAGGACTCTTCGTAATGGCCATCTTCTTCCCTCGCATCAAGGGTAAAGCGGCTTTGACTGGCTTTGTGGCAGGCGAATTGGTTGTCTTCCTGATGTATCTTTACACAGATGTCAACTTCTTCCTCTTTGGTGCAACAGGAATTGTGGTGAGTGTAATTGTTGCTTGGCTTATGTCATTCGTAAATAAAAACTAAATATCATGATAGATTTCAAATTACTTGCCGCTCAGTACAAGAGCGAGTTGCTGGAAAGGGTGATGCCTTTCTGGATGGAGAACAGTATAGATAAGCAGTTCGGAGGCTTCTTTACTTGCATAGAAAGAAACGGCGAAGTGTATGATACAGACAAGTTTATCTGGCTTCAGGGTCGAGAAGTCTGGATGCTCGCAACATTATATAATAAGGTAGAGAAGAGGCAGGAATGGCTCGATGCTGCCATTCAGGGGGCCGAGTTCCTGAAGAAATATGGGCACGACGGCAACTTGAATTGGTACTTTTCGCTCGATAGAGAGGGCCATCCGCTTGTTGAACCTTACAATATCTTCTCTTACACCTTTGCCGTTATCGCTTTTGGTCAACTCTACAAAGCTACTGGAATTCAGGAATATGCCGAGATTGCCAAGAAGACTTTTGACATCGTACTTTCCAAAAGAAGCAATCCAAAAGGCAAATGGAGCAAGGCTGCTCCTGGAGCAAGAGCACTCAAGGACTTCGCTCTTCCAATGATTCTTTGCAATGTTGCCCTCGAAATCGAGGATTTGTTGGAACCCAAGTTCCTTCAAGAGACCATCGACGTCTGTCTGCACGAAGTTCTCGATGTGTTCTATCGACCTGAATTGGACCTTGTTGTGGAGCATGTAAGCAAGGATGGAAAGCTGGTTGATTGTCATGAAGGACGACTCCTGAATCCTGGTCACGCCATCGAAGCTATGTGGTTCATCATGGATTTGGGTAAACGTTTGGGCCGCAAAGACCTCATAGAGAAAGCGGTTCACATAGCTCTTCGCGAAGCCGAATATGGTTGGGACAAGCAGTATGGAGGCATCTTCTACTTCATGGACAGGTTGGGACGACCTCTTCAGCAACTTGAATGGGACCAGAAGCTTTGGTGGGTACATATCGAGACGCTCATCACGATGATTAAGGGCTACGAGCTGACAGGCAGCCAGGAATGTCTGGATTGGTTCATGAAAGTGCACGAGTATGTTTGGAGCCACTTTATGGACCCAGAATATCCTGAATGGTTTGGCTACTTGAATCGTCGAGGAGAAGTGCTCTTAACACTTAAAGGCGGCAAGTGGAAAGGCTGTTTCCATGTTCCGAGAGGTTTGATGCAAGTCTATCAAACACTCGAAAGAATTGCAGAAAAGTAAAGCCGCTTTGTGGAGTGTTCTCCAACTAGGCTAGTTAACTTTCAAAGTTAACGTGTTATGTTGGCAAACTTAACCTGTTACGTTTGCAATCTTAACCTGTTATGTTTGGCAACGACACTAGGCATGTTTTTCGTCTTACCTAATCACGACTTTCTTCTTACTCTTCTTCAGAATATAAAGGCCAGGAGTAAGTCTGCCGTTTTCAACCTTCTTTCCTGTAAGGTCATAAACCTCTTCGTCCTGCATCAACTCGCTGTTTGCTGAGGGTGAATGAATGCCAGTTGCAATAACTTCGAACTTAACGTCCACAACTACTGGACGATGATCGGAAGCATTTGGTTCGTTGATAACTTTTGGTTTTCGGCTAACAACTCGATTAGAAGAAGCTATATAATCGATAATGCTTTTTGGGTTGTTGGCTGGGAAAGTATAATTGGCACTATTTGAAATCAGATTGTTCAGAATGTTGAAGCTCTTCTTGATGGTTTTGATGAGCGTAGAAGACGGCTCAGCATTCCAATCTCCACAAATGAAGAATGGTTTTTCCCATCTTGCAGCCTCTTCTAATATGATGGGAAGAGAAGCAGTTCGACAAGAATCATTAAGGTCGAGATGGGTTGTTGCAAACACATATCGCTCGAACTCGCAAACAAGCAGAGTCCTTTTCTCTTCCCCTGGCAAAGGGATGTTGCGGACTGATAGTGGAACTTCCTTGCTAAGAATGGCAACTCCATATTTTCCTCCAGTAAGGGGAATCGCAGGACCAAAAGTGGCATGCATTCCAACCTTATTCCCCAATATGGCTGCTTCAGGAATATATCCAGAACGTTTCACCACACTATCTACTTCCTGCAATCCTACAACATCAGGAAGAGCATTTTGAATAACTGCAGCTTGTCTGTCCAAATCAACAACATCGTCCATTCCTGCTCCATGACGAATGTTGTAAGTCATCATTTTTATCAAAATGGTATCGTTCTGCGAATAGGCAATCAGGCCAGCAAACAGACAAAACAGAATCAAAGTTAATCGTTTCATAGTGCATTCATGATTATTTCTTCACACCTTTATAAATTAGGAAAAGAACGACGGCAACTCCAAGAGCAAGCATGGCAATCTTGAGTTCGCCACTATATTGAGCGACTTTCTCTTCAAGTTGACCGCTATAATAATGTCCTATATACCAACCCATTCCTGCAAGAATGGAGTTCCAAAGGGTAGCTCCGAGAGTGGTGTAGAGCATGAAACGCCCAAGCCCCATTCGTGCCAAACCAGCAGGAATGCTGATAAGTTGGCGAACTGCAGGCACAAGTCGTCCAAAGAAAGTTCCTATTGCTCCATGATCATCGAAGTATCGCTCTGCCTTTTCCACCTTTTCGCTATCAATCAGACACATATGCCCTATCCTACTCTCAGCAAAACGATAAACAAGAGGACGGCCAAGATATCGAGCCAGAAAGTAATTGACGAGAGCTCCAATGCAAGCTCCTACAGAAGCACAAAGCACAATAAGGAAGACATTCATTTCGCCTGTAGTTGCGGCCATATAGGCTGCTGGAGGCACAACGACTTCGCTTGGAAAAGGAATAAAACTGCTCTCAATGGCCATCAACAAAGTAATAACCCAGTAGTTCAAGTGCTCGAGGCACCAAGCTATGAAAGGAATGCTTTGCATTATAACTTGACAATTTGACGTTTAGATAATTTGACGGCTTTAGCTTGAAGCAATCTATTGCGACGACATAGAATGACGGATGATGTTGGACGGAATAGTGAGAAACGGCGACGAAAGAGGTACGACTTGAACCAATTCCATCGACGCTTGCCATCAATAATTCCTATCATTAAGTCTGTATCATCGCTACAAAGACTTGTGAGCTCTCGAAGCCAATCCTCATTTTGCAGCTTAACATCAACAGGAACAATGACAAGCCAATCATAGTTAGCAGCTTTAGCTCCTAATGTAAGTGCTAGCTTGTCAATGTCAACGCCTCTAGCCGTTGTAGAACAGAAGGTATGGGTGAGTTGTGGGTATTGAATTTCCATGTCCTCGAGCCACTCTTCTATATCTTTGTCGTGCAATTTATCGACAACAATGACCTCATACTCGCCTCCATATTCCAGAGAGAGTATTTGAGGTAACAAACTTCGAAGCTGAGTTTCCTGTTCCTCGCAAGTTATGATGATACTTACATCTTGCATTTGGATAAAACTTCTTCAGTCGTATAAGTTCTTGGCAACTCTCGACAATTGTATTGGCTCGCCATTGTTTCTCCATAAGCTCCAGCGGATCGAATTGCTATAAGGTCACCTCTTTGGGTAGCTGGAAGCTGACAATCCTTTGCAAAGATGTCGCTACTTTCGCAGATAGGACCAACCACATCGTAAGTTTGAACAGGTTCCGAACCACTGAGGTTTTGGATATAATGGTAAGCTCCGTAAAGAGCAGGACGAATGAGCTCAGTCATTCCTGCATCGACAATAGCAAACTGCCTTTCTTGTGCCTGCTTAACATAGAGGCAACGAGTAATGAGCGAGCCACATTGTCCCACAACTGCTCTACCAAGTTCGAAGTGAAGATGCTGACCAGAACGCAGTTTCAAGAGCTTGGCATAAGTGTCGAAATAGGCTTTGAAGTCAGGAACTGGATGCTCATCTGGGGTCTTATAATCAATACCTAAGCCTCCTCCAACATTTATATTCTTTAGCGTAATACCTTCTGCCTCTAGCTGATCTTGAAGTTCGTTGATGCGATAGCACAAAGCTTCGAAATCGTCCATCTCGAGTATTTGACTACCAATATGGAAGTGCAATCCAACAAAACGAACACTTGGCATTTGCTCAGCAATTCGGATGACTTGAATCATATCCTCCTTCGCAATACCGAATTTGTTCTCAGCAAGGCCCGTTGTAATGTTTGCATGCGTATGTGCTCCAACATCAGGATTGATGCGGAAACTTACATCTGCAACCTTACCCATTCTTTCTGCAATCTCAGCAATAACCTCTAGTTCTGGGATGCTCTCTACATTGAAGTATTGTATGCCAGCTTCGAGTGCCAATTCTATTTCCCAATCAGCTTTACCAACGCCTGCAAAGACAATCTCGTTTGCTGGGAAATCATTCTCCAAGCAAGTCTTTATCTCTCCTCCACTTACGCAATCAGCTCCAAAGCCAGCTTGCTGTATCAGCTTGAGTACTTTCGGATTAGCGCAAGCTTTCACAGCATAATGAAGGTGCCAGCCTTCATGCTTGTCAGTCTTGCTCTTGATGGCAGCTATAGTATCTGCCAACAGACGAGTATCATAATAATAGAAAGGAGTGCGAAGTCCTTCGAAACAGCCTTTCATTTCCTGTAACAATCCTTTTACCATATATTTACTTGAAAAGTGTGTCGCTGAGTGCTTGAAGTGTGCGCTTCTTGTCTTCTGCCTTGACAACAAACGAAATGTTGTGGGATGAACCGCCATAACTGATCATGCGAACAGGAATATCCTTGAGTGCTTGGCAAGCTGTTGTCTCAAGACCGACATTATCACAATCCAGATCACCTACAACACAAATGATGCACATATCCTCTTCTACACTTACAGTACCATACTTCTTGAGTTCGTTGACGATATCTGTCAAGTGGTTGCGGTTGTCGATTGTAACACTCACGCCAACCTCACTTGTGCAAATCATGTCGATACTGGTCTTGTAGGTTTCGAAGATTTCGAAGACTTTGCGAAGGAAACCGTAAGCAAGAAGCATTCGGCTACTGTTTATCTGGATGCAGATGTTATTATCGCGAGCCGCAACGGCTTTGATTGTGCCGCGTTGGAAATCGTTGTTGATGATAGTTCCAGGAGCCTTCGGATCCATCGTATTAAGCAGACGGACAGGAACTCTTGCGAACTTGGCAGGCTGAATGCAAGTGGGATGCAAAATCTTTGCACCAAAGTAAGCAAGCTCGGCTGCCTCCTCGAAGTAGAGCTGGCGAACAGGTTCCGTATGTTCCACAAATCGAGGGTCGTTGTTGTGCATACCGTCGATATCCGTCCATATCTGAATCTCCTCAGCCTGAACAGCCGCACCTACAAGACAAGCTGTATAATCGCTACCTCCTCGAAGCAAGTTGTCAATCTCACCATAAGCATTGCGACAGATAAAGCCCTGAGTCAAGTAGATTTGATAGTCGGGATGAGCCTCGAGTACCTTCGTCACCTTCTCCTTGATGTAGTTCATGTCGGGCTCTGCATTCTTGTCGGTTCTAATGATGTCGAGAGCATTGATGAGCAGAGTCTTAATACCACACTCCTGCAAGTAGTTGGCAACCATGTTGGTACTTATAATCTCGCCTTGAGCCAGGATGACCTTCTCCTCGAAAGAAGTGAAGTGAACCTTCGTGAAAGAACGCAGATAATCGAACTCTTCATGCAGGAACTTCAACGTCTTTTGCTTGACTTCCTCAGTATGATAGAGGTTGTCAATATGCTTTGCATAAGTCTGTTCGAGCTGATTCATGATGGTATTGGCTCCTTCTGGATTCTTCTTGTAGAGGTAGTCGGAGATTTCCACCAAAGTGTTTGTCGTGCCAGACATTGCAGAGAGGACAACGAACTTGGTCTGTCCGTCTTCTGTAATGAGCTTTGATACGTCCTGCATTCTCTGCGGTGACCCAACGGAAGTGCCACCAAACTTCAGTACTTTCATATCTTATTCTTTATTGTCTGTTACTAGTTTTGCATCTTCGCAGCGATAGACTGTGCCAGGGAAGTACTCGGGCCACTGCATATTGTGTGTGCTTAGGATGATTGCGGTATTGTTCTGACGACGGATTTCATCGAGCAGAGCCAAGATAAGTTCGCCATTTTCTGCATCAAGATTGCCTGTCGGTTCGTCTGCCAGGATGACTTTTGGGTTGTTGAGGATGGCTCGAGCAATGCCGATTCTCTGTTGTTCGCCACCTGAAAGCTCGTAGATAAACTTGTCCTTCTTGTCCGAGAGTTTCACCATCTCGAGCACTTCTACGATTCGTTTTTCTCTATCGGCTTTCTTCTTCCAACCTGTAGAACGAAGCACAAAGTCGAGGTTGCGATGAACTGTTCTGTCTCTCAGTAACTGAAAGTCCTGAAAGACGATGCCCATCTGCTTTCTGAGAGCTGGTTGATGCTTTGTCTTGAAGCGGTTCATATTGAAGCCGAGCACTTCGGCTTTACCGCCTTCAATAGGCAGTTCGCCATAAATACTCTTAAGAAGAGACGATTTCCCGCTTCCTACAGGACCTGTAAGATAGACCATTTCGCCTTCTTCAACGCAGAAGTTCACTTTACTCAGAACCAAATGTTCGTCCTGATAGATATCGACATCTTTATAATTGAGGATCATATTCGATGAGGTTTAGTGTTTCTTCCAACCTGGATTGTGACGTTCCATAAGTTCTTTTGCCATATCTTCTATGCGCAGACCTTTGCTTGTAAGGAGTACGATGAGGTGATAGAGCATGTCGGAACCTTCATAGATGAGGCGGTCGTTAGTGCCGTTAGTAGCTTCGATGACGAGTTCCAGAGCCTCTTCTCCTACCTTTTGAGCCATTCTGTTCAAGCCATCCTTAAAGAGCGAAGTCGTATAACTTCCTTCGGGCATCTCTTTGTAACGCTTCTCGATGAAGTCGTTGAGTTCCGAAAGGAAAAGCAAGGGATTAGGCTTATTCTCTTCTCCCCAGCAAGTATCGGTACCTTTGTGGCAGGTTGGACCATCAGGATTTGCCTGGATGAGGAGTGTGTCATTATCGCAATCGACCTTGATGTCGACCAGATGCAAGTAGTTGCCGCTTGTCTCTCCTTTTGTCCAAAGACATTGGCGCGAACGACTATAGAAAGTCACAAGCCCGCTTTCCTGAGTCTTCTTGAATGCTTCCTCGTTCATATAGCCGAGCATGAGCACAACTTTTGTCTGTGCATCCTGAATGATTGCGGGAACCAATCCGCCACATTTCTGGAAGTCTATCTTCATCATATTCTTACGTTTATGTTCTCTTTTCTTAAGTATTCCTTTAAGTTGGGAATGCTGATCTGACCGAAGTGGAACACGCTTGCAGCAAGAGCGGCATCAGCCTTTCCTTTGGCAAAGACATCGCGGAAGTCTTCCATCTTGCCTGCGCCACCACTCGCAATAACTGGAATCGTCAATTCTGCTGAGAGTCGAGAGAGTGCTTCGCAAGCAAAGCCTTCCTTCACACCATCATGATTCATGCTGGTAAACAGGATTTCTCCAGCACCTCTGTCATTCACTTCCCTCGCCCACTCGAAGAGGTTTCGGTCTGTTGGAATGCGTCCTCCATTCAGGAAGCAAGTCCATGTTCCATCTTTCTCCTGAGCATCAATGGCGACCACACAAACCTGACTGCCAAAATGACTGACGATCTCGTCGATGAGTTCAGGCCTTCTAAGGGCAGCACTATTGATGCTTATTTTGTCAGCTCCAGCCGAAAGCATTCGCTCAACATCGGCCAATTCGCTGATACCCCCGCCTACTGTAAACGGAATGTCAATCTCGGCAGCCACTTTCTGCACCATATCCGTGAAGGTTTTGCGGCCTTCGTGACTGGCGGTAATGTCGAGAAAGACGAGCTCATCTGCCCCTTGTTGACTATAGATCTTGCCGAGTTCGACAGGATCGCCTGCCTGTCGGAGTTGCAGGAAATTCGTGCCCTTGACGGTCTGACCGTCTTTGACATCGAGGCAAGGTATGATTCTCTTTGCTAACACTTCAGTTCGTTAGTTCTTTTAAGTCAATTCTCCCTTCGTAGAAAGCTTTGCCGAAGACGACTGCGGGTATTCCAGCAGCCTCGAGAGCAAGGATGTCTTCTGTACTTCCTACGCCTCCACTCGCAATTAGATGGCAGAGAGGATAGCGTTTCATGATGCTCTTGTAGAGCTCAATTGCTGGTCCTGCAAGCGTACCATCTTTACTTATTTCCGTGCAAAGCACATTTCTTGTGCCTTCTTGCATATAGAGTTCGAGGAAATCCTCGAGTTTGACGTCTGAATCCTCCTTCCAACCGTTGATTGAGACAAAGCCGTCTCGAACATCAGCACCCAGAATGAGACGTTCTGCACCATATTTCTCGAGCCAACGAAGGTAGCGTTCAGGCTCAGTAACTGCAATACTTCCCACCGTCACAAGCTCTGCTCCAGCCTCGAAAGCCTTTTCGAGATCATCGTCGCTCTTAATTCCTCCGCCGAAATCGACGATAAGACCTGTTTGAGTTGTGATTGCTCGAAGTGCATCGAGGTTGACCACATGCTTGCTTTTGGCTCCGTCGAGGTCGACAACATGAAGGCGACGCATACCCAAATCCTCAAACTGTTGAGCCATTTCGATCGGATCTCCGTAGACCTTCTTCGTGTCATAATCGCCCTTAGTAAGGCGAACGCACTTGCCTTCGATGATGTCTATTGCAGGAATTAACTCTATCATAGCTCAAGGAAATTCTTTAATATCTTCTGTCCTACTGCCCCACTCTTTTCAGGATGGAACTGAGTTGCATAGAAGTTGTCCTTCTGCATGGCAGAACTGAAGGGGTGAATGTATTCGGTTACGGCTGCAGTATTCTCACACACAGGCACATAGAAGCTGTGGACGAAGTAGACGAACTCACCATCCAAACCTTCTAATATGGGGCATTTTGAATTTTGAATTGAGTTCCACCCCATATGAGGAATCTTGTCCTCGTGTTTTTGAGGGACAAAGCGCTTCACATCCGCATCGAAGATGCCCAAGCAATCCACATTTCCTTCTTCCGAATGACGGCACATCAGTTGTTGACCGATGCAGATGCCAAGAACGGGTTGAGTCAGGGAAGGAATGATCTGGTCTAATCCTCGCTCTCGAAGGTAATGCATTGCACTGGAGGCTTCTCCCTGACCTGGGAAGATGACTCTGTCTGCTTTGCGAAGTTCTTCAGCCAAATCAGTCAACAGAGGCTCCACACCCATCCTTTTGAGGGCGTGAATCACGGAAAAGATGTTTCCCGCATTGTATTTTACTACAGCAACCTTCATAATACGGCCGCAAAGATACATATTTTATATTTAATACGGAAAAGTTACCTCTGAAAAGTAGTTTTATTCATCCCTTTTTCGCACTTTTGTGCCATCATCCGAATGTAATATGACTTAATTTTAATAACTTTACAGCCGAAAGATAACTAAAACGCACAACTATGTACCATTTCAATTCACTTTTTTCCAGACTTCAACTTGCATTCTTGTTTGTATTGTTTTCTATAAATTTAGGTGCTGCCGATTGGCTTTTCCGAGACGGGAAGAGCAATTACAAGATTGCAGTCTCTTCGGAAGCCTCCACTTCGGAGCAGACTGCGGCTTGTGAATTGCAACAGTACATCGAGCGGATGAGTGGCGCAAGATTGCAAATCACTTCCGACTTAACGGCTTCGGGGCGCAATATCTTTGTGGGTTACAATGAGCGAGTGGCTGCTCTTACCGGCGCACAAAAGCCAGAAATGGAAGACGAGAGTTTTACCTACAAAACCATTGGTCACAACCTTCTTATTTGGGGTGGTTCGCAGAGAGGAACGATGTATGGTGTTTTCGCTTTTCTCGAGAAGGAGTTCGGCATCCATTGGCTCACTCCAAAATGCACGGTAATTCCCCAATATAAAGAGTGGAAGATGCCTCGGCTGAATCACTCCGAGAAACCTTTTGTAGCGTATCGTTACAGCAATTATTTCGTGGCTAATGATGAAAAGTGGAGTGCCCACACTTTTGAGAATATGAAGTGGAGTCCTTCGGCAAACGAATACGGCAACATAGAAGCCTATTATGGCGCACATACGATGGAGTGGCTCGTTCCTGTCAAAGAGTTTTTTGCCACTCATCCCGAGTACTTTTGCCTTCGCGACGGCAAGCGTTACGACGGCTATGGTCAGCTCTGCCTCTCCAATCCAGAAGTGCTCGAGATTTGCAAGGAGCGAATGAAACTTCGCATGCGAGAGTATCCTGAATATCGCATCTACAGCCTCTCGCAGAACGACAACTTCCGCTTCTGCCAATGCGACAAGTGTCGAGCCATTGAAGACCAATATGGTGGGCATTCAGGCCTTATTGTCTGGTTCGTCAACCAAGTTGCCGATGCTGTCCGCGACGAGTTCCCCGACAAGTTTATCGGCACCTTTGCCTATCAGTATTCGCGTAGGCCTCCCACTGGCATCAAGCCTCGCGAGAACGTCGTTATTCGCCTTTGCAGTATCGAATGTTGTTTTGCTCATCCTCTCGATGCCGGTTGTCCGCAGAACGAGGCCTTCATGAACGATCTGAAAGGCTGGTCAGAGATTGCTCCCCACCTCTTCATATGGGACTACATCGTCGATTATGCCCAGTACATTGCTCCTTGGCCCAACTTCCAAGTGCTGGGGCCAAACATTAAAGTCTTTGGCGACAACAAAGCCATCGGCATCTTCGAAGAGGCTCAATATCAGTCCGAAGGAGCTGAGTTCGACGAGATGAAAGCTTGGACTGTCAACCATTTGCTTTGGAATCCAGAGCAGAACGTCGATTCGCTTGTCAATATCTTTGTCAAGTACTATTACGGAAAGGCAGCCCCACGCATCTTGGAGTACTACAAACTTTGTCAGAGCCTAGTGAAGCCTGATGTTCACTACGGCATTTACATCACGGAAAATCATGAGATTTATAGCGACGAGTTTATTCAGAAAGCTTTCAGCATCCTTGACAAAGCAAAACAGGAGGCCGAGACGGATTACATTCGCGAGCAGGTTGATAGAGTAAGGATGCAACCCCTCTTCCTCTATTGCATGAGGCACAAGGCTGAGTCTTTGCGCAACGGCACTTGGGACGAATTGAAAGCCCTGATGCAGAAGTACAATGCCATGCATCGCGAAGGACAACGGCAAGCTGGCTTCTTCAGGGAATTCGAAGCAGCAAAATAATAGGATATAAACCAATCGCCATTAAATACTCCTCAGTTAAAATCCAAACGTAACACGTTACGATGGCAAACATAACAGGTTAAGTTGGGCAACTTAACACGTTAACTTTTGAAACTTAACTGGCGAAGTCTGAAGAGTTCCCTTAGAACTCCATATCGAGCTTGATGGGGTCGTCTCCTTCTTCAGGTCGATCCTGAGTCTCTCCTTGCTCTCCACTCACATAGTTGAAGGCGTCGCGAAGGGCTTCGTCGAACTTGTTGAAATCTTCTTGGAAGAGGAATATTTTGTGCTTTTCGTAGCTGATTTGCGGCATTTCTGCTGTTCCGCCAAGCATCTTCTTGCTTTCTGTGATGCTCAGATACAATTCATCCTTTCGATTTTTCTTAACATCGATGTAATAAATACGCTGTCCCGCCTTTACTGTTCGCGAGAAGAGAATTTCGGCATCGCGCCCTTCAATTGGTTTCTTTTCTGTTTCCATAAGTGCTCAAAGTGCTTTTGCTTGACAAAATTACAAAATAATTATGGAATATGAACCAAGAATTGTGATTTTTTTTGTACTTTTGCAGCGTGTAATACATCAGCTATACATAAATTGCTCTATGATAAACCGAGAATTGATACGCATAAAGGTAGTCCAGGTGCTCTATTCTTACATCCAGAAAGGAACCCACAATCCTGATGTGGCCGAGAAGGAGCTTTTGTTGAGTCTGGACAAAGCATACGACCTCTATAACTATATGCTTTTGCTCTTGACCGAGCTTAGTCGTATGTCGCTTCAAATGCTTGAAATTCGTGAGAGCCGCAGTAAAAAGCTGAACGATGGCCAACAATGGAGCCATAAGTTTGTGGACAATCGCTTCATCTTACAGCTGGAATCGAATCGCCAACTTCGTGACTATTGCGAAGAGCAGGAACTTAGTTGGGCCGATCAGGAGAAGTTTGTTAGAGACCTATATAATAAGGTAGAGGAAAGCGACTTCTATAAGGACTATATGGCTAGCGAAACCTCCAGCTATGAAGAGGATCGCGAAGTCTGGAGGCTCATCTATCGTCATCTTATCTGCAACAACGAGGAACTTTCCGACCTTCTGGAAGAGATAAATGTCTATTGGAACGACGACAAAGCAATTGTCGATACCTTCGTCCTTAAGACCATCAATCGCTTTACAGAAGAGAGCTCATCCGCGCAAGCTCTTATGCCTGAGTTCAAGAGCGACGCCGATCGCGACTTTGCCACAAAGCTTCTTTACAGGGCTATTGTTGGTCAGGAATATTTCAACAGCCTCGTTGGTGGAAGCACTCGTAAATGGGACTTCAAACGCATAGCTCTCATGGATCGCATCATTCTGCAGCTTGGACTTGCAGAGATAACAACTTTCCCAAACATTCCGCTGAGTGTAAGCATCAACGAATACGTCGATATCGCTAAGATGTACAGTACCCCGAAGAGCGGCAAATACATCAATGCAACCCTCGACTCAATAGCTAAGAAGCTCATGGAAGAAGGAAAACTGGTGAAAGAAGAATAACTCAAACGCAAAATAACCTAAATCTGAAACAAAATGATTACTTTACTTCAAGCACAAGGAGCAGCAGGAGGCGGCGGAATGTCGTTCCTGTTCATGATGGTCATCATCTTCGCCATTATGTGGTTCTTCATGATTCGTCCTCAACAGAAGAAGCAGAAAGAGATTCAGAACTTCCGTAACAGTATCGTGAAAGGCTCTAAAATCGTGACTGCTGGCGGCATCTACGGAACTGTGAAGGACATCGACGAAGCAGCCAACACACTCAAAGTGGAGATTGCAAATGGCATCTGCATTACTGTGGATAAGGGCAGCGTCTTTGCTTCGCCACAGGCAAATATTCAGTAAATCCAGATAAGAGATTAGGTATAAGAGGTGGGAAAGCGCTTCAAACAATGGAAGGATAATCTGTTCGGGAAGAAAAGCCACGAACTGTTGGTCTTTTGCTTCTTCCTTTTTGTTTCGTTTGGATTCTGGCTTTTGCAGGCTCTGAACGAGACTTTGGAACGAGAAGTGCAGGTTAGAGTCAAGTTGGAGAACGTTCCAAACGATGTTGTCATCATCGACTCCCTACCCTCCTCCATTACTGTTACGCTGCATGATAGAGGTCTCACCTTAGCCAGACACAGTATTGCAAGCCTTTTCCGTCCTAATCGCTTCAAGATAGATTTCTCGCAATTAGATACTGGGCAGAGTGATGCGGAAGTCTTTATCACTTCTGCCGATATTCAAAGATTGCTCAAACGCTTTCTTGCAACTTCCGTAAAGATTCAGTCCATTCAACCCGATACCTTGCGATTCGCCTATAATCATGGGCTTTCGAAGACTTTGCCGATTAAGCTTGCAGGCACAGTTAAAGCCTCTCGGCAGAACTATATCCAAAGTGTTCAGGTCGAGCCACAATCTGTTCAAGTCTTCGCACCTAAAGCAATCTTGGACACGATGCAAGTTGTTTATTCTGAGGCGTTTGCGCTCGATGAATTGCACGAAACAGGAAACTATCCGATTTCCCTTCGTAAGCAGAAACTTGTGAAGTACAACCCAAGTCTGGTCAACTTGAAGATTGGTGTGGGTTATTATACTGAGAAGACCATCAAAGTGCCTGTTATTGGTCTGAACTTCCCTGCAGAAAAGAAACTTCGAACTTTTCCTGCTCAAGTTTCAGTTACCTTTAGAGTTGAATCCGGCCGCTATCAAAGCATAAATTCTGATGACTTCGTGCTTTCCACAACCTACGAAGAACTCCTTCAGAACACAGAAAGCAGCAAACTTTCCTTGCATTTCAAGACGCTTCCAACTGGTGTCTCGAATGTGAGGATTTCGCCTGCAGAAGTGGATTACCTCATCGAACAAGTTGCCGTAGAAGATAAAGAGCAGTAAGGGAATGAGCGAAGTTAAGACAATAGGCATTACAGGAGGCATCGGAAGCGGTAAAAGTTACATCTCTGCACTCTTGCAAAGAGAGTTCGAGATTCCTGTTTACGACTGCGACAAAGAAGCAAAAAGACTGACTGCTGAAAGCGAAGAGATTCGAACGCAACTTGTCGAACTTGTTGGTCTAGAAGTGTTTGCAGAAGGGAAACTCAACAAACAATTTCTCGCAGAATACCTCTTTTCCGATCCTGACCATGCAAGCAAAGTCAATGCGATCATACATCCAGCAGTCTTGAAGGACTTCAAAAGTTGGGCTGAAAAGCAGCAAAAACCTCTTGTTGCCCTCGAAAGCGCCATCCTTTTCGAAAGCGGATTTAATGCTTTCGTTGATAAAGTCATCTTCGTTGATGCTCCAGAAGAGGTTCGACTCAAAAGAGCAACAGAAAGAGACTCAGCCAAAGCAGAACAAATCAAAGCGAGGATGAAGATACAACAGCCTGATATTCAGCGAGGTCAAGCAGACTTCATCATCCAAAACTTTAAGGCTGACGACACAAAATTATTGGTACAATTGAAACATATAATACATAAAATCTCATGCTTGAAACAATCTTAGCAATCTCCGGAAAACCCGGACTTTTCAAACTTATCTCGAGAGGCAATCGCAGTCTCATCATCGAAACTCTTGATGCACAGAAGAAACGTATGCCAGCCTTCGCTACAGACAAGATCATTTCTCTTGCCGATATCGCAATGTACACAGACGAAAAGGAAGTGCCTTTGCGCGAAGTTTTGAACACAATCAAGAAGAAAGAAAGCGGAAAAGCTACTCAAATCGACTATCGCAAAGCATCGAAAGAGGAACTTTATGCTTATCTGGGTGAGGTTTTGCCAAACTTCGATCGCGATCGCATCTATCCTGCAGACATCAAGAAACTCGTTCAATGGTATAACATTCTTATCGAGAACGGACTTGACGATTTCGATGAAACCCTCAAGGAAACTGAGGGAAATAACATCGAAGACAGGAAGGCTTGAAAACACCCCTCAGTTAAAATCCAAACGTAACGTGTTATGATGGCAAACGTAACGTGTTAACTTTGCCAACTTAACACGTTAACTTTTCAATTTAACCACGCTTAGTTTCCCATCTAGGTGTGGTTACTTTTTCTTTTCCAGAAGTACCACATTCTCAACATGTTGGGTATGAGGGAACATATCAACAGGTTGGATGCGTTTTACTTCGTATTTTTCGGAGAGCAATTGCAGGTCGCGAGCCTGAGTTGCGGGATTGCAACTTACATAAACGATTCGCTCCGGGTCTGCAAAGAGAATGGTGTCGATAACATCTTGATGCATTCCTGCTCTTGGCGGATCAGTTATGATGATGTCTGGCTTGCCGTGTTTCTCGATGAAATCTCGATTCAAAATGTCTTTCATATCACCTGCGAAGAACTCAGTATTCTCGATTCCGTTTATCTGGGAATTCACCTTTGCATCCTCGATGGCTTCAGGCACATACTCAATTCCAATGACCTTCTTGGCCTTGCTTGCAACAAAGTTCGCAATCGTTCCAGTTCCCGTATAGAGGTCGTAAACGAGTTCATTTCCTGTAAGACCAGCAAACTCTCGCGCTACCTTATATAATATATAGGCTTGCTCTGTGTTAGTTTGGTAGAAACTCTTGGGTCCGACCTTGAACCTCAAACCTTCCATTTCCAGGAAGATATGGTCTGTTCCGCTATAGAGCTGCACTTCGAGGTCGCCAATTGTATCGTTGAACTTCTCGTTATTCACCCAAAGAAGACTCGAGACTTCAGGGAAGCTTTCGTGCATCCATGCAAGCATTTCGAAGGCTTGCTCTTTTAATTGGCTTGCAGAAAGTGTGTCGAAAGGAACAAAGCAGAACTGCATCAGGACCATCAACTCCTTTGTATTGGAGAGACGAATCATCATATTTCGCAGCAAACCTCGATGTTCACGGGCATTGAAGAAGGTGAGTCCGTGCTCGTAAGCATACGCTTGAGCCCCGTTACGAAGGCGATTGTTGATGTCCTCCATGAGTTTGCAGTCCTGAATGGGCAGAATCTTGTCGAAGGCTCCTGAAGTGTGGAACCCTACTGCCCCAGGTTGTTCGAACTTCTTGCCCGATTTGATCTCCTCTTCAGTCAGCCAAATCTTGTCAGCAAAGCCGAACTCCAACTTGTTTCGATAGCATCTGGTCTTCTCCGAGCCAAGAATCGGATTGCATTCTGGCAAGGGAATCTTGCCGATTCGCTCAAGGTTGTCCATCACTTGCTTTTGCTTGTAGCGCAACTGGTCCTCGTAAGGGAGAATCTGCCACTTGCATCCTCCACAGACTCCATAATGCGGACAAAAGGCTTCTGTTCTGTGTTCGCTCTTCTTGTAAATGTGCGAGCAAACCGCTTCGGCATAGTGATGTTTCTTGCGAATAACTCTCAAATCGACCACATCTCCAGGTACGACATAAGGCACGAAGACGACTAAGTCGTCAATCCTGACGAGAGCCTTACCTTCGGCAGCAACATCTTGTATCTCGACTTCCTTGTAAACGGGCAATTCTTTCTTTTTCCTCGACATCTTTTAGCTTGTTTCGTGTGTTTTCGGATGCAAATTTACGCATTTATTCATAATTTTCCACGTTTTCTTTGGGTTAATGAAGAAAAAAAAGTACTTTTGCAAACTTGAAAATCATAAAAAACAAAGATATATAACATTATGAGTCAAAAACGTGTTTATACCTTCGGCAACGGACAAGCTGAAGGTAATGCGCAAATGCGCGAACTGCTTGGTGGCAAGGGAGCCAACCTGGCAGAGATGAATCACATTGGAGTCCCTGTTCCTCCAGGTTTCACCATCACAACCGATACTTGTAATGAGTATTATAAGGTTGGACAGGAGAAGATTGTCGAAATCCTTCAGAAGGATGTTGATGCAGCCGTTGCTCATACAGAGAACCTGATGCGCTGCAAGTTCGGTGACCCGAAGAATCCTCTTCTCGTCAGCGTTCGTTCTGGTGCTCGTGCCTCAATGCCTGGCATGATGGACACCATCCTCAACCTTGGTCTTAACGATGAGGTTGCTGAAGGTATGGTTGCTAAGACTGGCAATCCTCACTTCGTTTACGACAGCTATCGCCGCTTTGTTCAAATGTATGGCGACGTTGTGCTCGGCATGAAACCTGAGAATAAGGAAGACATCGACCCGTTCGAGGCTATCATCGAAAAGGTGAAGGAAGAGCAGGGCGTTGTTCTCGACAAGGACCTCTCTGTTGAGTCTCTGAAGAAGCTCGTCGAACTCTTCAAGAAGGCCATTAAGGAGCAGACCGGTCAGGACTTCCCAACCGATCCGAAGGAACAGCTTTGGGGCGCCATCTGTGCTGTGTTCCGCAGCTGGATGAACGAGCGTGCTATCCTCTATCGTAAGATGGAAGGAATTCCCGATGAATGGGGAACAGCCGTTTCTGTTATGGCAATGGTATTCGGCAACATGGGCGACACATCTGCTACAGGTGTTTGCTTCAGCCGTGATGCTGGTAATGGCGAGAATCTCTTCAATGGTGAGTATCTGATTAACGCTCAAGGTGAGGACGTTGTGGCTGGTATTCGTACCCCTCAGCAAATCACCAAGATTGGTTCTCAGCGCTGGGCTCGGCGTGCTGGTATCAGCGAAGAAGAGCGCGTAGCTAAGTATCCTTCAATGGAAGAGGCTATGCCTGAACTTTACAAGGAGCTGGATGCTCTGCAGGACAAACTCGAGAAGCACTATCACGACATGCAGGATATGGAGTTCACTGTTCAGGAAGGCAAGCTTTGGTTCTTGCAGACTCGTAACGGTAAGCGCACAGGTACGGCAATGGTCAAGATTGCTATGGACCTGCTCCACGAAGGCATGATCGATGAGAAGACTGCTATCCTTCGTTGCGAACCTCAGAAGCTAGACGAACTCTTGCACCCCGTATTCGACAAGTTGGCTCTCAGCAAGGCAAAGCCCATCACTCAAGGCCTTCCCGCTTCTCCAGGTGCAGCTTGTGGTCAAATTGTCTTCCATGCCGATGATGCAGAAACTTGGCACGAAGATGGACACAAGGTTATCATGGTTCGTATTGAGACCAGCCCCGAAGACCTCGCAGGTATGTCTGCAGCAGAAGGTATCCTGACAGCTCGTGGCGGCATGACCTCTCATGCAGCTGTTGTGGCTCGTGGTATGGGTAAGTGCTGCGTAAGTGGTGCCGGAGCCATCAATGTGAACTACAAGAACAAGACTGTCGAGATTGACGGCGTTGTTTATAAGGAAGGTGACTACCTCTCTTTGAACGGTACAACAGGTCAGGTCTTCGCAGGCGAAATTCCTACAAAGGCTGCAGAGCTGAGTGGCGACTTCAAGGAACTGATGGATCTTTGCGACAAGTATACAAAGATGGAGATCCGTACCAATGCCGACACACCTCACGATGCAGAAGTTGCTCGTGCTTTTGGTGCTAAGGGTATTGGTCTGACTCGTACAGAGCACATGTTCTTCGACGGTCAGAAGATTATCGCAATGCGTGAGATGATTCTCGCTGACTCGGTTGAAGGTCGTGAGAAGGCTCTCGCTAAGCTCCTCCCCTATCAGAAGGCTGACTTCTACGGCATTTTGAAGGCAATGGACGGACTGCATGTAAACATCCGTTTGCTCGATCCTCCTTTGCACGAGTTCGTGCCTCACGATGAAGCAGGCCAGCAAGTTATGGCAAAGGAAATGGGGGTAAGCGTAGAGGATATCCAGAAGCGTGTACAGTCTCTTGCAGAGAACAATCCTATGCTCGGACATCGTGGTTGCCGTCTTGGCATCACCTTCCCCGAAATTACAGCAATGCAGACTCGTGCCATTCTTGGTGCAGCTTGCCAACTGAAGAAAGAAGGTTACGATCCTCATCCCGAAATCATGGTGCCCCTCATTGGTATTCTTTATGAGTTGAAGCAGCAGAAGGAAATCATTCAGCGTGTTGCTGAGGAAGTCTTCGCAGAGGAAGGCGTTCGCATCGACTTCGAGATTGGTACGATGATTGAGATTCCTCGTGCAGCTCTCACAGCCGATCGTATCGCTACTGAAGCAGAGTACTTCTCCTTCGGTACAAACGACTTGACTCAGATGACCTTCGGCTATAGCCGCGATGATATTGCAAGCTTCTTGCCTGCATACCTTGAGAAGAAGATCTTGAAGGTCGATCCGTTCCAGGTTCTCGACCAGAATGGTGTAGGTCAACTCATCAAGATGGCTGTTGAGAATGGTCGCAAGGTTCGTCCAAACCTGCGTACTGGTATCTGTGGCGAGCATGGTGGCGAACCCACATCTGTGAAGTTCTGTGCTAAGGTTGGCATGAACTACGCTTCTTGCTCACCCTTCCGTGTTCCCATAGCACGTCTCGCTGCCGCTCAGGCTGCAGTTGAGGAATAAACATAAGCTTAAACATCACAAAAGTAGAGCCCCCGCCGTTTGGCAGGGGCTCTTTAGTTTTTTTTTGATACTAAGTTATTCAAAGTTGAATGTCAGAGAGATCAGCTTGCTGTGACCTCCGTTGACGGCTTTTGTGTACTTAAGCAAAGTGCCGTCTATAAGGTCGCTTCGGTCTTTCTGAATGATGTCCATCAAGCCAAAACAGAACTTCAACTCAGGGATGAGTTTGAAGTAAGGCAAATATATGTCGCACCCCATTCCCACTTCCAAATAGAGGTCGAAAGGTTTCAATCTCAAAGCATCGTGCTTGCGAGCTGTGAGATCGACCATTGGATTGATACCTGCAATGAGATAAGGACGGAAGTTGTTGTAGCGAGGAGCTGCAAACTTCACGTCAAAAGGCACAGAGATATAAGTGCTCTTGAACACTTGCGTACTGTCTGCCCCACTCGTCTGTGAGTGATAGACTGCATGTTTCTGTCCGAAATGAATGGTTGGAGAAACACGAAGCGAAAGATACTTGTTCAAACGAAGGTCGCCAAGCACACCAACCGTAAAACCTGGACTATAGTTATCTATCTCAGCATACCATTGCTCACCCGTCTCCGGATCGACATATCCATTGTTCTCTAGCTCTATATCTTGCATGTGAAGACCAAGCAAGAAGCCATAATGGAACTTTCGCTCGTCGATATACGGGCGATTCTGCACCTTGCGTTCTTGAGCTTGTAGGCTGAGGGCAAGGATGAAAAGAATGAGCGATACTAGGCTCCTGGCTTTGTTTTTTCGCATCACAATAATAACGTAGTTAAGGGCTTTTTTATTGCTTAAATCATTCTTTTTGGTGATAAACGATAAAAAAGTCTGCCTTTTGTGTACCACTATCATTAAAAATAATTATCTTTGCACCCGAAAACAAACAAAATAGTAACTATAAAACTAAATTAAGACTATGGCTTACGTAATTAGTGATGATTGTGTTGCTTGCGGCACATGTATCGACGAATGTCCCGTTGGAGCTATCTCTGAGGGCGAAAAGTACTCAATTGATCCCGAACAGTGCACCGAGTGTGGTACTTGCGCTGATGCATGCCCAAGTGGTGCTATCTCTCTCTAAAGAGAAACAAACCAATACTAAAAAGCCTCTCCATTTCGGAGGGGCTTTTTGTTTATTCTTTCTTGAAACCTGTCTTCACTTCAATCGTTCCTAAGTACAACGCATTCTTGCCTTGATGGTCAACAAGGACTTCGTGACCTTTCTTATCCTTAAGATACTGAGGTTCAGCGAAGTAAGTGTGTGAATGACCACCAAGAACCACATCAAGACCAGTCGTGTTTGCAATGAAGTCTGGGTCCATATCGGCATTCTTGCCCCATCCAAGATGGCTCAGGCAAACAACCACATCGCAGTTTTCTTCGTTACGAAGACGATCAATAACTGGCTGTGCTGCCTTAGCTGGATTAGTGTAGCGCATTCCTTCGTAATTCTTAGCTGTGATAAGACCTTCTGGCTGAGGACAAACACCTAGGATTCCCACACGCACACCCGCACGTTCTATAATAATATATGGCTTCACCAATCCTTCGCAAGGGGTAC
>JAFYNL010000027.1 GCA_017548075.1 Bacteroidaceae bacterium | reverse complement strand
GGAGAGGAAGACCACGAAGCACAATCCGTATGTCTACAAAGGCTATTCTATCAATGTGCACCGCAGGGACGACGGGACTATCTACCCGACTTTCCGCCAGCCCCACTACACGAGGTTCTACACGTTCCGCGACTTCTGCCGCGAGGCTGCCGAGGAACTCCTTCTGGTAGTAAGCCTCTTAGAGAATGAGTAAGTTAACCATGTCCGAAAAATCTTACAATTACAGTTCTTACAATTAAAAAATGGGATACACCCCTTTTCTAAAGACATTATAACTAATTAATATATATATAGTTATATAGTATAATAAGAGTATAGGGGGTACCAAAAATACGACTGTAAGAACTGTAAGTGTAAGAAAGTTGGATTCAAATTTTCATCTAAAAAGCAGTAATACAATGAGATACGACATTTCAAAACAGACAGCGCCCTCGATGCCAAGGCTCGGAAAAGGGACAGAATGCATAAAAATCCTGCTCTCGCAGGTTTCAAAAGACGTACGTGAGCCGCTCGTTCCTATGCTTTTCCCTATCTTAGGGGCACACATTAGCGGCACAGAATTTCAATATCCCGACCTCACTTGGAAGGAACCATGCGGCATGATGGCTAATTTGGTGGCCGAAAGTGGTGGAAATAAGGGCCAACTGTCCTATTTGGTAGAGGCAATTTGCCGCGATTTCCGACTGCACGACGAGACCGAACTCAAGAAGTTGGTGGAGTGGCAGAAGCAAGTCAAGACCAAGGGTGCGAACAAGGAAAAACCCGTTCGCCCAGACGTAGCCTTTTGGTTCCCACCTTCAGACGTAACGAATCCCGCCTTCATCCAGAACGCGATGGCCTTGGAGGCTTTGGGCGAGCGCACACAGTACATCAATATGCCCGAGGTGGAGATGGCCGACCGCATGTGTGGCGGGCACAGGCAGGTGACTCAGGTGCTCCGTAACATCTACGACAGGCAGAGGGCTGGAGCCCTTCGTGCCACGGCAGATGGTGTGACTGGCAACCCCATCCTTCGTGCCAACCTGACCATTTCGTCCACGCCTTTCGCTACGCGAACTTTCTACAGGAACGAACTCTTTAACGGCACTTTCGCCCGTATGGTTTTCTCTTACAAGCCTCGCAAGGGCCGCGACGGACGCATCCCTCGTCAAGGCAAATATACGGACGAGTTCTACCAGAAGTTGGACGAGTTCCTTTTGCGCCTGAACACCTGCAAGGGTCGCTTCATCATCAAGCCTCTGAACAAGCTCACGGACAAGCTGGCAGAGGAGATGGCGACCATAGCCGATCTGGCCGATGACGACCTGCTGTTCGAGATTTCCCACAGGTCTCTTGTCTCGGGTTGGAAGGCCGGTTGCGTACTCTGGGTGCTCAACAATCAGACTTGGACGAAGTCGATTGGCGAAATGGTGGAATGGCTCGTCTATCACGACATCTGGTCGAAAATGCAGCTCTTTGCAGACATGCTTGGCGGTAAGGAAGCCGACCAGGTGAGTGAGGCTCAACGTCATGGCCCGAAGAACATGCTCGACAACCTGCCAGGCACCTTTAACGAGGCTCAACTGGAAGCACTCCGTACCAGTCTTGGCAAGAACCTTGAGGGAACAAAAAACCAGCTATATCAATGGGTGTTCCGCGGCTTCGTCACCTACTCCGAGCAGACGGGACTGTACAGCAAGACCGAGGCTTACCTCGGTAAGAGTTGAGAGTTGATAGTTGAGTGTTTAGAGACAGTTTTATAGTTGAAAGTTGAATAAGTTTTAAAAAGAACTCAGCCGAAGGCTGCACTATCCACTTGCGAACTGACTCTAAACTCTAAACCCTAAACTATAAACTTTATCTTTATGGAACAATTTGAACTTCAGAAGCTTCGCGACCTTCCGATTGAGGGGGTCGCGGAGCGACTCGGACTCCGCGTCTGCCGCCACAAATGCCTCTGCCCGTTCCACGACGACCACCACGCCAGCCTGTCGTTCTCCGTCTCGAGGAACACTTTCCGCTGCTTCGCCTGCGGGGCACACGGAGGAACGATTGACCTGGTGATGCAGCACGAGAACAAGGACTTCCTCGAAGCGTGCCGGTGGCTCGCAGACGAACATAACGTCATCCTGACGGAATACAAGCCGAGCGAAACAAAGCCTGCCAAGCCGTTCGATGGCAGTTACTACGAGCGTTTCTTTCTTCACCCTTTCCTGAACGCAGAAGCCCGCCGTTTCCTCTTCGAGGAACGTCGGCTCGATCCCAGAGTGGTCCGCTGGTGCCGCCTGACTTCGTGGCGCGACAAACAAGGGACGGACTGGCTGCAGATACCTTATTATAATAAGGAGGGCAAGCTCGTGGGCGTTCAGAACCGCAACCTCGTGAAGGGCGGCTCTCCGCGTTTCCGCTTCCCACAAGGCTCGGAGTGCAGCATCTACAACCTGCCCATCCTGAACAGTCTTGAAGAGGGCGAGGCGCTCTACATCACCGAAGGCTGCTCCGACTGCTGGGCCATGCTCTCAGCCGGTCACAAAGCCATCGCCATCCCCTCGGCAACCTTGCTCAAACCCAAGGACATTGAACAATTATCAATTTTCAATTCTCAATGTTCAATTAAATTAGGAATGTACCCCGACCGCGACGCCCCCGGCGAACGCCTCTTCCTCCAACTGAAGGAATTGTTGCCCAATCTGGAGCATCATCAACTGCCCTTGGGATGCAAAGATTTCAGCGAATTTTACCTCAAAATGAGGGACGAAAAAAAACATTCAAATTGAGTAAAAATAATTGACAAAACGCTTGCATAATTCGAAAGAATTTCGTACCTTTGTAGTGGATTTAAAAAGAGGTTCTTTGAGTTTTAGCTAAAGGTATATGCGCAGATACCTTAAGGTATTTCTACTGAGACCTTAACAGAATGTTTAACCTTAAAAATCTAGTACAATGATTAATTATTCGATTTTCATCATGGGTACCAAACCTGGTACTAAAAAAGCCGACATCACTGAGACCAAGGCCTATGGAACCGCGCAGGTTCACGAGGTGCTCGACCTCGACGCTTTCTGTAAGCACATCGCCGACCACAACAGCCCCTTCTCCAAGGGTACTGTCAAGGGCATTCTGACTGACGCCGTGGCTTGTCTTCGCGAGCAGCTTCTCGCAGGCAACAAGGTAAATCTTGGCGACCTCGGCAGCTTCCATTGCGAACTTGCCACCGAAGGTGCCGACACCACCGACGAGTTCAACGCGCAGAAGATTAAGGAGGTCAACGTGCGCTGGACGCCAGGACTGGAGTTCAAGAACCTCCGTGCCGACGCCACCTTCAATCTCGTTCCTAGCCGTAAGGCTCAGGCCGACGCCATCGAAGTAATCAGGAATGAAGAGACCATTCAGGGACTCGAATAAGTGAAGAGTGAAGAATGAAGAGTGAAGAATTAATGACACTTGGCATGCGGAACAACAATCCCCTGAACATCAGAAAAGTTCCAGGCACTCATTGGAAAGGCGAACTCCCTCAATCCTCCTCCCCTTTGCGGGGAGGTCGGGAGGGGGCTACCTTCTGCCAGTTCACAACCCTCGAACACGGCATCCGCGCAGCCTACCAAATTCTTGACACTTACAGACGAAAATATCACGCCGTATGCATCGAAGACATCATCAGTCGCTGGGCTCCT
This sequence comes from Bacteroidaceae bacterium, assembly GCA_017548075.1. Classification (GTDB taxonomy): domain Bacteria; phylum Bacteroidota; class Bacteroidia; order Bacteroidales; family Bacteroidaceae; genus Physcousia. The sequence continues at coordinate 101,065 of JAFYNL010000027.1, read as the reverse complement.
CCAAGCGAAAACAACACAGAGGCTTATATCCGCTCAGTTTGCGCGCTTACAGGCTTTGGCGGCAAGGAAAGGCTGACAGAAGTGGAATGGCCCGCACTCATCAAGGCGATGGCGCTCATAGAAAGCCGCATGCACCTCGACGCCGCCATCCTGAAAACCGCCTACAATCTCTATCAGAACTTAAAACGCTAAGAATTAACCAAACTGCCCAAGACCCTGCGAAGCAGTTCCCTCGCCATTATGGGAGAGGGTTAGGGAGAGGGTCCGCAACTATGAAAAAAAACAACATCTGGGAACTTATCCTGAAGGTCATCGTTGCAGCCGTAACGGCAGCCCTGACGGCAATCACAACCACAAGCTGTATGGGCAGAGGCCCATTTTTCGGCTAAAGCCTCAGGCGCAGGCGGAGCTAAGAAAAGAAAGGGCGCTACCAATCGGTAACGCTCTCTTTTTTTGTTTTGACAGAATGATAGGCTAACCCCTGTTTTCTTCGGTTTTGGAGGAAGTTTTTTGTGTTGTAGAACATCTTTTGCTCCTTAATTTGTCTTTTCCTATGGAAATTGTGAGAGAAATGTTTCGATGTATGTCGAAAATTTTGTAATTTTACGAGCAAGAACATATAAAAATAAGATAACAAGAAAATAAGAAAATAAGAAAAAGAGGCTCTGCGTTTCTAATTTTCTAATTCTCTAAATTTCACATTTTCTGTTTATGAGTTATTTACGTTTCGATAAGACGCTGATGACAAACCTGCGGGAGTCGCTGCCTAAGGAGGTGCTGCGCTCGAACCGCTCGGGAGCCTACAGCTGCACGACGCTGGTGGATTGCAATACGCGCAAGTACCACGGACTTTTGGTTGTGCCTGTGCCCGAGTTGGACGACGAGAACCATGTGCTGCTCTCGAGCCTCGACGCAACCGTCATTCAGCACGGAGCTGAGTTCAACCTCGGCCTCCACAAATACAACGGCGACAACTTCAGTCCTCGCGGCCACAAATACATCCGCGAGTTCGACTCGCTGCAAGTGCCCACAACCGTCTATCGCGTGGGCGGCGTCATCCTGAAGAGGGAAATGATGTTCCAACACTTCGAGAACCGCATCATCATCCGCTACACGCTTGTGGATGCGCATTCCGAGACGACACTCCGCTTGCAGCCCTTCCTGGCTTTCCGTAGTGTAAGAGAGTTCACGCACGAGAACGCAGGGGTGAACCGCAACTACAATGTGGTGCAGAACGGCATCTCGACTTGCATGTACAGGGGTTACCCGACGCTCTTCATGCAGATCAACAAGGAGAACGAGTTCGTCTTCCGTCCCGACTGGTACAGAGGTTTAGAGTATCCGAAGGAGCAGGAACGCGGCTATGCAAGCACGGAAGACCTGTATGTGCCGGGCTACTTCGAGTTCAACATCAAGAAGGGCGAGAGCGTGGTCTTTGCGGCAGGCTTGGAGGAGATAAATACCGACACGCTGGCTGAGTTGGCGGACTTCGAGGTAAGTGTCCGCACGCCTCGCGACAACTTCTACAATACGCTCGTGAACAGCGCCCATCAGTTCATCGTCCATCGCGAACACGAGGACTATGTGCTGGCAGGCTATCCGTGGTTCAAGTGCAGGGCAAGGGATATGTTCGTCTCGTTGCCTGGACTCACGCTCACCAACAACGAGGTGGAGAAGTTCGAGGCTGTGATGAGGACTGCGGAGAAGGCGATTCGCGAGTTCATGGAGAACCCCAGGCAGAAGAAACTTTCCGTCAGCGTGACCGAAATGGAGCATCCCGATGTCTTGCTCTGGGCAGTCTGGTGCATCCAGCAATACGCCAACTTCGTCAGCATGGAGAAATGCATCGAGAAGTACGGCAAACTCCTTCAGGACATGATGGAATGGCTCAGAGCAGGAGGGCACCCCAACTTCCACGTGGAGAAGAACGGGCTCGTCAGCTGCGAAGGCAGAGACAAAGCCGTCACCTGGATGAACAGTTCTGCAGGCGGACGGCCTATCGTTCCCAGAACGGGCTTCATCGTCGAGATCAATGCACTTTGGTATAACGCTCTGATGTTCAGCGCCGAGGTCTGCCGCATTGTGAAGGACAAGAAGTTCATCAAGCAACTGGAGGCTGCAGCCAAGCTTTGCGAGAAGAACTTCGCTCCGATGTTCTACAACGAGTACGGCTACCTTTGCGACTATTGCGTGGACGGCTATCGCGACTACGACGTGCGTCCGAATATGGTCTTTGCCGTGGCGCTGGACTACTCTCCGCTCGACAGAGTGCAGCAGAAGAGCGTGCTCGACTATTGCACGAAGGAACTCATCACGCCGAAGGGAATGCGTTCGCTCTCTCCGAAGAGTCACGGCTACAACCCGATGTATGTGGGTCCGCAAGTTCAACGCGACTATGCCTATCATCAGGGCACAGCTTGGCCTTGGCTCGCGGCTTTCTACATGGAGGCTTGCCTGAAGATATACAGATTTAGCAAGATGAGTTATGTGGACCGTCTGCTTGTGGGTTACGAAGAGGAACTCTTCTACCATTGCATCGGCACCATACCCGAGCTGTTCGACGGCAACCCGCCCTTCCACGGACGAGGCGCCATCAGCTTCGCCATGAACGTCTCTGGCATCATGCGAATCGTGAAACTGCTGGATAAGTATAACGAAGAATAAATAAGATAATAAGAAATGAAGAAAATAAGAAAAGGAAGAATCCACGTTTCTAATTTTCTAATTCTCTAAATTTCACATTTTCTGATATGAAAGTTCTAATGTTCGGTTGGGAGTTCCCTCCCAAGATATACGGCGGTTTGGCCGTGGCTTCCTACGGCATAACCAAGGGACTGAGCCTGCAAGGAGACGTCGAGACGACCTTCTGCATGCCCAAGCCTACAGGAAAAGAGGAGAAGTTCCTCAAGATTGTGAACATGAGCCAGGTGCCCGTCGTTTGGCGAGATGTGTGGTACGACAACATCAAGGACCGCTTCGTAGGTCATACGGCTGAGGATTACTATCGCTTCCGCGACCATCTGTATGCGGACTTCAACTATCTGCAAGGGCTCGACGATATGGGTTGCATAGGCTTCGCAGGAGGCTATCCAGGCAATCTGCACGAGGAAATCAACAACTTCTCCATCATTGCAGGCGTGCTTGCAAGAAGCGAGCAGTTCGACCTCATTCATGCACACGACTGGCTCACCTACCCTGCCGGCGTTCATGCCAAGATGGTGAGCGGCAAACCTCTCTGCATCCACGTTCACGCAACGGATTTCGACCGTTCGCGAGGCAAGGTGAATCCTACCGTTTACAGCATCGAGAAGAACGGAATGGACCACGCCGACTGCATTATGTGCGTGAGCGAACTCACCCGTCAGACGGTCATCAATCAGTATCATCAAGACCCTCGCAAGTGCGTGGCAATGCATAATGCGGTCTATCCGCTCAGCGAAGAGATTCAAGCCATCGTGCCTAACAAGAAGAAGGGCGAGAAGGTGGTGACTTATCTCGGACGAATCACCATGCAGAAAGGCCCCGAATACTTCCTCGAAGCCGCCAAGAGAGTGCTGGAACGCAGTCGCAACATCCGTTTCTGCTTCGCTGGAAGCGGCGACATGATGAATGCGATGATAGAGTTGGCTGCGAGCTACGGAATTGCCGACCGCTGCCACTTCCCGGGCTTCCAACGCGGCAAGCAGGTCTACGAGTGCTACAAGAACAGCGACGTCTTCGTCATGCCTTCCGTGAGCGAACCTTTCGGCATTGCGCCTCTCGAAGCCATGCAATGCGGTTGTCCTTCCATCATCTCGAAACAGAGCGGCTGCGGCGAGATTCTCCGCAACGTCATCAAGGTAGATTATTGGGACATCGACGCGATGGCAGACGCTATCTACAGCATCTGTCAGTACGACGCTCTGCACGACTACCTGGCAGAAGAAGGCATGAAGGAGGTTGACCAAATCACTTGGGAGAAAGTCGGACTTCGCATCCGTGAGTGCTACAATCAACTTACGGGCCGCGGCTGGTTCGACAACGGAGAATACCTCAATGCAGTGAAGAATATCAAGTAATACATTATATATAATATAAAGACAAAGACGATGAAAACTATTTGCTTATACTTCGAGATACACCAACCTATTCATCTCAAGCGCTATCGTTTCTTCGACATTGGTACCGACCACTATTACTACGACGACTACGAGAACGAACGCGTCATCAACGAAATCTTCGAGAAGAGCTACAAGCCGGCTCTGCAAACGTTGCTCGACATGATTGCCGAGAACGGAAAGGCTTTCAAGGTGGCGTTCAGCATTAGTGGCGTTTCGCTCGAACTCATCGAACAATATGCTCCTGAAATGCTCGATCTGCTCGGACGTCTGGCTGCAACGGGTTGTGTGGAGTTCCTTGCAGAACCTTACAGCCACGGCCTCTCGTCGCTCGGCAACGTCGATAACTTCATAGCCGAGACAAAGCGTCAGGCAAAGAAAATCAAGCAACTCTTCGGACAGAACCCGAAAGTCTTCCGCAACTCTTCGCTCATCTACGACGACGAGATTGGAGCGATGGTGGCAGATATGGGCTTCAAAGGCGTGATGGTGGAAGGTGCAAAGCACATCCTCGGCTGGAAGAGTCCGCACTACATCTACTCTTGCGCTCAAGACTCTCGCCTCTCGCTTATCCTTCGCGACTACAAACTCAGCGACGATATCGGCCTTCGCTTCAACGATGCATCTTGGTCGGAATATCCTTTGATGGCCGATAAATGGTTGAGTTGGGTTGCAGGTCTTCCCGAAGGAGAAAACGTGGTTGGCATTATGATGGAACTCGCTGCTCTCGGTTATTATCAGCCCCTCAGCAGTCACATCCTCGACTTCTTCCGCGCTCTGCCAAAACTCGCAGGAAAGATGGGAATTCAGTTCGCTACACCTTCCGAAGTGCTCGCAAAGAACAAGCCCGTCAGTCCGCTCGAAGTCATTTATCCCGTCAGTTGGAACGACGAGGAGCGCGACACCAGCAGTATGCTCGGAAACGGCATGCAGCGCGAGGCTTTCAACAAGCTTTATGACGAGAATACCGTGGGCCGCATCCTCGCTTGCCGTGACCGCCGCATTCAGTTGGATTGGGACCGTCTGCAGGCTACCGACAACTTTCGCTTCATGACGACCAAGAACAACGGCATGGGCAACTATCGCGGCATCTACGATAGCGAGTATGACGCGTTCACGAACTACATGAACATCCTCGGCGACTTCCTCAAACGCGTGAAGGATATGTTCCCAGATTCCGTGGAGAACGACGAGCTGAACAGCCTCTACACGCAGATTGCAAACATGGGCGAGGAACTCAGCGTGAAGGACAACGAGATAAGTCGTCTTCGTGCCCGCCTCAAGAAACTTAGCCCTGAAGAAGAGGAAGCACCAAAGGAAGAGCCGAAGCCCGAGCCAAAGAAAAAGCCGGCTCCTAAGAAAGCTCCTGCAAAGAAGAAAGCAGAGCCAAAAGCAAAGCCTGCTCCTAAGAAAGCTCCCGCAAAGAAACCTGCGGCAAAGAAGGCTCCCGCCAAAAAGAAGGCAGCTAAAAAGTGAGGAAAGCCACTCCAATACTTAGCATAAGCGGTTCCGACAGCACCGGTCAATCAGGCATTCAGGCCGACATCCAGACCATTGCTGCCTTAGGAGGTCATGCACTTACGGCAGTAACCTGCATTTCGGACTTTGCCCTGCCTTCGGAAGTCGTCCTCGCTCAAGTCTCTTCCATCATCTCCACCTTCCATCCGAAAGCCATTAAGGTTGGTTTGGTGACGGATGCAGAGACGATTCGCCTTCTGCGGAACGAGGTTATCGCGACTCGCCGACTTGTGGTTGCTCCGGGTATCTTTGATGCTGACGGGAAGCAGATGATTGACGACGAAGCAATCAAGGCAATCGCAAGATATCTCGTTCCCGAGGCGCTCCTTCTGATGCTTCGTTGCAAGGATGCTGAGAAGTTGCTCGGTCTTTCCATCAAGACCGACGATGATATGCTCGAAGCCGCAAAGCAATTGCGAGATATGGGAGCAGAATGGGTGTTGCTTCGTGGAGGTCAGCACACAAAAGGCCGCCTTACTGCATTGCTATTTGGACCAGAAAAGGATAATGTTCAATCCTCAATGTTCAATGTTCAATGGTTTTCATCTTATAATACACAAGGCTGGCAAAAGCACGGCGTTTCAGGAGCACTTTCTGCGGCTATTACCGTTCGTCTCGGAATGGGTGATGATGTGCCGACTGCCATCCGAAATGCCCACGATTTTATCCATTCGCAGGTTGTTTATGCGAAGGACACAGACGAGAAGAGTCGCCGCTCTATCGACCTCTACAATGCCTTCGTTTCGCTTGTTGCAGAGCATTATCGCGAGGCTCACGACGTCTCTTTCTATGCCGACAAACTTTGCATCACAACTCGCTACCTTTCGCAGATAACGGACAACGTCGTCGGCAAGTCGCCAAAGCAAATCATCGCAGATTATCTGATGAGCGAAGCTAAGAGCTACCTCGAAACATCTCGCCTCACGATTCAGGAAATCACGGACAAACTGGGTTTCTCCTCGCAGGCACTCTTCTGCAAGTTCTTCAAGAATCAAGCAAACGCCTCGCCAACCGAATACCGCAGCCGCTTGTAATTATCGGCACAGAGTTTTACCAAAAGGGAACGGATGATTGTCCGTTCCTTTTTTTGTGTCTAATTTTGCCGAAGTTTTACCAACAAAAAGACGAAATATGGAAGACAGAACAACTTTGAACCGTCAGTTAGCACAGATGCTCAAGGGCGGTGTGATTATGGATGTGACAACCCCCGAACAGGCGCGAATCGCGGAGGCTGCGGGGGCATGTGCAGTTATGGCTTTGGAACGCATTCCCGCAGACATCAGAGCTGCTGGAGGTGTGAGTCGTATGAGCGACCCGAAAATGATTAAAGGCATTCAGCAGGCCGTCTCTATTCCCGTGATGGCGAAGTGCCGAATCGGTCATTTTGCTGAGGCTCAGATACTTGAAGCTATCGAGATTGACTACATCGACGAGAGCGAGGTGCTTTCGCCTGCCGACGACATCTACCACATCGACAAGCGCAAGTTCAAGGTGCCTTTCGTCTGCGGAGCGAAGGATTTGGGCGAAGCACTCCGTCGCATCAACGAAGGTGCCACGATGATTCGTACGAAGGGAGAACCTGGAACGGGCGACATCATTCAGGCTATCCGCCATATGCGCTTGATGCAGAGCGAGATACGCCGTCTTGTATCGATGAGTGAAGATGAACTCTACGAGGCTGCAAAGCAGTTGCGAGTGCCTTTCGATTTGGTAAAGTTCGTTCACGAGAACGGCAAACTGCCTGTCGTAAACTTTGCGGCTGGAGGTGTGGCTACGCCTGCCGATGCAGCCCTGATGATGCAACTCGGAGCAGAAGGCGTGTTCGTAGGAAGCGGCATCTTCAAGAGCGGCAATCCCGAAAAGCGAGCTCAAGCCATCGTGAAGGCAGTCACGAACTACAACAATCCTGCCATTCTTGCCGAACTAAGCGAAGACCTCGGCGAAGCAATGGTGGGCATCAACGAGAGTGAAATTGAGTTGCTGATGGCAGAACGCGGAAAATGAAGATAGCGATTTTAGCCTTACAAGGAGCATTTGCCGAGCACGAGCAGATGCTCCACCTTCTTGGTGTGGAAACAATTCTTGTCCGAAACCTCGACGATTGGCAGTCATTTCTGTCCTCAAACGGGGTTGGACTTGTGATTCCAGGCGGCGAAAGCACTTCCATGATGCGGATTATGAGGGATGAAGGACTGTTCGAGCCCATCAGAGAAGCCATTTTGGGCGGTCTTCCTGTCTTGGGAACTTGCGCTGGACTCATCATGCTCGACAGGATTCACCTCGATGTGATGGATATTCTCGCCAAGCGAAATGCTTATGGCAGACAATTGGGGAGTTTCAATTATGAAGGCGAGTTCAAAGGTCTCGGCAAAGTTCCTATGACTTTCATCCGCGCTCCTTATATCGAAGAGGCAGGCCATGATGTTGAAATTCTTGCAACCGTCGAAGGGAAAATCATTGCAGCCCGACAGAAGAACATGCTCGTCACGGCCTTCCATCCTGAGCTAACCGACGACACTCGCATCCATAAACTTTTCCTGAAGATAGTCGAGGAAGGTCATCCATCAAGCCTGTAAGTCATCCCAAGCCATAGTTTTCAGGGTATTTTTTGGCACTTTCGGTAAATTTGTCTAATTTTGCAGGCAAAAGGTTACCTTTACGACTCTGTCAAGAAAGACCATGAAGAAATTGTTACTATCGTTATTGACGTTAATTACTGTCACTGCAGTCGCTCAAGAGGTGACCGACGAACAGTACAACGCTGCCAATGCCGCCATCGAAGCAGAGGCAACTTATCACATCTACACTTTCTACGACGGCACAAGCGAAGTCAATACAAAGTTTTTCCTTACCGACGACGGTTGGCTGACCGACGAACAGGACGCAGCCGGTAGCTTCACATTCCACAGGATAGAAGGCGGCGACCTGTACCGGTCGCCGGGTTGGCAGGTGAATCAATACTTCACTAACCCTGACTGCAGGAACGGACAGACCGAATGGATGCAGCATGAAGGACATATCCGTACCAACGCCAATCTTGCACGCGACAATTGGGAAGGGCAGGTATGGTACAAGCAGGGCGACACCTATGCCGTGCGTGCCACCAATTCTCCATACGACTCGTGGGGAGCCAACTCATTTTGGAACGTAGTAAGCGACACAGATGGCGACGACCTGCCCAACGCCGACTATTCTCTTGAGCCACAGTTCACTTGGCGACTGGAGAAGATAGCCGATGCACCAGACCCCGGTGACCCATCCGACAAGGAAGTACAGCGGCTCACCAACCTTCCACACGTTTATATCAATACCTTCAACGGACGCAACATAAGCAGCAAGACCACTTACGTCTATGCTCGAATGTGGTATGTCGATGAGAACGACAACGTGACCTTCTTCGACTCTTTGGAAATACGCGGACGCGGCAACGCCACATGGGGTTTAGCAAAAAAGCCATATAAACTCAAGTTCCACGAGAAGGAGAAACTCCTCGGCAAGGGCTATGCCAAGGCAAAGAAATGGACACTGCTGGCCAACCACGGCGACAAGACGCTCATACGCAATGCCGTAACCCGCCAAATGGGCGAATGGTTGGGGATGGAGTTCAACCCTGCCGCCAAGTTCGTGGACCTCACCTTCAACGACCGCTACGATGGTACATACCAAATCTCCGACCAGGTGGAGGTGAGACCGCACCGCGTGGGCGTCACAGAGCAGGACTGGCCGCTATCCGAAACGTCCGACATAACGGGCGGCTATCTCCTCGAAGCCATCAGCTCGGATGTCACTTTCCGCACCAATAAGGGCGTACCCATCCGCATCCACTATCCCGAAGAGGACGAAATCAGCTCAGAGCAGAGAAACTACATCCAGAATTTCATCCAGAACTTCGAGCAACGCCTCTATTCTGATGTATTTGACGATAAGGACGAAGGCTACCGTCCCCTTGTGGATTCCACGTCGCTCGCCGATTGGTATGTCTGCACGGAAATCAGCGGCAATGTCGATGGCTTCTACAGCACATATTTTAACAAGGATCAGCAGGATGACCACATCTATTGGGGACCGCTTTGGGACTACGACATCGCATACAACAACGACAACCGCGACCGCGAAGGCAAGGGCTACAACACGCTCTATCAGATGATGGCCGATGTGGGTTACGACAATATGCGCAGGTGGGTACGCCGGATGTGGGAGGACCCCTGGTTTGCGCGGCTCATCAACCGACGCTTCCACGAAGTGGTCAACGACGGCCTCGAGAGTTACCTCAACCAGCAAATCGACAGCCTCGAGGTGCTCCTGAACGAATCAAAGGAACTCAACTACCAGCGATGGTCTATCAACCAAAGGACATTGCGCGAGATTGTGCTTTATTCGACTTATAATGAGTACATCAAAGACCTGCGCTACTACATCCATGAGCATCTCAAATACCTTGATGGAGCCTTTGCAGAGTTGTGTCCCGACGAACCTGACATAGAACCCGATCCCGACCCACAACCCAAGGTGCCAGACTTCCCAGCCGACTCGCTCAGCTACTATACCATTAGTAATATTGGTACAGCGACTGTCTTTGATGTCAATGCCGAGACAGATGCTGTGGTATGCAATGCTAGGAACGAGGAGGCCGAAAGCCAGCAATGGCGCATCTTCCCACTAGCTAACGGATACCTGTATGTCGTCAACCGTGCTACAGGACTAGCACTCAATGATCCTACCGAAGGTGAACCTACAGCCGAAACACTCGTTGGAACGCAACTCAACACTGCACAAGGCGACTCGCTCAACATGCGACAGCAATGGGACTTCGTGGTACAGGCCGACAACCATTTCAACCTGATTAGTCGATTCTCCCAACATGCTGCCAACTTAAGCAGCGGCAATGCATCCAATGGCACGGCAGTGCTTAGCTACACCAGCAACGACCGCAACGCCACGTCCAAGAACCGCCTTTGGGACATCACTGCTGTGGGCATAGTAGATCCTGATCCCGATGCCATAGACAACATCAATGGTGACATAGACTATGCACTTGCCTACGACCCTTACAGCGGACGTCTCCACTTCGGCACCGATGACATCAACACACTACGATTCACCGTGTACCTCTACGACAGCACAGGTCGACTCCAACGAACCTTCCGTGCTTGCGATGGCACAACACTTGCCAACCTGCCTCGTGGTCTTTACATCATCACATGGGAACTTAATGGCCGCCGCCGCACAGTCAAACTCAATCGCTAATCATCTCTAGTTACGAATCAAACGACACACGTTAAGTTGGTCAACGTAACACGTTAACTTTGCAAACATAACACGTTAAGTTTGGGAACTAGACGTGCCTCTTATTTATAAAGGCCGAGCCTTGCGTGGAGGGGACGATGGTCGGACGAAGTCTCCTCGCCTACCCAAGTGCGATAGTAGGAGATTGTAGCATCTGGAGTCGGCCTGAAGATTGCCACATGGTCGATGCAGATGTTGGGTTCGTCGGCAGGGAAAGTCTTATCGTGAGCCGGGTTAAGGAAGAGGAAATGCTTCTGCATCTCCCTGTAGAAAGGCATTCCCGGCTCATCGTTCAAGTCGCCCATCAAGATGAAAGGCTTCGACCACTTCTTCGCCTCTTCTACAATAATAGGAACGCTCAACATGCGGTCTTCATCGGTCAAACTAAGGTGAGTGCAAGCCACAACATAATGCTTGAACTCAGCCACCAAGAGCATTCGAGGCTCTTCACGACCTGGAAGAGGAATGCGATGCACACTCATCGGCTGCTTCTTGCTGAGAATGCCGATACCGTACTTGCCTCCCTGAAAGTTGATGGCAGGGGCAAAGGTGCTGAACATCTTGGCTTTGCGACCAATCTCCTCAAGTGAATAGAGACCTCCATTACGCTTTGTTACGCTATCAACCTCTTGAATGGCAGCCACTTGAGTATGAGCCTTGCGAAGAATCTTTGCTTGACGAGCATGGTCAATCTTCTTGTCGAGACCTTCGCCATGCTGTATATTATAAGATGTAAGGCGCAGATTCCGCACCTTCTTGGCTTGCACGGAAGCAGGAAGAACTGCCCCCAAAAGTGCAATTAACAAGCAGAAAATAGTCTTTTTCATCGGATTTCAACCTCCTCCTTCATGTCGATTTCCTGCCCGTCCTTATCGTAGAACTCGTACTGAAGGAAGGCCAGTTTCTGACTTGGAATGACCTTCACGCCGAGGCCATACTTGAGTTGCCACTTCCTACGCAGACTCAAAATACCCTGATTCAGGTAAGCAGCCACATAAGGATGCACATGAAGGGTGAAACGTTTCACGCCAAGTTTGTGGTAAAGGAACTTAATTTTGCCCTCCAAAACCTTGTGGAAGAGGAAACTACTCTTGATTTGTCCCGTTCCCTGACAAGTCGGGCAAGCCTCTTCAACTGCCACATCCATAACGGGACGCACCCTCTGACGAGTGATTTGCATCAGGCAGAACTTGCTCAAAGGCAGGATGTTATGGCGAGCACGGTCGCGTTTCATCAACTCACACATGTGCTCGTAAAGTTGCTGACGGTCTTCCGCCAACTTCATATCGATGAAGTCCACGACGATGATGCCGCCCATGTCTCGCAACCTGAGCTGACGAGCAAGTTCGTCTGCCGCTCCGAGATTGACTTCGAGGGCATTTGCTTCCTGACTATCAGCGTTTCGAGTTCGGTTTCCACTATTGACATCCACCACATGAAGGGCTTCCGTATGCTCGATGATGAGGTAGGCTCCGTGCTTGTACGAAACGGTTCGACCGAAGCCGGACTTAATCTGACGAGTGATGTCGAAGTTGTCGAAGATGGGCAGATTGCCTTTGTAGAGCTTCACCACACCTGCCCGCTCAGGAGCAATCAGGCTGACATAATCGTGAACCTCCTTATAGACATCGGCATTGTTGACGTAGATATTCTCGTAACTCGGGTTGAAGAGGTCGCGAAGCATGGCAACTGTTCTGCTCGTCTCTTCGTGGACAAGCGTCGGCAACTCCTTGGCCTGCTGCACTTTACGGAGAATTCCTTCCCATCGAGCAACGAGGACTTTCATCTCGGCATCCAGTTCGCTCGTTCGCTTACCCTCGGCCACAGTACGAACAATGATGCTGCAGTTCTTGGGCTTGATGCTTTCGATGACTTGCTTCAGGCGTGCTCTTTCGGCACTGCTCTTGATTTTCGTGGAGACGGAAACCCTGTCGCCAAAAGGCTCGAAGACAAGGAAACGACCAGGGAAAGAGAGGTCGCAACTCAGGCGAGGGCCTTTGGTGTTGATGGGTTCCTTTACAATCTGAACGAGAATCTCCTGTCCTTGCTGAAGAGTCGTCTGCACGCTTCCGTCCTTAGGAAGTTCTGGCAAAAGCGAAGCCTTCTCGAAAGAATAGAGATTCTTGCGGTCGCTCTGTACTTGTTTAAGGTACTTGGCGTAGGATGCAAACTGCAAGCCGAGGTCGAGGTAATGCAGGAAGGCATCGCGTTCATGACCTACATTGACAAAGCAGGCATTGAGTCCAGGCATGAGCTTCTTGACTTTCGCCAGATACACGTTGCCCACGGAATATGAAACGCTTTGTTCCTCTTCCTGATACTCTGCCAGTCGCTTGTCCTCAGTCAAAGCGATAGAGATTTTCTTCGGCTGTACGTCGATGTAAAGTTCGCTTGTAACGTCCATTCCTGCTTTCAAAGAAAAAGGTGACGGAGCTAAGTGCTGTCACCTTTTAGGCCTGAGAAGTTGTTTACTTGCTCTTATGTCTGTTCTTTCTCAGTCTCTTCTTACGCTTGTGCGTAGACATCTTGTGCCTCTTATGCTTCTTTCCGTTTGGCATAATTTTGGGTGTTTATGGTTAGTACTAATTATATGTTTATACAATTTCGGACTGCAAAGGTACGATTATTTTTCTAAAGTAGAAAGGTTTTGACTCATTTTATTAAAAAAAAGTTGCCACTTGACTCGATTCAAGGCAAAAAAGCAGTACTTTTGCATCATGATTTCATCATTTCCTACTCAACTCGAGGCTTGGTACGAAGCAAATGGTCGTGATTTACCTTGGAGGCAGACAAGCGACCCTTACCTCATCATGCTCTCGGAATTCATCCTTCAGCAAACGCAGATTGTTCAAGGGATGAGTTACTACCTTCGCTTTGCCGAGCGATTCCCTACGGCTGAAAGTTTGGCAAAGGCAAGCGAGGAGGAAGTGATGCGGCTTTGGCAAGGATTGGGTTACTACAGCCGTGCTCGTCACCTTCATGCTGCAGCCAAAAAGATTGCAGAAACAGGTTGTTTCCCAAAAGATTACAGCTTCATTCGAGCTTTGCCAGGAGTTGGCGATTATACTGCTGCAGCCATTATGAGCTTTGCTTTCGAGGAGCCATATGCTGTGCTCGATGGTAATGTGCAAAGGGTTCTTGCCCGTCATTTCGGAATTACTGAGCCAGTCGATTCCACTCAGGGAAAGAAATTGCTTCGAGCCCTTGCCGACGAGATGCTCGACCACAAGCATCCAGCCCTCTACAATCAAGCCATTATGGACTTCGGAGCCCTGCAATGTAAGCCAACTTCACCACTTTGCGAAGCCTGTCCGCTTGCCGAAACTTGCCAGGCATTAAAGGAGCATCTTGTTGACAAACTGCCCATCAAAGCAAAGCGAACAAGTGTGCGTGACCGCTACTTTACCTATATTTATACGCGAACTGAGGATGGAAAGGTTCTCCTCCATCGCAGAGGAAGTGGCGACATCTGGCAAGGACTCTTCGAGTTCCCAATGATTGAGTCAGCCTACAAGTTGACAAGCAAACAAGTTGACGAGTTCCTTCAATGCAAGGGGGAATATTCCTTGACTCTCGTTGCAAGCGACATTCGCCATCAACTCACTCATCAACGCCTTCATACAGACTTCTACTGCCTTACTTTGCCTTCTGCTGAAACACAACTGGAAGGGAAATGGGTCGAGGAAAAACTCCTCGACCACTATGCTCTTCCTCGCCTTTTGGAAAAACTTCTAGAGAAGCTCAAAAGCTCTTCTACTACTTGCGTTTCCTGTAAAAAAAGCTTCCTGCAGCAAGAAGAATAATAAGAAGAGAAACGATGTAAGCCCAAACATTTGTCTTTCGCGAGGTTGCAGTAATCGTATAGTCTTCTGGAATGAGACGCTCACCAGTAAAGGGATAGAGAATTGAGCCGTCAGGTTGTAGAGATCCATTGCCTGCATCTACGACTTTACCAGGCATTACAAGAGTGTAGGGAACGTTAAAACAGAAGATGTTCATGCGTTTCTCTAACTCTTTAGTCAGTTCTTCTGCCTGAAGAGTATTTTCTCCGAAGAACATTGAATAAGCATCTGAGTGGAAGAACTCACGGAACTTATCGGTAGGATTAATATCCAGAGGGTCCTCCGCATCTGCCAAAATGAAGTGTGCAAGCGAGTCGTGAAGTTCGATGAAGCGTTCCTTGTTGACTGGCGGATTTGGAATGGAGTCATAGTTTGCAACGATATAGTCGAAGCCGACCTGAAAGAGATTGTCGTTTAGCCACCTTGTAACCAATGGTTCTATCTCGCTAAGTTTCTGCGAAGCTTCAGCTCCGCTAAGTCCTTTAACAAGATTGGGCTCTCCTGTAAACCAGTAACTCATGACGGCATTACTTGCATAAACCGTGTCTGCAAGATTGAAGATATCGCCCACACAATAGAATGTTTCTGTGAAAGTATAGTCTGTGTAGAACCAACGGAAATGCTTCTTCAGCTGGGCATTCGACTTGAGTTGGGTTCCGTTGAGTTGCAAAGGCGTCTCTTCACACATTTTGCTTACAGACTTAAACACTTGCTCGAAGGTTGTCGTAACTGTATCTCCCTCTCCTACAACTGTTTTACTCTTGCAGAAAGCATCAATATTCAGGCACATAGGCACAGGTTGCGACCACCCATTCAGATGCTCGCCAAGTTCAGAGTCGCGTTCTTCCTTAGACATTTCATTACTATAAGAGACTTCGCGAGTGCAGTTTCCATTCCAATCGACAACTGTTTTCATCACGACATTTGGCTGATAGCAGGAGGAAAGGAGCAGGGTTGCTCCAAAAAGTATTCCAATAATCTTACTTGTTTTCATAAAGCAAACTTCTTATTTTGGTGTAGCTAATTGTTTTCTTACATTCTCGACAAAGGCGATTCTTATACACTTCCCTTAGAGTCGCTCCACCTTGAGGGAGTTCGGAAAGAGTGAAACCCCTTTCTTCTTTCGGAGTTGTAGTTTCGAATTGCAGGAAGATGAAGAGACCTACAATCCACATTGCTGCGAGGGAAAGAACTGTTCGAACGAGGGGAAGGAGAATGGATTTCCTCTTTGCTGGAAGTGAGTCCAACTTCTCCATAATCTGTTCCGTCAGTTCATCTGGGTTGTCAATCGAGGGCATCTGGCCTTTCAACCTTTCCAGTATATCGTCTGTCTTATTCATAACCCAAGTGTTTTAATCGTTCACGAATTGTTTGTCGAGCCACATAAAGGTTGCTCTTTACCTGCTTGGCATCCAAGCCTGTTATCTGTTCTACCTCAGAAGACTGCAAACCTTCTAACTGACTGAGAGTGAACACAAGCTTTTGCTTCGGACTAAGACCTTCGGCCAACATTCTGACGATGGCTGCCCATTCGCGATTCTCCAAAGTCTTTTGGCTATCGGAAGCGAAGTTTTGCAACACTCTTTCATCAGATGGAAGAGGAAGGATGCGCTTCATTTGTTTAAATCTGTCCAAGCAAAGACGGGAAGCGATGGTGTAAAGCCAAGTGACGAAAGGCCGTTTGGAGTCGTAATCCTCTATGTTTTGCCAGACTCGAATGAAAGTCTCTTGCACAATATCCTTTGCCTCTTCCTCGTCGCAAAGCATCTTTAGAGCCAACGAGAAAACCAGTCGTTGATGCCTTTGCACTATCTCTCGGAAGGCCTCTTTGTTGCCGCTCTTACATTTTATTATTATGTCCGTTTCTGTCTGCACAGTTTTCTGCCAGTTGTCTAATCATTATACGACCGAGGTAGGAAAAAGTCAAAAATCCTTCTGCAAAATTACACATTTTTTCTCACTCCTGCAAGAGATTAAAAACATCGCCAGTGAAGTTGCTCAACTTAACACGTTAACTTTGCCAACGTAACAGGTTAAGTTTGCCATCATAACACGTTAACTTTTCAATCATAACTGCAGAAGTTCCATCTTCCACCATTTTGAGTGAAAAATCCTCTCCTTTTTCGCGTTAGAATTTGTAAGGGTATAATCTTTTTCGTAACTTTGCAGACAAAACTAAAATATACATTTTATATGAAATCAATAAGACAACTGATTCTGTTCTTAGGAGCATTCCTGTTCGTCACAAACTTGGGAGCTCAGCTCTCGAAGCCTTTGCCCACCCTGCATGTAGAAGGGAAATGGCTTTGCGACAGCCATGGAAATCATGTGGTTCTGCATGGTGTAATGGATACTCCAAGCATGTGGTTTAACGGCTATGACGATGAGGATGGCCACCACAGCTATTGGTCGGGAGGCTACAACTCTACTGGCGTTACTAACTGTCTCGCTTATTTCGAGAAGGTCTTTACTGCTTTGGAGAAGTCCAATTGCGACGTCTTTCGCCTTCATATGGACCCAGCTTGGACGAACGACCCTACAGATGGCTATGTTTATGTAGGTTCGGAAGGGCAACCTGAAGGTACTGGTGGCGAAGCTGACATTTCGAAATTCAACCCCAACCGCTTGAAGAACTTCCTCTCTTCGCTTTATTGGCCGCTCATTCAAAAAGCTATGAACCACAAACTCTATGTTGTGGTGCGTCCCCCAGGAGTTTGTCCGGGTTCGCTTAAAGTTGGAGACTACTACAACGAATACTTGATGAAGGTTTGGGACATCTTTTCCTCGAACTCCAACATCAAGAAGTATGCTGGGCAAATCAGCATCGAACTGGCAAACGAGCCTGTTTCGCTGAAGAATGCTGACGGGCAGGATGATCCGAAAGCTCTGCACGACTACTTCCAGCCTATTGTGAACAAGATCCGAGAAAACGGCTTTTCTGGCATCATTTGGGCTCCTGGAACTGGTTGGCAAGCTAACTATACCAGCTATGAAAGCTATCCGATAGAGGGAGCAAACATTGGTTATGCGGTTCACGACTACTGCGGTTGGTACGGATGTAGTGATGCTACGCCAAACCCTCAAAACAAGATCAATCAGTTCAAGAAGCAGGTTCCTGTGGTAGAGACGGCTCCCATCATCATCACAGAGGTTGACTGGAGTCCGAAGAAAGAAGGCACAGGTCACTATAATGAGCATGGAGATTGGGTAGAATCGAACTGGGGTACTTGGGCAACAGGCTCAACCTCGAAGTGGGGCAAAGCATATAAAGCTATGCTCGATTACTATGGAAACATCTCGATGACGCTTTCTGGCACACATTGTCTTATTGATATCCCCACCCTTCTTAACACAGGCCAAGTCGTCCCAGCCTTCGATGGATACGAGGAAGCTTGCGGTAAAGCCTGTATGGATTGGTACGCAGAATACTATAATGAAGATTGGGCGCATCCAGACTTCAAGAATGTAACTTATAGCGATCAAGGCAATGGCAAATACAAGAACCCGCTCATCTTTGCCGACTTCCCTGATCCAGATGTGATTCGAGTAGAGGATACCTATTATATGATATCTACTACGATGCATCACTTCCCAGGTGCAACCATCCTGAAGTCGAAGGACTTAGTGAACTGGGAATACTGCGCTCAGCCTCTGGAACAACTTTCCACAAAGGATCGTTACAATCTGCTTAATGACAAGAATGCTTATGCAGCCGGAATGTGGGCTTGCTCTATGACTTGGCACGACGGCAAGTTCTACATCCTCATCAATGGTAACGATGCTGGTGGCTTTGTCCTCTCTGCCTCCGATCCTGAAGGTAAATGGGAGAAGAAACAGCTCTCTCGCATCTATTACGATCCAGGAATGCTCTTCGACAACGGCAAAGTCTATGTTGCTTGCGGTATTGGCAACATTCAGATATGCGAACTCGACGAGAACTTTAACTTCATTCGAGAACAGACGGTCATCCAGAACAAAGACGGGTTAGAAGGTTCTCATCTCTATAAGATTGGCGATTACTACTACATCTATGCTACTTATGGCGGATGGCCTTCTGGTCAAACCGTCTTCCGCTCAGAGAATATCTTTGGACCTTATGAAGAGAAGATGCTCATAGAAAAAGTCATCAACAACAATCCAAACACGATTCATCAAGGCGCACTCGTTGAGACACAAACAGGCGAATGGTGGACCATCCTTCAGGAAGACTTAGGAGCTTTGGGTCGTATGCCTAACCTGCAACCTGTGAATTGGAAAGATGGTTGGCCCATAATTGCAAATAACGGAAAGCCCTACACTACCGCACAAACGAAGCCTAACACAGGTTCTTGCTCTCCTCGCGCCACTCTGCCTACAAACGACAACTTCCGTTCCTATCCGTTAGGTATGCAATGGCAATGGAACCACAATCCCGATGATGGGACTTGGAGCTTGTTTGAACGTCAAGGCTGGCTACGTTTGAGGCCATCAGGAACTGCAAATCGTTTGACACAAGCCCGCAATATGCTTACTCAACGCATCTTTGCTCTTCACGACAAATCAACACAACCATCCAGAGGAACCATTCGTCTCGATGTAAGAAACCTGCAAGAAGGTGACCGGGCCGGCATTTGCATCCTGCAAGATCCATATGCCGCAATCGCAGTTGAAAAGAAGAACGACAGATACCAACTTGTTTGGTGGCAAGATACGCTTCGAGTTGACGACAGTTTCACACCATCTCAACAAACGCAGGAAATAGAGATAGATAGTGTTATATATCTGCGAGCTGCCACCACTTACAGCACTAGCAAGACGCAGTTCTCTTACTCGCTCGACAATCAAACCTTTACTGATCTGGGCGACCAGACAACCCTAAAGTACAGTCTCACAGTCTTTGTTGGAGCCCGTTTCGGACTGTTCTGCTACAATACAGCAAATGGCAGCAATGGTTATGCCGACTTTGATTGGTTCTCTACAGAAAATTCGTTCGACGAAGACTCATTCTACCCTTCAACCTTCGACGCCTTCAGTCCAGAAATGCTTACTGCTGAAAAGATAGAAATGGCTGCAGAGGAAATGGAAGTAATGGTGGGCAATAACAAACCAATAACTCTTATCGCCACCTTTGCCGACGGCCATACAGAAGATGTTAGCGCTAAAGCAGAATACTCTGCAGACATAGATGGTATAGTTGCGATGCAAGGTGGAATGGTTCGCGGCTTGGGAGAAGGGAGCACTAATGTCACAGCCACCTATACCGATCCATTAGGCAACGAGTTCCAGACCACTGGCAATGTACGCTCATCATTCTTCCCGCTTGCAGCTGAATACATCAATACTTCGCTCTTCTCCACTGGTTCATTCAGCTATAACGCAAACGGCTACTATATCTTCAAGACTGGCCAGTATGGACAGATAGGATGGGAATACGCCAATGGAGCCGATATGTCTGGGTACAAGTATCTAGTCGTCAAATTGAGAAGTGCTGCCAGCGGAGCACATCTAAATATATTTACCGCCCCAAGCATATGGAGCGACTGCTGCGCTACTCCCAACTTTGGCAACAAGAAGCAAATTGTCGTCAACTTACAAACTGCCACCTATACTAGTGGCGACAAGACAGGAGAGTCTCTCGACACAAAGAATATCCGCATCGTATCATTCTGGGCAGACAACGCCAGAATTCTTGTCGAGGATATGTACTTGACAAATAACGACGATTATACTCGCGAAACTCCTGATGGAATCGAGAAAATCGAAGGAGGAATGACTAGGGAGTCTGATGCCATTTACGACCTCGCTGGTCGAAAAGTCACTAATGGCAACTTGCCTCGAGGTATATATATTATAGGTAATAAAAAGGTCGCCGTCAAATGAGAAAGATAATCTTAATCATCGCTCTGCTTGGCGCAATTACGCTTCAGGCAACGGAAAACAGGTGGAAAGTAAACGATAGTCACTCTGTGCAATGGGACACCTCGAATGGCGCGTTACCTTATTACGACCATATTGAAATGTCGGGCCTCAGGGCTTCTGTGGTTTACTATTGGGGAGTGGACGAGAAGAAGCAATTTCACATGGACAGACATCTGGTCTTCCCCATGCTTAGGACGATTCCCAACAACACTCATGCAAGCTGGATGCCTCGTTGTGACGTCGATTTCCTAAAAGGAATGACTGCCAACAAACGATACATAAGTCCACAACAAATAAAGGCTGTGACCATCAACGGCACACTTAATGTGTCTGGTATCGTTACAGGTGACGGCAACGACTTCGAGTTGACGAGAATGTATTTCCCCAGCACCAAGCAAACGGCAGTCTGCGAGAAATATATCATCAAAAACATTGGCAAGAAGAAAGAAACCGTCCTTGTCCCTGCCATACATCAGGTTCGCACCACGAACAAAGAAGACGGCACTCGTGGCTCATACTGCTTAGTGGCTCGAACAGAGTTCCAAGAAGACTTCAAGAAGACTTTGGAGCCAGGCGAAAGTACTTCCTTCTATTGCTCTGTTCAAGCTTTTGCTTTGGCCGACGAAAAAGAGATTGCAATGAATGTAGAGGAGGAGTTGGAAAAGCGCGAAGCTTATGTGGACGAGGTAACAATGAAGAAGCTGACCTTCTCTTGTCCCAACCAAACCATCCAAACGCTTTTCCAAATGAGTAAGATTCGAGCCAGCGAGAGCATCTTCTACACGCAAGGTGGCCTCATGCACGCTCCTGGAGGCGAATCGTACTATGCGGCAATGTGGTGCAACGACCAAGCCGAATATGTCAATCCCTTCTTCCCCTTCTTGGGTTACGACAAAGGAAACGAAAGCGCAATGACTACTTGGCTCAGCTACTTAAAGTATATCAATCCCGAGTACAAGTTCGTGCCTTGGAGCATCATTTGCGGAGGCGATGATGTCTTCGGTCCCTTTGATAGAGGCGATGCTGCGATGCTTGCTTACGGAGCCAGTCGATATTGTTTGGAAAGAGGCGATAAAGAGATTGCCGAGCAAGTTTGGCCGCTTATCGAATGGTGCCTAGAGTATTGCCATCGCAAGCTCAACAAGAACGGAGTGGTTGCCAGCGATGCTGATGAACTGGAGCATCGACTGCCAAGTGGCGATGCCAATCTCTGTACAAGCAGTCTTTACTACGATGCTTTGCTCAGTAGTGCTTGGCTTTCAGAGGAGTTAGGCAAAAGCAAGAAAGAAGCGGAGATTTATCGCTTACAAGCCGCAGAACTACGCCAAAACATTGATAAATTCTTCCATTCAACAGTTGAGGGCTACGATACATATCGTTATTATGAGGGCAACGATGTGCTTCGCTCATGGATCTGCATCCCTTTGACGATGGGCATTTACGACCGAGCAGAAGGAACTTTGCAAGCTATGTTCTCGCCTCAACTATGGACTGAGAACGGAATGCTCTCGCAGAGTGGCGACAAGATATTCTGGGACCGTTCTACCCTCTATGGCTTCCGAGGAGCCTTTGCAGCAGGTTATGCGGATAAGGCGTTGGAGTACCTGAAGAAGTTCAGCACGATTCGTCTGCTTGGCGAACATGTTCCTTATGTCGTGGAGGCTTGGCCAGAAGGCGGCCAAAGGCATCTCGCAGCCGAGAGTGGACTCTATTGCCGCATCATCACAGAAGGTCTGCTTGGGTTCCGGCCCACAGGTTTCCGCAGCTTTACCCTCACCCCTCAAATGCCAACAGAATGGAACGAGTACAGTCTTGACAACATCTATGCCTGCACAGACTTACCCATCAACATCGAGGTATTTCGCAACGGGAAAGGGAAGCTTTTGGTAAGGATAGAAAAGAACCGTAAGACTATCAAGACTTACACCATAAAGTCAGGCGATACAATCAAAGTCAAAGTGTAGTAGCCTGAAAGACACATCTCATCGACGCCAGTTAAGTTGTCAAACGTAACACGTTAACTTTGCAATCGTAACGTGTTATGATTGGCAACATAACACGTTATGTTTTGATTCTTAGCAAATGACTTCCCAAACTGAGATGTCGTGAGACTCTGCAGGAACCTCGTTAAGAAGTTGGAAAGGGAAGCAAATGCCTTGTAGTCGAGTGTTTGTGAGTTTAGGCAATAGACGGTCGTAATAACCTTTTCCTCTTCCCAAACGATGCCCCACTCTATCGAACGCCATTCCAGGAATGAGGGCAAGTTGGATGCTGGAATAGTCCTTCTCTATGAACTTCTTTCCAGTTGGCTCCATAATGCCGAATGCTCCTTCCTTCAAAGAGCCTTCACCTTCATAAAGATGCAGCTCGAGTTCTTCGCCCTTTACAACAGGCAGAAGAACGCGTTTGCCACTCTCGAAAGCCTCCTTTATCAAGGGACGCACATCGACTTCATCAGGCAAAGGGTAATACATAAGCAGAGTGCCCGCTTCCTGCCAAGAGGCAAGAGCAAGCACTTTACTGCAAATCTGATCGGACAACTCAGGCAATTGAGAAGTCCATTTCCTCTTCTGCGCCCTTATTTGCTGACGCAGTTCTCTTTTTGTCATTTCTTAGCCTTCTTTGCGGCCTTTTCTTTAGCTTTGTCGTACTTTTCCCACAGTTTCTTCTTAGCACAGAGGTCTTTTTGAGCTTGAGTGCTAGCCTCGGCTGCAGCTGCTGCAATTGCTTCATCCTCTGGACTTGCCCATGCAAACTGGTAGCCTTTTTGAACATTCCAATAGCCACGAGTAAAGTCGGGGAAAGCTACGGAGCAACAGTTGTTATCCATTGAGAGAGCGCCTAATTCTGCGAGGCAGCACCACTCTGCAAGATCGTAAACATCCATATCGAGAGGCAGGCCATTCTGCAGGCAATAAACGAGGCGGGCATCCATGAAGAAGTCCATACCGCCGTGACCACCTACCTTCTGAGCCATCTCACCATACTTCTTAATAATAGGATGCTGGTACTTGGCAACAAGAGCATCTTGTTCAGCCTTTGGCAGGAAGCCGTGAGAACTGAGATCATCCACCTTGGGAGCGACTCCACTGGCAGCAAGTTGGCTCTTGTCGAGGGCATAATGTTGTTCAGGATACTTGGTGGCATAACCCTTCGTGCCAGTCAACTTATAAAGACGATTGTAGGGCTGCGGGTTCATCACATTGTGCTGGATCTCAACGACTTTACCCTCTTCAGTACGCATCAGAGTAGTCGTCTGGTCACCATTACGATAGTTGTTGCAGGGTTTGCCAGTCTTCTTCTCCACATACTCCTTGCCATGAGCACTCTTGGTGTCCATTGCAACGAGAGTTTTGAAACGGTCTCCACGATGAATGTTCATTGCGAGAGCAACGGGACCAAGTCCGTGAGTGGCATAGACGTCACCTCGATTCTCCATATTATACTTCATACGCCAGCCGAGTTTTTCAGGATCAGAGCCATCGGGGTTCTTCCAGTAGTAGTCCCAGAAGTCGTCGAGGTTATGGATGTAAGCACCCTCGCCACGAAGCACTTCGCCGAAGACACCATTCTGAGCCATGTTGAGCGTATTGAGTTCGTACCAATCGTAGCAACAATTCTCGAGAATCATGCAATGGAGACGCGTCTTCTCAGAGAGTTCGATAAGTTCCCAACATTGTTCAAGATTCATAGCAGAAGGCACTTCGATAGCAGTATGTTTGCCGTTCTGAAGTGCGCACTTGGCAACAGGGAAGTGATGGTCCCAGTCGGTTGCCACATAAACGAGGTCGATATCAGGACGCTTGCAAAGTTCCTCATAACCCTTCTCACCACTATAGATGTCTGCTGGCGGAAGGCCTGCATTACGAAGATACTTCTGACAAGCCTCGGCTCGAGTCTCCTCATAATCGCAAAGCGCAACTATCTTAACGCCAGGAATATAACAGAAACGCCCTACTGCACCAGGGCCACGCATACCTAATCCAACGAAAGCCACGCGAACCGTAGCCATCTTAGGAGCAGTCAGACCGAGAACATGCTGCTGTCCTGCAGGACGAGTGGGAGTATCAACTACGAGAGTCCCCTTGTCAAAATGGTACTTGGTGCTGGGACTGAGACTCTGTGCCAAAGAGGTGAGGCAGAAGAATGAAACCGCAAGAAAAGCGGCTAAAATGTGTTTAAGTTTCATATTATTAGTTTTAGTATATTTGCTGCACAAAGATAGTAAAAGTTTCCTAAAGTCTCGCTCTTTTCGTACAAAAGAAGTGAAAAATGACAACTTTTTCTCCATGTATGTCTTCTTTTACATAATTATAATGTACCTTTGCAAGGTAAAATGCCCAATATGGAGAGAAAAAAGCTGCTTGGCATGACACTCGACGAGCTTAAGGCTGCCGCCACAGAGGTGGGACTGCCCAGTTATGCCGCAAAGCAGATAGCCGAATGGGTGTACGGCAAGCGAGTCAGGAGCATAGACGAAATGACTAACCTCTCAAAGAAAGGTAGAGTTGCTCTTGCTGAACACTACGAAATAGGCTGCGTCCCTCCCTCAGATGTTCAGCAAAGCATCGATGGAACAGCGAAATATCTCTTCCCTACCGAAAGCGGGCAAATGGTGGAATGCGTCTTCATTCCTGATGGAGAAAGAGCTACGCTTTGTGTCAGCAGTCAGGTAGGATGCAGGATGGGTTGCCGTTTCTGCATGACAGGCCGGCAAGGTTTCAGCGGAAACCTCTCTGTAACGGACATACTGAATCAGGTCTATTCCGTGCCAGGAAGCGAACAGCTCACAAACATTGTCTTCATGGGACAAGGTGAGCCTCTTGACAACCTCGATGCCGTACTGAAAGCCACTCAGTTGCTCACAGATGAAAACGGCTGGGCTTGGAGTCCGAAACGCATCACCGTCTCAACTGTCGGGATGCGGAAAGGCTTAGAACGCTTCTTAAAAGAGAGCGATTGCCACTTGGCTATCAGTCTGCACAACCCATTCCCAGAAGAGCGACTCCAGATGATGCCAGCCGAGAAAGCTTGTAGTCTTTCCGACATGATTACCCTGCTTGGTAAACAAGATTGGAGTCATCAACGCAGGCTTAGTTTCGAGTACATCGTCTTTGGTGGCTTGAACGACTCAGAGAGGCATGCAAAGGAATTGGTCAAACTTCTCTCTCCGATAGAATGCCGAGTCAACCTGATACGTTTCCACCAAATTCCGGACTCGACCTATCAAGGAGCTTCGGAAGATAAGATGGTGTGGCTGAGAGATTACCTGACGCATCATGGTGTAACAACCACTATCCGAGCTAGTCGTGGACAAGACATCTTCGCAGCCTGCGGGCTATTGCATGCTAAGAAAAATGAAAGAATAAAATAATGAAAGATATGAGACACTACATCTTCTCGCTGTCAGCACTTTGCTGCCTGCTTCTCTTGACTGGATGCAAAAAAGAGCAATTCTTTCCGCAAGCAAGCGGTCGTCCTTATGAAGTACTCGTTGTACTTGAGAATCAGATTTGGAACGCTCCTGCAGGTCGGGCTCTGTTTGATATCCTTGACACAGATGTGCCTTGCTTGCCTCAAAGCGAACGTTCGTTCCATATAACTCAAATTGAGCCGAAAGATCTGAGCGCGAACTTCAGTATCTTTCGCAATATCATTCTAGTTAACATCGACAAGACACAGTACTCTAGGACAGGTATGCGATTCATGCGTAACAAGTATGCAATGGATCAAATTGTACTCACCATCAACAGCCCTAGCCAAGAGGACTTGCGGCAGTTCTGTATCGACCACAAGCAAGAAGTTATTGACTTCCTGACACGCTCTGAGATGAACCGTCTCATCAAAGAACTGGAAACTAAATACTCAAAGGTGACCTATGACCTTGCATGGCAGATTTTCACTTGTCGCTTCCATGCTCCAAAGGAACTGACCAGCTACAAGAAAGGCGAGCAGTTCTTCTGGACGAGCAACAATACTGCAAGTGGATTGGAGAACATCTGCATGTATAGCTATCCTTATGAAGGTCCCGAGACGTTCAATAAAGAGTATATGGTGGCAAAGCGCGATTCTGTAATGAAGGCAAACTTGCCTGGCGAGAAGCCAGGAATGTATATGAAGACTGATTCGCTCTGCACAATCGTCAAGCCCATCAACGTACACAATAGTTATGCGATGGAGATGCGTGGCCTCTGGTATATGGAAAATGATTGCATGGGCGGTCCTTATGTCAGTCATTCTCGCGTAGATACAGAAACGAATCGTGTCATTGTGGTCGAAGGATTTGTCTATGCTCCTGAAAAGATGAAGCGTGGTTTGATTCGCAGACTTGAAGGTTCGCTCTATACTCTACAACTTCCCCAAGAACAATACTCTCTCATCGAGACAGGTCTTGAGGAAGAAGCCACCAAGACTAAAGAAGGAAAGAAATAAATGGAAAAACTCAAAATAGCCATTACTCAAGGCAGCGAAACAAGCGAGGAATTCTTCCACAATGCTTTTGAAGACCCCACTCTGTTCGAGCTTTGCACGCCTATCACTTATGATAGTGCAGATAGCATGAAGGCCGCGTTGCAAGACCTCGAAGAAGGCAATGTGGATGCTTTGGTGTATGCTCCAACAGAGGAGCCAGTGAAGTGTCCCGCTGATGCGACTGAGGTTGTTGTAACCGAGAAGACCTGTTTCATGCCTCTAACTAAAGAGCCGACAGAGGAAGACATCGTTAAGCTTCGAGATATCTTGGAGCGAGACTTTGATGTTCGCAATCCTCGTATCGCCATTGTTCAGGAAAACTCGATGCAAAACCCAGAACTCGCAAACCAAGTTACGACCGAACAAAGTATTAACACATACGGCCCTTATACCTCTGAACAAATTCAGAATGAGGACATTGCCTGTCACTTCGACGGCATCATCGTTCCCGAAGACAGCACTCTCGTTACAAATGTTTCGCAGGAAGTTCCAGTTCGTTACTTTGCAGGCAGAGAAGAAGTTGTTACCGCACCCTATTCTTCTGTCCAAACGGATGAGATGGAAGAGGTTTCCAAACTGACTCATCCCATCTATACGGCAATTGATATTGTTCGCAATCGAGCTTTCTTCGATGAAGTTCGGCAAGATCCTCTTCCCAAACTCTTCCGCGACAAGCGTGAAGACCGCAAACAAAACGAGGCTCCTCAGCCAATCCCTAACAACGAAACCACAGAAAACACAGAACAGGCATCATGACCACTAATTCCGATATGCAGACTTTAATGAACCGCTATGGTATAGTGGGGCGTAACGAAGCACTTCGCGAAGCTCTTGCCACAGCTGTTCTGGTCGCCCCAACCGACCTCTCTGTGCTCATTCAAGGCGAAAGCGGTGTGGGCAAGGAAGTCATTCCTCGCATCATTCACGACCACAGCAAACGTCGCAGCAAACCCTATATAGCGATTAACTGTGGCGCAATTCCTGAGGGTACCATAGATAGTGAACTCTTCGGACATGAAAAAGGAGCATTCACTAGTGCAATTGGTGAGCATGAAGGTTATTTCGCCGCTGCAGATGGAGGAACACTCTTCCTTGATGAAGTTGGCGAACTACCCTTGAGTACTCAGGCAAGATTGCTTCGAGTTCTGGAAACTGGCGAGTATCTGAGAGTTGGTAGCAGTACTCCGAGAAAGACTAATGTTCGTATTGTAGCTGCCACCAATGTTGATATTCCCAATGCCATCAAGCATGGACGTTTCCGTGAAGACCTTTATTATCGTCTGTGCACCATCAACATCAAGATCCCTGCTTTGCGGAAGAGACAAGGAGATGCTGTGCTTCTCTTCAAAAAGTTCGCTCTTGATATTGCCAATCGATATGGCATTCCTGAACCGATTCGACTTACCCCAGAGGCTGAGGAAGTTGTCAATTCCTACAAATGGCCTGGCAACATTCGTCAGTTGCGCAACATTACAGAGCAACTAAGCATTCTTTCCGAGAGCAGAAGCATCACGCCGGAAGTGCTTGCAGAATACGGCATCACACCAAACTCTGATGAAGATACTGGTATCGCGACTATTGGTGGAAGCAACTCCAACTCTCAGCACGACTATGAACAAGAGATTAAGATACTTGCTCATGCAGTCTTCGAACTTCGTTCAGAAGTGCAAGAACTCAAGGAGAAATTGCAAGGACACAATTGGCATGAAGCTCCTGCCAACACGACATTACCTGTTCCTGTTTCCACACAAAAGAAGGTTCAACAAACACAACCTGAGGACTTGGATATTCCTACGGCAGAAGAAATTGTCGATGACGATACGCTCAACATTGGAGATATGGAGAAGCGGAACATCCTTCTTGCTCTTCAGCGCAACCATTACAAACGCAAACTAGCTGCAGAAGAACTTGGTATCAGCGAGAGAACGCTTTACAGAAAGATTAAAGCTTATGGCATTGATGAATAGAAGACATAGCTTTGCCCTACTATTCCTGATGGTCTTGTTTTTTTCGGCATGTACCATCAGCTATCGATTCAATGGTGCCAGCATCGATTATGCAACAACGAAAACCATCCAGATAGATAACTTTCCCATTCGAAGTGCCTATGTTTGGGCTCCGATGCAAAGCATCTTCCAGAACAGACTCACAGACATCTACGCCAACCAGACTAAGCTTCGTCAGGTAAAGAAGAATGGTGATTTGCAATTGTCGGGTGAGATTACAGGCTTCGACCAGTTCAACAAAGGCATCTCCAGTAACGGTTACAGTAATTTGGTACAGCTTAAAATGACTGTCAATGTTCGTTTCGTTAACAATAAGAAGCATACCGATGACTTCGAACGACAGTTTACGGCAACCACCGAATACGATTCTTCTCAACAACTTAATGCAGTTCAGGAAGAACTTGTAACACAAATGGTAAAAGACATTACCGACCAAATCTTCAATGCCACAGTAGCTAACTGGTAAACATCCTCAAAGCACACCTATGCAAAGACACATCATAGACTATATAAGACGACCTGACACCATCGATGATGAAGCAATAAGTCAGTTGCAAGCTCTCACGAAAGAGCATCCTTACTTTCATGTCGCTCGCATCTTGCTTTTGCAGGCTCTCTACAAAAAGCACGACCCTGCTTACGATGAGACTTTGCGTCGAAGTGCTATCCTCGTTCCAAATCGGGAAGCTATCTTCCGTCTTACAGAAGAGCCTCACTATACTCAGGCAGAGGAACATAAGCGCTATGATGAGACAGAAGAAGCCTCTGCTTCTCGGACAGTAAGTCTCATCGACAATTTCCTCGAGGCACAGAAGTCTACGACACCAGTTAATCATCCCATCGATGCTGCCCAAGATTACATTGGCTACCTGTTGCAACAAGAAAGTCTGCAAGGCGGAAAGAGACAAGAGGAATTGCCCATGAATGGTGGAGGCGTTGTAGAAGATTTCCTTGAAAATGAAACAGGAAGGATTGTCCTTGATGATAATGACGAATTCGAAGAGAGTCAAACAAGCGAGAGCCAAACATCTCAAAATGATGAAAATAATGAAATTTTGACTGAAATAATGGCCGGAATTTACATTAAACAAGGCAAATATGAGAACGCAGTGAAAATTATCAGGCAACTTTCCTTGAAATATCCAAAAAAAAATCGTTACTTTGCAGACCAAATTCGATTTTTAGAGAAACTAATCATAAATAACAAACACAAATAACATGTACACATCTATCGTAATCCTGATTGTGCTGGCCTCCATTCTTATGTGCCTTATCGTACTTATTCAGGAATCAAAAGGCGGCGGTTTGGCTGCTGATTACTCCAACAACAACCAGATTCTTGGTGCTCCCAAGACAACTAATTTCATTGAGAAAGCCACTTGGTTCCTTGCTGGTGCCATGATTTTCCTCAGTGTCATTAGTGTAGCTTTCCTGCCTGGTGCAGGTCACAACGAATCTGTAATGCAGCAGCAAGCTATCGAGCAGGCAGCCACCAATCCTGGCAACGTGCCCGCTATGGAGCAACCCGCAGCAACTGAAGAGGCTCCAGCAGAGGCTCCAGCTCAGTAAACCAAAGCAAAACTTAGCTTAACCTCCCCACTATAAAGGGGAGGATTTTTTTTATTATGAGCAAAGCACTACTTATTGCAGATAGCGGTTCGACTAAGACGGATTGGCTTTTCATTGCTTCCGACGGCTCAAAGACTGAGTTGCATACCGACGGTATCAATCCTGCTCGCGATACGCGCGAATATATATATAATGTATTGTACCACGATTTGCTGACTCAACTGCCGCAATCTGAAGGACTTCAAGCCGTTTATTTCTATGGAGCTGGCTGCATAGAGCCGTTCAGTCAGGCAGTTAAGAGTGTTCTCGACGAACTCTTTCCTGGTTGCCATAGTGAGGTTGAGAGCGACTTATTGGGAGCTGCTCGAGCTCTTTGCGGACACGGACCTGGTATTGCTTGCATCTTAGGAACGGGCTCCAACAGTTGTTTCTACGACGGGAAAGGCATCGTAAAGCACACTCCGCCAATGGGTTACATACTTGGAGACGAAGGCAGCGGTTCCTATCTCGGCAAGACTTTGCTGAATGGTCTCTTCAAAGGAACGCTTCCTGAAGCACTCAAAGAGGACTTCTGCAACAAGTTTAATCTGTCGATGCCTGATATTATAGAGCGAGTTTATCGTCAGCCTGCAGCCAACGCTTTCCTTGCTTCTTTGGTTCCATTCATCGTCGGACATCGCTCTAACCCTGCCATTCACAGCATGTTAGTCGAGTCTTTCCGACTGTTCATCAAGCGAAACATTGCCATTTACGAGCATAAAGAATTGCCAATAAACTGTGTTGGAGGCATCGCTTATCAGTTTAAAGAGGAATTTGAAGAAGCTGTAGTCGCAGAAAACATGCAATTAGGCCGTATTTTGCGGTGTCCCATCGAAGCAATTGTACAATATCATCAGCTCGAACATTAAATCTTATACTATCTTGCGCAAAATGTCGAAATATGTTAAATAACATAGAATAATGGCTTGCAGACTGCATAATAATTCCCTAACTTTGCATCCGTTATCCTGAAAACAATCTTTTTACCTTAAACAAAGCTAATACCGATTGGGAAGAGAGCAGCTGCGAAGCCACTCTCTTCTTTCGTTTATAATTGCTGACGAAACAGGTTGAACGAATTAAAGACCAAAAGCCGAATGGAACAGATAAATTTAGAAGTTTGTTGCGCAGACTTGCAGAGTGTAAAAGCAGCCATAGAGGGAGGAGCACACAGAATTGAGCTGTGCAGGTCGCTCGAAGTGGATGGTTTAACGCCATCAAAAGCGATGATGGAGTCTGCAATAAGTCTTAGGATTCCCGTTCAAGTGTTGATTCGGCCTAGAGAGGGTGATTTCGTTTACAATGAAGAAGAGGTTCAAAGCATGATTCGCGATATTCGACTTGCAAAGGAATTGGGCGCGAATGGAGTTGTGATTGGGGCTTTGAGGAAAGATGGAACGATAGATGAGGAGACGATTCGTCGTCTTGTGGATGAAGCAAAAGGCCTCAGTATCACTTTTCATCGTGCTTTCGATGTCTGTTCGCAGCCTTTGGAGGCTCTGGAAAAGATTATTTCTTTAGGTTGCAACCGCTTGCTCACTTCTGGTCAGGCTGCTTCTGCAGAACAAGGGATTCCCCTACTGAAGCAATTAGTCGAGCAATCTGCAGGAAGAATCATCATTATGCCTGGAGCAGGAGTGAATGAAAAGAACGCCAGAAACATCCTTTCTGCGACTGGAGCCCACGAAATCCACGGCTCTCTTCGCAGGAATGGACATACAGATTCCGAGTTGGTTCGAGCAACTTGTAAGGCCTTGATTTTCAATCCTGCCTGATAAGTCGGAAAACTACTGCAGTTACGATGGCAAAGTTAACGTGTTAAGTTGCCAAAGTTAACGTGTTATGTTTGCCTTTTTAACGTGTTAAGTTTGGCAACGTAACTAGGGTTCTTTTTTATTCTTCCACAAAGACTTCCTGGATTGGCTTGCGAGTTCTGGACGACGACTCTGCAAAAGAGGGGTAACCAATCGGGATAATCACGACAGGTTCCTCATTTTCAGGCATTTGGAAAAGCTCGTGACAAAGTTTGGCATCGAAGTTACAAACCCAACAAGTTCCAAGTCCTTGTTCCGTTGCAGCCAGACACAAATGCTCTACTGCAATGGCTACATCTATGTTTCCATGAGGCTTTCCATCCTCTCTCACCCACTCTTGCTCATGAAGCAACGAGGCCAGAATGTACAAAGGAGCTTCGCTAAACCAAGGACGAGTGTAGCACGACTGAAGTTTTTGCTTGCCCTTCAAACTGCGGACTATGCGGAACTTCCAAGGTTGCCTGTTTACTGCCGACGGAGCCAACCTCATACATTCCTCTATGTAAGCAAGTTTCTTCTCCTCAACAGGCTTGTCGAGATAGCTGCGACAACTGTAACGATGCCTTATTACGTCTAAAAGCTGATTCATAGCGATTCCTTATAGATGGGAAATGAGTGCGTTTCCCTCGATTCTTCCTTTAGCGTTTCAGATACTTATAACTCACATTGCCATTCTTGATGACATAAGTTCCAGCAGGAAGGCCCTCGAGAGAAGCTGAAGTAGAGCCATTTTCTCCAGGCTTGTAGGTACACATGAGTTTGCCGTCTATACCAAAAATATAGGTAGGCTGAGGAGTTGCGTTTGTAGGAGCAACAATGCGAGTCACATCTTCATCCACTTCGCCAAAGGTAAACTTCTGCATGTTTTCGAGAGGGAACGACACAGAAGCGTTCTCTACCGAAATGACGAGTCGGCTCTCATTATAGGTTACTACGGGCTTTTCGGCAAAGGAAATCTCCACAACTTCCCCAGATTCCAAGTGAACAAACAGAGCCGTTTCTGCCCAAATTGCAGTTGTTGCGAATAGGGTCAGCAGCGAAAGAATAAGTTTTTTCATAGCAGTTTTTTCTTATGAACTATGTCGCAAAGTTACGATTTATATCCTAAAGTACAAAAGATTTCGCGAGTTTTTTTGAATTACAGGCTTTGAAGAATACGTTTCAAAACAACTGTAGCAGAGATTTCGCGATTGGCTGCTTCTGGGATTACAATGGAGGTTGGAGCCTCTATGACTTCGTCTGTCACAATCATTCCTCGTCTTACAGGCAAACAATGCATGAAATGGGCATTATTAGTCCAACTCATATGTTCCTCGTCAACACACCAACTCATATCCTTCGACAAGATCTTGCCATAATCTTCACGATTCTTTACGCCAGGACAACTCCAGTTCTTAGCATAGATGAAGTCGGCTCCCTCGAAGGCTTTGCGTTGGTCGTATTCAATCGTAGCACCCTTCGTAAAAGCAGGATCAAGTTCATAACCTTCAGGATGGGTAATAACGAAGTCCATTCCAGCGCATTCCCCTACTCCACCAAGAGTGAGAGATTGCTTTTCTGCGGCAATCATCCATTGCGCAAAACTGTTGGGAACGGCTTGTGGCAAAGCTTTTGGATGAGGAGCCCAAGTAAGGACAACCTTAGGACGCTTGTTCCTCTTGGGGGCATATTCCGCGATAGTAAAGAGGTCGGCAAAGGCCTGAAGAGGGTGAACAGTAGCCGTTTCCATAGCAAAGACTGGCTTTCCACTATACTTCTCAAACTGATGATAAACCGTCTCAGCATAATCATAGTCGCGATCAGAAAGGCCTGCAAAGGAGCGAATACCTATCACATCGCAGAAACTGCCCATAACTGGAATAGCTTCAAGCAAGTGTTCGCTCTTGTCGCCATCCATTATAACGCCTCTCTCAGTCTCCAGTTTCCAAGCTCCAGCATTGACATCAAGCACGATTACATTCATGCCAAGATTCATCGCAGCCTTTTGTGTGCTAAGACGAGTGCGCAAGCTATTGTTGAAGAACACCATCAAAAGTGTCTTGTTCTTGCCTAAAGTGTCGTATTTAAAGCGGTCGTTCTTTATCTCGACGGCTTCCTGAAGGGCCTCTTTGAGGTTGCCCAGGTCTTCTACATTCAAGAAACTTCTCATTTATTATCCTTTTCTCTTATCTCTACACGGCGAATCTTGCCGCTAATTGTCTTAGGTAATTCGTCCACAAACTCAATGATGCGAGGGTACTTGTAGGGAGCCGTTACATGCTTTACATGTGCCTGCAACTCCGCAACAAGGGCATCTCCAGCTTTATCTTTCCATTCCTTGCCAAGCACTACAGTTGCTTTCACCACCATGCCTCTAGTATCGTCAGGCACACCAGTAATGGCACATTCCACTACTGCAGGATGCGTCATCAAAGCACTCTCCACTTCGAACGGGCCAATACGATAGCCACTACTCTTGATGACATCATCGGCTCTTCCCTCGAACCAGTAGTAACCATCCTTGTCGCGCCAAGCCATATCTCCTGTAAAGTAATACCCATCATGGCAAGCCTCGTAGGTAATATTACTGTCGCGATAGTATTCTTTGAACAAGCCGATTGCCTTTCGGCCCTCATTTAAGCGGACAGCTATCTCGCCTTTCTCACCATCTTCGCAAGGTGTCAAGTCTGGTCGAAGCAAAGCTATCTCGTATTGCGCATTAGGTTTGCCCATACTTCCGGGCTTAGGCTCCATCCAAGGGAATGTTCCAAGCGTCATAGTCGTCTCAGTTTGGCCAAAGCCTTCCATCAAACGAATGCCTGTCAACTGATAGAAACGCTCGTAAACGGCTGCATTTAACGCTTCTCCAGCAGTCGTACAATAGCGCAAAGCGGACAAGTCGTAGTGGCTAAAGTCCTCACGAACCAAGAAACGATAGACAGTTGGGGGTGCACAGAAACTCGTTATATGGTACTTCTCCATCTGACGAAGTATCTTTTCCGCCGTAAACTTCTCATGGTCGAAGACAAAGACGCAAGCTCCTGCGAACCATTGTCCGTAGAACTTACCCCAAACAGCCTTGCCCCAACCGGTATCTGCGACTGTGAGATGTATGCTATCTGGCGTGAGATTATGCCAAAAGACGCCAGTTGTAAGGTGTCCAAGAGCATAGAGAAAATCGTGCGACACCATCTTAGGTTCGCCAGAAGTACCTGAGGTAAAATAAAGAATCATTGTGTCTCCGTTGGCATTCACAAAGCGAGGACGGCGGAAGGCCGGAGCTTTGTCTATCTCTTTATGCCAGTCATGGAAGCCTTCAGGCACATTAGGACCGATGGAAACGAGTATATCTACAGTAGGGCTATCTGGCATAGCCTTCTGAACCTCGCCAAGAACATAAGGTTCACCCACGCAAATGATTGCCTTTACAGAAGCCGCATTATTGCGATAAACAATGTCGTGACTGGTGAGCATGTGTGTTGCGGGAATGGGAACTGCACCCAGTTTGTGAAGAGCAAGCATCGTAATCCACCATTCCAAGCGACGCTTCTCTATCAGCATCACCATATCTCCGCGATCAATTCCAAGGCTCTTCAGGTAGGAAGCAGCTTGGTCGCTCATTCGCTTAAGGTCGGAGAAGGAAAGTCTTCTCTCGTCACCCTCATCATTTGTCCACAGAAGCGCAATCTTATCGGGAGCCACTTCCGCCCAAGCATCTACAACATCATAAGCGAAATTGAAGTTGTTGGGAATGATGAACTCTAGGTTCTTCCGGTAGTCTTCCTCCGAAACAAAGGTCGTTTGCTTCAGAAACCGACTTAATATAGGGTTGTCTGTCATCTGCTTTCGAGTGCTTAAATGATTACAGTCAAGAATCTAACGGGCTTATTCTCAAGGGCTCGCATGCAATGAGGACGAGTCGTATCGAAGTAGATACTGTCGCCAAACTGCAAGACTATCACTTTGTCTTCAATCGTTATCTCAAGCACGCCATCGAAGACAATGATGAATTCTTGTCCGTCATGAACGTTCTTTGCATGATTCTTTCCTTCCGGAAGAGGTTCTATCTCTGTGAAGAAAGGCTCCATCGCCCTTCCTTTGAAGCCGCTAGCCAACGATTTGTACTTATAATCATTGTGCCTGTCCACCTCCAGACCTTTGCCTCGACGAGTGACGAAATAGCCATTCATGCGAGGTTCCTCACCATAGAGAAGGACATCAAGAGCGATACCATACTCCTTGGAAATGCGAGTGAGACGATAAACTCCCGGGTCACTTTCTCCATTTTCTATGCGACGATAGTGCTCAACAGTCGTTTCGCAGACCTCAGCCATCTTTTCGACAGGAATGTCAAATATCTCTCGCAAGCCCTTCAAGCGTTGAGCGATTTGCTTTATATCATTCATATCTTTCATACTTATTGTCCCTTACCTATTTATTATTACTTAAGCCTGCCTTGAGGCAACGTATTACTGCCGAGTTGAAAGCAGCATGATCCAGTTCATTTAAGCCTTTAATAGTGATTCCGCCAGGAGTTGTGACTTTATCGATGGCTGCCTCCGGATGCAAACCAGTCTGGCGAAGCATAGTAACTGCACCTTGCATGGTCTGCATGGCTATCGCCTTTGCTTCGTCGGGATAGAAGCCCATCTCGACTCCTCCTTCCATCATGGCACGTAAGAAACGCATGACGTAAGCAATGCCGCAACCTGCCATCATCATGCCCGCATCCATCAATCTCTGCGGAACAATCTTGCTTTGTCCCAACTTGCCAAAGAGGTCGGCAGCTACATTTGCCTGTTCTGCCTCCTCGATGAAAGTCATGCTCTCACCAAATTCGGCAGCTATGTTGGGCATCGCATAGACATTGATGCGTTCATGACGCACATTTGCGGCGACGGAAATAAGCAGTTTGTCTGCCAATTCAGGCTTTATCTCTTCTATTACCTGCTCTACAAGCCAAGGTTTTACAGCAAGTAAAACGACATCCGCTCCTTTTGTAGCCTGCTTGTTATCAAGCATAGTCGTAATGCCAGGACAAGCCTCAACGAGCCGGTCGAGCGTTTCTTGTGTGCGAGCAGTAACGGTAAGATTGGTCGACAAACCAGCCTTTGCCCATCCTTTCACGAGGGCTCCACCCATATTTCCCGCGCCTATAACAGTTATTTTCATAGTACTTTTCTTAGTTTTTCCACGAAGCAATCGGCCTCGACCTTAGTTAAACAGAGAGGTGGAAGCAGTCGCAGAACATTAGTTCCCGAGCAACCTGTGAAACAATGTTGTTCCTTAACAAGTTTCTGACGCGGTTCCTTATAAGGAATATCCAGTTCGATGCCAATCATAAGACCTCGTCCACGAACTTCTACGACATGCGGAATCTGCGCTTCTCGAATGCTTTGCATCAAATATTCACCAACTTCGGCGGCATTCTCGACGAGTCTTTCCTCTTCCATAATCTCGAGAACTGCGATGGCTCCTGCACAAGCAAGATGATTTCCTCCGAAGGTCGTACCGAGTTGACCATAGACAGGAGTGAACTCGGGACTGATGAGAAGACCACTCATGGGGAATCCATTGCAGATACCTTTCGCGACAGTAATCATATCGGGACGAACTCCGAGATGCTGATGAGCGAAGAATTTGCCGCTTCGACCATAGCCGCATTGAATCTCGTCACAAATCAGGACGGTTCCGTAAGTGTGGCAAAGCCTTTGAAGTTCTTGCAGGAAATCGGCTTCGACCAAGCGTATGCCGCCCACTCCT
Organism: Bacteroidaceae bacterium; assembly: GCA_017548075.1. Lineage (GTDB taxonomy): Bacteria > Bacteroidota > Bacteroidia > Bacteroidales > Bacteroidaceae > Physcousia. The sequence continues at coordinate 62,783 of JAFYNL010000027.1, read as the reverse complement.
TGTATGCATTCCAGAATGCAAGCGCAGACATCTCCCTTCTCGAGTTCAGTCTTCCAAGCCTCTATATCGTTGAGAGGAAGGTAAGTAACGTGCCCGTTCGCATTGATGGGGGCAATAATCTTGGGATTCGCAGTTGCTTCCACAGCCAAAGATGTGCGACCATGGAAAGCCTTTTCAAGTGACAAAATGCGGGTCCTACCATTATAAAATGATGCCAACTTCAGGGCATTTTCGTTCGCTTCGGCACCAGAATTTACGAGAAAGAGCTTGTAATCTTCATAGCCGCAAGCTTTTCCTAAACGCTTCGCGAACTCCTTCTGCAAAGGATTTTGCACAGAGTTACTGTAGAAGCCAAGCGTTTGCAGTTGCTTGGTCATTGCCTCCACATAATGAGGATGGCAATGGCCCACGCTAATGACTGCATGTCCACCATAAAGATCGAGGTATTCCTGACCTTCAGAATCCCAAACCTTGCAACCTTTGCCCCTGGCTATGGTCACATCCATAAGGGGATATACGTCGAATAATTCCATTTAGAATGCGCTTGCTTTTAAGTTCAACCCAGCCTTTTCATCGAGGCCAAACATGAGATTCATATTCTGAACTGCCTGACCGACGGCTCCTTTGAGGAGGTTGTCGATACAGGAAATCATGAGCAACTGGTCTTCGAATTTCTCCACATAAACAACTGCTTTGTTTGTGTTGACGACCTGCTTCATATCGGGACTCTTGATGACAAAGTGCGTGAAAGCCGCGTCCTTATAGTAGTCGGCATAAATCTTCTGCACTTCCTCGAGGGGAAGATTGCACTTTGCATAAGCCGTAACGAAGATTCCGCGAGTGAAACACCCTCTTTGAGGAACGAAAAGCACCCTTCCATCATAGCCCGGACAAAGTTCCTGAACAGTTTGATTTATCTCGAGAAGGTGCTGATGAGTGAAGGTTTTATAGACCGAAATATTATCGTTTCGCCAAGAAAAATGGGTGGTTGACGCAGGTTTCTGCCCCGCTCCCGTACTTCCTGTAATACCGTTCACATGGATGTCTCCGCTAATGATGCCGGCCTTCAAGGCAGGAAGCATAGCCAACTGAATGCAAGTAGCGAAGCAACCCGGGTTTGCAAGGTGCTGAGCCGAACGGATTTGCTCGCGATGAGTCTCTGGAAGACCATAGATGAAGTCGTGATTATCTGCGGCTATGCGGAAGTCCTGAGCAAGGTCGATAATCTTCACGCTTGCAGGAATCTTGTGTTCCGAAAGGAATTGTTCGCTCTTCCCATGTCCGAAACAAAGGAAGACGACATCCACTTCGTCGAAAGGCATCTTGTCTGTGAAGCAAAGGTCAGTCTCGCCGATTAGTCCTTCATGCACTTCGCAGACAGGATTTCCTGCGTTGCTCTCGCTATTGGCAAACACAATCTTCGCCTCCGGATGACAGAGCAAAACCCTTATCAACTCGCCGCCAGTATAGCCGGCTGCACCTAATATTCCTATCTTAATCATAGTACTTTTCTGTCGTAACTCGCTCTTCTTTCAAACTACCTTAGTGAAGTTGCCAAAGTTAACGTGGTTAAATCGCAAACTTAACGTGTTACGTTTGCAAAGTTAACGTGTTACGTTGACCAACTTAACTGCAGTCGTTTTACATCTTCACTCGTTTTACTTTCTTTCGTCGGGATGAGCAAGATAATATGCTCGCAAAGCTGTGGACGTAACCTTGATGAAACCTTTGGCATCTTCGCTCGTCCAAGCCTTTGCCGTCTCACCATATTCGCCAAGTTTATTCTTGACGAGATCGTTAGGACTGTCAACTCCGACGGTTTGGAAGCAAAGAGGACGGAGTTCGAGCGTCACTTCGCCCGTCACATTCCTCTGACTGCTTGTCAGCATCGCCTCTATATCCGGCATTACAGGCTCCAGGTATTGGCTTTCGTGGAGGAACATTCCGTACCAGTTTGCAACCTGCTCTTTCCAGTACTGTTGCCACTTTGAGAGGGTAAACTTCTCGAGGTAACGATGGGCTCCAATGATGAGCATAGGTGCCGCAGCCTCAAAGCCTACACGACCTTTAATGCCGATAATCGTATCGCCAACATGGCAATCTCTACCAATTCCATAGCGAGCACCAATTTCCTCAACCTTTTGTATCGCCTTGATCTTATCGTCGAAATGCTCTCCATTCACAGAGTAAATCTCTCCCTTCTCGAAGCCTATCTTGAGCAACTCCGGGCCTTCTTCGGTAGGATGCTTCAGGTAAGCACTTTCGGGCAAACCCTGTTTCGAGTCGAGGATCTCGCCACCGCAAATGCTTGTCCCCCAAAGACCTACATTATAACTGTATTTCAGTTTGGTGAAATCGGCAAAGTAACCGTTCTTGTTGAGGTAGTCTACTTCCTCTTGACGCGAGAGATTTCCGTCGCGAGTCAAAGTGATAATCTCAACTCCAGGACACATAACGAGGAAAGTCATATCGAAGCGAATCTGGTCGTTTCCTGCTCCAGTAGAGCCATGAGCAATAGCCGAGGCACCTATTTCCTTTGCATATCGGGCAATAGCCAAAGCCTGGAAGATGCGTTCGCTACTTACTGAAATAGGATAACAGTTGTTGCGAAGCACATTTCCAAACACCATATATTTCAGAGACTTCTCGTAATATTCCTGAGTTACATCGAGGGTAACGTAAGCTTTTGCTCCCAACTTGTAGGCGTTCTCCTCGTTTGTCTTGAGTTGTTCCTCGCTGAAGCCCCCAGTATTTGCGCAAGCGGCATACACCTCATAACCCTTTTCCTTAGCCAGATACATGACTGTGTAACTGGTATCCAAGCCTCCGCTAAAGGCAACAACTACTTTCTTCTTTTCCATATCTGTTTGTCGTATTATGCAATTCCACGTAAAACCAAAGTTCTCATTACATCCTTGATGACCTCGAGGGAAGTCGGCTCGCCCTTATGTTTGTCTGGGTCCCATAGCATACCTGTGCAAACACAGAACTTGCGGCCTTTTGCTTCAAGGATATCATGATTGATGCATCCCTGACATCCTTGCCAGAAAGCATCATCGTCGGTAAGCTGATTGAAGCTGACGGGCACATATCCGAGAGCCGTATTCATCTTCATGACGGCATCTCCACTCGTCAGACTGAATATCTTAGCATGAGGCCAACGCAAACGAGCCAGCGTAAAAGTATAGTCCTTAATGCGCTTTGCCACTCCAAGTCCCTGATAATCGGGATGAACAATCAGGCCTGAAGTGGTGACATAATGTTTGTTGCCCCAAGTCTCGATATAGCTGAAGCCCACAAACTTATCGCCATGAAGGGCCAGAACCGCTTTGCCTTCACGCATCTTGGTAGCCACATATTCGTGAGTTCGCTCGGCAATACCTGTTCCACGCTTGCGAGCGGCATCTCGAATAGTGTTGATAATAGTATCCACATACTTTTCGTGCTCAACATCAGCCACAAGCACTTGTATGTCTTCAACCTTTATATCTTTCATCATCAAAACGTCTCCTTAATAATATAATAATGTGAAAAGTCCTTATGACAACTTAGGGAACAAGTCGCGAACAATGTTGGCAGCCTCTTCTTTGTCTGCATCTTCAGTCAACACGACAAGAACCGTATCGTCGCCAGCAATGGTTCCAAGGAAGGATGGATGCTTGACGTTATCCACATCATAAGCAACCATACTGGCGTGTCCGGGTGGAGTGTGAACCACCATCAAGTTCCCTGAGAAGTTGAGACGCCATTTTGCCTGGTTAATCTCCTCAAGTGTAGGAACTATGTCGAACTGTCCTTCGCGAGGCAAAGCATAAACATTAAGTCCACTACGGGCTCTCACCTTACTGATGCGCAACGCCTTGAGGTCGCGGCTCAGCGTAGTTTGTGTACTGATATAGCCTTCCTCTTTGAGTGCGTTAAGCAGATCTTCTTGGCTTTCCAGGCTGTTTGTGCTTACAATACGGCGAATCGCTTGGAGTCTCGTCTTCTTGTCCAGCCTTTTGAATGTCTTTTGCATAATCTTTCCTCCATTTTGTGAGTTTGCGGGCACAAAGTTATAACATTTTATGCAAAACTGCACAACTTTTCACGCATAATATGCGCTATTTTGTGCTTTTTTCTGCATAATAAGGGTGTTTTGCCTGCATATTTAAGGAAAAAGACACTTTTCGACGAGAGGAAAAGCCTCAATCGTCAAGAACTCGCAACTGAACAAGTTCTATCTTTGTAGTGGTCTTCTTGGTGACTTTGAACTCCCAATGCCCAAATCGAACAGGCTCATTCAGTTTGGGGAAGTTCTGGAATTCATGAAGAATAAGTCCACCTACGGTCAGATACTCGTCGCTTTCAGGCAAATCAAGGTCGAGAAGTTCGTTGGCTTGAGCAATCTCAAGTCGTCCTGAAAGCAGGTATTCGTTAGGAGCAGTCTGGCGAGCAGTATAATTCTTACTGTCATGCTCGTCCTCTATCTCACCAAAGATTTCCTCCACAAGGTCTTCCATTGTGACGATTCCACTTGTTCCGCCGAACTCATCCACAATAACTGCAAGCGAACGCTTCTGGTTAATAAAGATGCCGAGCAACTTTTGAGCATTCATCGTTTCAGGCACAATTGAGACTTCGCGAACGTGCTTTGTCCAATCCTCACCTTCTTCAAGGCGGAACATCTCTACCGTATGGATGTAACCCACAATGTCGTCAATATCTTCTTTATAGACGAGAATTTTACTATGACCACTTTCCACAAACTGAGCACGAAGATCTTGCAAGGAAGTATCGGCAGAAACGGCAGTTATCTCGGTTCGCGGCACTATGCAATCTCGCACTTTAACCGAACTGAAATCGAGTGCATTCTGGAAGATCTTCACCTCGTCCTCGATGTCTTCCTCGTCGGTTGCCTTATCGATGTTGCTTTGAATGAGGTAGTCCAAGTCTTCCCTACTGAATGTCTTTTCCAGTTCGGCTTTCTTCACTTTCTTGCCCATCATCCACAACAAAAGTTTTCCCAGCGAACTCGTAAACTTGCTGATTGGCCAGAGCAGAATATAAAAGATGTAAGCGGGCAAGGCGAAAATGCGCATCATCTTGTTAGGATTAATACGGAAGAGCGTCTTTGGAAGGAACTCGCCGGTAACGAGCACAATAAGTGTGGCGAGAATCGTTTGCAGGAAGAGGCAGAGTGCTTCGTTCGGACAATTGCCGTCGGGTTGATGGATGCCTGAAGGAATGAGAATGAGCGCGCTCACAATCTTTGCCATCAAAATGCCGTAAATGACCAAAGCAATATTGTTTCCCACCAAAAGCGTCGAGATGAAACTATTGGGATGGCGATAGAAAGTGTCGATAAGTCGGGCCGAAAAGCCTTGTTCCTCCCTATCCATCTCGAAGCGAAGCTTACTGCTCGAGACAAAGGCAATCTCCATTCCCGAGAAGAAACCCGAGAGAATCAGGATGGCTATTGTGGCTATTATGATTGAAGAATCTATGTTCATTTACCTTTTTCTTATGTTACCTTCCCTTCGCCTTTGAGGGACCTGAGGAAGGAGTGGCTGCTTCCGTCTCTGCAACGGGGAATGCACCTATGGAATTAAACACAGTATATCGCGTCATTTGTTCATTGCTATGAAACTCCGTACCCTCCAATTCTCGTTCAGGAGTCGTGATATGCATATATTGGGTGTTCCACATCTCGTGCAAGTTCAAGTCCCAAAAGAGTTCTTCTGTGCGGAAAACATCACCATTCACATTGCGCACCACTACTCTGCCTCGCAGTTCCCAGAGCTGTTGTTTGTGGAGATATGCGGTATCGGCCTGCACGAAGAGGTCTATATGGAATGTTTCGTCATAGCGTTCCATCAGCAGGCCTTTCAGGAAATACCAGGATGGAGGTTCCCCGTTTGCACCATTATAGATGTCCCACTCCTCTACTACCATGTGGTAACGCATCACGCCGCTATCGCTGATAAACGTATTGATGCCCGATGCATGCATGAAGAGGAGCGTATCCTTTCCTGTGATGGGCTCCGCTAAATGCTCTACCTCGTTGGAACAACCGTAGGGAATCAGCAAAAGCGCAAAGAGGAGAGGAAGGAGGCTTGCTTTGAAGAGGCGTTTCATCAGTTAATCTTGTACTTCATGAACCAGCGTTCATTGAATGTCACACCCAAGTTCAGGACGAAATAATCTTCCTTTATCATGCCTGCTCCGCTTGCCGAACGCCTGAGCCATCCAAGCCCCACATTAACAACAGAGCGGTTGTTCAGTTTGTTTGTAATAGGTATGCCTGCACCCACATTCATGCGCATTTCGTAAGGTCCGTCCTGTTCGTTCACTTTCAGGTAAGGAGTAGAGAAGTTCATGCCTGCACGATACTGGATGCGCTCCACGAACTTGCCGAAGGGATTGGGTGTCCACTGAGCACCCACAGCCACCTTCATCATATTCTTGTAGCAGTCTTTCGAGGACACATAGCCGCCTATCGTCTCAACTGGCATACGGCAATCTTCCCAAAGATCATAATGCACATCGGCAGCCACCAAAAGCGTGTTCTTGTGTTGCCAAGCAGCACCAAACGCAAAAGTATAGGGAAGGTCGAAAGCCTTAGGTGCAGTATAGGTAGTCGTATCGCCTTTTGTGGTATAGAGCATGAGCGTGGCGTCCTGAGCAATCTTATGTCCGATGCCAGCAGTCGCACCCAAATATAACCAGTCCTGAGGTGTGAGGCGGACGGGATATTGCACGCCCAAATCTATCTTATATGTCTTTATCGAGGCATTGTAGTTCTTGATAGTTCTACTGTACGAGTCACTCGTTGTGCCGTCTTCCCTAAACATAGGCACGAGGGAATGATTGTACTGCCCCCAAAGGAAACTGGCATTCACACCTATAGAGAAGTTCTTGAACGCCTTCCAACCTAAACCCAGATAAGCCTGATTCAGGCCTCCACTGCCACTATAAGCGTTGCTTGCAGTAATTGTTTGAGTTGTGTTGGCATCGGTCGTAATGGGAGTTTCTGGTGACGAGAAGTCGTATCCTATACTTGTATAAGGCATATAGCCGAGCGCCAGACCAAGCCTTTTGGCAATATGCATGCCCACATGAACGTAGTCGAGCGACGCATTGTTCACTCCCACCTTTGTTGCGCCCTGAGTCATCCTTCCGAACGAGCCGCTCATACCTGCATCGAGAATGAGACTCAGCGAGTCGATAGCGGAATAAGAGGCAGGATTGATTGTGTTTATCCTGTTGCCTATACGCACACCCACACCGGCGCCGCCCATTGTCTTATTGAAGCCATTGGACTGGTCGCTGAGCACACCAAGCCCGAAGCGGGAATAAGACGAGATGGTGCCCGCCGTTTGAGCCTGCACAGTTAAAGAAAGGAGGCTGGCTAACAGGAATATCTGAAATTTGATTTTTCTCATTTTGAATTAAAGTCCAGTATCTTATTGAGTCCTCTTGGGACAATGTACTTATCAGTGAAAATCAGGTTCTTGATGTTTGTGTCGAAGTTGATCTGATCGCCGCCAGTCAGGAAGATTTCCAGATGCGGGAACTTGGAGCGCATGGACTTGATGTAGCCCTCAATCTCGTACTTCATGCCTCTGAGCACACCACTGCGAATGGCCGTTTCGGTGTTGTAGCCCATTCCAGGCACCTCGCCTTCCGCATCTACGAGAGGGAGACGAGCCGTGAACTCGTGCAAAGCCCTCAGTCGCATCTGCATGCCCGGAGCAATGTTGCCGCCCCAGTAGTTGCCGCGAGCATCAATCACCTCGTAGGTAATGCAAGTGCCCGCATCGATGATGAGGAGGTCCTTGCCTGGCCTCAGAGAACTGGCACCAATCACAGCAGCCAAGCGGTCGCTACCCAGCGTTTCTGGTGTGCGATAACGATTCGTTATGGGGACAGGTGTGTCGGAAGAGAAACGCAAGAGTGGGAACTGCAAACGGCCAAGTGCCGCTTCCTCGCCAGGGGTGAGATTGCGAACGCTCCCCACAATACCCTTGCTGAAACTATGTTTAGCCACAAAATCGTCGAGGCCAGAGAGCATACCATCCTCTGCCCGCACCACATCGACAGGCTCATCGCCACGGAAAGCAACCATCTTCACGACAGTGTTTCCTATGTCTATAATCAATTTCACGGCTGCAAAGTTACGAAAAAGGTATGAATAAGCGAAAACAATATAAAATAAATTAACTTATTTTTATTGTTAACGCAAAATGCAGCCCTATTTAATCAGAACCTTCTTGCCCTGCATGATGTAGATGCCGTGCTGCGGGTTCATGACGCGCTGACCTGCAAGATTATAGATGGCCTGCACGCCGTTGTCTGTTGTCTGTAGCCTGTTGTCTATCCCCGTAATAATCTCATCCAATCCAAGCAGCCAATTTGTCAGATGCTGAACCATTTGGGTATGGTAGGTAAAAGTGGTTTTGAAGCCAAAGCCGTGACCGCCAGAAGTGAAGGTCCTGTTCTTGACAGACACGCCTGCGTTGGTCAAAGCTTTCTTATACATCAAGCTATTGGTAGGCTTTACGGTGCTGTCGTCGCTTGCCCAGCAGAGGTAGGCTGGAGGCGTTTCTGCAGTCACTTGTTTATCGCTACTGTAGAGTTCTACGAGTTCGTCGCTGGGATTGCTGCCCAGGAGGTTTTCGCGAGAACCCGCATGGGTGTAGCGGCTGTCCATAGTGATGACGGGATAGTACAATATCTGGAAGGCCGGCAACTCGCTTCCGGTAAGATGTGTGGCTATGGTACTAGCCAAATGTCCGCCTGCACTAAACCCCATCACGCCTATCAGGTCGGGCTCAATATAGAGTTCTTCTGCATGGTCGCGCAAGTATTGCAAGGCTGCTCGGCCATCGTTCAAGGGAACCTCGGGGTTTCCATTAGGGAGATTATAAGTGAGCACCGCTGCTGTGAACCCGAGGTCGTTGTAAAAAGGGGCCCAATCAGCACCTTCGTACTCCCCCGCAACATAAGCATAGCCGCCTCCAGGAATGATAATCACCGCTTTGCCGTTCGCCTTCTCCTCGTTCACACAAAACATCTGGAGCCTAGCACCAGTAGGGAGTTGCACGTTATAAACGGTAGGTTGCTTGGCGACATAGTTTGCGAGGATTTCGAGTGCCTCAGTCGGATCGAAGTCACCCTCTTCGGTAATGGCAGTCTGATTGCCCTCGTCGTGCGGCGTATAGGTGTTTGCACAAATGCCTGTCTGAGTGCTGGATGCGCTATTGAAGACGTATTCGTCCATCGTCAGGTAGTAGGGATAGTCCTCGGGAATGCCCGTATAGTTCACCTTGATGGGCTGCAGATATTCGTTCGAGCAGATGATATTGCTCCAGTCGCTAGAGTAGGAAATGGGGTCGCGATACATGAACGAATGGTCGGCAATGCTATAGAGGTAGAGCTGCCCTTCGTAGGTGATGAAAGCGAATTCACCTTTGGTGGCGCCGATGCCGGTCTTTACGGTACTCGACATCTTTCCGTCCAAGGTTCCCATATCGCCTCGAGGAGTTTTCATGCTGTACTTCTTGTTGTTCTGAGGCTTGAAAGTGTTCCACTCGGGAAGCGGATTCTTCACCTCAATGCCGTCAGCCTCAATGAGTTCGAGGAGACTCTTTGCCCATATCTCGGCCAGACGCTTTGCACCATTCACATTGGGATGCAGGTAGAAGTAGCCCGCATTGCCGTTTTCGCGAGTGAAGAGAGCCTTATTGTTCTCGAAATATTCCCAAACTCCGCGATTACCGGCATAGACTTGGTCGTATTCCTCCACTATGGCATCCAGGTAGGGATAGTAGCTGCGCAGGCGGTCGAGGCCTTCCTGCAGATACATCGCTCCGTTGTAAGTGCTGGGACTATACCAGATAGGATAGTTGAGGAGAATCTTGCAATCGGGCACAGACTCAAGGAGTTTATTGATGATTGTCCTGATGTTATCGGCGTAGGTATCGGGCGAAACAGGTGCTCCTTCCGTTGTTGTGCAGGCACTATCGTTTGTACCAAGCATGATTGAGATGTAGATAAGACCACCATTCTGCTTCTTGAAGACCCTTGCATTATTGATGATACGGGTGAAGTCATCACGGCCAGGCAGGTAGCCCCAAGTGGTGATGCCGGAATGTCCGCCGTTATAAACGTTCGTCGTTACCCCCGTTGCCTCTTCTATCAAAGCGCGGCAAACGATGGGCGGAGCCTGTGTGGAGGCGTTGCTGAGCGTGGCTCCAGCCGTGATGCTGTTGCCGATGAAGAGCAGGTTGATGTTGTCCTTCGGGTCGATTGGGTCGGGCTCTCCTTCAACCGCACGATAAACTTGGAAGCGGCCAAGTGCTACGAAGGGATTTCCATTGGCATCGTAGCGGTCAGCCTTGGCCACATTGACAGTCTGTTTTACCACGAAGCGGAGGTCGGTATAACCAGCTCCGAGGGCAATGTGAGGCGACTGATATCGGTCGGGACTATAGCCAGTGAAGTCCGCATTCATGCCCGTCAGATGCTCCACCTCTGTCCAGTTGTCGTCGGGCAGGTTGGCTGCTTCGATAATTACATCCGTAGGTGTATCGTTGGCACTGCCCCAAGTGGTTCCAATCATGGTGAAGATGATGTCCGTCTCAGGCTGGTTGAGATGAACCTGCAGATAGGGGTCGGTATTAGCAGGAAGCGGTGCCGGATTGCTCCAAGCCGTGTGCCAAATGTACTGATTGGTGCCTACGCCGTCGCTCTCAGGACGCAGCAGGTTGCTTGGCGGGAAGCCGCTCTGCCAGCTGTTGGCAGTTATCTGGGATGCATCGGTCAGCAGAGCCTCGTCCTTCTTCCAAACCGGCCCGAGGGGATCGGGCTCGCCTTCGTAAGCCTCATAAATCTGGAATCTGCCCAAAGAAAGCAACAAACCGCCTGCCGACTGCCTTCTGTTGGCATAAGTCTTCTTGACGAGGAACTTCACGTCGGTATATTCGGCTCCGAGGTCGATGTGCGGCGAGGTGTAACGCTCTGGGTTATAGGAAGTAAAGTCCTCTCCCATATCTGTGAGCGTTATGATATCCGTCCACTCTCCTGGCAGGTTGGCAGCCTGAATGACCACTTCCGTCGGCGTGTCGTAGGTAGCTTGCCAAGCCGAACCAATCATAGAGAAAATGAGATGTTGCTCAGCTTTGGGGAGATGGAACTGCAGGAACGGATCTACATCCGGCCCTATCATATCGTCTCCGCTCCAAGCAGTATGATAGATGTACTGGTTCGTGCCCACGCCATCGCTCTCGGGACGGATGAGATTGGCCACGGTGAAACGCGAGTCCTGAGGCGGCGTACCCGTTATCTGCGAAGCATCCGTAATCAGAGCCTCGCCCTTCTTCCACACCAGTTCAGCTCGCAGGGACGTATACACTAGCGCGAGCGTAGCACACATTAAAAACGAAAGAAATCTTTTCATATTGCAGACAGTTGTTAGCTTGTTGTTAGTTCTTTTTCGACTACAAAGATACAACATTTTTTCGGAATTTGCAAGACTTTTACACAAAAAGTGTAAGTGCGTGGAGTATTTTTTCTTTGTGACTCAGATATCAGATATCAGTTTTTTTGGAGGTAGGGTGTACATTCAAGTTAGAAAAAGAGAACTAAACCGAACGGTAAAGGAGTATATTATAATTATTATATTATATATAATAAATATTATAACCTATATTTTCTTATCCTGACATGTGCTCATGAGAAAACTGATATCTGATATCTGAGTCACTCTAATACTGCCTTAGAAATGTCAAAATTCTCGATGAAATGGGCGATTTTTGCACTCATGGCACATGAAATTGGTCCACGTCACACGTTAAAAATGCAAACGCAACACGTTACATTCGCCATCGTAACACGTTAAGTTTGCCCACGACACTGAGGATATTGACCTCGTCGAGCCACATTTTTGCTCGGAAATACACAAATAAATTTGGCTATTTGCTCACTTATTCGTAACTTTGCGCCCGTGTTTAAGAAAATAGTCATATTTTTGAGCCTTATTTTGGGCGTTTGGGGGCAGAATTTTGCCGCAGAAGACAGCATTCGAGTGACGCTTCTCACCTGTTCGCCAGGTCAGGAGGTCTACGAACTCTATGGACACACCGCAATTCGCTGTCAACAACCCAATAAAGGCCTCGATGCCATCTTCAATTATGGCGTTTTCGATATGTCGAAACCTCATTTTGCATGGCATTTTGTGCTCGGGCAGACCGATTACATGGTGCAACCCATTCCTTGGAACTATTTTGTTAGGGATTATGAGGAACGAGGTTCGAGCATCACGGAGCAGGAACTGAACCTGACACCCTTCGAAGCACAAAAACTGACGAGCCTGCTCATAGAAAACAGCCTTCCGGAGAACTGCGAGTACCGATACAGTTTCCTCTATAAGAACTGCACGACGATGGTGCGCGACTTGGTGGAAAAGGTCGTAGCAGGCCGCATTCAATACCCCGACAACCTACCCCACCTAACGGCTCGCGAAATTCTGCACAATTATACAGCCGAGCACCCATGGGCACAGGAAGGGAACGACCTTTTGCTTGGTGCGGAAGTGGACACAATTATGTCGGAACACGCCGCAATGTTCATCCCCGAAAACATGATGCAGGCCTTTGGCGGAGCCTTCATCTGCAATCCCAAAGGCGATATGCGTCCTCTTGTGAAGCAGACCGCCGTCCTTCTGGAAGCAAAGCCGCAGGTCGTTGAAAAAGAGTTCCCGCTCTCTCCCTATCAGGCAATGCTTGTCTTTGCAGCAATTTGCATCGTCATCATGCTGCTCGAGTTTTGGACAAATCGTCTCTTCTGGCTTTGGGACGTCCTGCTTCTGCTCCTTCAAGGCTCCGCAGGCACCCTACTCGCCTTCATGTTTTTCTTCTCGAAACACCCCGCAGTGGACTCAAATTGGCAGGTTTGGCTGCTGAATCCCATCTTCCTGATAGGTATTCCTCTTGTCATAAAAGCTGCCATCAACCATAAGCGAACACTCTGGTACGCCTTCTATTTTGTCGTTTTGGCACTATTCTTGTTATTTTCTCCGTGGATACCGCAAGTATTTGCGAAAATAACCGTACCTTTGGCATTGTGTTTGCTCACAAGACCTATAAGTTATTACAAAGTAAAGCGTGAAAAATAAAGAGCGTCTATTGTCTGTCGTCTGCGGTCCGTTGTCCGCCGTCTGTTGTCTGTTGTCCATTAGTGCACAGGCACAGGATGCGCCACAAGTTCCATCGCTGGTTGTAAACATTGTCATCGACCAGTTGAGGAGCGACTATATGGACGCCTTCACTCCGCTTTATGGACAAGGAGGATTCCAAAGGCTCAAGGAACAGGGACGCTTCTACTCTCAAGCAGAATATCCGTTCAGTTCGCCCGACCAAGCCTCTGCAATGGCTTGCCTGATGACGGGCACAAGTCCTTATGCTAACGGGATTGTAGGCACACATTGGCTCGACCGACAGACGCTCTTGCCTGTCTTCTGTGTGGACGACGAGACCTATCCTGGCATCCTTACCGACGAGAAGTCCTCGCCCAAGCATCTTGCCGTCTCTACTATCGGAGATGAGTTGAAGGTGTCTTCCGAGGGAAAGAGCCTCATCTACTCCATCGCTCCTTCTCGCGAATCTGCCATTCTGGGTGCAGGACACGCCGGGAACGGCGCTTTCTGGCTCGACGACTGGACGGGCAAGTGGGCAACGACTTGTTACTACGACGACTATCCCGATTGGGCAACAGAATACGACAGGCAGTCTTCCCTTGAAGACCGCATCGACGATATCCGTTGGGAGCCTCTCAACGAGCAGGTAGCGAACTTCCACTACTTTGTTTCGGACGGAGCAAAAGCCAAGCCTTTCAGCCACAAGTTCAAGAGTGGCCGCAAGTTCCGCGAGTTTAAGGCAACGGCTTGCGTCAACGACGAAATCAACCTCTTTGCCAAGCAAACCATCGAAAAGGCAGGACTTGGCACAGACGCAGTAACCGACCTGCTGACGCTCACCTACTATGCCGGAGCCTACGACCATCAGACGGCTGCAAAGTACGGCATGGAAATGCAGGACACCTATGCTCGGCTCGACCGCCAACTGGAGGAACTCTTCGACTTCGTTGAGGAAAAGGTTGGCATGGACAAGACTTTGTTCATCGTTACCAGCACGGGGTATTTCGATTCCGAAGAGCTGATGGACCTGAGCAAATACCGCATTCCCACAGGTGTTTTCTCCATCACGAAGGCTCAGGCTCTGCTCAATATGTATCTCATCGCCGTTTATGGCCCAGGCGATTATGTTGAGACGGCCATCGACAATCAGCTCTATCTCAACCTCAAACTCATTGAGAACCGCAATCTCAACCTGACAGAGGTGCTCGACCGCTGCAGCGCTTTCCTCATCCAACTGAGCGGCGTCAAGGACGTTTACACAAGTCAGCGTCTCGCTCTTGGTGCAGGAACGACAGGCATCAGCAAACTTCGCAACGCTTACAACCCGAAATGTTCGGGCGACATTCTAATACAAGTTTCTCCCGGCTGGCTTCTCAAAAACGAGAACACACACGAACAAACGCTCAGCCGCGAATCCTATTTGAGCTTCCCGCTCTTCTTCTTTGGGGCAAACATCGTGCCGGAAAAGGTTCGCATTCCCGTCAGCATCGACCATGTTGCACCCACCATTGCACAGACACTTCGCATCCGTGCTCCGAACGCTTGTCCGCAAGCTCCACTTAACTATTGAAACATTTATCAACGCACAATACATTTATAATATATGGACATTTCCAAGTTTTTAGTAAAGATATTTGGTGACAAGAAAAGCCGCGACCTGAAAGCCTATCGCCCCATGGTAGAGGCGGTGTTGCAGGTCTATCCCGAGATTCAGGCTCTTTCGAACGACGAGCTTCGCGAACGCTCTAAGGCAATCCGCCAACGCATTCAAGACTCCGTTACGGATTTGCGTGGGCAAATACAAGTTTTAAAAGACAAGATTCCATCGACCGACATACAGGACCGTGCTCCCATCTTCGCTCAGATTGACAAGTTGGAGAAGGACGTACTCGAAACCTTCGAAAAGGCTCTCGACAAAGAGCGTGCAGAGGTTTTTGCTATCGTTAAGCGTACTGCAGAACTCTTCGCTACAAACGAGACGGTGGAAGTTACTGCAAACGACTTTGACCGCGACCTCGCAGCAAAGCACGACTTTGTGGATATCGAGGACGACAAGGCTATCTATCACAATCACTGGGTGGCTGGCGGAAACGATTTGAAGTGGGACATGATACACTTCGACGTTCAGCTCTTTGGTGGTACAGTGCTTCATCAAGGCAAGATTGCCGAGATGTTCACGGGTGAGGGTAAGACACTTACCGCCACACTCCCCGTCTTCCTGAATGCCCTTACAGGCAACGGCGTTCACGTTGTCACCGTCAACGACTATCTGGCAAAGCGTGACTCCGAATGGATGGGCCCCATCTATATGTTCCACGGCTTGAGTGTAGATTGTATCGATAAGCATCAGCCCAACAGTCCTGAGCGCCGCAAAGCCTATCTCGCCGACATTACCTTCGGCACAAACAACGAGTTCGGTTTCGACTATCTGCGTGACAACATGGCGCAAGACCCGAAAGACCTTGTGCAACGCTCTCATAACTATGCAATTGTCGATGAGGTGGACTCCGTCCTTATCGATGATGCTCGTACACCTCTTATAATCTCTGGTCCTGTTCCAAAGGGAGACGACCAGCAGTTTGAGCAGTACCAGCCTTTGGTTGAGCGTCTCGTTGGTGTGCAAAGGCAATTGGCCACGCAGTATCTTGCCGATGCTAAGAAGCAGATTACCGAAGGCACAGAGGCCAACGACAAGCAGAAGACAGCCGAAGGCTTCCTCGCTCTCTTCCGCAGTCACAAGGCTCTGCCTAAGAACAAACCACTTATCAAGTTCCTTTCCGAACCTGGCATCAAGGCAGGTATGCTCTCCACAGAAGAGATTTATATGGAGAACAACAACCGCCGTATGCACGAGGCTACCGACCCGCTCTACTTTGTAGTGGACGAGAAGATGAATAGTGTGGAACTGACCGACAAGGGTAACGAATGGTTGGCTTCGCAGGTCAACGACCCCGAACTCTTCATCTTGCCCGACATTGCCACTATTCTTTCGCAAATCGATCATTCAACCAAGACCGATGAAGAAAAGCTCGAGGAGAAGGACCGCATCTTCAATGACTATGCTACCAAGAGCGAACGCGTTCATACCATTCAGCAGCTGCTGAAGGCTTATACAATGTTCAACCTCAATGATGAGTATGTCATTCAAGATGGCGAGGTCAAGATTGTGGATGAACAGACTGGCCGTATCATGGAAGGTCGTCGTTGGAGCGATGGACTTCATCAGGCTGTCGAAGCAAAAGAACATGTTCAAGTGCAGGCCGCCACACAGACTTATGCCACCATTACCCTACAGAACTACTTCCGTATGTACCACAAGTTGGCTGGTATGACGGGTACTGCAGTCACAGAGGCAGGCGAGTTCTGGGATATCTATAAACTCGATGTCGTTGAGGTTCCCACCAATCGTCCCGTTGTTCGTAAGGATATGAACGACCGCGTCTATCGTACCCAGCGAGAGAAATATAAGGCAGTTATCGAAGAGGTTGAACTCATGCGCACCAGTGGCCGTCCCGTTCTTGTAGGTACTACGAGCGTGGAGATTTCCGAGATGCTCTCCAAGATGCTTCAGATGCGCAAGATACCTCATCAGGTATTGAATGCAAAACTTCACCAAAAGGAAGCCGACATCGTTGCTTTGGCAGGTCAAAGTGCAATGGGCACCGTCTATGTTGCCACCAATGGTCGAGCTTTTACGGAACGAAGTGCTGCCATCAACTATCAGACACGCATCGAGGCAGAAATCGCCAAGAAGGAGAAGCGTGAGCCCAACGATGCCGCAGAACTCATAACAACTGAGGAACGCATGCTTGGCACTGTGACAATTGCCACTAACATGGCAGGTCGTGGTACGGATATTAAGCTCTCGCCTGAAGTAAAGGAAGCAGGCGGTTTGGCTATTGTCGGCACAGAACGTCATGAAAGCCGTCGTGTGGATAGGCAGTTGCGCGGACGTTCCGGTCGTCAAGGTGACCCAGGCAGCAGCGTCTTCTTCGTTAGTATCGAGGACAAGTTGATGCGTCTCTTTGCCAGCGAACGCATTGCCAGAGTGATGGACAGTCTTGGCTTCAAGGATGGCGAGATGATTGAGCACAGCATGATTACTCGCAGCATTGAGAATGCACAGAAGCGTGTCGAGGAAAACCACTTCGGTATTCGTAAGAACTTGCTGGAGTATGATGACGTGATGAACAAGCAACGTACGGTTATCTACGAGAAGCGTCGTCACGCCCTCATCGGCGAACGTCTCGGCATGGACATAAGTAACATGATTTGGGACCGCGTCTGCAACATCCTTGAGAACAACGATTACGAGGGTTGCCGCTTGCGTTTCCTTGAAATCATGGCAATGGAAGTTCCTTTCACAGCCGAGCAGTTGGAAACAATGAAACTCGACGATGTGGCTGAACTCGCTTACCAGAAGGTATTGGAGCGCTTCCAGCAAAAGACGGAAATCATGATGCACAATGCTCATAAAGTCGTGACAGCCATCTACGAAGGGCCGCAGGGAGCAATGTATGAAAACCTCATGGTGCCCGTCATTGCAGGCAACCGCCAATACAACATCCCATCGAACCTCAAGGAAGCTTATGAGAGTCAGTCGCGCTCTGTCGTGACCGCTTTCCACAAAGCCATCATCCTTCACATTATTGACGACGCATGGAAGGAGAACCTGCGATTGCTCGACGAACTCAAGCACAGCGTACACAATGCCAGCTACGAGCAGAAAGACCCCCTGCTCATCTTCAAACTGGAGAGTGCCAAGTTGTTCGACGACATGATTAATCAGATAAACGACCGCACTGTAGGAATCATCATGCGCGCCATGATACCTGAACTTCAGATTCAGGGCGCACCTCAACAGGAAATGCCTCGTCGAGAGCAACCTCGTCTGCAAGAGTCTCGCGGAGAACTTACTGATGCAGGAATGCAACAAGCTGCGGCTCGAGACACTCGTGATCGTCAGCCTGTACAACCCATTCGTCGTGAGAACCTGCCTGGACGTAACGATCCCTGTCCTTGCGGTAGCGGCAAAAAGTTCAAGCAGTGTCACGGAAGAAACATCTAAGCAATTACATCTAGCTACTATACTATGGAAGCAAGCACACAGACAATCCAGCAGATTGAGCGCACTCTGCGCAAAGTCATCGCCAAGTTTCCTGCTGAAGCAGAGCCTGTTATGACTGACATTCACCTCTTGGTGAGCAACTATACAGGCGAGATACGCACCTACAACGACGATGACGAGGAACTCGACCGTTGTGTCGTGGAGGAATGGATAAAGAGTTCCGACGAGGAATTCTACGAGGACATTGTCCCCATCCTGCGCAGTTGCATCGAGAACATGCGTCCAAGCATCGAACAGATGAGCATCATGCAGCCTTTCAGTTTCGTTCTCATCGATGAGGATCATGAAACGTTGCAGGATTTGGTTATCATCGATAGCGAGGAAACAGTAATGCTCGACAGTACTCTGCTCGACGGGCTTGAGGAAGACTTGGATGCTTTCCTTAAACAATTATTGGAGGATTGAGTTGACTTGCGGCAAACACTGCAACGACGTTTGCAAAGCAAAAACACAACTGGAACGCACTTTTTCTTCATGTAAATTACCGTTATATGAAAAAAAATGCGTACCTTTGTGCGCTTTAAGCGAAAAATAATAAACAAAACATAAATAACAAATGGCAACATTACAAAAAATTCGTAACAGAGGTAAGATTCTCATCGCTACTGTAGGTCTTGCTCTGTTCGCCTTCATTGCTGAAGAGTTTGTGCGCTCTCTCTCTTACACTCAGACGGAGCGTCACCAACGTGTCGGCAAGATCTACGGCGAGAAAATCAACGTACAGGAATTCAATTCTCAGGTTGAGGAATACACCGACGTTGTGAAGTTTACCCAAGGTGTCAACACTTTGTCCGACGACCAAGTTTCCATGATGCGCGATCAGGTTTGGCAGACTCTTGTCAACGACAAACTCATGGAGCACGAATGTGAGAAGCTCGGCATTACCGTTACCGATGCAGAGATGCAGGACATTATCAATAACGGACGCAGCCAGTTGCTTGCTCAGACGCCTTTCCGCACTCAGCAAGGCACTTTCGACGTGAATGCGCTCAAGCAGTTCCTGAACCAGTACAATGAGGTTATGACTAATCCTCAACTTAGTAGTGAAGTTAAGGAACAGTACCAGCAAATGAACAACTACTGGAAGTTCATTGAGAAGACCATTCGTCGCCAGACTCTTGGCAACAAGTATCAGGCTTTGCTTACCGGTTTGATGGTCAGCAACCCTGTAGCTGCACAAGCTAGTTTCGAAGGTCGTACCAACGAAAGCGACATCTACATGGCAGCTCTCCCCTTCTCCAGCATCAAGGATGACGACGTGAAGGTTGAGGATAGTGAGCTCAAGGCTAAGTATGAGGAGCTGAAGGAGTTGTTCCTTGCTGATCAGGAAACTCGCGACATCAAGTACATTGACATTAACGTTACTGCTAGCGAAGCTGATAAGGCCAATCTGCAGAAAGAGATGGAAGGCTATGCTCAGGCTCTTGCTGAAGGTGCAGATCCTGCCAAGACTGTCCGCGAAGCTGCAAGCCAAGTGCCTTATAGCGTTCTGCCTGTAAGCGCAAAGGCTCTGCCTCACGACATTGCTGAGAAACTCGATTCACTGAGTGTAGGTGATCAGGTAGGTCCTTTCGTACACGAGCATGACAATACCATCAACATTGTTCGCCTCATTAATAAAGTTAATCTTCCTGACTCTGTAGAGGTTCGTCAGATTGCTGCTCCTGGCAACGATATGGCTGCCATCGAGAAGACTGCTGACAGCATTATGAATGCTCTCGCTGCTGGTGCTAACTTCGACACTATCGCTAAGAAGTACGACCAACCCGCTACCAAGACTTGGATCACAAGCAGTCAGTATGAAGGTCAGACTATCGACGAGAACAACCGCAAGTTCTTGAGCACCATCACAACTGCTGCAGTAGGTAGCTACAACAAGATTGTGCTTGACGGACAAGGTGTCATCGTAGCTCAGATTACTGATCGTCGCAACATCATTGCCAAGTATGACGCAGTTGTCATCAAGCGTGCCATCGACTTCAGCAAGGATACATACGGAAAGGCTTACAACGACTTCAGCAGCTTCCTTGCTGGCAATCCTAAGGCAGAAGACATTGAAGCCAACGCTGCACAGGCTGGCTACAACGTACAGACTCGCGAAAACATGAGCAGCACAGAGCATAATGTAGCAAATGTACGTAGCACTCGCGATGCTTTGCGCTGGATCTTCGATGAGAAGACCAAGGTTGGCGACGTATCTCCCCTCTATGAGTGTGGCGAAAACAACCATTTGCTTGTTCTCATGCTCACAGGTATCCACAAGAAAGGCTATCTTGCTTGGGATGACGAGCAGATTCGTACCTTCCTGACTGGCGAGGTTATGAAGGACAAGAAGGCAGCCCTTCTGGCAGAGAAGATGAAGAGCGCGAAGAGTGTAGCCGATGTTGCAAAGATGGAAGGTGCAGTCACCGATACCATCAGCCACATCACTTTCGCCAGCAACGCCTTTGTTTCTAAGCTTGGAGCTAGTGAGCCTGCATTGAGCGGTTCTGTAAGCAAAGCCAAGAAGGGTGAGTTCAAGTCTGGCATTAAGGGTAAGACTGCCGTTTATGCTTACCAAGTGCTCGATCAGAAGAAGACTGAATCGAAGTTCGACCAGAAGGAAGAAAAGCAGAAGTTGCAACAGAGCATTGCTCGCAACGTTTCTAACTTCACCAACGAACTCCTCAAGAAAGCTAACATTAGCGACAAGCGATACATCTTCTTCTAAAGAAGAATCTTACACAAACGAAAGCCCCTTGCAGCAAACGCTTGCAGGGGGCTTTTCTTATTAGGCACGTCTAGTTGGTCAACTAGACACGTTAAGTTTGCCAACTAAGCACGTTAAGTTCTCAAACAACACACGTGAAGTTGCTCATCTTCACGTGTGAACTTTGCAAACTTCACACGTGATCTTTACAAACTTCACTGCAGATCTTTTTTTTACTTCTGAATGAACTTATGTCCGCTCTTTACCACAATGCCCTTGTAGTACTTGCCAACCTTCTGCCCATATAAGTTATAAAGGGCTTGCGAGGAAGGCTCTTGCGCCAGAGGAGCGCTGATAGCATCAGGATCTTCGCCTTCCACAGGCGAACTAAGCACATAAAGTTCATCAACAACTTCGCCATTAATTACGTCAGTGCCATAGATGGCAGTAACATCATAAAACTTGCCAACAATGTTCGAAGGCAAGCTAATCTTGGGCGATTTAATCTGGAACTTGTTCCAAAGACGCACTCGACGGTCATCAATAACAGCAAAAATGCCACCATCGCGAACCAACGTCAATCCTTTCACAAGAACCATATCGGCATAACGATCAGCAGTAAGTTCGTCGCCAAAGATTTCCTTGGGCAGAGGTGTCTCGCCACTACTGATGGAGATATCCTGCGTAGTCAATTCGCCGTCGGCAGGTATAAGTTGCGGCATAAGATTGTTATAACTCAACTTACCAAGTATGTTTCCGTTAAGCACATCATACTTACTGACACTGAGACCCGTTCCTTTGAGAATTATGCTACCAGTTGCATCACGCAGATAGATCTCGTCGTTAAAGACATAGAGCACTTGTGCATCGGTCAACAAAAGAAGAGCATCATCTCCCTCATCCATAGCAAGGAACGAAGCAATGTCTGGAACCTCGTTGAGCAGAGTCACTGTCACAGTACAAGTTGCAGTGATACTATCATTTGCAATGGCCGTGATATTAGCAACACCCTCGTTTAATGCAGTCACCAAACCCTCGTCATCAACAGTAGCCACCGAATCATTGTCGCTGACAAAGTTGAGTTCATAGGAGGAGGCAGACTCTGGCTCCGCAATAGTAGTGAGTTGCAACTGAGTGCCTACACTAAGTTTATAACTATCACTAGGGAAACTTATGGATGTGAGGATGTTCACGTTATATGTCTCAAAAGTAATAATTCCATTCCTCTCGTTGATGTTGCGAAGCCCCAGGAAATTAGGTTTCTTCCCCGTCCAGGTCTTCAAATTCGGCGAAGTGTCATTGTTAATGGTCGTCACACGTTGCGAACCAGGGAATGGATCACTAGAAGAAGCTGCAGAGACACTGTATCCATCCGACTTCACGCCACCTGCACGAAGCAGTTCGTAGTAAGGATGGTCAGGATTATCATTCACGGAATTGTAATTCCAAACTCCATTATTAGTAGAGTCCACTCGGAAGATGAGCATTCCATGACCAGGCAAAGCGGAATCCCATTTGCTTTTCTGGCGATTCTCTATCATGAAGAACTCTTTCCTTACAGGCGTATTCAACCGATAACCTGTATTGCTCTTATTGAGAGCCTCAAGGCTGAATATGCCTTCTGTACTAATAAGTTGCGGCGTGGCAAAGCCCAATGCATAACGTTCAAAGAGCGAAAAGCCACATGGTGTACGTCCATAGTTATGATCTGCACCCGTTGCCATTACCGACCATGCATCGGGAGTTACGCACTCACCGTCGTATTGATTGCCGGTATCATAGAAATCAGGCAGGCCCAACACATGACTGAACTCGTGGCACATAGTACCAATACCTTCAAGCACGCTCCACTCATTTGTGCCGAAAAGCTCGGTTGAGCAAGCATAGCGTCCCAAGCGTACACCATCCATGCGCACATTACGCTCATAGCTGATGTCAGACTGATGAGGCCACAGCAATCGGCTGTCGTTGCCTTGAATGTATGAGCCCAATCCTGAGAAGATAAAGTAGACCATATCTACCATACCATCTTCATCGACATCATAGTCACTGAAGTTCACCAAAGAATCGGCAGCTGTACATGCATCAACCATCAGTTGAGTAGCATTCTCCCAACTATTAACATAGTATTGGCTATGGTCCACCTTTACTGGACCCACTACGTCGAAAGTAGGAACGAATATACCATCAGAGTTGTCGCGGTAGTAGTCGCGTATGCTACCCGTGCAACGAATCCCATAAGAACTAATGTTGGTACGATTGTTTCCGGTGTAGTTGTCGGCATTAATCATGTCCTCCATGATATCAGCGTAATCGTTATAGCGGAAAGCGCAATCGTTATACTCCACAAGCAACACCAATCCTCGGAACTGCGAGTAGTCATAGAGGGCTGCGCGTCTTTGGCTAAGCATTCGGGCACGTTGAACCTGATTCTGACTACGCATCTGCTCCGCTTGTGTCGTAGGCTGCGGTAGCAATCGTCCAACATTTTTCAAATACTTACGTTCTTCTGTCGAGCGCTCATTGACATCATGAGCCAGCATGGTAGTAGGCTCAAGCTGCCCTTTATCATTTAACTGGGCATAGACAAAGGCGCCATCGTCACGACGAATCAACGAGTAGCCGTCGGTCGTGACATTGTAATGGAGATACTCGTCGCCCACCAGACGGACATCGATAGTTGAGCCATCTGGTTGGCTTACTCGCGTAATGCTTCTATAAGCCGGACGAGCATAGAAAATGGCGACGCCTAACAGCATCGCCATTATAGTTAATGTGAGTCTTCTCATTTAAAAAGGACCTTCTTGCCGTCCTTCACAACAATACCCTTGTTGCGATTGACTGGCTGTCCGGCCATATTGAAAGCACGGCTATTCTTGATGGGAGTATCAGCAACGACAGTGCCAATGCCATCAGGTTCGTTGTCTTGTGTGATAGTAACAGTCAACTTGGCTCCTTCTTGGAAGAATACAACCTGAGCTGTACGGTTTTCTACGCCTTCGGGAATAGGTTCTACGCTAACTACCATGTCATAGTCAAGACCATTAAGCAAGTTTCCTTCTTCGTCCGTAGAATAATCCTCGTTGGCAACCTCAATAGTAATCCATTCAGGAAGTTCTTCCACCTCTTCACCTTCTTCAGTTATACTCTCAATAAAGAGTCTGTAAGTAGGTTCTTCTGTTTCTTCATCAAGACTATAAAGCATGGGGTCAACATGAATAGTGGAAGTGCCGCCATCTACATGGAAGGTCAAGTCTGTATCGTCCTCAGTATGCAGGTAACCCCAGCCGCCATAGAAGCCTAAGTCAAGGTGGAAGTAGTTGTTGACATAATGATAAATTGCCTGCTCTTCATCACCAACTACGGTAAAGTATGTATTGGATACATCGCCGAATTCGCAACCATCGATGAGTGAGTAGCAATTGAATGTACCATTGTCCCAACCCTCGATAACGACGGCAAACTCATCCTCCACGAACAGATAGTCAATACTTTCAGTCATGCCCCATTCATCTTCCACATAGAATTCCGTCCAATCAAGGGAGCCATCCTCAATTTTGTCGGCAATATCATCATATGTAATTTCAGACTCAGCCAGAACATCACCAAGCACTACTTTTCCTTCTTCGTCGAAGCTCATCTTCTGGATTTTACATTTCAAATTGAAGTCCTCATTTGCTTCTAACTGATAAGTCCCAAAGTGAACACCAGTAATGTATAATGGAGCAGCAGGCTTGCCCTGATATGAAATCACAGTGCTGAACTGTTTATCCTCTTCGCTTAGACCTGGGGTTGCAAGGCTACTCCAATAATAATAACCAAAGTCCTTAGTATTGGCACGTGTCAGGGTAGCCTCCGTATCATCGGAGAAAATCATCGAGGAAGTCATCTCGCCGCCAAAGATGTATGGGTCGTTAAGATTTCCATTGTATTCATATGGCATTCCCCATTGGAATGGTTCGCCAACTGCGTTGGAAAACGAAGCAGTAAGTTGAGCAGGCGAATAGGTTTCGGCTAATGTATTGATGGAGAAGTCCTTTGTGTTGGCAGTAAAAACTTCTGCCTCATCGTAATCCTTAGTTTCGCTGTTATAATCCAACTGAACCATGCTCCATGCCCAAGAGTCAGCCATGTCGGTTGTAAGGTTCTTGAATGGAATAGTAGCATAAGGAGGTATAACGGCATAGTTTGCAACATATCCATAACCACTAGATGAAGAACCGATGTGGAGATAGGTAGCAGCAGGCTCATAGCGAGCTTCTGGCACAGGAGTTTCGTCATCGGTAAGATATTGCACATTTGTGTACAAGGAATAGTAACCCAGATAACCTACAAGTTCCACCTGACCTTCATCATCTTCATCACAAATGTATTCGGGCTGTTCCCAAGCACCATAGACATAATAGTCACTCTTCGAGGTTGTGAGCTTTCCATCTTCTCCAATGGTCAAGCGAATGCAACCTTCATCATCGACAGCACTGAAAAGAATGACATAAAATACGCCATCTTCGTCCTCGCCCTGAGCAACAACGGTGGGCTGGATAACTATCTTGTCTTCGTTTTGTGTGTATGGTACACCTATAGCCTCTAGTTCCGCAAAACTTTCTGGAACAGGTAGCACATCTATGAGACAAGGCGTTGAGTCCTCGTCAGAAAGCGTGCCAGGAGTCATTGTCCAATAATCCTTGATACCAGTATCATAGTTTGCGCCAATACCAGTATATTTATCTTGAAAAGCAGGAGCCTTGTGGGGAGCACTCAGCGCAGAAGCACGCGAAGTGACTTTCAGAGACTGCTTCGCTTTCTTACTGAGCGTGAGTTCATGACCTACGTTCAAGTCCTTTGTAACCATTTTGGAGTGAATCTGAGGGGCAGCCTTAATGGGACTCTCCTTCTTCACCTGCATCATAGCGGGTTTCGGCTTACTCGACAAAACCTTATCGCTTTTGTTTGAATTCAGTGCCTGAGCACCAGCCACGCTAGCCATCATGGCAGCCATAGCAATGAGTAGAATCTTTTTCATATCCTATAAAATTGATTAATAATATGCTTTAACATCTTTTACCTTAACTGCCTATCGTGAACGCCGTTCCACTACTAATTGGAGTGCAATGAACAGACGTAGGAAGGAAATAATCGTTGGGAGTCATATCGTAGGTTCCTACGAGAGTAGCAGCGAATTGTCGCAACAGGGCTTCAACGGCAGAACCTCGGGTGGTAAAGACAGACAAATTGTTGTCTACAACATTGTCTTCTGTACAATTGATACTCAGTTGTTTACTCTGTGGCTTTGAGAGTGCAAGTTCCAGACCTGCATTATTGGTCTTTGTCTTAGCCGTATTTGTATAATAGGTCAAAATCAAACCATTAACGGGATTCTTACCAGTAGAGCGGCCAATGCCAACGCTCTTTAAAGACCATTGCTTGTTTAGTGTATTCATTTCCGTTGCAATCTGATCGAACAGAGACTGTTGTTCTTCGGTGAACAGTTCAGGATCCATCTCCCATACAGCAGAGTGGTTGATGATGTAATTATCCCACGTAGCATATACCTGAACGCTATCGTTTTCAGACATCAGACATGTGTTATCCGGTGCCAAGGTAAACTCTTGGAACGTTGTATTTCCAATGCTGTTTCTATGCTGCAAGCGGAAACCATTGGGGGTGAATACACAATTGATGGTACTTGGAGAAAGCGGATCGTTGATACGTTCGCAGTATGTAATAATGCCACTGCGTAAGTTCTTAAAATACAGAGTATCTGTACCACAAACAACATAGTAGGACGTAATGGTGTTATTGGTAATATAGTTCTTCGTGGTCTCTGTATCACGAATATAAGTTTCCCACGGACGATCGCATGGAACGAAACATAGTTTTGCGGAATGACGTTGCCCACGGAACACAATGTTATCTTTCTCATAGCCGTAGAATACGAGATTCTGATCTCCATTCATACCTTCACCATCATTTACGATAAGAGAAGGGGCACTACTAGGATCAACAGGGTCAACAAAGACCGTCAGTATATCATTCCATGTATTGAAAGCCAATACAGGTCCTTCTTCTTTCAATAGTTCATAAGTGCTGCTGTACTCTGTATATTTATCTGCATTACCATTACGTAAATAACGATGATTGCTGGCTAACGTTACTTTACCATTATCATAGAAACGTCCAAAAAGATTGAATCCTTCGAAATCCATTTCATCTGTTCCTGCCACAAAGTATTGTATCACCCAACCATATTTACCATCGCTACTTTGAGCAACCAGACGGGACTTTAATTCTTTGTTGAAATGTGTGATTCGCGACGCAGCATTCTCATCAAAGAGATCATCCTCCTGAAAATGAGAACAGCTAACAAATGCAATGGAGGCCAATGCCACACCTATTGCAATATATCTTATATCTCTTTTCATCATAATCCTCCTTTATAGTTAATCAAGTTCGTAGATGGTAACTTCGTCTCTAACATAGTCGTTAACATGAGCTTGACGTTGCTTTACCTCTTTACGAATCTTGAAAAGATACAATCCCCATTTCTCTGTATACCATTTGGTAGCAATCTCAAGCTTCTTCAAAATGGCATTCATTCCTCCTGTGGAGCTATTGTTATCCGTTTCTACCCAATTGTCAAGGTAATCGCGGAAAGAAGTGAATTTCTTTACAGTTTCATAGGTTACGGTGTTTTCGGTATGAGCCCTGGCATCTCTCTCGTGGAAGTCAGGTACAAAACGCTCACTTTCTTCGCCAGTCTCGCTATCAACAGAAATCTCCTTCTTTATTGTAAAGTTATTCCATGGCTTGTCGGAATCGTCAAGGCCTGCAATCTCTAATGAATCAATAAGTTCATATATGCGTTCC
This sequence comes from Bacteroidaceae bacterium, assembly GCA_017548075.1. Lineage (GTDB taxonomy): Bacteria > Bacteroidota > Bacteroidia > Bacteroidales > Bacteroidaceae > Physcousia. The sequence goes on along the minus strand of JAFYNL010000027.1, from coordinate 34,922 downwards.
TTGTCACCTTCCTTCACACCACCATTGGCACACGCATCAATAATAGTATGCATCCAACGGCAATCTGTATCAGTAATGGTGCAGGACAGGGTTTCTACAAAGTCCTCATAAGTAGCAGACGAAGCATATTGAGTAATGAAACCCAGACTATGAGACTTCACAGAATCCCGCTTCTGCCAGTCACGCCCGTCATAATCAGCAGGAGTTATCTGTCCGAAAGTTACGGGATAGGACTTGGTCTGATGCAAGATATGAGAAAACTCATGATGCATAGTGTGGAATTGATGTTCGTTGAGGTCATCCATGTCTGATGGTGAATATGGGTTCGTAGGTGTCCACATTTTCATTTCATTGACCTTAATCAGTGTAATCTTAACACCAGCCGAAGCATAACCTAACTCTTCCGTACCCGTAGTTGGAGAATATGCTGAAGAACCGATAAAATGAATAATACGAGGTCCATATTTCTTCATGAACTCTTCACCAGAATACTTAGTATAAACATCATAGAACAGGTATTTGATAAAATACGCAAGCATTTGTGACTTCTTATAGTCAGCAGGAGCCAACTGGTACTCCAACTTCGATGCTGGCATATTAAACCTGTATTGAATCTCCAGATTATATGGTACGACGAAATTGTCGTAGAGCCATTGGTCAAATGGTGCCGTCGCAGAATTCGGGTCAACTGCTGGTATCGTCGTGTCGAAAATGGATTCAGTGAAATCACCATCGTCTCTACATGAGCTTACAGACATGACAACGACTGCAACACACAATATATATATTAACTTTTTCATCATCATCTTATCCCTGTTTTATTTATCCTTATATAACTCTATATGAGTGTTTGTGTTTGCTGGCATCAAATAACCGCCATCGCTTGAAGTCCCGTAAGAACCTGTCTGACGGTTGCTTGGATATCCTGCCTGTATCACGTTATCAGGAATCTCGAGTACACGGCGAGGGTCATCCCACGTCAAAGAATCAATATGAATCTCATCTTCTAACGGACCACGATAGAAATGGAATATCTTGATACCATAGCGTTTGATGTCGAACCAACGCTGACCTTCATGGATGGTTTCAATACGACGGAAATGCAAGATGCAATCCAGCACGCTCAAGTCATCCCCCGTCAGCACCTTCTCAAATCCCATCTCTTGAGGATAAAGTTCACTAACAAAATCATTATTGGCGGACGTACGCTTGTATTTGCTTCTAATTCTATCAAGTGTTAACGGGTTCGTAACCATATGCGAATTTGTCCACAATTCCAAGTCCCGAATTGCTCCGTCACGATCTCCTAGGTAAAGCTTTGCTTCTGCACGACACAATATTGTTTCATCAGCCGTAAAGGGTTGGTATAACTGATGCACATAACCAATTCCGGCAATCTTGTCCGTATATTCGAAATACTCATAAAGACGGAATAGCCAAGCCCCAAATTGTTGTCCAGCACCATTGATATAGACACCAGCTGCCTGATAGGCAGGGAGAACTCCCGACCAGTTGGGACCATTACCCCAAATAGTAACATCCAACGCTGAAGGTACACGCCAACTTCTGCCATCAGAAGATTTGAATGTACCACCCGTATTAACGGCAAAACGAGCACTGGCAACATGCATACGCCATTGCAAAGAATAAGTCGACTGAATCAGATAATTACAAGACAGTTTTTCATCATTGTAATCGTTAACCTTTGTTGCCAAAGTATTTTTGTTGATGGCCTGCCAGTTACGCAATTGAGGATTGGCTCCCAATGCTTCGTTCGCATACTTCAAGCACTTCTCATAATTGCGCTTAAAGAGATAGAAACGTGCAGCAAAGGCATTGGCTGCTTTTTTGTTGAAATGATAAGCTGGAACCTGATACTTTGAATCCTGAATTAAATCTATTCCTTCAAGGATGTCCTTTTCTATCAAATCATAGGTTGTCTTGACATCATGCAAAAACTCAGATTTGCTATAATCAACCTTTACCGTTGACTCGGGAATAGTTACATAAGGAATACCACGTTCTTGTGAACTACGTGCATCATCTTTATATGCTTCAGCAAACACGTTGACAAGAATAAAATGAAGATAAGCACGTAAAACATGAGCTTCGCCCCATGAATGAGACAGTTCAGGATCATTGGCGGGGTCATTGCTCATAGTCTCCATTGCTTGAATAGCATGATTACATATGGCTATACCAGAATAGTAGGCTTCCCATACTTGATATGGAGTATCATCTTCACCAGTTGAGTATTCCTCTATATCTTTCCAATAATAGGCCTCCTCATGGAACTTATAGTAAGCATCATTATGAGTGGCAGGAACCACAACATTATCATCAACCATATTGTCGCTCGACAATTCGCAGATAACAGCAGGAGTGGACAAAGGATAGGCTGATGTCAACAGTTTGCTTACCTTATCGGCAGCATCGATTTCAGTACGATTGTCGGGAGCCTCGTCAAGCGCTGTGCAAGAGCAGATACTCATGATGCAAAGCAAGCAAATAAAAAAGAGGCTGTATATATTTCTTTTCATAGTCTTTATATTACTTATTCTGTTCATTAAAAGCCTAGACGCACCGTTGCGGTAAACTGCTTAGAAATAGGAGCAGCCACACCACCTGAGTTGATAAACTCTGGATCTTGTCCGTTCAATTTCTTATCAGCATAGAGCAGGCAAAGGTTCGTTGCTGCCACTTTCAAAGAAGCACGGTTGATGAATGTTGTCTTCTTAAGCCATTCATCGGGCAACACATAGGTAAGAGCAACTTCCTTCAAACGGATAAAATCGCCGTTTGCTATACGTTCTGTAGAATAGTTGTATGCATTATAGGCTGTACGCAGAGTATAAGAACCATAACGGTCAACCTGATTGCGAGAGGCAATCGTTGGAATGTTTGTCACAGCCTCATCGCCTGCTATCATCCATCGATTCTTGAATTCTCGCGGGAATGCCAACAGATCACTGTAACCAGAAGAGAAGACGGGATCGAGGCGAACGACGTTACCACCAGCATAGGTCAGGAAGAGGTCCAACGAAAGGGAACCCCAACTCTTACTTTTATAACTGAGTGTATTATTGAACGAGCCATAGAATGTGGGGTCGGATGGGCCTTCATAGACGAGGAAGTCCTTCAAACCTTCTGTCTCCTGGAAATTCACGTCGCCAACTGTCTTAACTCCAGATTCGTTATAAACCTGAGGAAGGCCTTCGGAATTAAGTCCTGCAAACTGGTAACTGAAGATAGAGCGGACGGGATAACCCTCAATAGCATAACCCAAACCGGTTACCAAGTCAACGGCACGACTTGCGACCTCAAGAGAAGTAATCTTGTTCTTCGCCTTGGAGAAGATAAAGTCGGATGTCCACTTGAAACCAGCCTTATCTATATTGACAGTAGAAAGACCTATTTCAACACCATGAGACTTCATATCTGCCACGTTAGCATATTTCGCAATCTCACCACCAGCACCCTGCGTATAAGTGCGACCTATCAGGTCATAGTTATTACGACCATAAACATCGAAAGTTAAAGCTATACGTTCCTTCAGGAAACTCATATCAATACCGAAGTTCCATTCATGTTTCTTCTCGTAAGTCAGTTCTGAGTTACCGAGAGATGAGATATAGATCTGCGATTCGGCAGCAGAGGTAAAGGGACGCCAAGAGTTTTGAGTCATAAAGATGGCCTTGGCATTGGTTACCCATGATGGACCAGTATCGGCAGTCAAAGAATAACTGGCGCGGAACTTAACTTGGGAAAGCCAAGACTTTGTGCTCTCCATGAACTTCTCGTTGGAAACATCCCAAGCGGCTGACACGTTCCATGTGGGAAGCCAACGGCTCTGACGGCTCTTACCCAAGCGGTTAGTTCCTTCGTAGCGCAATGTGCCATTCAAAGTATAACGCTGGTCATAGTTGTAGTTCACCTGACCATAGTAAGCCAAGGTGTTGGTCAAAGTATATGACTCACCAAAGTACTCCGTGTTCTCTTCGTTCATCTGCTTGAGCCAGAGATACGGGGTATATGTGATGCCACCATTTTCGAATTGATAGCCCCAACCTGTCCAAGTTGTTGCGGTACGACGAACCGATGAATACTCTGTTCCCACCATACCATTGAGTGTGTGCAATTCGTTGAACACATTGTTATAACCTGTCATGAAGCGGAAAGTATTCGAACGCATATTGTCGTCGTACTGATATTTGATACCACCTGTTGGAAGGATGGATTCGGGCAAAGCCAACTCGTTATCCGGGTCGGTATAGAGCAAGCTATTGTTGTCGCGAATTGTGGAGTTATCGTCCTGTTCATCAACACCTGCACGATAGGCATTAGCCTGGTTGGACTTATCCATTACGTTGTGTTGACGCTTGGTGTGCGAAATACGAGATGAAATAAGTCCGTTCAAACGCCAAGCCTTTGAGGGTTTGTATTCCAATTCACCACGGAACATCAACTCTGTTACGTTAATATCGTTATAGTTGTACTCCAACTCATCGAAGATATTGAAGCCCGTATAGAAGCGAGTGTAGTTGATGTTAGGATCAAGACAGCGGCTTGTATTCATTGCGTAACTGAAAGGGTTGATATCGAAGTCACGCTTCACCTCACCAGTCACAACATCTGTAGTACGATTCAGCGAGCCTGGGGCTTCTTGCTTACGATAGCTACCCTGAGCGGCCAACTTTACAGAAAGGAGGTTACAGCCCTTCCTGTCCTTCAGAATATCGTAGGAAGTATTGCCATTGAAAGTATAACGATTCACGCTGCTGCGGTTTACAAAATGACCCGGATCAGTGAGAATCGACATAGAGAAGTAGTTCTGCGAACGATCAGTACCGCCACTGATGCTGACCGAATGATTCTGCTGCACCTTGTTGGTAAACAGAAGATCGAACCAGTCGGTATTGCGGAACTCAGCAGCCTGGAGGTATGCATTGCGAGCAGCCTCAGTATTCTGCAAGCCGTAAGTTCCCGTCACAGGATCGTAAGCGCGCAGTTGCTGGAACATATAGCCATATATACCCGTATTCTGAGAATTAACCATGTGATCCAGTTGCAGCCAACCCTTGTCGCACATCTCCTTATAAACACCCATCACCTCTTGCGAGTTCATGATATTGAAGTCGTTGTAGCTGGGCTTGAGACGAGATGTGAACTCGCCTGTGTAGTTTACACTTGCATGACCTTTCGAGCCTCGCTTTGTGGTAACGACAATCACACCACCCATAGCACGAGCACCATAGATAGAGGTTGCCGAGCCGTCCTTCAAGACTGTGAATGACTCGATATCGTCTGAGTTCAAACCTGCGACTGCAGAAGAAATAAGGGTCTTTGCATCGCCGGAAGCCAGATCGTCGGCACTCACGTCAACATTGTCCTCATAGATGACGCCATCCACAACCCAAAGGGGCTTGGAGTTACCATAAATAGAGGTTGCACCGCGAACTCGAATCTTTGGAGAAGCACCGAAAGTGCCTGTCACGTTAGTTACTTGCACACCTGCCACGCGACCTTCCAGCGAGCGACTCACATCGGCGAGACCCGATAGTTTGATTTTCTCGGCATCCACCGTCGTTGCCGCACCAGTAAACAATCGCTTGTCAATCTGTTGCTGACCGTTCACGATGACCTCCGTCATCTGAACATCTTCACCCTGCATTAGGATACGCATGCCATTCTTGGCTTTTACCTTCTCGGTGCGCATACCTATCATTGATACCACCAAAACGGCATTCGACTTAACGTCTTTAAGGGTAAACTTACCATCTAAATCCGTAATGGCTCTGTTCTGTGTTCCTTCCACCAGAACATTTGCACCCATCAAGGGCTCGTTGTCATCGGCGGAAAACACTGTTCCTGATACTGTTGTCTGCGCTATCGCCACTCCGATAGATAGGAACAGCAGCGCTAAGACAAGAATAAATTTTCTATATAAAAACATCTTTTAAGAGTTAATTCTTCTTGTTTTTACCTTATATATAATGTGTACACGTACACGCAATTAGACAATTCGAGCGGCAAAGGTAAGAAGATTTTTCGAAATATTTGCAAATTGTACCGCACAAATTAAGAAAAAGTGACGAATTTACACACTTTTATGCTCATTATCGAATAAAAGTACACGAAAAGAACACCAGTGTCGTTGGCAAACGTAACGTGTTATGATTGCAAAGTTAACGTGTTAAGTTGGCCATCGTAACGTGTTAAGTTGACGACTTAACTGTGTGATGTAAAAAAAGAAAATGTGCGCCTCCGATTCCAGAAGCGCACATCATCTATTATCAAGTTTTTTATCTACTTCTCACGCTCTATCCAAGCAAGTGTGTCGCCACGACGGACATGAGAAGATTTCTTTGCAGAAATATCTACGAGACGGCCACCAATGCCTGCCGGAATGGGAATGAATTCGCCCCAAGTTGCCTGAACATAACAGAGAATGTCGCCGTCTTTATACGTCTGTCCGATAGAGGGTTCGAGGCAAGGAATACCTTCGCCATCGCCATGGAACTCGTAGAAGACCTGACCATCGACAGGACTAACCACCGCATCGGCCTTTGCATGCTTGAAAGCTGCCAAAACTTCAGGATTGATAGACTTGCTCATCCTTGCTTCCTTAGCCTTCTGCAAGTCGGCGAGGAAGTTCTTCTTAGCCTGTCCGCTCTTGAAGTTGCGATACTGTTCTGGGTGCATAGCCAGTTCGAAGAGTTCTTCGTCGTCCTGTCCGTAATCCCATCCGTTCTCGTCCATCTCTTTGCGGAAGTCGTCGAGAGCATTTGGATAGAGGGTATGCGGGTCGGTATCTGTGAACTCTTTGCCCTTCTCTTTTGCGAGAGCAACCAGTTCTGGAGCAATTGGACCTGGCACTTTTCCGCTCTTGCCCAATATCATGCCCCACATTGCATCGTCCATCATCACAAAGCGTCCCTTGCCTTGAGCCATTGTGAGCAAGTTCATGAGAGCGATGTTCTTGGTGTATTGGCTGAAAGGCGTTACCAATGGAGGATAGCCAACCATCGGCCAAACATGCTCTACCTCGTTGAACAGGGCCACAAGCATATCGTCAGTGTTCAGTTCGGGCTCACCTTTCTGCTTGCGAATGCCATTTATAGCAGCCTGAATACCACCCAAATCGGCCATCATGGAACCCATCATGCCGCCTGGAAGACCGCTTCCAAGCAAGAGGCTGGACATGTGTTTGTTGGCGGGATTGATGAAGTAACCCAACCAATCATCGATGAACTCTTGGGTGAGCGAACGAGCTTTCATGTAAGCCGACATATTGATTTCGGGCACATCGAAACCTTCGTTCTTGAGCATCGACTGAACAGAGATGATATCCGGATGCACCTTACCCCAAGAAAGAGGCTCGATAGCTGTATCGATAATGTCTGCGCCGTTATTGCAGACCTCCAAGATACTTGCCATTGAGAGGCCGGGACCACTATGTCCGTGATACTGAATGATGATGTCGGGATGGCTCTTCTTTATCATGCCAACAAGCTTTCCGAGCATAGCAGGCTGACCTATTCCGGCCATATCCTTCAGGCAAATCTCGGCAGCTCCTGCCTCAATCAACTGATTGGCGATTGCAGAATAGTACTCGGCAGTATGGATAGGACTGGTAGTAATGCAAAGAGTGGCCTGCGGAATCATGCCGCCTTCCTTAGCATACTTGATGCTTGGAATGATATTGCGGACGTCGTTCAAGCCGCAGAAAATACGAGTAATATCGGTACCTTGCTTCTTCTTTACCTTGTACATCAACTGACGCACATCGTCGGGAACAGGGTACATGCGAAGGGCATTAAGGCCACGATCGAGCATGTGAGTCTTGATGCCAACTTCGTTGAAAGGCTTACAGAAGGCACGGACTGCTTCGTTAGGATTCTCGCCTGCAAGCAGGTTCACCTGTTCGAATGCTCCGCCATTGGTCTCTACGCGGTCGAAGCAACCCATCTCAATAATTACGGGAGCTATGCGAGCCAACTGATCCTTGCGCGGTTGGAACTTGCCGCTGCTCTGCCACATGTCTCTATAAACGAGACTGAAACGAACTTTCTTTTTCATTATGTTACCTTGAAATATCTTCGTAATTGTTTATTGGGCACAAAGATACAAAGATTTTAAGAAATAAGGAAAAAAGAAAATAAGAAAAAACGCTAAGACAAGGGAAACTTATCTTGTTTGCTCCATTTTGACGCTAACTCCTTGGCAAAGAACACCAAAAGGCGGGTTTTCCTTCTCAACGGTAACACTTACCTTCAAGACTGCAGGACATTCCTCGAGAACTGCAGATGCTATTCTGGAGGCAACATTTTCCAAGAGATTCGAGGGAACGGCCATCTCTCTCTTCGTAATGCTGACAAAACGAGAATAATCTGCCGTACCTTCTAGCTGGTCGTCTTTCCATGCCGAAGCCTCCACCTCTACAAGAGCAGAGACTGTGACATAGAATTCCGCCCCAACTACGCGTTCCTGAGGCGAAACACCATGAAAGGCATGAACCTTGATGCGATTGACCGTTATCTCTGCAACTCTTTTCACTCTTGTTCCTCCTCGTCGTACATTGGTGAAGAATCGGGCAGATACTTCTTCAAGACTCTTGCCACGCCTGCCGTCCAGGAATTGATGGTATCGTTTTCCAATTGAAGGGATGTAATGAGGCTAATCACATGATCGATGGGCATACGGTAGCGAAGCACACCGCTAATGAGCTTTGCATAGTCCCAATATTTCGGGTTGAAGCGTTCACTCAAGCCCTCGATAGTCGTCTTGTAGCCACGCTTGTTGACAAACTGGAAGTCGTAGCGCTTCTGGCCTTCGCGGTCGTAATGCTTAATGATAAAGCCCTTATTCACGCTCTTCGGAATGGCAATACCTTCCTCGTCGTCCTGCAAACCAGTGAATATCTCGTAGGGGAAGCCATCGAGCATTCCGACAAAAGCCACCCACTTCTCTTTCTTGTTCTGGAAGCGCACAACATCGCACTCCAAGATATCGGGGCGACGCTCCACAACGGGAACCTCATCCAGCAAATTGTCAGCCTTCAGGAACTTCTGGCGAATCAAGGTTGCGAGGAGGTTTTCCGACATCACCTCGTTATCTTTGCGAGTATAGCGAATGTCGGTAAAGACCTGAGCAAGCGTCTCCTTCTCATTCAGCTCCACAAAATGCTTGTTTACGGCAAGCGACTCGCGCTTCTTGTAGCAGGCATCAATGCGCTCCGGAGTGAAGGGGTTGTAGGTTTCCTGATGAACGATAGCTTGTAGAGGCAAACGATCTGTTTGGCGGGGTTTCTCTGCAGGCCAGCCTATAGTAAGCGTTGCGACAGGAAAGACGAGTTCGGGCAATTCGAGTGCCTCGATGATAGGTTGCGGCTGGTAGATGGTCGTACCCAAGAAGCAAACGCCCAAGCCTTCCTCTTCTGCCAAGCAACAGAAAGTCTGTGTGAAGAGCAAAGCGTCGGTGGCGGCATTCACGAAACTCAGAGCATTGTCGTAGCCCGGACTTGCCTGTCTTTGCAAACACCAGTCGGTTGTTCTGCGGAAGTCGGCACAAATGGTCAGCACAACCGGAGCTTGCGTTACCATTGGTTGGAAGAAGTGGGCCGGAGCCAGTTTTTCCTTCATTTCTTCCGAGCGAGTCACCACAACGCTATAGAGTTGCAGGTTGCCCATGGTTTGCGTACGCGAAGCTTCCTCTATTAACCGATTCAGCAGCTCGTCGCTGACGGGCTGCTGAGTATACTTGCGGATGGTTCTCCTCTGCTTGATGTTCATAGTGTCTTTCCTATTAGTTTTCCTTCCAGTTCTTCTAGTGCCTGTTGCAGATCCTTCTCAAGTTTTAATCGTCCGTCTATCGTCTTTATGCCGTGAAGAACGGTTGCATGATCGCGATTGCCCACATAGATACCAATCTTGCCGTAAGTAAGTTTCGTATGCTTGTGAGCAAGATACATGCTCATATGCCGGACGGTCACGATGTTGGCTTTCCTGCTCTTGCCAAAGACCTCTTCCTCTTTCACATTGAAGTGCTCGCAGGTGGTACTGATGATCTGGTCGATAGTGACATTCTTCCTCTCGAACCTGATGCGACCAGCCAGAATGCGTTGGGCGAACTCCAGGTCGACGTCCTTTCCGTAAACGACAGAATAGGCCAGCAGGCTGTGGATGATGCCTTCCAACTCACGAACGCTATTGCATACATTATGAGAGATGTAGTCCAGCACCTCGTCCGGGATGTTCAATCCGTCGTGCTTTACGATAGTGTGAAGGATGTTGCGACGCAGACTCTCTTCCGGCTTCTCCATCTCGGCCATCAGTCCGCTCTTGAAGCGGGTTATCAGGCGGTCTTCCATTCCTTGCAGAGAAACGGGAGGTCGGTCGCAAGTCATGATGATTTGCTTGCCCATCCGGCGAAGGTGGTCGAAGATATGGAAGAAAGCGTTCTGCGTTGCAGTCATGCCTGCCAACTCCTGCATATCGTCCACAATGAGCATATCGATGCTCTGGTAGAAATGCACGAAGTCGTTGAAGACATTGTTTTTGCGGGCATCCGTGAACTGCACCATAAAGAGATGTGCGCTCAGATAGAGGACACGCTTCTCCGGATGCAGTTCTTTGGTGCGCATACCGATAGCGTTTACCAGATGCGTTTTGCCCACACCACTCGGTCCGTAGATGAAGAGCGGGTTGAAGGTCATCTGTTCAGGATGTTCGGCAATAGCCTGACCCACGCTGCGAGGCAGTTTGTTGCTCGTACCCTCGATGAAATTGCTGAAAGTCTGATGGGCGTTCAGCTGCGAGTCGAGGTCTTCGGGCATACCAACGGCTTGTGCTAAAAGGGGCGATTTGTTTGCTTCGCGAGTCGATGGTTCCGTATTGGGCACCATGTTGCTATCGCTCTCCTGACTGACGGTCACATCGCCGGCAACCTCCACCATATAGGAGAGAGTGACGTCTTCGCCAAAGAAACGAGCGATGGTGAAATGAATCAAACGACGGAAGTGCTCTTCCAGATATTCGAAGAAGAACTGCGACGGAATGTAGACCGCCAGCTCCTTCTGCACAGCATCATACGACTTGATTCTCATCGGAGAGAACCAAGTCTCGTATTGCTGCTCGGTGACGTTGCTTCGGAACACTTCCATGCAACGCTGCCATAATATCTGTTCGTTCTTTGTCATTTAACTCTTTTTCGCGCACATGTATATTAAATAATGTAGCGCTGGGCGGGCAAATTCATGCCCATTTTGGTTCACTAAGTTTTTTGGCGAATTCGGTTGCAAAGTTACGACAATTTCCTCAATCTGCAAAAAAAAATGTCTTGCCCCGAAAAGTGCTCAATTCCATAACCCTCTGTGTTTCAACGAGCCAAAGAAAAAGCCTAAAACAGACTCTTTTTTACCTATTGCAAATATACAACTCCCTGCAACCCAACGGCTTACACTCTCCAAACCCGACGAATCGGCCATGGCGGACAGAACCATAACCCTCGCAATTATATAGAGTTAGTATTTTGGTACTGACCGAAATTCGCATCTCCACTATTTCGCAAAAATCTAAATAACGGAAAGATAGAAAGATTCTTAAAAAACTTGTCTTTCTTCACAATAAAATGCCCCCGACTTACGTTTTTCATATAGAAGCAAGCCACCCGACTTGCAGGATAGCATTAACCACCCATAAATTCCGCCTATGGAACAAACTTTACCCCTACCCTATTTTCAGCCAAGCACTGCCGTTCTGGCAAAGATTCGTCAGTTTGCTCGCACTTACCGACCACAGCCTTACACAGTAATACTTGTCTGATATGATTTCCCCATCTTTGCTCGCAGCCAACTTCGCAAATCTCGAGGAAGAGATGAAGTGGTTCAACCAGAGTAGTGCCGACTGGCTCCACATCGATGTAATGGACGGCGTTTTCGTGCCGAACATATCCTTCGGCTTCCCAGTCCTGAAGCATGTAGCACGCATCTGCAAGAAGCCCCTCGACGTGCATCTCATGATAGTGCAACCCGAGAAATTCGTGAACGAGGTGAAGGATCTCGGTGCCTATCTGATGAACGTTCACTACGAGGCTTGTCCGCACCTGCATCGCGTTGTCGGACAGATTCACGAAGCCGGCATGAAAGCTGGTGTCACGCTCAATCCCGCCACTCCCGTCAGCGTATTGGAGGACATAGCAGCCGATGTGGATCTGGTACTCTTGATGAGTGTCAATCCCGGTTTCGGCGGTCAGAAGTTCATCACGCACACCTTGGAGAAAGTCAGGGAGTTGCGCCAGTTGCTCGACAGGACCGGTAGCAAAGCCCTCATTGAAGTAGATGGCGGAGTCAATCTGGAGACAGGCCGGCAGCTGAAAGAAGCCGGAGTTGACGTCCTAGTGGCAGGCAACTACATTTTCCGAGCCCCCGATCCCGCCAAAGCCTGCGAAGCCCTCTCAGCCCTTTGATAGAGGACTCTTCCGTATATTATGATAGTCCAGCACCCCATGCTATGGTGCGCTGCCTTTCTGGCAGCAGGCATTGCCGTCGCACTCTACTTTCCTCTACCCTATTATCTGCCCTTATTGGCCGCTCTGGTCATATTGTGCACCCTGCTTCGCAATTCCCGTCATTGGCACGATGTCCTGACGCTTCTTGTCTGGTTTCTATTGGGCTGCAGCAGGGCCTCAATTGCTCCCGTAAACGAAGAACCGGCTTGGCAAAGCAGCATCAGGCAAGAGGCTAAGCAGATTCAAACCACCCTTGTTTCACGACTTCAAAAGGCAGGACTTTCTCCGAGCACACTTGCCCTCACTTCCGCCCTGACCATAGGCGAAAAGAGCGGTTTGCAATATGAGACGAAAGAAGCCTACAGAAAGGTGGGAGCGGCTCATCTCCTGGCTTTGAGCGGCATGCATCTGGGCATTATCTACGGCTTTCTCTACTTCGTATTCATCAGTTGGGTGCGGTTCACTCGAAGTCGATGGTTCGCCTTGCCCATCATTTTGCTTTGTCTGTGGGGTTACGCCTTGATAGCGGGAATGCCTGTTTCGCTGGTGAGAGCCGCCATCATGCTCTCCGTCTTTACCATCATCTCTTTGATGGGGTACAACACCGACCTATTGCATCCACTCGCTTTGAGTGCCATCATCATACTGCTGATAGCGCCATCCGACCTGCTGAGCGTCAGCTTTCAGCTCTCCTTCTCGGCCGTTTTCTTCATTCTGGCACTTTGGGGACCTATTCGCGACAGGTTTTACAGACTGCCTTGGGCAGTGAGGCTGTTGGCAGTATCGTTTGTCGCCACTTTGGGAACGATGCCACTCGTCTGCTATTATTTCCACCGATTGCCCCTGCTCTCGCCCCTTTTGAGCCTCGTACTGATACCGGCCACAACCCTCATCATCTACCTCACCCTCTTGGTAATGGCATTCCCCATTGCTCCGTTTGGACGGGTTTTGAACGGCGTAGAAGCCTTTCAGCAGAGCTTTATCGATTGGACGGGGAACATTCCGGGCAACACCCTGAACGACATTCACCCCAGCCTTGCAGCAGTCGTTCTCATTTATCTGGCATTGCTCCTGGCCATCATTCGCCTCCGAACCAGAGAACTATAGCATCGGGCCTGCCCTCATTCAATCAAGACCTTTTTTCCGTTCTTGATGTAGAGTCCCTTTCGCGGATTAGCGACCTTTCGGCCTTCGAGGTCAAAGATGCTAACGCTCTTTGCATTCTCGACATTTGCTATTCCTGTAGGATCGTCAGCTTTAAGTGCAACAATTGTTCCAAAATCGCTCCAAGGTGAAGTAGTTCTATATGCTTCTATTGAAGCAGCTGGAACATGAAGCGTGGCAGAGGCTATTGGAGAGTTGTAAAACACCCTGTCGTTTGCAGTTTTGGGGACACTGTCCGCATAGCAATAGACATCTGCCAATCCTAAACAGTAATTAAAGGCATATTCGCCGATACTTGTTACACCACTACCTATGACAATAGAAGTTAGACCTTCGCAATGATAGAAGGCACCTCTTTTAATGCTTGTCACGCTGTTGGGGATAGTGATGGACGGCGTATTCTCGCGAAACGCAAAAGCATATTCACCAATGCTGGTTACGCTGTATTTCTGACCGTTATAAGTTAATTGCGATGGGATGTTCAACTTTCCCTCTGCCTTTCCATATGGTCCTGATACTAATCTGGCGGTATTCGTTATCCTTTCTAAAGTGTAATCAAAACCATCAATGCTAATCTCTTCCATAATAATCCCATCAATATCCCCCAGCACCAATGGCTCACCTTCTGTCAAGTTGATTTGTCCCTGGTACCAACAGCACGAAAAGAAGAAACTGTTGGTTTCCAAGCCATGGAGGGTGAACGAGATATTGTATGGGCAGATACAATCAGCATCATCACCTTGGTAATCAATTCGAATTGACACAGAATAGGGTTCGCTGTTACTGCCTCTACTTACAACGGGAGTAATATTAAATTTATATGCTGCGCAGTTGGCTTCATAATTAAACAGTTGTACCAACAGACTATTACCTTCTTTTGTCAGGATAATCGTCTCTTTAACTTCAGCCCGTGTGCTGCCCAAGCAGTCGCTGTTTTGAACATCAGAGACTGTCAGTTCCTGAGCATAGAGACCGAATTGCACAAGAAGCAGTAGGGAGAGTAGAATTATCTTTTTCATGATTTGCATTTTTAGGTTTCCTTTCTGGCTACAAAGTTACAACAATTTTTCGAAACTTCCAAATTTTTCAGCAAGTATTTTTAGTGTTTTTTCAACACATTAAACAACTTAAACAACGGTTTTCGAGAGAAAAGCGGCGACTATATATATTTATATAAATAAGTAATTGTTTCCTTAAATTATAAATATAAGCAGAACCTCTTGCCAATTTTTCGCGTGTTTAATTTGTTGAAATGTTGAATAACTTCTGTCGACCAGCAAAATGACATCTCTGCAAAATGCCAAATTTCTCGATGAAATGGGCGATTTTTGCAGTTTTCGCGCTCAAAAATCAAGGCAAAATCGGACAAAAATTCCGCCTCTGCAAGAAAGAAAATCCAGCAAATGCAAGGTAAAATCCAAACGTAACACGTTATGATTGCTATCGTAACACGTTAAAATCGCCAACATAACACGTTAAGTTTGCAATTAACCTACGTTAATTTGGTGTTTTGACTGCCTAAAATGGCATTTCGACTGCTGAAATCGGGGTATTTCAACAGAAAAAGGGTGGAAATTACTCCACCCTTTTTTGTTTGTTTTCTGAGAATTTCCCGTTATGCCTGTTGGGCGAGGGCTTCTTCCGAAATGAAGGGGAGATTGTTCTCGGAAATGGTCTTGCGAGCCAGCTCGGTATTGTCGGTACGGAACACCAAGATGCCCTTTCCTGCATAGAGGAAGGTGTAGATGTAGGTGATGCTGATGCCTGCTTTGCTGAAAAGCTCGATGACATCGGCTGCGCAACCTGGTTTGTTGTCGAGCTGCAGTGCGAAAACATCGGAAATGGCAACGGCAATGCCGGCTTTCTTCAGTTCGTCGCAAGCGCGCTGGGGCTCTGCACAAACGATGCGAAGGATTCCGTACTCGGCCGTATCGGCAATGGTGGAGGCAATAATCTGAATGTTTGCTTCCTTCAGGGCTTCGAGAACCTTAACGAGTGTACCTGAGCGGTTCTCAATGAAGATGGATAATTGATGTATTGTCATAACTATTTAAGTTAAGAGTGAAGAGTGAAGAGTGAAGAATTGGGTAATGAAATTCTTCGCGGTTCACTCGGTATTAATATTATTTTTTATTGTTTTAATTGATGAAACTAGTAAGGC
The DNA here is from genome assembly GCA_017548075.1 of Bacteroidaceae bacterium. Classification (GTDB taxonomy): domain Bacteria; phylum Bacteroidota; class Bacteroidia; order Bacteroidales; family Bacteroidaceae; genus Physcousia. The sequence goes on along the minus strand of JAFYNL010000027.1, from coordinate 19,090 downwards.
AATTATCTCGCTGCAATCTTTAGACATGCTTTCGAAAGCCTTGTCGTCCAAGACAGAGACATCGTGCAATAAGTTGAGCCAGTTCATTGTCTCATTAGCCTCTTTTAGGGCAATATGAAGTTTTGAAGCGAAGTCTGAAGGACTTTGAGCAAATTCCGACTCGTGAACATTGGCAGAGATTGATGTTCCCGATTTCAACACTTGTTTGTAAAGTGTCTGCAATTTCCAGTCGTTCGCTGAAAAATGGAGAAACATCTTCACAATCCGCACACCAAATGCGTAGCTTTTAATGTGCAAAGGACCGTTTTCTCTGTTAAATTGTGTCATGAGCAGTTGCAATATTATTCTTCACTCTTCATTCTTCACTCTTCACTTCCCTATTGGTATACTTTGCGTTTGTCGACGACGCGGACGGCTTTGCCTTCGCTTACAGGCAGGGCGCCGAGAGGCACAAGCTTCACAATGGGCGTGAGCAGGATTTCGTCCTTCAAACGACGGCGGATTTCCTTCTCCAATGCCTGCAGCTTGGCGTAGTCGTCGGTGGACTGTGCCAGTTCGACTTCCACGGTCATGTTGTCGTTCTCCTCGTCGGTTGTGAGCGTGATGAGGTAGTTGTTGGCAAGTTCGCTGAATTGCATGAGTATCTTCTCGATCTGGATGGGGAAGATGTTCACGCCACGCAATACCATCATATCGTCGCTGCGGCCTTTCATGCGGTCCAGACGAATATGGTTGCGGCCACAAGGACAAGTGCGCCCAAGGACTCGGGTAAGGTCGCGTGTACGATAGCGCAACAGCGGCATGGCCTCGCGACAGAGGGTTGTGAGCACCAGCTCGCCTATCTCGCCGTCGGGAACGGGTTCCAGCGTCTCGGGATTGACTATCTCTACGATGTAGTAGTCCTCCCAGAAGTGCATGCCGTTCTGTTCGGGGCATTCGAAGCCGACACCAGGGCCGCACATCTCGCTCATTCCGAAGGAGTTGTAGGCCTTGACGCCCATCATGTCCTCGATGCGCTTGCGTTGCTCCTCGCTATGAGGCTCTGCGCCGATGGCAAGGACTTTCAGCTTGGTGTCGCGACGCGGATCGACGCCCTGCTCCTTCATCACTTCGTAAAGACGCGTGATATAGCTGGGAACGGCGTGGATGGCTGTGGTGCCGAAGTCGGTTATGAACTTGATCTGACGAAGGGAATTGCCCGCAGCAGCAGGAACAGTAAGCATGCCCAGTTTCTCGGCTCCGTACTGGAAGCCCAGACCGCCCGTGAACATGCCATAACCAGAGGAGTTCTGGAAGACATCGTCGGGACGAAGACCTACCATCCAAAGGTTTCGAGCCACTTGGTTTGCCCATTCGTCAAGGTCTTTCTTGGTGTGCAGAATGACCGTGGGATTGCCCGTAGTACCGCTGGAAGAATGCAAACGAACGCAATCTTTCAAAGGCACGCAAGAGAGTCCGAAAGGATAGGTCTCGCGCAAGTCCTGCTTGGTTGTGAAGGGCAGTTTGCGCACATCGGCCAGCGACTTGATGCCGTCGGGCGCAATGCCTGCCTCCGCAAATTTCTTGCGATAGAACTCATTGTTCATGCAGTGGCGGACCGTCTTCTGCAATCGTTCGAGTTGGAGCGCTTCGAGCTGCTCCCTCGACATGGTTTCGATTTCCGGATTAAAATAAGGTGAATTCATTATAGTTAAATTTCTGTTGTCCGTTGTCTGTTGTATGTTGTCTGTTGTCCGTTAGAGTTTTCTCTTGTCTATGATGTGTGCGCTCTTGCCCTGGCTGCGCTCGATGGTGTTGGGTGCCTTGAGCTGAACCTTAGCCGAGATGCTGAGCACGCTCTTGAGCTTGGCGGCCAGTTTCCTCTCCAGTTCGTCGATGGCGGCCGGCGTATCGAAGGTGGCAGTGAAGTATTCCTGGCGAAGCTCGACCTGAACTTGAAGGGTGTCGAGGTTGTTGACGCGATCCACAACAAGCAGATAGCGAGGCGCAAATTCGGGCATGGAGAGCACGACGCTTTCCACCTGAGAGGGGAAGACGTTAATACCGCGAATGATGAGCATATCGTCGCTACGGCCTTCTATGCGGCTCATACGAATGCTTGTACGACCGCAATTGCATTGGCCCGTCATCAGCGAACAGAGGTCGCGAGTACGGTAGCGAAGCAGAGGCATACCTTCCTTGGTAAGAGTGGTGAAGACAAGCTCGCCCGACTGGCCGTTCGGCATAGACTCCAAAGTCACAGGATTGATGATTTCGGGATAGAAATGGTCTTCGCAGATGTGAGAACCGTTCTGCTCTTGGCATTCGTAGCTCACACAAGGGCCCATAATCTCGGAAAGGCCATAGAGGTTGTAACCCTTCAGGCCCAAGCGGTCTTCAATCTCTTTGCGCATATTCTCGGTCCAAGGCTCGGCGCCAAAGGCTCCGGAACGCAGTTTCAGCTCTTCTTTCTTGATGCCCAGCTTGTCCATCGTCTCGGCCAAATACAAGGCATAAGAGGGCGTACAGGCAATGCCGGTAATGCCCAAGTCGCGAATGAGTTTGAGATGCTTTTCCGTATTGCCCGTTCCGGCAGGAATAACGCTGGCACCCAAATGCTCTACGCCATAATGAGCGCCCAAACCGCCTGTAAAGAGTCCGTAGCCGTAAGCCACAGAGAAAATATCGTCGCGGGTAATGCCGTAAGCGGTCAAGCAACGCGCCATACACTCGCTCCAAACTCCAATATCCTTGCGGGTATAGCCCACAATCGTGGGATTGCCCGTAGTGCCGCTACTTGCATGAACGCGGATAATCTCGCTCTGCGGGGCAGCCTGAAGGCCGAAAGGATAGTTGTCGCGAAGGTCTTTCTTTGTGGTGAAAGGCAGTTTCTTGATGTCCTCGATGGTCTGAATGTCATCGGGACGAATGTCCATTTCCTGCAGTTTATTGCGGTAGAAAGGGACATTATGATAAACGTATTCAACAATCTTATGGAGTCGCTTGCCTTGCAAGGCACTCATTTCGTCGCGACTCATGCATTCTTTATTGGGATTCCAAATCATATTCTTATTTCTTATAACATTCAAACATATGTTCTACTTCGGTTCTGGGCATCTTCTTCGTGAAGAGACTTACCAGCCAAACAACCGGGAAGCCGCCCAGCATAGCGATGGCTCCGCAGTTAATTGGATTGATGGGGTTGCCTGCCAGCATATTGATGACGGTCAAGCCTACGCCCCAAACAAAGCAAGCCCAAACGGATGCGGGGGTAACGCCTCTCCAATAAAGACCGAGCATGAAGGGAGCAAGGAAAGCTCCGGCCAAAGCGCCCCACGAAATGCCCATGAGCTGAGCAATGAAGGTGGGCGGATTGAGGGCTATCAGGAGCGAGATGACGATGAAGAACACAATCAGAACTCGCATGATAACGACCTTTCTGCGCTCAATCTTTTCGGCCACAACGTCGTCGATACTACCCTCTTCAACCTCGCCAGGCAAGGATTTCTTGTCGCGATAGATGAGGTCGAGCGTCATGGTTGAACTTGAAGTCAGCACCAAAGAAGCAAGGGTTGACATTGATGCGGAAAGTACCAACAAAACTACAAGCGCAATGAGGATGTTTGGCAAAGTGACGAGCATTGCAGGGACAATGGAGTCGAAAGCAATCTTGCCTGTCGCTTCGTTGATGACGGGCTCGTAAAGGCGACCAAAACCTCCAAGGAAATAGCAACCTCCAGCCACGATGAAAGCAAAGATGGTAGAGATGATTGTGCCGCGCTTAATGGCGCTCTCGTCGGTAATAGAGTAGAATTTGCCCACCATTTGCGGAAGTCCCATTGTGCCGAGGGAAGTCAGGATGACGACGCCCAGCAATCCCCAAGGATCGGGACCAAACCACGAGGCAAAACCTCCGTTCACAGAAGGATCGGAATCGGAAGGAAGTTTCGCCAACTCGTTGACGGCATTTACCAATCCGCCCTGAGCATTCAGCACAGCTATAATCACGGCTACAATACCGAAAAGCATGATGATGCCCTGAATGAAGTCGTTCATTGCCGTTGCCTTATAACCGCCTATAATCACATAAACGGCAGTCAGGATAGACATAATGATGACGCAATATTCGTAAGGAATCTCGAAACCCATCTCAAAGAGGCGGGAAATTCCACTATAAACGCCTGCCGTATAAGGAATCAGGAACACAAAAGCAATGACGGAAGCCACAACTCGTAAACCTTGGTCACCAAAGCGAGTGCCAAAGAAATCGGGCATTGTGCGGCTCTCAATATGTTGCGTCATCAGCTTGGTGCGTCTTCCCAAAAGAATCCACGCCAAAAGCGAACCGATAACGGCATTACCAATACCAATCCAAGCGCTCGAGAGGCCATACTTCCAGCCAAACTGACCTGCATAACCTACGAAAACGACTGCAGAGAAATAGCTCGTTCCAAAAGCAAAAGCAGTAAGCCACGGACCTACGGCTCTTCCACCAAGAACAAAACCCTCTACACTTCTGGCTTGCTTGCGGGAATAGATTCCCACACCTACCATCACAACCAGAAAAATGATGGTCAGGAGAACTTTAATAAACATATCTTAATTGAAACGAATTTGCATTTGACCCATGATTGCATGATTGGCACCATGCACAAACTGACCTCCGGCAACGTATGCATTCTTATAAACATACTGCAACTGCACACGGCATTTCTTGAAGAACCAGTACTGGAAGCCCGCAATGGCTTTGTGCTGATCCATGCCAAGGTCGGTATTGAAATTGAAGAAATCGTAAGAGCCTACAAACTCCACTTTGGGCGTACCCAAAGGAACGGCTCCAGTAACATAAGCACCACAACTGTGGGCATCGCCATCCCAGCCATTCAGATATTCGCCATGAACATTGAAAGCCTTCGATTTGTAGTCGGCACCTATTGTGCAACGATGACGCTTGTAGTCGAGACCTTTGCCCGTCTCGAGATTAAAAAGTTTGGGATTGTATAGAGAGTAAGCAATAGCATGACCACGACCGAACTGCCCTGTAGCAACGAGGTTCAAACCCTTTGCAGGCCGATATTCGAGTCGGGTAATGATATCCTTGAAATTATTGCCGTCTTTTTTGTTAATTCCCTGTCCGTTCATAACATCCAACTCATAACGGAACTTGGCATTGTTCGTCTCGCCAAAAAGCGAAAGACCTAAGTCACGACCATACTGAACGCCAAAAAGCGGATCACTACCACAACCGGTAAGGAAAGTGACAGCCTCGCTATAAACGTCGATGGCTTCCATTGCTGTTGGGGAAAGGGGATTCTCGAGAGACAGACCATTCTTGAATTGTCCTAATCGGACGGTCAAAGCCTTATTCTTTGTAATGCGATAGTCTGTGTAGAATTCCTGTACGACACTCGAGAAGTCGTGCATGAAAAGAAATGACCAACGGTCGGTAATGCGGGCTTCTGCCCAAAAAAGAACGCGTTTTAAATCGAAGGTGTTTGTGTTGGCACCTCCTTTGTGAGAGTAGGTGTAGCCGCCTTGAGCGTAACCATGAAGTTTAATACGACTTGAAACGTCTTTAAGCCAATCGGGAGCATTCTCTCCGATGATTTTCTGATAGAGTGCGGTTGACTTCTTTTCAGACGAACCATTTTGAATGGCAGTGGAATCCTGTTGTCCCATTGCGGCTGTGCTGCTGAAGATGGCCAAAGCCACAGCCAGCGTAGCCTTTACGAAAAATGCTTGTTTTTTCATTTGTGTGTAACTATTTTTGTTAATAAACGAGAAACTTCGGCGAAATTACAAAAAAATCTCTTTCCTGCTTACATTTTTGCAGAAAAATTCTTCAAATATGTGCATTTTCACATATATGGCAGCAGAATCTTTCATCTTTTGTATTTTAGAAGAACGAAGGAGGAAGCGATATTAAAAAACCTTAAAAATTTCACAGAATCGGAGATATAGAACAATTCTGTGTGCCATTTAGGTCAAGCTGTGTCGTAAAGTTTCAGTATTTTTTTGTAATTTTGCGCTCGAATTATAATGGATTATATAATAATGACTACATATCTTATGAAAATCAAATCATCTCTTTTCGTAACTCTGTCAACGATTTTGATGGTCGCCCTGAGTTCTTGCGGCGGTAAGACACAGCAACAACAAATGCCATCAGCTAACTTCGAGACCATGACGGTCTCCACCCAAGACGTAACGATGACCACAAAGTACAGCGCAACCATTCGTGGTCGTCAGGATATCGAGGTTTATCCGCAAGTGAGCGGAACTCTGCAAAGGTTGTGCGTCGTTGAAGGCCAGAAGGTTGGAAAAGGCCAGACGCTCTTCATCATCGACCAGGTTCCCTATCAGGCTGCTTTGAATACGGCTTTGGCTTCTCAGCAAGCAGCTAATGCAAGCCTCGCAACTGCCCAGCTGACTTACGACAGCAAGAAGAAACTCTTCGACGACGGAATCATTAGCGACGTTGAACTTCAAACGGCACAAAATGCTCTGCTTAGTGCTAAGGCTCAAGTTGCCCAGTCGAATGCGCAAGTAGTTAATGCTCGAAACAGCCTCAGTTACACAGTTGTGAAGAGTCCTGCAAATGGTGTTGTGGGCACACTTCCTTATCGTCAAGGTGCTTTGGTGAGCAGCGCAATGGCTCAGCCTCTTACTACTGTCAGCGACAACAATCAGATGTATGTCTATTTCTCAATCAGCGAAGCTCAGTTGCTGGCAATGACGAGAGAGAGCGGTAGTGCAGAAGCGGCTATCGGCGCAATGCCCGATGTCAAACTGCTTCTTGTGGATGGCAGCGAATATCCCTACAAGGGCAAAGTGGAAAGTGTGAGTGGAGTGGTTGACCGCAGCACTGGAACAGTTCAGGTTCGTGCCGTCTTCGAAAACCCCGAAAAACTGCTGCATAGCGGAAGTACCGGTAGTGTCGTCATTCCCACAGTTTATAAGGACAAGATTGTCATTCCTGCTACTGCTACGGTACAGATTCAGGATAAGTTCAAGGTCTATCTCGTTGACAAAGACAACATTGCACACGAAAAGCTTGTCACCACAGAACCCACTTCCAATGGTAAGGAATATGTGATAAAAGAAGGCTTGCAAGTGGGTGACATCATTGTGGCCGAAGGTGCAGGTATGTTGAGAGACGGCCAAGACATAAAGCCTAATAAGGAGGAAAATAAGAAATAATGAAAATAAGAAAATAAGAGAAAAGAGAGGCTCGTTCCTTTTCTTATTCTCTTCATTTCTACATTTCTAAATATCAAACATGAAAGGAAATATATTCATTAAGCGACCGGTAATGGCGATTTCGATTGCCATTATGATTCTTTTGGTTGGCTTAATTTCATTCACCTCTCTGCCTTTGGAGCAGTACCCGGATATTGCCCCGCCAACGGTAAGTGTCTATACCACCTACACTGGCGCAAGTGCAGACGCTGTGATGAAAGCTGTTATTCAGCCTCTCGAAGAGGCCATCAATGGTGTGGAGAACATGCTCTATATGAGCAGTACTGCCACCAATGCGGGTTCTGCAACCATCAATGTCGTCTTCAAACAGGGCACCGACCCAGATATGGCTGCCGTGAATGTGCAGAACCGCGTATCGAGGGCTCAAGGCTTACTGCCTTCCGATGTAACGAGAGTTGGCGTGCAGACAATCAAACGCCAGACTTCCTTCCTGCAGATTAATGCACTTTGCAGCGAGGACGGAACATTCGACGAGGACTTTATCTCAAACTATCTGGACATTAACGTCATCCCTCAGATTAAGCGCGTTGAAGGTGTGGGCGATGTCACTTTGCTTGGCGGCACATACTCCCTGAGAATATGGATGAAGCCAGAATTGATGGCGCAATACGACGTCATTCCAAGCGATATCTCGAATGCTTTGGCTGAACAGAACTTGGAGTCGCCTGCAGGTCAGTTGGGCGAGAAGCCAGTCAATGGAACTCATGGCGACGGCATCGACAACTACTATCAATACACCTTGAAGTACAAAGGTCGTCTGAAGGAAATCTCCGAGTTCGAGGACATTGTGATTCGCGCAAACCAAGACGGAACGCTTCTTCGACTCAAGGATATTGCCGATGTGGAACTGGGTGCAGTCAGTTACTCCTTCCACGGCGAAGCCAACGGACATCCAGGTGTCACTTTCCTCTGCTTCCAGCTGGCTGGAGCCAATGCAAAGGCAACAAACGACCGCGTTAGCCAGAAACTTGAGGAGTTGAGCAAGGATTTGCCGAAGGGTATGAAGTTCGTCAAGATGATGTCGAGCAACGACTTCCTCTTGGCATCCATCTCGAATGTGGAAGAAACGCTCTTCATTGCCATCATCTTGGTGGTACTTGTGGTTTACTTCTTCCTGCAAGACTTCCGAGCAACCCTTATTCCTTCCATCTCCATCATCGTTTCTTTGGTGGGAACATTTGCCTGCCTTGCTTTAGCAGGATTTACGCTTAACTTGCTGACGCTCTTTGCCTTAGTGCTTGCCATCGGTACTGTCGTCGACGATGCCATTGTGGTGGTGGAAGCCGTTCAGGCTAAGTTCGATGCCGGATATACAAGCAGTTATGAAGCAACAAAGGATGCGATGAGCGATGTAACGATGGCCGTTATTTCCTGTACCTTTGTCTTCATGGCTGTGTTCATTCCTGTCAGCTTTACTGGCGGAACTGCCGGCATCTTCTACACCCAATTCGGTATGACTTTGGCAACTGCAGTAGGTCTTTCTTGCGTGAGTGCTCTTGTGCTCTGCCCTGCTCTTTGTGCCATGATGATGCGACCTGCAAGCGAGGAGAGGCGCAAAGGTTTCTTCGGAAACATCAACTACCGCACTCGCCTTGCCTACGAAGCCACTTATTCTGCCTTGATGGAGAAATATGCCAATGTCCTTCGCAGAATGGTTTCCAGAAAAGTAAGGTTCTATGTCTGCTTTGGTGCCTTGGCGGTTGCCATTGTGGGCGTGCTTTTCTTCGGAAGTCACTTGCCTGGCGGACTTGTTCCAAGCGAAGACCAAGGTGTCTGCATGATGAATGTGAGTGCCGTTCCTGGCAGTAATGTGGCATCGACCTACGATGTCCTGAACAAAGCACAGAAGATTATTGAGGAAGTGCCCGAAGTGAAGGATTACACGAAGGTTGCAGGCTATGGCTTCATGTCTGGTCAGGGAACCTCTTATGGTATGTCCGTCATCCGAATGAAACCTTGGAGCGAACGCCAATATGGAATAGGTTTCGGACTTGCCACACTTGCGCTTTTGGCCTTCGTCATCTCGCTGATTGTATTTGTCGCAGGCATTATCAAGAGAAAGAATGTGCTCAAGAAGGGATTGGCTTTCGTAGTGATTGGAGCCTTGTCCATCTTGGCTATCATGAACTATCATCCGCTCGATAACATGATGAGTTCGAGCACGATGGTGGCAAATGCAAAACTGAATGCCCGACTGCTGAAAGAGATTCCAGAGGCACAGTGCTTTGTGTTCGAGCCTGGCATGATTCCCGGTTATGGTATGGGCTCCATCGAATTGCAGTTGCAGGACAAGACAGGTACAGCCGACAAAGCCCTGTTCTTCGACTACGCCAAGAAGTTCATTGCCAAACTGGGCGAACATCCCGAAGTTGGCCGATGCATTACAACCTACGAACGCAACTTCCCGCAGTTCGAGGTGGAGGTGGATGCTGCTCAATGCAAGCGAGCAGGCCTGTCGCCAACTACCGTCTTGAGTGCTTTGGCAAGCTATTGCGGCGGCTCTTACGTCAGCAACATGAACCAGTTCTCGAAGGTCTATCGTGTCATGCTGCAGAGCAATCCGCAGAGCAGAACCACAGAAAGCGACCTGAGCAATATGTTCGTCCGCAACAATGGCCAGATGGCTCCTTTGAGTCAGTTCGTGAAACTGAAGCCCGTTCTCGGTCCTGAAATCGATAACCGCTTCAACCTCTTCAGCTCCATTTCCGTGAACGTTGCAGCCAACACTGGCGTCAGCAATACCGAGGTAATGAAGGTCATCGAGCAAGTGCACAAAGAGGTGTTCCCAGAGGGTTACAGCTACGAATTCGGCGGAATGGCTCGAGAGGAAGCACAGACCATCGGCAGCTACGACACCTACCTCACCTATGCTATTTGCGTGATACTCATCTTCCTGATTTTGAGTTGCTTGTATGAGAGCTTCCTCGTTCCATTTGCAGTCATCCTTTCCGTTCCCGCAGGCTTGATGGGAACCTACGGATTCGCTTGGCTTTGGAATACAGGTTTCAACTGGACGATAACCATGAACGGGCAGGCAGCTCCGATTGGCCGTATGCTTTTCATGGGACAGATTGAGAACAACATCTACCTGCAAACAGGTGTCATCATGCTGATTGGTTTGCTTGCCAAGACGGCCATCCTGATTACGGAATTCGCCCTCGAGCGTCGCCGCAAGGGAATGGGCATCGTGGAAGCCGCCTTTGCCGCTGCCGAAGCACGTTTGCGTCCAATTCTGATGACCGTATTGACCATGATTTTCGGTATGATTCCTCTCGTCTTCGCAACTGGAGCGGGAGCCAACGGCAACCGAACCATCGGTATTGGTGTGATAGGCGGTATGACGGTTGGTACACTTGCCATCCTCTTCACCGTGCCTCTCTTCTTTATCATCTTCGAGTACATACAGGAGCGCATTCGTCCGGTCATGCACGAAGAAGCCGACCAGCAGTTCCTCAAGGAAAGAGAGCGTTCGCAGAGAGAGAAGGAAATGAAAAATGAAATTTAAATATGACCTATAGACTTATGAGACCTATAAGACTTATATTTAAACTGGCAGTTTTTGCCTTGCTCTTCAGTTCCTGCCAACTTTACAAGAACTACGAGCGTCCTTCCGACATCATTACCGACGGCATCTACGGTGATATGCAGACAGCCGGCGACAACTCTTTGGGCGACCTCAGTTGGCGCGACATCTTCACCGACCCATTGCTGCAAAACCTCATCGAGCGTGGCCTGCAGCAGAACACCGACATGAAGAACGCCGACCTCCGCATCAAGGAAGCCGACTATGCCCTGAAGTGCGCCAAACTCGCCTACATTCCCAGTTTCTACTTCAAGCCAAGCGGAACTGTCAGCAAGACTTGGGACCCTTGGGATCGCAACGAATACGCTGCCGCCAAGACCTATTCCCTGCCTGTCTCTGCAAGCTGGCAGGTGGGCAGCATCGGTTCTCTGCGCAACAACAAGAAGAAGGCTGAAGTGACGCGCGACCAGCTTCGCAATGCCAAGCAAGCCATTCAGGCTCAACTCGTTGCAAGCATCGCTTCCATGTACTACAACCTTGCCATGCTCGACGAACAACTCGTCCTCACAGAGCAGACGGAACAGAACTGGGGCAAGTATCTCGAGATGCAGAACAGACTCATGGAAGCCGGACAGAGCAATCTGGCTGCAGTGGCAAGCATCGAAGCCACCCACTACAGCATCCAGACCTCCGTCATCTCCATCAAGAACAGCATCCATGCCATTGAGAACGCCCTTGCCACACTGCTTGGCGAGACTCAAGGCGAAATCCGGAGAGGCTCACTCGCAACATTCCAGGCACCCGCAGTCTGCTCTACAGGCATGCCCATCACCATTCTCGACCGCAGGCCCGATGTGCGCGATGCAGAATACAAGCTCGCAGCCGCTTTCTACGACAAGAACCTCGCATACAGCAGCTTCTTCCCCAACCTCAACATCTCCGCCTCCGGACAGTTCACCAACAACATCGGAGCCATCGTCAATCCGGGCGTACTTATCGGACAAGCCGTCGCAACCCTTGCCCAGCCGCTCTTCGACAATGGCCGAATCCGTGCCCAGTACAAGATTTCGCAGGCAGAACTGGAGATAGCCACCAACGACTTCCAGCAAGCCATCATCAAGGCAGGCAATGAAGTGAACCTTGCAATGGACGACATCTATAACGCTCGCAAAATGCAAGGACTCATCGACAAGCAAGTGGAGTCGCTCGGCAAGGCACTCGACGCCACAGAAAAGCTCTATGCCAACACCGGCACAAACTATCTGAACGTCATCACCGCCCAGAACTCCCTGCTTTCCGCCCAGATGAGCCAGATAGCGAACCGCATGGACGCCATCCGAGCCACCATCGACCTCTACCAAGCCCTCGGCGGCGGAGCCCAGTAAAAGCTGTCACTCTTAACACAACAAAGCGTCCACACTTACTCATGTAAACGTGGACGCTTTTCATTTCAAAATGACACACAAAAAGCCGCCCCGAAAAATCAGAGCGGCTCTGTCTGGAAATCGTATTGTCCGGAATCAATCTGCGAACTCATTTAATGTTGCCATAATCTTTATTCCTCCTCCAAACTCTTTTTCATAAATTCTACAAAACTTTTGAACCACGACTGGCCTCTCTCTTTCCATCCGACCAGGGGCTCCTCTTCCTCTTCTTCTGGAGAGTCTTCCAGCGGTTCGGCTTCCTCTTGTTCTAGGGGCTTGGGCTCAGGATAATACATATCCCAAAGCTTTTTGACGTTCTCGCTTTTCTCCGAATCCTTTTGCTGCCGAGCCTTATCGAAGCCAGTCGCCACCACAGCCACCTTCACCTGATCTCCTATCGTATCGTCGGGATAAAGTCCCCAGAGCACCTCTAAATCCTCTGGCAGAGTGTCCATGAAGTCGTTTATCTCGCCCAGTTCTGTGATGCTCACGGGCTTCTCGTTGCACGAATAGATGATATAGAGCAAACGCTGAGCCTTCTCTATCTCCTTCGTATTCAGGAGAGGCGAGTTCAGAGCATCTTTCATAGCCTTGATGATGCGCTTCTCTCCGCTGCCGTAGCCCACAGTTACAATGGCTCTTCCACTGTCCTTCATCACCGTCTCCACATCCTTGAAGTCGCGGTTCACAATACCTTCCTTTGTGATGACTTCCGAGATGGTTTTGGTGGCGATGGTGAGGATGTCGTTTGCCTTTCCGAAGGCCTCGTCGATGGAGAGCATCGAGTTGCTGTAAACCTCCAGGAGTCTTTCGTTGCTGACCACCAAGAGCGCATCCACATTCTCCTTCATTTCCTCCACTCCAGCCAGAGCTTTCTCCATTCTGGCCCTCTTCTCGAAGCGGAAAGGAAGGGTGACGACGCCAACGGTCAGGATGCCTTTCTCACGAGCCACTTTGGCAATCAGGGGAGCGGCTCCCGTTCCTGTTCCTCCACCCAGACCTGCAGTCAGGAAGACCATCTTCGTCTCGTCGTTGAAGAGGAGTTCTATGTCCTTCATGCTCTCCTCGGCTTTCTCGCGACCTTTCTCGGGATTGCCGCCCACGCCCAGACCTTCCTCGCCAAGCTGGATTCTGACGGGAATAGGAGAACGGCTCAGAGCCTGACTATCGGTATTGCAGACGGCGAAAGTGACGTTCTTCACCCCTTTCTCGTACATACTCTTCACGGCGTTTCCGCCTCCACCACCAACTCCAATCACCTTTATCAGATGCTCCGTTTTATCCGTCGGGATAGTAAACTGAATTCCCTCAATTTTCTCTTCCATAGTTCTGCAACTCAAATTTCAACCTTATTTATAACACTAAGGGCATCTTCACCTTTGTCAATTGCAGACAGAACATCGAACACTCGATCGCTCCAACCCGCAATAAGGAACACATCTGGCTCAGCAAGTCGCAAGGGAAGTTGGCCATAACCATCAAGGTCGAATAGATAGAGTTTTGCATTAGGAGCTAGCTGCTTGTATCTTTTCCATGAGTCCTCAAATGTTTTGTAACGACCGGTATTATCCCACATCTGCATATCTGTGAACATCATAACTTTATCCATGATAAGATTCTGCTCCAGTAGCCAATCAACGACTTTGTAACCATTAGTGCTGAATCCCACAGTATTAGCAAGGCGTTCTAACTGACGGGTTGCCATTAAGATATTATCATTTGGCATATTCACCACTTTCCAATCATCTCCAAAAATGCCAGCAACAACCTGCTTGCATCGGTTCCGAAGCAACATAGATAGTAATAGCCCTATATCAAAGTTGCGGACAGTACTTCTCGGACTGATTAACTTACCCATTGATCCACTGACGTCGGAGGCTAATAGCACTCGAGTGTTCTCGTCGAATCCCTCGATGTTTGAAGCTGAGTATTTCACCGCAGCCTCCAAAGCATTCAATAACCTAGTAGTGTGAACGGAATCTATCTTCTCAACCTCCCGATATGCAGAAAGATAGCGGAATGGCAATTGCTTTGATTCTGCGACCGATTCATCATCACAAATCCAATATCCTACCTTTTGCATCTGACGAATAGAAACATTTGCCTGAAGCATATTTCTTAAATTTCGCATCAATGCCATATAGCCCAACTTACGACTATCAATCAGTTCTTCCCACTTTTTGCGGAATGCTTCCTGTTTCAACTCATCCGACTCAAACTTTTGTTGACCAAGAGCAGAAAGTTCAGTTTCCCAGGTATAAGGAGTTTCTAACTTATCATTTACAATCTTATCGAAGAGAACCTGCTGCTGTTCATCCTTTGCTTTAGGGTGGACGAGGAATAATGCATCGCGAAGTTTAACCTCGAGATTGTCTCGGTTATACTTTGCGAATTGGTATTCATCAAAGCGATTGAAGGCTCTCTGCAAACCATTCTGAATCTGTCGCGAAAGTTTGCCCAGCTTCTTGATCCCATCACTAGGGTTGCGCCACTGATAACACATCAGCAGTTCCATAATCTCATCTGCACGAAGGACTGTCTTCTCTACAGCTCTTGCCACAAGATTGTCGCCATTGTGCACCTTTGCCAGTTCAACCAAGAGTAGCAATGGAATACTACGAAGATGCATCTGTGTTCGTGTATAAACTGCAAGACGAGCAACAAACTCAGGTGATACTTTACTAATAAGTTGGGCAATACGTTCAACTCGTTCGTCTTGCTTTTCATAGAAAGTATCGCTAAGTGAAGCTGTCACAACAGCAGAATAGAGTTCCAACTCGGGAGTCATAGCATATGCTTTGGCACCCTCATAGTTTTTTTCAGTCTTCATTTCTTTTAACATCGAATTGTAGTTCATCTTCGTAATCTTTAATAACATTATATTATATAAACGGTGCAACACTCGTGGAGTGAACTAATCTGGAGCCCAACCCAGAATTCAAAGGGCCATTGCTGATGATGTATCACTACACTACGGCAACCGTTTAAACAGCAGAAGCAACAGGCGGGTTACGGTCGGGGAATCGCCATTAACATCCCCTAAAGTGGAGGCGGTGAAGTATCCGTTTCCCTACGGCATTCTGCTCTAGGGGCGGAGGCAGGATTCGAACCTGCGACTTCAAGCTTATGAAACTTGCTAGCTGACCACTGCTATCACTCCGCCAAATTAAGCAAGGCAACATTCGAAAAGACTCTAATCAATGCTCTACCAACTGAGCTATCGCAATATTTCGTTGGCCAAATCAAACGTTGGGACGAGATTGATTGCGAGCTGGATTCGAACCAGCGACCAAGGCACCAATCGCGAAGAAATTCTTTTCTACGGCACTTGCTTTTGTTATGCGATGCAACATTCATCATAAATGCATTATGGCCTCACTTGTAATTATATTTTACAAGCTGTCGAACTGTCCTACATATCCGAGACCTGCCCTGAGACCAGTGGCAGGCATTTCTCCATACCACCCTCTTCCTTTCGGTATCTCACGGCTCTTTCTGCGAAGTAATTCATGATTACGGCAATCGCATATATTATAAAAGGTGGGATGCAACAATCGCAAAGGTTCGTAATGGTAGCCATGGCGGTATTCCGTCACATGGCCAAGGTTGAAGAAATCCTTTGCTACGGCAATCGCCACCTCTTGGAGGTGGAGCGCAACAGTCAGAAGGAGACTTTAGGAAAATCTTACGGAGGTAATCAGGAACTAAATCCTGCACCATCCCATATAAACGAAGTAACTCCTCACTACGGCAGCTCCACGCTTTTTACCATCATTAATTCAAAGAACGATTTGATTTCGAGTGCAAATTTACGGCATTCCCCTAATTTCTTCCAAATAAAAAGGCTCTGCAAGCCTTGCAGAAATCAAAAAAAGGGAACTTCAAAAGTCCCCTTATTCTTCCCAAACTACCAAATCCCTTGGAAGCGTGATTTTCTTTGCTTCGCCCCTTTCGCCAGTAATAAAGTAGTTGCGGGCCAGATGTTCTTTGAATTTTTTTACGAAAGCCTCTCGAATACGGGAACAACATATATTGATGGAGTCGCCGAATGGAAGTGTCGCATCCTCGATAGTTTCCAACATCTTTTCCCTGTTTCCCGTCGGTCTCAGTTGGGAATATATCTCCATCAACTCTTCCTTATAGTCGGGCAGATGCTTGAAAATGATACCTTCCGGATGCCGCAAGAAGAGCAGAAAGACGGCCTTGTGCAGAGGAAACATTTCAATCTCTTTGTTGCCATAGTCGGGCACGAAGATGTGGAAATCCTTTGTGATACGCAGGCGACTCAGCGGCTCCAGACTCTTGATGTATTGTATTAGCTGAAGCGCATCAACCCCCTGCTTCACCACCATTTTCTTTATTTCTTTCTTGACCTCGGGCGATAGTTGGGTGCTTTCCTCTTCGAATCTGTCGTCGGCCGACTTTGGGGGCTGTGGCTTTTCATCTCCCCCCAGCATTTCTTCAAAAGTTACCCAAATCTTTCTGAGAGGTCTCTTCTTTTCCTTCTTTTCCTTTTCTTCCGAAATGGAGAAGTTGGCATCCCTCCTTTTCCTTTCGTAGGAGAGGCTTTCATCAGAATCGTCAAAATCGAACATATCCTGCGAAGAAGATTCAACCCCTTCAAACAGTTCCTTGACGATTTCTTTCAGCCTCAGGTCGAAGATGTCAGCTATGGTGGGGTATTCGTCCTGATCCGTTACGGACACAGCCTTGAAAAGCGTTTCCCCTTTTTCGGGCTTCTCCTTCATTTTTTTGCTGAGATAAATCAGCGAAGGCGGGATGAGTTCCTTGTTCTCGGGATGCGACATATATCGGAGCAGAAAGTCGCTGCCGATGGACTCTGGCTGGGCATCCCGATTGGCATACGGAGCATTATAGAAGAGGACATCCTCGTCTATTCCCTTCTCGAACATCTTGGGGAAGTAGCAGAACTCGTATCCGCGCAAGTGGCAATAAACGCAGAGGTGCTCCAGGTTGTCCTGAATGTATTTGTTGACGGCCTCGTCGTAACTGCTTTCGACGTAGATAATCTGCTTCTTCAGCGGCTCGAAAGGCAGTTTCTTTAGTGCTAAAGTATATTTCATGGTGGCGAATTGTGTTACTGCATCATCAGTTCGTACAGATAGGCAGGGCTTTGCACATAAAGTTCACCTTCCTCGTCCTGCAAGGCGGGCATCAGCGGAGAATTGTAAACCCGCTCCATTGCCTGTTCAATGGTGCAGCCAGTATCTTCCATCACATATTTCACGAGTTCGCTCAAAGCGTAGTCAATCAAATATGTTGCTATTTGGTGATGCGAGGGCTGGTTCATACGGGTTCGGTATTTGTTTTGCTGAGGAAAGACAAAGCTCGCTCTGTTCCGAAGTAGTATTGTTGGTCAAGGAATCTGTCCTGAAGCAACGCAGCCACCTGTTCTGGCGAATATATTCCCTCGCGGTAGTTGGTCAGTTGAAGCACTACGCCATCGTTGGCTATAGGACCAATGATGATGTCATAGTCGTGGATAGGCTCCGTGTTCTTTCGGTCGCGATTAGCATCTACAAAGAGAAGCCATTCCACACAAGCTTTCTCTGGGAAAACTTTCACTTTAAGGTCAGACGTCAAAGCTTTCTCGTCGAATTCGTACGTAATCAATGTTGCTTGACCTCCGAAGAGTCTTGCTCTCTTCTGTGCCATACGAATGGCTGTATTTCGGTCAGACGTCAGATAGAAGCCTTTGCCAAAGTCTTTGTGTCGCAACCCCTTTTTGAGGTCAATGCGCTTGATGTCCTCGTTGGTACCGTGATAGAGTATCATGCCAATGCTCCCCCGTTTTTCTTGCAGACGATGAGCAGGTCGTCAATTGTCTCGTCCATTGATTGCAGATGTTCCACATCGAAGAACTCAATCAAGAACGCCAGCCCTTTGTGTTCGTGCAAATAGCGGAAAGCGGCTTGTCTGGTCAGATTAAACCGTCGTCCGAAAGCTTGTATGCACGCAGTCAGATATGGAATTTCGTACTTGCTCATGTTTGATTAAGGATTTGTTTTCTGCTGCAAATATACGAGGTTTTCTTGAAACGGCAAAGGATATGAGAGGAAAATCTGTGTTGAAGGACTTGTTACCCTCCTTAATGACTAATGACTTAATGACTTAATGACTGCATCCTCCATAGGTAGTGTCGCGAATCGCGACGGTACCCTCGTTGATGAAGATTGCCTGTTGTTTTCGACCTTTCGAGTTGATGAGTTCGCGTTTTGCGGAGTCATCCCTATCAACATGTTTGCGATGGCGTAACGAATCGTTACTCCATCACCCCTTGAACTGGTGCCCTGAATCGGGGCCTCAGCTTTTGTCTTCTTCGTCTCTGACCTGAAATCGCGATTCGCGATTCCAGCTTGTCTTCTTCATCTCTGACCTGAGTCGGCGATTTGCCGGGTCAGCTTATCATTTTTCCTCAGGCAGTGTCATGAATCGCGACAGTGCCCTCGTTGATGATGACCATCCGTTGGTTTCGTCCCAGATTATCGATGACCGTACGTTTCATACGGTCATCTATGATGAGTCCCCTGAATCAGGGTAGTGGTTTGACCTGAGGTAGCGAACGCGACTTCAGGGGTGACCGATTTGTTCACCCCTTTTCTGCCAAGGGGGCCCCGAATCAGGCGTCCTTTTTATCTTCTTCCTCCAAGGGTGTCGCGTTTTGCGACCCCCTTTTCCACTGATGAAGAAAAAAACTGACAAAGCTACCGAAGGATGAATGGAAATTTACCGAGCGAGGGTTGGGAAGCGATGGCCGGTAGCACGGAAGGATGGGTTTCGGTGCGAAATGACTAATGGCTTGATAATGAGCACTTTACATTTCTGCCAAGTCATTAAGTCATTAGTCATTAAGTCATTAAGACCTCTCCAACTTGCAGGGAAG
>JAFYNL010000006.1 GCA_017548075.1 Bacteroidaceae bacterium | reverse complement strand
TATCTGGTTTGCCTGCCTACACTTGGGATAACGCTTCAAAGCCGCTTCCAGCAAGTCATATCTTTCCTGAGTTTCTTTTCCTGACAGGCTGGCCAGTCGCAGATAAACTTCTGCACAAGCAGGAAGGTCGGCATATTCATCACGAAGACGAAGCAGGACTTCTTCCTTCTTTTCATTCTCCTCCTTCTCATTAAGAGAGTCGAGACGGAGCATCAAGGCTGCTTCGCGAAGGCCATGACGACGATAGACATCGATGATGTCGTCATAAATGGAAGTGTAGTCTTGCTTTTCCTGAGCAGGAAGATCCTGTTGATAAGCTTGCCAAATAACATGGAGCAGGTCATTACCAAAGATGCCGTCGTCCTTGCCTTCTTCTGTCAAAGGCTTCGAGTCGGCCTGCTTGATGGCGTGCAGAGCCTCGACATCTTGCATCGCTTTTCTATAATAATTGGAGGCTCGCTTGATGTATTCCGAGCGACTCCATTCTTGAATGCTGTCGATTTCACTCTTCGTCTTACTGTCGTAACGCTGTGAACGCCAGGCATTATTGCAGAGGAGATGACCCATCGCGGCACAATATATGTTCTGAGCCGTCGGGTTCTTCTCGGCAAGCATCTCAGCTCTGAGGTTGCGCCAATCGTGGAAGAAACTGTCAGGGGTTATGTCTTCCCGCTTCTGATTCTCTTTCAAGACAGCCGCCAAACGCTTTGCCGCTTTCTGAGTCGCCTTGCCTTTGTCCTTGTCGTTTTGCAGGACGCCTTGCCAAACGGCTCGTTGCAGGTCGCCTTGCTCGTTGTCGTCGGCATATTCCCAATACATCGCGCCTCGCAAACCTTGCTCTTTAATGTAGGCACATTTCACAGCAATAGAGCGAGGATTTTCATATCCGATTGCCAGCTCGCCATTTTCGTCGGCCAGATATGGAGCTTTTGCTTTGGTGTCCCACCTCGCTATGAGGGTTTGTTTGCTGCGGTCGCGATACTTCATATACACGCCGCTCTTGCCTCTACCATAGAAAGGCATGCCCAACACAATCTTGTTATCGGGCACTCCTGCCTTGCGATGGGCTACGACGCATTCAGAGGCACAGTTCCAAAAGACGTGCTTCGAGCGATAGAGGGCTGCATGATGCTTGGGAGCACCGCCCATGTCGTAGGCCATCACGTTGACGAAGTCGAGGTACTGAATGCAGCTTTTGTAGTCAACGAACTGCGCAGTTCCGATGCTCGCAAACGTCAGCAAGAGCTTCTTTCCCAAAGCTTGTCGGAGGTCGCGCATCAATAGAGTGAAGTTCTCTGTGTCGTTTGGAGAGGCACTGATACCGGCACTCGTCTGAGTGGGATACTCCCAATCGATGTCGATGCCGTCGAGCCCGAACTCATTACAAACTCTTCGACAGTCTTTGGCAAAGGCTTTGCGATTCTCTTCGCTTGCCGCCATCTCGCTGAAACGTCCGCTGCCCCACCCTCCAATGCTGAGCATGACGCGCAACTTGGGCTGCTTTTGCTTCAGGCTAACGAGGTTGCGGAGCCTGTCTTCATTATCGATTCGGACGCCGTTGAACTGCTCGTTCACATGACCAAACGCATAGTTGAGATGCGTCATAACCGTCGGATCGGGCACAACATTTGTCCACGAAGTGACATAAGCCACCACAACCGGCTCGGTCTTTTGGCCTGCAAGAGCGCCAAACCAACATCCGAGAGCAATGAGAAAGGCAAGAAGATGTTTCATACGAATACTCTGCTTATAAAAATGTAACCCTAAATAAGAACTATGAAGCTTTAGCTCGACGTAAGTCAACTATGCATTCTTCACTCTTCACTCTTCATTCTTCACTTTAAATCTCTTCGAGCAAAGCCTTGAGGAAGGGCCAGAACTTAGCTACTGATGGGATGTTGCACTTCTCGTCGGGAGTGTGAGGGCTGCGAAGTGTGGGACCAAAGCTGACGAGATCCATCTTGGGATAAACGCCACCAATGATGCTGCACTCAAGTCCTGCATGAACCACATCGGCCTTTGCTTCCTCGTTATAGAGCTTGCGATAGACCTCAACCATCTTTGCTACGATTGGGCTGTCGAAGTTTGGCTGCCATGCTCCATAATTGCCGCCATACTCAACCTTCATGCCTGCCATAGAGAAGCAGCTTTCCTGCATCTCCTGGATGTACTCCATCATCGTCTCGTTGCTGGAGCGAGCGAGGATGAGGACGCTTGCCTCTCCTGCCCCGATATTGATGATTCCCAGGTTGGAACTGGTCTCTACGACAGTAGGAATGCTTGGGATATTGCGGAGAACTCCATCGTGGCAAGCCATAATGGCATCAACGATGTTGTCCTGAATCTCAAGGGGAACTTGACCTGCAGGCATTTCTACTTTCTCTACAGACATAGAGATGCCCTCTTCTACTCCACGGAACTCTTCCGTAAAGACTTGCTCGCAATACTGTGCAAGCTCGCAAAGGTCGTCGAAGTTCTCCTTTGGAACAGACAAGACTGCAACGGCAGTTCTGGGGATTGCATTGCGCATATTGCCTCCTTGCCAAGAGCAAAGACGAGCCTCATCATCGGCAATTGCCTGACGAACAAAGCGAGCCATCAGTTTGTTGGCATTTCCTCTGTTCTGATTTATCTCGAGTCCGCTATGACCGCCACGAAGGCCCTTGAGCGTTACCTTTACCGCAATGTCTCCCTCTTCTGGGGCAACTTCCTTGTACTTCAATGTTGCGCTGATGTTCACGCCTCCAGCCGAGCCAATCACGAACTCGCCAATCGTCTCATGATCAATGTTGAGCAGGATTTCGCCACTAAGTGTGTCGGCCGAAAGATTGTTGACGCCATACATACAAGTCTCTTCATCGGCAGTAATGAGGGCTTCCAGCGGACCATGCTTGATGTCCTTACTCTCCATAACTGCCATGATGGCTGCAACGCCAATGCCGTCGTCGCTACCTAGAGTCGTACCCTTCGCCTTCACCCAATCGCCGTCGATATAGGTCTCGATGGGGTCTGTCTCGAAGTTATGAGTGCTTTCGTCCACCTTCTGAGGCACCATATCCATATGGGCCTGAAGTACTGCGCACTTACGGTTCTCCTTGCCTGGAGTGGCGGGTTTGCGCATAACAATGTTCTCGGCATTGTCCTTGAAGGCTTCTATGCCGTGCTCTTTTGCCCAATCGAGCAGGAATTGCTGAACTTTTTCGAGATGTCCGCTAGGACGAGGAACTTGCGTCAATAGATAGAAATTCTTCCAAACGATCTGAGGATCAAGGTCTTTAATTAATTGTGCCATATTCTTAGTTTTTGTTGTTAAAGTTGTTTTCTTGTTTTTTACTCAGCAAATATACACTTTTTTCGTGATAATAGCGAATGTTCCATCCATAAAATAACAGCTTTTAAGCAATTTTGTCATAACTTTGCAAAGGAAACGCATTTCTAAACATTATTAATATATACGCGCGTGAAACAATGAGTCTGATTGCCGACCTGAAGGAATTGCTTTTGCCGAGACTTTGTCCTGTATGCGGAAAACTGCTGATGGAGGGCGAAGATGTGCTTTGTGCCTTCTGCGCAATTCAGTTGCCTCGCTATCATATACAAAGCATCGAGGACAACCTGATGCTGCGAACACTTTGGGATAAGGTCAACGTGAAAAAAGCCATGACGTTTCTCGCTTACAATAAGAACTCGCCCTATCACAACCTCATTACTGAATTCAAGTTTCATGGAAAGAGCGATCTTGCCATCAAGCTTGGCGAATGGGCGGCCTTGGAAGCAAGGAAATTCGATTTCTGGGAAGGTGTGGATGCCTTAGTTCCTGTGCCCCTCACTCGTTCGAGGCGTTGGGGAAGAGGCTACAACCAAGCAGAAATCCTGGCTCAAGGAATGTCG
>JAFYNL010000026.1 GCA_017548075.1 Bacteroidaceae bacterium | reverse complement strand
TGGAGCCATTATCTCTAACTCTTGCTTCCTCATAGAATCTTGCTCATTTCAGCTGCAAAGTTACTACTTTTCTCCTATTGAACAAAACTTTCAAATTTCAACTTTCAACTTTCAACTTTTTTTCGTACCTTTGCAGCCGCAAACTTAAGAAATGTGGATAGATTTGGGCTGCTTGCAACCACAGTAAAAAATGCTAAAAGGAGGATAGCCTCGGGCTTCCTCGCGCATTTGTGCCCGACTTCTTTCCCCATACATTATTAATTATATTAAAAGATTAATTCTACTATGGGTTATTTGTTTACATCGGAGTCCGTCTCCGAAGGCCATCCTGATAAAGTGGCCGATCAAATCAGTGATGCTGTGCTCGACAAACTGCTTGCCTACGATCCTGAATCGAAGGTGGCTTGCGAAACTCTCGTAACAACTGGGCAGGTTGTTCTGGCTGGCGAAATCAAGACGAAAGCTTACGTCGACCTGCAACGAATTGCTCGCGAAGTCATCAACCGTATTGGCTACACCAAAAGCGAGTATATGTTCGAGGGAAACAGTTGCGGAGTTCTGTCTGCAATCCACGAGCAAAGTGCCGACATAAACAGAGGCGTGGACCGAAGCAACCGCTCAGAACAAGGGGCAGGCGACCAAGGAATGATGTTCGGCTATGCCACCAACGAGACAGACAACTATATGCCTTTGAGCCTCGACCTCGCTCATCGACTCCTCAAAACACTTTCCGAGATTCGAAGAGAAGGTAAAGAGATGACTTATCTCCGTCCTGATGCAAAAAGTCAGGTAACCATCGAATACAACGACGATGGCGTTCCTCAGCGAATTGACACAATCGTCGTAAGCACTCAGCACGACGAATTCGATACCGACGAAGCCATGCAGAAGCAGATTTCCAAGGATGTGAAGGAGATTCTCGTGCCCAGAATGCTCAAAGGCATTCGTTCTGAGCGCATTCGCAGCCTGTTTGATGACTCCATAAAATATTATGTCAACCCGACAGGAAAGTTCGTCATTGGCGGTCCCCACGGCGATACCGGCCTTACAGGACGAAAGATAATCGTTGATACTTATGGCGGCAAAGGTGCTCACGGCGGCGGAGCTTTCAGCGGAAAAGACCCTTCGAAGGTCGATCGTTCTGCTGCTTATGCGGCTCGACACATTGCCAAGAATATGGTGGCTGCTGGTGTGGCAGACGAAATGCTTGTCCAACTCAGCTATGCTATCGGCGTTGCTGAGCCTGTAAGCATCTTCGTAGATACTTACGGAAAGAGTCATGTTAACCTTTCCGACGGCGAGATTGCCGAGAAGATAAAGGAGATCTTTACGCTCACACCTTATGCCATCGAGCAACGACTCAAGCTTCGCAACCCCATTTATGAGGAGACGGCAGCTTACGGACACATGGGAAGAGAGCCGCAAATCGTTACAAAACGCTACGAATCACTCTATCAGGAAACAAAAGAAGTGACTGTCGAACTCTTTACTTGGGAGAAGCTCGACTATGTGGAAAAGATTAAGAAATGTTTCTTTGCATAATATGAATAAAGGAAAAAAGATAGCCGTCTATTGTGCCAGCAGCACTCAAATAGACGAGAAATACTTTCAGGATGCACGAAAGCTTGGCCAACTGATGGCAGAACAAAGCATAACTTTGGTGAATGGTGCAGGCAATATGGGCCTTATGGCTGAAAGTGCGAACGGATGTCTCGAGAATGGAGGGCAAGCAATAGGTGTGATACCTACCTTTATGATTAAGGAAGGTTGGTGTCACGAAAGCATGACTGAGATTGTTGAAACTGCCGATATGCACGAAAGACAAGCGCGAATGGCCGAAATGACTGATGCTGGAATCTTCCTTCCAGGCGGTTGTGGAACCTTTGCCGAACTGATGGAACTCATCACTTGGAAGCAGTTGGGACTCTATCTCAAACCCATCATCCTGCTTAACACCAAAGGTTATTATGATGCAATGCTGAATACTTTGCATCAAGCAGTTGTGGAAAATTTCATGCGACCTGTTCATGCTGACATTTGGAAGGTAGCTCCTACGCCAGAAGAAGCGTTGAAGATGGCTCTCGAAACGCCACTTTGGGACACAAGTATCCGTCGTTTCGCTAAGATATGATTGTTCCAGACACACTTTGCAACGACACTCTTTGCGTCGATACACTTTGTCAGGCAGAAGCGCAAGACACAGTTATCGAGAACTTGTTGCCTTTCGAGTACTTTGGTATATTGAAGGACAGCAGTTTGATGCATACAGAGATTGCCTACAAACCTTTTGGTTTCGAGGCAACCGCAACACCTTTTCGCATTCGTTTTAACGAGTGGAGCGGGTTGTTATTGCTTGTGTGTCTGATACTTGCGGCAAGTCTCATATTGCGTCTCAGAAAGAATTTCGGAGAAGTTTTGCAAGGTATATTCCTTCCTATACCAGGGAAAAAGGAAGAACCTCTAGTGGATGATCCGCTCAGATATTCAACTCGACTGATTGCCGTTTGCTTGCTTTCTTTGACTGCGGCAATGGTAACTTTCACCTATACCCAGTATGAAGTTGAATATTACTCGTTTCCTGAGACTCCTTACATCCTTTTTGCGGCATTCTTTTTGCTTTGGATAGTTTATTTCTTGATGAAGCGAATGATGAGCAGCTTCGTGAATTGGATATTCTTTCGAAAGGAAAAAATCTTTACAATGCACAGAGCCTATACATTTCTTTATGTGGTAGAAGCGATGCTTTCCCTCGTTTTTGCGATGGCTGTAGTGTATTTGCCGATTCCTCACGACAAGATCATGATTTTGGCTTTTGCAGTTATCATTTTCGTCAAGATATTGCTTCTTTTTAAGACATATCAGATATTTTTTCCGAAAATGTATGGCACTTTGCATTTAATTGTGTACTTTTGCACACTCGAACTGATGCCTTTGCTTGTCATTCAACAAGTTTTGACATATGCAGACTATCTTTCGGTGATTAAAATCTAGCAGAAAAAATACGACAAACGATGATAAAGAAGATTCTCATCTCGCAGCCAGAACCCACTTCGGCTAACTCTCCTTATTATGACATCGCTAAGCGTTATAATGTGGAAATTGTGTTTCGTCCGTTCATAAAGGTCGAGCCATTAACTCCCAAAGAGTTTCGTGCACAGAAAATCTCCATATTGGAGCATACTGCTGTCGTATTTACTTCGCGCCTTTCCATAGACAATTTCTTCCTTTTGGCAAAGGAGATGCGCATTCCCATTCCTGAGGAAATGAAGTATTTCTGCATTACGGAAACGGTTGCGCAATACATTCAAAAGTACGTTCAATACCGCAAGCGTAAGGTTTTCTTCGGCTCAACTGGAAAGATAGACGACTTGGTTCCTGTTATGATGAAGCATAAGTCGGAGCGTTACTTCATTCCTTTGAGCGACGTTCACAATCCTGTGTTTGGCGAATTGCTTGACAGTAAGAACATTAAGCACTCGGATGCGGTAATGTATCGGACTGTTAGCAACGACTTTGCAGAAGGTGAACCCTTCGACTATGATATGCTGATTTTCTTCAGTCCTAGTGGTGTTCAGTCTCTCAAAAAGAACTTCCCGAAGTTCAAGCAAGGCGACATTGTGATAGGAACGCTTGGTCCTACTACTGCGAAGGCTGTTCGCGACGCAGGTTTGCGCCTTGATATAGAGGCTCCCTCTCCTCAGTATCCCAGTATTTCATCTGCTATCGACGACCATCTGCGCAAGGCAAATGGCTAATGTCGGCACACATTCTCTTGCCAAAGAGGAGCGTCTTTGTAGCCGAAAAGTGCTCGAAGAACTGTTTGGTGGCGGCCATCAATCGATTTCGGCTTACCCCATTCGTGCCGTCTTTATGAGGAGCGAGAAGGAAGGAGTCCGCGTATTAGTCTCAGTTTCAAAGCGTTACTTTAAGCGAGCAGTATGGCGAAATCGCATTAAGAGGCAGTTGCGAGAGGCTTACAGACTGCAGAAAGAGTTGCTACAACCGCTTGAAGGAGGCCTGGATATTGCCTTCATTTGGACTTCCGACGAGGTTCTTCCCACAGAAAAGGTCTTCCAGAAGATGCAAAACATATTGCAAAGAATCCATGAAAACGTTGCATCCGATACGTAAACCCTCGGACTTGTTGACTTGGTTGTTCATCTTGTTCATCCGAATCTATCAGCGGTTCATCTCGCCTCTGACGCCTCCTTCGTGCCGATTCACGCCTACTTGCAGCCAATATGCACTTGAGGCTTTGCGAAAGTACGGGCCGTTCAAAGGCTCGTGGCTTGCTCTGAAACGCCTTTTGAGGTGCCATCCTTGGGGTGGAAGCGGGTATGATCCTGTGCCTTGAAAAGTGACGAGAGAAAACAACCCCAGTTACGATTGCAAACATAACACGTTAAAATGGCCAACGTAACACGTTAACTTTGCCAACTTAACACGTTAACTTTTCGATTTAACCACGTTAACTTTTGAATTTAACTAAGCCTCGTAAAAAATCCTGATGTTTTATATCGATTTCCACACCCACAAAGTTCCTGTTTCGAAGGAAGTTGTTGCGATTGTTGAAGGTCGCGAAACTTGGGGCATTCATCCTTGGAAAGCGGCTGAGGAGTTCGTCGTTCCTGACCTTTCAGGCAAGCTTGCGATAGGGGAATGCGGGCTTGATGGCTTGCGTGGACCTTCGATGGAAAGGCAAGAGGAAGTTTTCGTTCAACAAATCAAACTGAGCGAGGAAGTTGAGAAACCTCTCATCATCCATTGTGTTAAAGCGTTAGACAGACTCTTGCAACTGCATAAAGACTTGAAACCCAAACAGATGTGGATGCTTCACGGCTTCCGAGGCAAACCTCAGCAACTGCGTTCACTCCTCGATGCAGGCTTTTTCGTCAGTTTCGGCTTCGCTTTTAATGAGGAAAGTTTGCGTATCTGTCCGATTGACAGACTGTTGCTCGAAACTGATGCAGATGAGGAGCGTTCCATCGAGGAATTATATAATAATGTGGCAAACTTGAGAGGCATAAATTCGACAAATTTGCTTGAAGCAATGACGAAAAACTACCTTTCTCTCTTCAAAAAGAGCCTCATCTGAAAGAAATCCTAGTTGATGTGTGTTAAAAAGACTTACAAAGGGTGCAAATCTCCATTTTTTTTTGTAACTTTGTGCGCAAAATTTAACACATCAAAACATGGACTTCAATAGAATGACCGCTGCCGAAGCTGCAGCTCTTGTCCAAAATGGACAAACAATTGGCCTGAGTGGTTTTACTCCAGCAGGCGTCGCGAAGTGTACTCCAGCTGAGATTGCGAAGAAAGCAGTCGCTGAACACGAGGCTGGACGACCCTTCAAAATCAGCATTTTCACAGGTGCAAGTACAGGACAAAGTTGCGATGGTGACCTCTCGAATGCAATGGCAATCGACTTCCGCGCACCTTATACCACCAATCCTGACTTTCGAAAGAACGTCAATCAGAACACTCTGAACTACTCCGACCTCAACCTCTCGAACATGGCAACCCAGATTCGTCAGGGCTATCTTGGTCAGGTGAATTGGGCTATCATTGAGGCTTGCGCAATAGAGAAAGTGGGCAACAAGGCTCACATCTATCTTACGGCAGCTGGAGGCATCAGTCCTACCGTTTGTCGACTCGCGACTGAAGGCATCATTGTGGAGCTTAACGCATTCCACAGCCCCAACAGTAAGGGCATTCACGACGTTTATGAGATAGAGGATCATCCTTTCCGCACACCCATCATGATTACTAAAGCGAGTGATCGTATTGGCAAACCTTACATCGAAGTGGATGCCGACAGAATCGTTGGAGTTGTGGAATGTAACGTTCCTGATGAGGCTCGTAGCTTCAAAGACCCAGATCCCATCACCACTCAAATTGGTCAGAATGTGGCAGACTTCCTGCTCCTCAACCTCAAGAAAGGTCTCATTCCGAAGACTTTCCTCAACTTGCAGAGTGGAGTTGGCAGCGGAGCAAACGCCGTTTTGGGTGCTCTTGGACAATGTCCGGAAGTGCCTAACTTCAATATCTACACAGAGGTTCTGCAGGATGCTCCTGTCGGCCTGATGAAGCAAGGACGCGTACTTTCCGCTTCTGCTTGCTCTCTGACGGTCACAAACGAGTGTCTGCTCGACATTTACGACAACATCGACTTCTTCAAGGACAAGTTGGTATTGCGTCCTTCAGAGATTAGCAACTGTCCCGAGGTTATAGCTCGACTGGGAGTTTGCGCGTTGAATACGGCCATAGAATGTGACCTTTATGGTCATGTGAACAGTACAAAGATCTGTGGCACCAAGATGATGAACGGAATTGGAGGTTCTGCTGACTTCGCCGCAAATGCCTATCTCACCATCTTTACCTGCGGTTCTACCACAAAGGGAGGCGCTATCTCCAGCATCGTTCCCTTCGCAAGTCACATAGATCACACGAATCACTACATAGATGCAGTCATTACGGAGTATGGTGTAGCTGACCTTCGTCACAAGAGCGACATGCAGAAAGCACAGGAACTCATCAAGGTGGCACATCCCGACTATCGTCCTATGTTGCAAGATTACCTGAAGTATGCAGAGAAGAGAAGCGGACATACACATCACGAACTTGCCGCTGCCTTCGCTATGCACGATACCTTCTTGCGTAAAGGTGATATGCATCTGACCGACTTTGCAGAGTATATTAAGTAAGCTCCCGAGTTTCAGTAACTAACAATGAACTACGAGTGGAGCTATAATCCGCCTTCTGAAGCTGAGCAAAGGCTTGCAGTTGAGATGGCAGAAGAGCTGAAAATCAGCCCTGTACTTGGTCGTGTGCTTATAGCTCGCGGCATAAACACAGTACAGGACGCAAGAAAGTTCTTCCGTCCACAACTGACTGATCTGCACGATCCCTTCCTCTTTCAGGATATGCAGAAGGCTGTGAACCGCCTCAACGAAGCGCTTGGACGCAAGGAACGCATCCTTGTTTACGGCGACTACGATGTTGACGGATGCACAGCAGTTGCCCTTGTCTATCGCTTCCTGCAGCAGTTCTATAGCAATATCGACTATTACATACCCGACCGAAATGAAGACGGCTACGGAGTTTCCCGCAAAGGTGTGGACTATGCCTGTGAAACAGGAGTCGGTCTGGTTATAGTTCTTGACTGCGGCATCAAGGCGACTGAAGAGATTGCCTATGCTAAGGAGAAAGGCATCGACTTCATCATCTGTGACCATCATGTGCCTGGCGATGAATTGCCACCAGCTGTGGCAGTCCTCAACGCTAAGCGCTTCGACAATACTTATCCTTATGAGCACCTTTGTGGATGCGGCGTCGGTTTCAAACTTATCCAGGCGTTTGCTCTCAACAACGGCATCGAATTCTCTCAGTTAATACCTTTACTTGACCTTTGTGCCATTAGTATTGCGGCAGATATCGTGCCTATCATGGGTGAGAATCGCATCCTTGCTTACCACGGATTGCGTCAGTTGAACAGTTCTCCAAGCACAGGTGTGAAAGCACTTATGGAGATATGCGGACTGAAGAATAAGGAGATTTCTCTAGGCGACATTATCTTTAAGATAGGACCTCGCATAAATGCTTCGGGCAGAATGCAGACGGGAAATGAAGCCGTAGCACTTCTCATCGAGAAAGACCCCCAGGCTGCCAAAGAGAAAGCAGAGCAGATAAACGAATACAACGAGCAGAGAAAGGACTTGGACAAGTCTATGACAGAGGAGGCGAACCGTATCGTCAAGACTCTCGAACATCGTCACGAACACAAGTCTATTGTCCTTTACAACGAGGAATGGCATCGTGGTATTATCGGAATAGTTGCTTCTCGCCTCACAGAAGTCTTTTATAAACCGAGTGTTGTCCTCACCTGTAATGACGACGGAATGGCGACTGGGTCTGCTCGAAGCGTGCCAGGATTCGACGTTTATAAGGCAATAGAGAGTTGTTCCGACTTGCTCGAGAACTTTGGCGGCCATACTTATGCGGCAGGATTGAGTATGCCTGCGCAGAACATTCCTGAGTTCCGTCATCGTTTCGAGCAATATGTAAGGGAACACATCCAGCCCGAACAAGTCAACGCAATACTTCGAATTGATGCAGTTATTGACTTCCGCGACATAAATAGGCGTATCGTTTCCGACATCAAACGCTTTGCTCCTTATGGTCCCGACAACCATAAACCGCTCTTTTGCACGCGTCAAGTGTACGACTACGGCACCAGTAAAGTCGTTGGTCGCGACCAAGAGCACATCAAGCTGGAGCTTGTGGATTCGAAGAGCAGCAATGTGATGAACGGAATCGCCTTTGGACAAAGCTCGCAGGCCCGTTATATAAAGACCAAACGAGCTTTCGACATCGTCTATCACATCGAGGAAAACAGCCACAAACGGGGTGAGATTCAGCTGCAGATAGAAGACATAAAGCCCATAGAATAAAGCCCTTCTTTGCTTCTTCCCTGTGGGAGATCATATCAAAATGCAGGAAAAAGATTATCTTTCCATACTTCAAAAGTACTGGGGCTATGAAGATTTTCGTGGCATTCAGCGAGAGGTCATAGAGAGCATAGGTGCTGGTCGTGACACTCTTTGCTTGATGCCGACTGGCGGAGGAAAGAGTATAACGTTTCAGGTGCCAGCCCTCGCGATGAAAGGCGTCTGCATAGTCTTTACGCCTCTCATTTCTCTGATGAAGGATCAGGTTGAGGCTTTGCGTCGTCGAGGCATAAAGGCTGCATACATTACCAGTCATATGGAGCACGAAATGGTGTTGACCATCTTGGAAAACAGCATTTTTGGAGCTTACAAATTCCTGTACATCTCTCCTGAACGCCTTGCGAGTTCGATGTTTCTGAACAAGTTGCGTCGAATGGAAGTGTGCTTCATAACGGTTGATGAGGCACATTGTATCTGTCAATGGGGTTACGATTTCCGACCTTCTTATCTGGAGATTTCCGCTATCAGAGACTATTTCCCCGATTGTCCTATCCTTGCTCTTACGGCTACGGCAACGAAGAAGACGGTTGCCGACATTCAGCAAAAGCTTCGTTTTCGCGAGGAGAATGTGCTGAAAATGAGTTTTACGAGGGACAATTTGGCATATATAGTTCAGCCTGAAGACGAGATTTTTGGTGGCATAGTGCGTGCTCTTCAGTCCATTCCAGGCTCTTGCATCATCTATACTCGAAGCCGAAGAAAGTGCCAGGAACTTGCTAGCCAACTCAACGACTTAGGTTTCTCCGCCACCTTCTATCATGCTGGTTTACAGAGTCTTCAAAAGAATGAACGTCAAGAACGCTGGCGTCGAGACGAGATTCGAATCATGGTGGCGACCAACGCTTTTGGTATGGGAATTGACAAACCTGATGTGCGTTTGGTGCTTCATGCAGATATGCCGGATTCCATAGAAGCCTATTTCCAAGAGGCTGGCCGAGCAGGAAGAGACGGAGAAAAGGCTTACGCGATTCTCCTGACTGATGGAGGAGAGCGAAAACGTATGTCAACTCGGCTTGCTCAGCAGTTTCCGAAACTCGATTATGTGCGCGAAGTTTACGAAATGCTTTGCTGTTTCTTGGGAATTGCCGAGGGAGATGGGCTGAATGTAACTCGCGAATTCAACTTGGAAAAGTTCTGTCTGAACTATGGTTACTTCCCGAATACGCTTGTTCATGCTCTCGACTTGCTCGACAAAGCAGGTTATATTGCCTATCGCGACGAAGATGAATCCTCGAGTCGGTTGCGCATAAATGTCACTCGAACAGAGCTTTTCCGCTCTCTTTACCCTTCAGACGAGCGACTTATCCTAGCTGTCCTCCGTCATTATGGTGGCATTTTCGTGGATTATGTCTTTATTGATGAGGAAATGTTGAGTCGCGAAACGGGAAAGACGACTGATGAAGTCTATCAGATTTTCCTGCGACTTTCGCAACTTCACCTCATCTCGTTCATTCCAAGAAAACACCTTCCTTGCGTCACTTTCCGCCAACGTCGAATCGACAAAGAGAAGATTTCGCTTCCTGCTCAAGTTTATGAGGAGCGCCGCAAGCATTATGAGGAGCGCATAAAGGCAATGTTGCAGTATATTGAGCCGAGTAGCGATTATTGCCGCAGCCGTTTGTTGTTGCGATATTTTGGCGAAGAAGCAACGGAAGACTGCGGCATTTGCGACGTTTGCAAGCGCAAGAAAGGACATTCGCAACCAGAGGAGGCTTATGAAACTCTGCGTTTGCACATCTTGAACCAGCTTCGTGAAGGGCCTCGCAACTCTTACGAATTGGACTTTGCGGGCTTTGAAGCCGGTCTTCTCGAAGAGGTTGTCGACAGAATGAGGGCAAATGGAGAAATCGTCTTCGAAGGTCCACTTTTGAAAGCTCCCCAGCAATCTTAGCAGATGCAACTAGGGTCGTTGTCGAATGACTGCAGTTACGTTGGCAAAGTTAACGTGTTATGATTGCAAACTTAACCTGTTACGTTTGACAACTTAACTGGGGTTGTTTTGAAACCCTAAACTTAAAGTCCTCCTAGATGTCTCGCATTACCATCAAAACTCGATAGGCTGCGCGGAATTCACTCTTAGCGAGCCTGCCTCCATCGGCCAGCTGATAGTCGGGATTCTCTGTGCTGAGCAGGAGGAAAGGAGACGTTGCTCCTGGATCTTCCACCATTTTAACCATCAGCCGACCATCGGTTGTCTGGACGAGATAGGGAACTCCTTTGCGGAACTCTTCATAGCGTCCAAGTGCCTCACCCACACCAACATAGTCGCCATCCTGAATGCGAGGAAGCATGCTGTCTCCATGACATTGGAAGACATATTTGACATCTTTGCGAGGCATCTGCAGCGGAACGAGCCCTTCCTTTGCCTCTGGTTGCGGCCCATCCCCAAGTGAGGGCTGAACATTCGACACGAAATAGGCCGAATTCCTATTGTTAGGAGCGTTATTCGATTGGCGAGTTGTCCCCTTTTGCCCGAATTGAGAGCCCGAATTGGCTGCCAGAAACTCATTATTCTCCTCTTCATCTTCGTCGGGAAGGGGAAGTTGTCCGCCAGAAAGAGGAAGGCTGCCTCCACGAAGCCACTCTTGATCCACTTGCGGAAAACGCCTCATTATGGCGTCGATTCCTCGTTTGGGAAGCCGATCTCGATAAACCCAATTGTTGAGAGTTTGAGGCGAAACTTCAATCATTTCTGCCAAATGCGAGCGATTACGGCAGAAACGCTCCACCAGAATGCTAATCTTCTCTTCTACGGTCATACGCTCATCTTCTGTTTTGTTTTCGAGTACAAAATTAAAACAAAATGTCGAAATAAACAAGAAAATAGCACAAAAATTTACACAAAAGGTGCGAAAGCGCAGATTTTAAAACAAAATCAGACAGAAAAGAACTGCAAGATTTGTTTTTCTCAACATTTTTTCCTAACTTTGTGCTCTGCAAGCATCAAACTATGGAACACAGTCGGAAAGTCATAGGGGTAGGCGAGTCCATCTTGGATATCCTGTTTCGCGATGGGCAACCAGTTGCGGCAGTTCCTGGAGGGAGCAGCTTCAATAGCATTATCAGCGTTGGTAGAGCTGGTGTGCCTTGTACCTTTGTGGGTTATACTGGCGAGGATTCTGTAGGGAGACAAACGGTTGATTTCATGAAGGAAAATGGCGTTGGAACCGAACATTTCCAGTTGCGAAAGGGTGAGAAGAGTGCCATCAGTCTGGCTTTCCTTGGTGAGAACAAAGACGCCAGCTACCTCTTCTATAAAGAGCCGCCTCATGTTTCTGCAAGTTGGACTTTGCCTGAGATGAAGAGAGGCGATGTGATGCTCTTCGGTTCCTACTATGCGGCTTGTACAGGAATGCGTCCCCTCATCATGCAAATGCTGGAAAAGGCTGCCGAATCGAACGCTATCGTCTATTACGACCTCAACTTCCGCAAGAATCACAGCGACGAACTCGAGTCCTTGCGGCCAGTCATCTTGCAAAACTTCCGTCAAAGTTCGATTGTGAGAGGCAGCGCAGACGACTTCGAAGTCCTGTTTGCTTCGCGCGACGCGCGCGTAATATATAATAGGTATATCAGCCAATATTGCCCGTTCTTCATTTGTACGGCAGGAGCAAAGGCAATCTTCGTCTGCACTCCTGGCGGCATTTACGAGTTCGAGGCGCCACCCATAGAAGATGTTGTGAGCACAGTTGGGGCTGGAGACAGCTTTAATGCTGGGTTTGCTTGCGCAATGATTTGGGAAAACATCATGCCCGAAAATCTGCAGAATCTCAGGCAAGAAGATTGGCAACGACTGGTTGCAACTGCCTGTCGATTTGCTGGAGATACTTGCAGAAGTACGGAAAATTATATCAAACGCTATGAGAAACATCCTAACGACCCTCATCCTTTCCGCTCTTGCCCTTAGTGCAAGTGGCGATGATGCCCTTAAAGGCTTCCTCTATAATCAGGTTTCGGCTCCCGACGGAACAGAGTGGCAGAGTCCTGAAAAGCTGTCGCTCAACAAGTTACAGCCGCATGCTCAGCTCTTTCCATTTGCCGATGCAGAGGCGGCTCGCAAGGTCTTGCCAGAAGGAAGCAAGTATTTCCAAAGTCTCGACGGCATTTGGAAATTCCATTGGTGTGCGTCTCCAGACCAAAGGCCGCAAGGCTTTGCAGAAGAATCCTTTGATGTCTCGAGTTGGGACGACATAAAGGTTCCTGGATGTTGGAATGTTCAGGGACTCGGCAAGCATGGTGAAATGAAGTATGGTGTGCCGATTTATGTCAACCAGCCAGTCATTTTCTATCATGAAGTGAAGAAGGACGATTGGCGGGAAGGCGTGATGCGAGAGCCGAAAGACAAGCGTTGGACCACCTACAGATATCCCAATGAAGTGGGTTCTTACCGCAGAAATTTCACGATTCCAGCAAGTTGGCAAGGTCGCCAGATAGTTCTCAACTTCGATGGTGTCGATAGTTTCTTCTATCTTTGGGTAAACGGGAAATACGTTGGATTCAGCAAAAACAGTAGGAATACTGCTCGATTCGATATCACAGACTACTTGAAAGAAAGTGGCGAGAATAGCGTTTCTGTGGAAGTTTACCGCAGTAGTGACGGCTCTTTCCTCGAGGCTCAGGATATGTTCCGCTTGCCCGGCATCTTCCGCAGCACTTATCTGACGGCCTTTCCAAAGGTTCAGATAAGCGACCTCGTGGTGCGCACAATGGAACTAGGAAGTGGGAGTGGTGCCATCATTCGCATTGATCGCAAACTCAATAACTTAACTGAGAAAGTGGAGAAGGGCTTGAAGATGACCTATACAGTTTATCCTGTCGGGCTTTATTCCGACGAGACGAGCGATTCTGTACGAAGTGTCTCGGTTAATGTTGTGCCGATAGAAAAGGGCGGAACCGCTTTGGCGCAGACCTTATTAAACATCAGAGAACCTCTCTTCTGGAGTGCTGAAGCGCCTTATCGCTATGTGCTTGTGGCAGAATTAAAAGATAAGAAAGGCGACGTCCTTGACTGCACTTCCACTTATTTCGGCATTAGAACTGTCGAGATACATGATACAAAAGCCAATGACGATGAGTTCGGCTTGGCTGGTCGCTACTTCTATGTCAACGGTCAGCCTGTTAAGTTGAAGGGTGTGAATCGTCATGAAACGAATCCGTCAACTGGTCACGCTATCACTCGAGAGCAGATGATTGAGGAGGTTATGCTGATGAAACGGGGCAATATAAATCATGTTCGACTCTCGCATTACAGCAATGATCCGTACTTCTACTACCTTGCGGACAAATACGGACTGTACCTCGAAGACGAAGCCAACATAGAAAGTCACGAATATTATTATGGTGAAGCGAGTCTTTCGCATCCTAAAGAATGGCGAAACGCCCATATTGCCCGCGTTATGGAGGCAGTTAAGTCGCACATAAACCATCCTTGTGTCGTCATTTGGAGCTTGGGAAATGAGGCTGGACCAGGTGAGAACTTTGTGGCCGCATATAATGCCATCAAGGCTTATGACACAAGTCGTCCCGTTCAATACGAGCGTAACAATAACATTGTGGATATGGGCTCGAACCAATATCCCTCGGTTGATTGGGTCCGCTATGCAGTCAAAGGCAATGGCAAAGGCATTAAATATCCCTATCACATCTCGGAATATGCCCATTCCATGGGTAATTCCTTAGGCAATCTTGTTGACTATTGGGAGGCGATAGAGAGCACTAACTTCTTCTGCGGAGCAGCCATTTGGGACTGGGTTGACCAGGCTATCGACACCTATACAAAAGATGAAGGCATCAAGTACTTTGGTTATGGTGGCGATCACGGCGATTGGCCTAACGACGGAATGTTCTGCATGAACGGCATCATGCTGCCTGACCTGACTCCGAAACCCCAGTATTTTGAGGTGAAGAAGGTCTATCAGAATGTTTCCGTAATGCTGAACGAGTTTAAAGAAGAGCATAAGCAGAAGATTGCGAACTTCACCATATTCAATAAGAACTACTTTGTGCCGATAACTCCTGACACTTACGATATTGTGGCGTGTCTTGTCAAGGACGGAAAAGTGGAAAATGAGAACTCCATCCGTCTCCACGAAGACATCCTTCCACGTATGGGTGCCCGCATCATTTGCCCTGTGAATATGGACGAACCAGGCGAGTACTTCCTGAATGTGGAGTTCCGCTTGAAGCAAGATATGCCGTGGGCAAAAAAGGGCTATGTGCAGATGGCTGAGCAGTTGGTGATTGCCGACATCAGCAATTACACAGATGTTCCTTCTTATAAGAAGGGGGGGCTGAAGTTCGAGAAGAAGGCCGGCAAGTTCATTGTGAGCGACAAAGACTTCAATCTTACCTTTGACAACGAGACCGGCAGCCTTTGCGGGATGCAGTTCAAGGGCAAGACTATCCTCGAGAATTCGCCGCTGCTCTTGTCCGCTTTCCGTGCTCCTGTAGATAACGACAATTGGGCGAGGGACCAATGGTTCAAGCATGGATTGTACGACTTGCAGCATAAGGTTGTGGGCGAGCCTGATGTCTGTTGGAATGATGACAACCCGGTGGTCATTACCTATACTGTCGTGAGCCAGGCTAAAGGCACGGGTGGAGCAAAACATCGCTCAGGGAAGGCCGGACAGCCCTACGAGAGCGTGGAGGAGACGACAGGCGAGGGCGAGACAGTCAGCTTCACGACGAGACAGACTTATAAGGTCTATCCAGACGGAACGGTTGTGTTGGCAAGCAGTATTGTCACGAGCGATCCGGACTTGCCGCTACCCAGGTTGGGTTACGAAGTGAAGCTTCCGAGCCGTTTCGACCAGTATAGTTATTACGGACGAGGGCCTTTGAACAACTACAACGACCGCAAGACAGGCTCCTTTGTCGGGCTTTACCAGAGCACGGTGGCAGATCAGTTTGTCTCTTTCCCCAAGCCTCAGAGTATGGGCAACCGCGAGGATGTGCGTTGGTGCGCACTTCAAGACAAGGAAGGCAACGGCTTGCAGTATATCAGCGGATACGGAACGATGAGTACTTCGGCACTTCCTTGGAGTGCTCTTCAAATGACGACGGCCCAACATCCACACGAACTTCCGGAGAGCGACGGCACCTATCTTCACCTCGATTGCGCGGTAAACGGTATGGGCGGAAACAGTTGCGGACAAGGCGGACCGTTGAAGAAGGACAGAGTCCTTGGGGCTCTCCACCAGATGATGCTCATCATCCGTCCTGTCTCCAAAGGCGACGACCTCTCGGCTCGCGCAAAGGTGGATGGAATGACACTCTTCCCGTTGGTTATCCTGAGAGACAAGGCCGGCAAAGTCACCATTGTTGGCACTCCAACGATCTTCTTAGATAGTCTCCCCATTTGCTATAAGGTAGGGAATGGTAAGGAGCAGAACTACTCCGAGCCCTTCGATTTGCGCGAGGGTGGAACGGTTTATGCGAGGTACGAGAGCGATAGTGAATGGACGACTTCGGCAACCTTCGAACGAATCGAGAAAGTACCTATTGAGGTGGTTTACGTTAGTAGCGAGGAAGGTCCTGATGATGGTTACGCCAAATACCTTGTAGACGGCGATCCGAGCACCATTTGGCACACAATGTATAGCATAACTGTGCCGAAATATCCGCATTGGGTTGACTTCGATTGTGGCGAGATGAAACTCATAAAAGGATTCACCTATTTACCTCGCCAAGATGGTAGTCCAAACGGAAATATCAAGCATTATCAAGTGCAATTGAGTGCTGACGGAAAGACTTGGTCTGAGCCTGTTCTGGAAGGCGACTTCGAGAACTCGTCGAAGGAAAAGAAAGTCATGCTTCCCAAGCCACAGAAAGCCCGTTATCTTCGCTTCACGGCTTTGTCGAGTCAGAATGGTGCGGACTTCGCTTCTGGAGCCGAATTCAACATACTTGCCGAGTAGCGAAAACGGACTTCTATAGGTGCGATTAAAAATGACTGCAGTTACGTTGCCAATCGTAACGAGTTAAGTTTGCAATCATAACACGTTAACTTTGCAAACGTAACTGCAGTCGTTTGGAAACTACTCTAGGGTAGTTTTTTCTTTAGCTTGTTAAGGTCCTTCAAGGTCTGAAGGTCCCTAAAAATTAAAAAATGTTGTTTTTTGCAGATTTTTGTGCTTTGAATGCCGAAAATGTCAGCAAAAAATAGTATATTTGCACGATAATTATGCGATAAAAGGAAGCAAAAACGCGTATGAGCACAGTAACCATAAGCAAAGTCGGTACGGCTAAAGAGTTGCGGAAATTTGTCCGTTTCAACTATGAGCTGTATAAGGACTCTCCGTATGCTGTGCCCGATCTGCTCGAGGATACGCTCGACACACTCGATTCCCGCAGCAATCCCGCTTTCCGCTTCTGCGAGGCCGAGTACTTCTTGGCTCGAAAGGAAGGTCGCATAGTTGGTCGCGTGGCAGCTATCATCAATAGTAGAGCCAACGAACGATGGGGTAGGAAAGAGGTCCGCTTTGGTTGGATCGATTTCATCGACGATTTGGAAGTGAGCAAGGCTCTGCTCGAGACAGTAGAGAACTGGGGCAAAGAGAGAGGAATGACCAGCATAGTGGGACCTCTTGGCTTCACAGATCTCGATCCCGAAGGCATGCTGACAGAAGGTTTCGACCAGCTTTCCACACTCTGCACCATCTACAACTATCCCTACTACCCTCAGCATCTGGCTCAACTCGGCTTTGAGAAAGAGACAGGATGGGTGGAGAGAAAGGTGTTCATACCTAAGGGTGAGCATGAGGCAAACAACGCCAAATACTTCCGCATAGCTCAGGTTGCAGAGGAGCGTTACGGCTTCCGCCTACGCAATTTCCGCAGTAAGAGGGAGATTCGCAAAGGCGGATATGTGGAGAAAATGCTGGGTGTAATCAACAAAGCCTATGCCGATCTCTACGGATATAGCGAGCTTGATGAGGAACAGATGCGTTGGTATGCAGACCGCTTCCTGCAGATGCTCGACCATAATTACCTGTCTGCAGCAGAGAATAAGGAAGGCGAAATCATAGGTGTAGGCGTTTGTATGCCCAGCCTCAGCCGCGCAGTTCAGAAGGCAAAGGGCAAGTTCTTCCCCTTCGGATGGTGGCATCTCGCCAAAGAACTCTGGATAAAGAAGAACCATCAGATACTCGATATGCTCCTGATAGGCGTATTGCCCGAGTATCAGGAAAAGGGAGCGAATGCCCTCTTCTTTGCCAAGATGATTCCTTTCGGCATAGAGCACGGCTTCGAATGGGCAGAGACACATCCTCAGCTCGAAGACAATCTGGCAGGACAAATGCAATGGAAGAACCTCGATTGCTGCATCCATAAACGTCGAGCAGTATTTGCAAAGGAACTATAAGACTATGATTTCAGCTCAATATAGCGAAGACAATATACGACACCTCTCCGATATGGAGCACATCAGAACGCGTCCCGGTATGTATATCGGGCGTCTTAGTGATGGTTCGCAGGCAGAGGACGGCATCTATGTCTTATTGAAAGAGGTCATCGACAACAGTATCGATGAGTTCAAGATGGGTGCCGGCAAACGAATAGAGGTTGACATAGAGGAAAACCTTCGCGTTTCTATTCGCGACTATGGACGAGGCATTCCTCTCGGAAAGCTTGTAGAAGCCGTCTCGATGCTCAATACTGGTGGCAAATATGATAGTAAAGCGTTCCAGAAAAGTGTTGGTTTGAATGGTGTCGGACTCAAGGCTGTGAATGCTTTGAGCTCTCGTTTCGAAGTCCAAAGTTTTCGCGATGGAGAGTCTCGTAAGGCAGTCTTCAGCAAAGGTATTCTGGAGAGCGACACAACTGAAGCCACTCAGGAAGAGAACGGAACTGCAGTCTTCTTCGAGCCAGACGCTTCTCTCTTCAAGCATTATGCGTTTCGAGGAGAGTTTGTAGAAACGATGCTTCGCAACTATACCTATCTCAATACTGGTCTCACAATCATGTTCAATGGCCGTCGCATCGTTTCTCGCGACGGACTCAGCGACTTGCTTTCGGACAGAATGGACTACGAACCGCTCTATCCAATTGTGCATCTTCGTGGCGAAGACATCGAGATAGCGTTCACCCACACCAAGCAAAACGGCGAAGAATACTACTCTTTCGTTAACGGACAGAACACCACTCTTGGCGGAACGCATCAGGCCGCTTTCAAGAAGTACATAGCAGAAGTCATCAAGGACTACAGCGGAAAGAACTACGAATATGCCGACATCCGTAATGGTATCGTGGGTGCCATCAGCATAAACATACAGGAACCGATGTTCGAGAGCCAGACTAAGGTCAAACTCGGCAGCACAACTACGGAACCGAATGGTGGCATCTCAGTCGATAAGTTTATTGGCGACTTCGTGAAAGAGCAGGTTGACAACTATCTTCACAAGAATATAGATGTCGCAGATATTATCCTTCAGAAGGTTGCCGAAAGCGAAAAGTTGCGCAAAGAAATGGCCGGAATAGCGAAGAAAGCTCGCGAAATGTCCAAGAAGGCCAACCTGCACAACCGAAAACTTCGCGATTGCAGAGTGCATTTGACTGATACCAAAGGCGAACTTCAAGAGGAAAGTTGCATCTTCATTACTGAGGGTGACTCTGCAAGCGGCAGTATCACAAAGAGTCGCGACGTGAATACTCAAGCCGTTTTCAGTCTTCGAGGAAAGCCACTCAATTGCTACAAACTCACAAAGAAAGTGGTGTATGAGAACGAAGAGTTCAATCTTCTGCAAGCCGCACTCAACATTGAGGACGGACTCGACGGTCTTCGTTACAACAAAGTCATAGTTGCAACCGATGCCGATGATGACGGAATGCACATTCGTCTCTTGATGCTCACCTTCTTCCTCAAGTTCTTCCCCGAACTCGTAAAGAAGGGTCACGTCTTCATCTTGCAGACGCCTTTGTTCCGCGTTCGTGGGAAAAAGACAAAGATAGGCAAAGCCAAAGTCAGTGCCATCGAGGAGGAACTTGCGGCAAGGGACAATTCGGAGGAAAATTCTTCGTTCAGCGATGGCAAACGCCCCCGTCATCTCAGCCTCTCGAAAGACTTCGTGACGCAGTATTGCTACTCTGAAGACGAGCGTCAACAAGCGATTGACGACCTCGGACCAGAGCCCGAAATAACTCGATTCAAAGGTCTCGGCGAAATCAGTCCTGAGGAGTTCCGCAACTTCATAGGTCCTGATATTCGTCTCGACCAAGTTATGTTGCACAAATCCGACCAGGTTGCCGAGCTCCTGAACTTCTATATGGGAGACAATACAATGGAGCGTCAGAACTTCATCATCGATAATCTTGTCATCGAGGAAGACTTGGCGGAAGAAGAAATGGAGGCCGTATAATGCTTCGTAGGCTCGCTCTTTTCCCTGGTTCGTTTGATCCTTTTACTAAAGGTCACGCAGATATTGTGACGAGAGCACTTGCTCTTTTCGACGAAATCATTGTGGCCGTCGGCTATAACGAGCAGAAGCCTGGATGGATGCCAGTAAAGGAGAGAGTCGAAAAGATACGTAAAATCTATGCCGACGAACCGCGAGTAAAGGTGGAGAGCTATACTGGACTTACTGTCGAATTTGCCAAAGAGAAAGGCGTCAACGCGATTGTTCGAGGCGTTCGAACCGTTGCGGACTTCGAATACGAGTTGCAAATGGCCGATGTAAACAAGCAACTTACGGGCATTGAGATAGTTCTCCTTCCTGCTTCACCACAGTTCGCAAGCCTCAGCAGTTCGGTTGTTCGCGAACTTGCACACTTTGGTCAGGACATCTCAGCGTTCCTCCCTTAAAAACAACCCCAGTGTCGTTGGCAAACTTCACGTGTGTCGTTGGCAAACTTCACACGTGAAAATGGCAAACTTCACGTGTGTTGTTGGCAAAGTTCACGTGTGAAGTTGACCGACTTCACTAGCGAACTTTTTTTTTGCTTAGTGCCGAATGGCTTTCTTCATCTTTTTCCTTCCTTTTCTTTACTGTTATTTGTATGGTTTTTCCCTTTCTTATACTTTTTTCACAAAAAAGTCTTTAGAGCAAAGAAAAGTGTTAAAAAGTTTTGAAGCAAAAAGAAAAAACTCTATCTTTGCTAGGCAATACGCATAAATAACAAAAGAAAAACCAGTAATTAACCTTATTTATTAACCAAACAAATCATTCTATGAGTAAAAAACTACTGAATCTGTGTTTGGCTGTGCTGTTAAGCATGGTCTCCACAGTTGCATGGGCTCTTTCTGAAGTGAATGGAGTCTATCAGATTGGTTCTGCAGCAGACTGGGAAGAGTTTGCTGCACTCGTGAATGGTGGTGAAGTCAATGCCTGTGCCGTGCTGACAAGCGACATAGACACTGGCGTTGATGGTACGATGATTGGCGTTGCCGACCAACAGGGCAAACGCTATGACGGTACTTTCGACGGTCAGGGACACACCATCAAAATCAACTTGTTCCCCGAGGCAGGTGATGCCGGCATCTTCCGCTACATCGGTTGGCGTGCCGTCATCCAGAACCTGAAGGTTGAGGGTACCATTACAACGGCTAGCAAGTTTGCCGCTGGTATCGTCGGCAGGGGTAGAGGTACTGTCCGCAACTGCTGGGCAGATGTCAAGATTAACAGTTCAATGCCAGGTGATGCCACCCACGGCGGTATCGTTGCTGTTGGCTACAGCGGTACAATCGTTGAGAACTGTCTTGTACAGACTGCCATCGTAGGTGAGACCACCCAGAACTGCGGTGGTGTCGTTGGTTGGGCAGAGAACCCTGTCAACATTATGAACTGTCTTGTTCTCAGTGACGAGAGTGCTTTTGACCTTTCCACCGGTCTTAGCCGCAACATTGCCCGTAACGAC
Source organism: Bacteroidaceae bacterium (assembly GCA_017548075.1). GTDB lineage: Bacteria > Bacteroidota > Bacteroidia > Bacteroidales > Bacteroidaceae > Physcousia. Next base: position 13,335 of record JAFYNL010000026.1, on the reverse strand, counting down.
AGCAGAGTAAATGCCATTGATGTCGAGACGTACAATGCAGACCCTTATGGCTACCGTGATAGCGGCAAAGGAATGGGCGCTTGCTACAACAACTACGTCACCCAGCAGTGGGGCGACAATGTAGCTACAACCGTTGTGGCATATGAGGACTTGGCTGATGGCCGTATCTGCTATCAACTGAACAACGACCAGAGCCGTATTGGTTGGGTACAGAGGATTGGTACAGATGCCTTCCCCGTTCCCGCAGCATTCGGCACAGGTCGGGTCTATGCTTCTGCTGCTACCGATTGTGACGGTAAGAGCGAAGGTGAACTGACCTTCTCAAACAGCGGAACTGCTCAGGCCACTCCGCACACTTTCGACAAGTATGGAATCTGCACCAAGTGTGGCTGCTTCAATTTCCATTACTTCGAAACCGATGATCCTACTAAGTTCGACCAGAAGGACAGAGCAGTCCTCCTGAAGAGTAAGGAAGACATTGATGTTGCAGAAGGTATAAACCGTATGTGCAACGGCTTCAAGCTCAACATGAAGTTGGAGAACGACATCGAGTACATCGCAGAACCTGGACAATATATTTTCAACCGCACAGACTGGATTGACGGTAACTTCGACGGTCAGGGCCACTCTTTCACCATGGAAATATCCGAAGTCGACGGCTATGCAGGTTTGTTCCCCGAGATGGCTGGTAACATTGAGAACCTCATCTTGCATGGCTCACTCCAGACAAACGGAGCACGAGTTGGCTCTCTCTGCGCAGAAGCCCGCAACGCTTTGATTCGCAACGTCTATTCTGACGTAGACATCACCTCTACTGTTGTAGGCGACAACACCTCTGGCGGCTTCTTCGGCTGGACAGGTAGCCAGGAAAAACGCGTCGAGAACTGTATCTATGCAGGTACCTTAACTCTGCCAGGTGCGGATGGAGGTTCCGATTGCGCACGCGTGGGTGGCTTTGCAGGTTGGACTGCAGCAAAGACCACTTACACCAATTGTGCTGTGATCGGTAACATCATCGGTGCTGGTAACCAGACGCTTGACACTAATACAGAAAACTCGCAGAACATCGCTCGTAACCCGGGCAGTGTTGTCACGGAGAATGTGTATGTTCTTAATCCTATTTTCGGAAACGCTGTTTCTGATCATGACAAGTACACTTATTTCGGTACTGTTTCTGATGATGGCGAGCGTACACCGAATATTGAAGGTGTTGCCAGTGGTGAACTTGCATTCTTCCTGAATGGCAAGCAGAATGGTTTGGAGCGTTTCTTCCAAGTGATTGGCACAGACCCAGAGCCTATGCCTATTCCTAAGGAAGGCGGTCTCGTCTATACTTCTGCAGGTCAATTCAACTGCGACGGCACACCTATTGGAGAAGGTTTCTCCTACACCAATAGTTCTACTGGCGAGGCAGTTATACCTCCTCATCAGTTTGTAGATGGCTGGTGTGTCAACTGCGGTAAGTTTGATGAAAACTTCATAACTCCCGTCGATGGCTGGTTCGAGATAAGCAATGGTGCAGAACTTGCATGGTGGACTAACTACGCTGTTGCACATCCTGATGTATGCGCACGCCTGACTGCCGACATCGACATGAGCGACTACATGGAACGCTACGCTCAAGTATATCAGTTCTCTGGCGAGTTCGATGGTCAAGGACATACCATCAGCAACTTTGTCCTTGAAAACAACAACAACTATAATGGTCTGATTGCTACGATCATTGATGGCGCCAACATCCATGACTTTGTTATGGATGAAACATGTAGTCTGTATAGTGGAAACTACGCTGGTGTTATTGGTAGCACCGATGGTAGTGGTACGATTTACATCACGGGCGTTGGTTTCGAAGGTACGGTTGGCGTAGGCACTCGTAACGCAGCAGGTATCATCGGTTGCTGCTCTGGCGGTTCGATGAATATGATGATTACCAATTGCTGGGTATCAGGTGTAATTACAGGCGGTGTCGAGTCTGGCGCTATCTGCGGTTACTCCGGCAGCGGTTCTGTGGTTAAGAATTGCTGGAGTACTTGCCAAATGCCATCAGCATCTATCTACTCGAGCGACTCCTTCACTCGTGGCTCTGCAAAGGTTATCAACTGCTATGAGGCAGATATCGAAGGCGTTGCCCAAAACAAGCAGCAGCACTACAACCCAACGGCTGCAGATCGCCTGACGATTACTCTTCCGCTTGAGGACGTTGCCAGTGGCGCTCTTTGCTACAACCTGAACGAAAAGCAATTCCTGGAGCCTTCATGGTATCAGACAATCGAAGAGGATGCGCATCCTTATCCATGGGGTGATCACGGTGTAGTTATCTATGGTGCAGAGCAATACTTCTCTCTGTTCAATGAAAGCGACATAGCTAGCGTTGCTTCTGCAATCAAGGAATACGAGAGCGAAGCTTATGAGGGTGTTATCGCAACCCAGAGTCTGCTTGACGAACTCGAGGCAGCTATCGAGGCATTGGAAGATGCTGAGACAATTGCTGATTTTGCTACTGCTTTCGACGCTTTGAATGCTGCTAAGCAGGCTGTCGATGAAAATGCTGCTGATTGGCAGGCTTACATCGACAAGTGCGAGGAAGTCAAGGCATTCCTTGCTTCTAACGACACCTTCTCTGGTGAATTACGTACATCTCTCGAAAGCTATCTCTCTGAGAGTAATAATGAAGAACCCAGCGAAGAGAATCCTCTTGGTTCTTACGAGTACATCATAGAGAACCACACTGCTACTGCCGAGGAAATCAAGGCAGAGACAGAGCGTGTTGACAAGTGGCTTGCCGATGCTCTTGCTGCCGACTATGCTGCCGGCTCTGACATCAGCAAGATGCTTCCCAACTCTGACTTCAGCAAGCAGAATGAAAGCTGGACAGGTGGCTTCGGTAGTGGTTGGGGCGCAACTCAAGACGATGCAGGCAAGACCTATACTGGCGTTGAGGCTTGGAACAGGACTGGCGACATGTATCAGACTCTTGAGAACATGAAGCCCGGTTATTACCTTGTAGGTATCAATGGTGCTTTCCGTCCCAGCAACAACCGCTACAGCACTAACTATGCTGCAGGTGTCTATGCTAATGATATCTTCAACTACTTCCCAACAGTCATCGAGGACATGGTTCCTGTTGATGAGGCTGAAGATGGAGTAAACTGTAACCTGACTATCAAGAGTGCATATGACCTTGCTATCTACGATGATAACCTTTCTACTAGCGAGGAGCAGGCAGAAGCAAACGGTGCAGAACTTCTCGGTTATGCTGTTCATGGTGAGACCGGTATGGCAATTGCTGCAAAGGCCGGTCGTTATCAGGCTTACACCATTGCTTATGTAGGTGAAGACGGTAAACTTACTGTAGGTATTAAGAATCCCGGCACGCAGTACAGCAGTGACTGGACTGGTTGGGGTCCCCTCACTTTGACCTACTGCGGTGATGCTGCCGACGATGCTCTCAGCACAGTTCTCGAGAACATGAGTGCTCGTGCTCAGACTCTCATCGACTATATTTGGGATGAAGATGCAACTGATCCAGCTGCAGGTCCTAACTTCCCTGCTTCTATGAAGGAAGAACTCCAGGCTGCTCTTGATGCAGTTGCAGGTGCCGCTACAGTAGAAGACAAGGCTGCTCTTGTTGCAACCTTCTCCGATATCTTCCAGCGCATCTATGAAGCCAAGCAGGCTTACATCGCTATGTACAACAAGGCAACCCTCTTGGAACTCCTGTCATCAACTGGCAATTTGGCTTATGTTGAGAAGGATGAAGAAAGTGGTGAATGGTTCGAAACAGGAGATTGTGTATTAGACAACTCTCTTGATGCTATTGATGATGCATGTGATGCAATTTACAGAGCATATGGAGAAGGTTCATATAGCTTAGAGGAAGCTCTGAATCCTGCAGTTCTGGACGTTCCAGAATTAAAGGATCTTTTGCCAGCACAAGATGAGAAGGGCTACTATCTCATTGGCACTGTCAACCAGTTTGTTGCTTACCGTGCAATTGCAAGTGACATCGATAAATATGCCAAGGGTAAACTCATCGCTGATATCGATATGGCAGGCATTGCTATGTTGCCAATCGGTCATAACAGAGGTGAAGGTGGTGTGCATATCTTTGCTGGCGAGTTCGACGGTCAAGGTCATGCGCTTACCAATGTTTATATTGATGACGCCAATATTCCTTCGGGTGAGTATGCAGAGCCTGCAACTCTGTTCTATGAGTTGCAGAACGCAACCGCCAAGAACTTCAAGCTGACTGGTGAGTTCCACACCAGCCATCAGTTCACAGGTCCTCTCACACGATGGATGTCCGGCAAGTCAACCGTCGACAATGTCGAGGTTGAAGCTACCTTGTATCTTGCTCCCAACCTTTCAGGCGATACCTCTTCTGGTGGCTTGATTGGTCGCAACGGCAGTGCTAACAGCCTTATCAGCAACTGTCTCGTCAATACTCACGTTATTGGTGAGGGTGACAACCCACACTGGTACTTTGGCGGTGTTGCAGGTTGGGCAGATGCATCTCTTAAGATTCAGAACACGTTGATTCTCTCTCAGTACGAGAATGTAGGTGTAGATGGTGACAACTCCCGCACTATTAGTCGTGGTGCAGCATGTAGTCCGACCAATGTCTATGTATATCCTCAGTTCTTCCGTGAAAATGATACAAAGATATCCTCGCCTGCAACAGCAGAGCAGTTGGCAAGCGGTGAGATTTGTTGGAAGCTGAACGACCAGACTGGTGACGACGCTCACTGGTTCCAGACACTTGGTGTTGAAGAAACTCCTCATCTGTTTGGTGGTGATGTGGTTTACTACTATGCTGGTCAGTACACTAACGACAAGCCGAATCCTCAGCTCAATGCATTTGCATACGACCTCGATGCTAGCTTAGGTGGCGACAAGGTTGTTGTGAACTTCAAGCTCAATGCAGAGGCTGAAGCCGTTAAGGTTGAATTCTACGATGGTGAGACTTTGGTTTACAGTGCCGATGCAGAAGGAGATGACTTCGCTCCTGGAGCACAGAGCATAACCGTTGATGCAAGCAACCTTGGTGAGAATCCTGCAGCTCTCAACTTCAAGATTGCTGTTACAGGTAAGGGTTCTCTTGATGTTCTCCGCATAGGTGACGTATATAAGGTATGGGCTCCTTACGGAATGGCAGTCAACAACAATCCTGCAAGCAAGGGCTTCGGCCAGGTAATGATTGCAGAGACATGGGCAACACAATATCCTGCTGGTTATATCTCCACAGAAAAGTCTGGTGCTCTCTTCGCATACGATCAGGACTTCAAGCCTATCAATGCTGCTGACGGCACTCCCGGCTTCTATGGTGATCTGCCTATCCCACAGGAGATTGTGGATGGTTCAGCTCTCGTTATTTCCAATGGTCTCAAGTATGACATGAAGGATCTCCAGTTCTCACCAGACGGACGTCTCTTCGTAGCTCGTGCTTCTGGTACAAGCAACAGCTCTGTTTGGGAGATCAATCCTGAAGACCTCAACGAACCTTGGAAGCCTGTCTTTACAGGTGGTGAACTCGACGAAGCTACAGGTATCACTTATGTTGGCGACGACGAGCAGAACCGTATGGCTATTGGCTTGGCATTCGAAGGTAAGGGCGAAGCCCTGAAGATGTATGTACTGGGTGGACAGCTCAGCGATGGTAATGCAAACACTACCGACTTCAACTGCGCATTCTACAACCTCGGTACTGCTACCGAATGGACTGCTGCTCCTTCTGGTTATGTTGCAGGTCTCGATGGCGTCTATACATATCAGCCGAGCCACGTTGGTATCTGTGCTGACGGTCAGGGTGGCCTCTGGTTCATCCAGTCTGTTACAGCATCTGCTGAACGTCCTGCCATCAAGCACTTCGATGCTGAAGGCAATGAGGACTACAGCAACATCACACTTAACACAGGTGGTGGCAAGGTTGTTGTAACTCCCGACGGCAACTACATCGCTATGCCAAACGGCAGCGGCAAGATTGTCATCTACGAGTGCAACTACGTTCCTATGGAGAATGGCAAGATCTTCCTGAACCCGAAGCAAACTCTCGCTGTTAGGGAAAGCAGCATTTCAAGCTTCGCATTCGACTGGGCTAACAACCTCTATGTTGCTTCCGGTGGCACTGAGACGTTCAGCCGCTACACAGTTCCTGGCATGCCTAAGGTTGTTGTTACTCCTGGTAACGGCATCGGCAAGGGCATGAAGGGTGATGTGAATGGTGATGGTCAGATTACTATTGCCGACGGCGTAGCTGTTCTGAATGCAATGGCTGGTCAGACTGTTCCAGGTAATGCAGACGTGAATGGTGATGGTGACGTTACTATTGCCGACTTCGTTGCAGTCCTGAACCTCATGGCAGCACAGTAAGAAAGTCCAGAACTAGTTGAGCTAGTTGACCTAGCGAACTAGACATAATCGAAGCCCTCTGCGGACAAGTTCTGCAGGGGGCTTTTCTTATGCAACGTGTCTAGTTGATAAACTAGGCGTACCTAATTGGCAAACTAGACGTGCCTACTTTGCCAACAACCTTAAGGTACTTTGCCAACAACCTTAAGGTAGTTTGTAAACTTAACGTGTTACGATGCCAAACTTAACGTGTTATGTTTGCCAACTTAACGTGTTATGATTGCCAACGTAACTAGCCGTGTTTTTCTGTAACTCTCGTCATCCTTGTCTTCGCTCTCTTTTTTCTCTCCCTTTTCATATTATAATAATGTATAGGGGAGCGTAATCTTATACTTTTTTGGCAAAAAGACGTTTAAATTTGAAAAATGTTCCTATAAGTTTTGGAACAAATCAAAAAAAATGCTTAATTTGCTAGACAATATGCATGAAAATTAGGTAAAACAAACAGTAATTAACATTATTTATTAACCAAAATCAACATTTATGAGTAGAAGACTACTGAATCTGTGTTTGGCTGCCATGCTTAGTGTGGTCAGCACAGTTGCATGGGCGCTCTCAGAAGTGGACGGCGTCTATCAGATTGGTACAGCAGAGGACTTCATTGCCTTTGCAGAACTCGTGAATGGTGGTGAGGGCCAGCCCTATCTCAATGCGGTTTTGACTGCCGACATTGATAAGGGTAGCGACGGCACCATGATTGGTCGAGCCGGACTCGACTATCAGGGTTGCTTCGACGGTCAAGGTCACACCATCAAGATTAACACCTTCTCGGGAGAAACCGACGGTACTGCGATTTTCCGCAACGTCGGCGACAATGCCCTCATCAAGAACCTGAAGGTTCAGGGTACCATTACTTCGGAGAAGAAGTATGCCAGTGGTATCGCAGCTTGGAGCGCAGGTACCATCAAGGGTTGCTACATTGATGTCAATGTGGTCAGTTCCATGGCAGGCGATGCTACCCATGGTGGCGTTGTTGGTGTAGCTTATCAAGGTTCAATGATCGAGAACTGTCTGGCAAAGTTCACCATCAATGGCGCAACCACCCAGAACAGCGGCGGTATCGTTGGCTGGTGCGACGGACGTACCAACGTCATCAACTGTCTCGTCATCAACGACGGCAGCAACCTCGACCTCAGCAACGGCGGCAGTGGAACCATCGGACGTAACGATGGCAACCTGCAAGTCGTTAACATGGACAGCTATCTTCAGGACATCTATGGCAATCGTCCCAGTGGTGCCAGCACAAACAACTATGCTACCAATGCATGGGGCAACACCAAGTGCGTGACCATCGTTCCTTATGACGATCTTGCCGATGGCCGTATCTGCTATCAGCTGAACACCGACCAGAGTAAGATCAACTGGGTTCAGCGGATTGGCACAGATCCGTTCCCCGTTCCCGCAGCATTCGGCACAGGTCAGGTCTATGCATCTGCAGTTACCGATTGTGATGGTAAGAGCGAAGGCGAGTTGACCTTCTCCAACGAAGGAACAGTTCAGGCCACAGCACACGACTTCGACAAGTTCGGCATCTGTAAGGTTTGTGGCTGCTTCAAAATTGACGCTCTCGAGCGTGACATGAAGGACGGCTACTACCTCATCAGGACTCCAGAGGACATCGATTTGGCCGAAGGTTGGAACCGTATTACGAATGGTGCACGCTTCAGCATTAAGTTGGCAAACGACTTAGAGTACAAAGCCGAGCCCGGACGTTACATCTTCAACACCAGCAACTGGTTCGACGGTAACTTTAATGGTGACGGGCATACCCTTACCATCGAGATGACCGAAATGACGGGCAACAATGTTGCACTCTTCCCCAAATTTGCAGGTAGAAGGTTCGAGAACGTTATCATGCACGGTACATTCGAAACCAGCGGACAATATGCAGGTTCCGTGGCTGGTCAGACCTATCGTGACCGCGTGAACATTATCAACGTCTTCTCCGACATCGAAATCAACACAACCCATCCTGGTGACAACACTACGGGTGGTCTGATTGGTATTGTAGAGAGCAAGACACAGGTGGAGAACACCATCTATGCAGGTAACATCAACGGTAATCCGGAAACCACGGAGTGTCTCGCCGGCTTCTGCGGCTGGTCTTCAGCTCAGACCTACTACACCAACTGTGCTTTCATTGGCTCACTGAATGGTGCAATAGGCGACTCAAAGACCCTCTCTCGTAACCCGGGCAACATTACTTGTACCAATGTTTATTATGCTAACGAGTATGGCTATGAGGATGAGGAAAAGGCCACATTGATTGAGAATCATGATGATATCGAAAGTGGTGCCCTTGCATACGCCCTGAACGGCAACGAAGGCGGCGTAGAGCGCTTCTATCAGAAGATTGGTGAAGACCTCTTCCCATATCCTATTGTAAAGGACGGCGCACTCGTCTATGCTTCTGCATCAAGTTATCGTTGCGATGGTCAACCAATAGGTGAGACAACTTACAGCAACACTCCAAATACTACAACGATACCTCCTCATCAATATGATGAAGGTTTCTGTACTGTGTGCGGTGGTTTGCAGGAAGACTTCCTGACTCCTGTTGACGGATGGTTCGAAATCAGCAATGGTGCAGAACTCCTTTGGTGGTCACACTATGCATCAAGGCATCTCGATGCTAGCGCTAAACTTACCGATGACATCGACATGGAAGGTTACAGCGAACGTTGGGCCGATGTCGGCACAGAAGGTGCTCCCTTCTATGGCAACTTCGATGGTCAATACCATACCATCAGCAACCTTGTTGTCGATAAACCAAATACCAATGGTGTAGGTCTCGTGGCTGTTATGAACAGCTTGCCCTCTGCCGGTTTCGGTGGCATCAGCGATGCTGACGCTCGCGCAGCAGAAGGCGTATATATTAAGAATGTAGTGCTCGACGAGACTTGCTCTCTCCTCGGTCGCGGTTATATCGGCATTGTCGGTATGACAGCTCCTTGGGCAGGTCATGTTAACATCAGTGGTCTTATGATGTGCGGCGACGTTACAGCCAATGGCGGTCCCAATGCTTCTGGTGTATTCGGCTGCGTGATGAGCTCTACCTGCCACGTTACTATCAACAACAGTGGTATGGTCGGCAACGTCTATGGTCCGAAGGAGAATGGTTCATTCTCTGGTTGGCTCGGTAGCTATGCTGAGGTAACCAACTGCTATGCTGTAGGTTCTGTTGAAGGTACCGAAAGCGATGACCGCTACTTCGCCCGCTACAGCAGTGCTACCATCACCAACTGCTATGCCAAGTATGGTACACAGGTTCCCACCGTCAGCGATGATGATTTCGTAAGCGGTGCCCTCGCTTGGAGAGCTAACGGAAGCCAGTTCCGCACAGGTTACTGGTATCAGGACATCGGCGTGGACAATTATCCTTTCCCCGATCCCTCTCATGGTACCGTCATCTTCGCTGCAGACCAGTACTTCTCTGTAGCTAACGAAGCAGACCTTGCAGAAGTGGCAACTGCTATTAAGGAATATGAGGAAGAAGCTGTTGAAGAAACCATTGCTACTCAGTCAGTGCTTGACGAATACAAGGCATTACTCGAGGATTTGACAGAATCCTCAAGTGTCCTTGAGTTAGCTGATGCTGTCGACGCTGTCAATGCCAAGAAGTCTGAAGTTGCGTCAAATGCTGCAGCTTATCAGGCTTACATCACAAAGTGCGAAGAAGTTAAGGCTTATCTTGAGTCTCATGACGACTTTGCAGGTGACCTTCGTGCATCTCTCGAGTATTATCTCTCAGAGAGTGACGAACCCAGCGACGAGAATCCTCTCGGTACTTACGCATACATCGTTGAAGAGCACACCGCAACTGCTGATGAAATCAAGGCAGAGACGGAGCGTGTCACCAAGTGGCTTGCCGATGCTATTGCAGAGGATTATGCTCCTGGCACCGATATCAGCAGCTTGATTCCTAACAGCGATTTCAGCAAGCAGAAAGAGAATTGGACTGGAGGCTGGAGCACAGGCTACAGCATTAACAAGATACAGGACGAGACCGGTAAGTATGTTACTGGCGTTGAAGCTTGGAATGTAACTGGCGACCAGTACCAGACTGTCGAAGGCATGAAGCCCGGTTACTATCTCGTAGGTATCAACGGTGCCTTCCGTCCCAGCAACAACCGCTACAGCACCAACTATGCTGCAGGTATTTATGCTAATGGTGTCTTCAACTACTTCCCCACAGTCATCGAGGACATGGTGCCTGTTGATGAGGCTGAAGATGGCGTGAACTGCAATCTGACTATTAAGAGTGCTTATGACCTCGCTGTCTATGAGGATGGCTTCTCTACCAACGATGATAATGGTTCTGAGATTATCGGTTATGCTGTTCATGGTGAGACAGGTATGGCAATTGCAGCAGCGGTTAACCGTTATCAGGCTTACACTATCGCAAAGGTAGGCGAGGATAGCAAACTCACCATTGGTATCAAGAACCCAGGCACAAAGTACAGCAACGACTGGACTGGTTGGGGTCCCCTTAAGGTGACTTACTGTGGTGAAAGTGCTGAAGATGCTCTTAACACGGTTCTTGAGAACATGGGGGCACGCGCTCAGACCATCATGGATTACACTTATGACGAAGATGTTGCTGCAGCAGGTCCTAACTTCCCCGCAGCTCTGAAGGCAGAACTCGAGGCAGCACAGGGCAAGATTTTAGAAGCAACAACCGACGAAGCTAAGTATGCTCTTGCACAAGAGTTCTCCGACATCTTCCAGCGTATCTACGAAGGTAAGCAGGCTTACGTGAAACTCTACAATACTGCTATTGGTGCTGAAACTATCGCAACCGGCAACCTTTCTTTGGTTGAGAAGGACGAAGAAGGAAATTGGGTTGAGAAGTTAGATGCTGACGATCAACCATTAACAGTATTCAGCTTTGATGAGACAGAAGCTCTCTATGAAGTTTCTGGTGATCTTCTGGACGCATACTATGAAGGTACATATTCTACGGAAGAAGCTTTGAATATGGAGCCTTTGAAGACTGAAGTTCTTGCAGATATCGTTCCTGAACAGGACGAGAGTGGCTACTACCTCCTCTCCACTCCTAAGCATCTTGCAGCTTTCCGTGCTGTTGTCAACAATCTCGACAATACCGCAAAGGCTAAGATGGTGGCTGACATCGACATGACAGGCATTGCAATGCAGCCTATTGGCCTTTCTGGACACATCTGGACAAGCGGTGTCTTCGACGGTCAGGGTCATGCCCTTAAGAATGTCTTTGTAAGCACCGACTTCATGTCTACTGATGATCCTGCTACACTGTTCTACGAACTGAAGAAAGCTACGGTGAAGAACCTGAAGCTGACCGGTGAATACTACGGCGGTATTAAGTTCATGGGCGGTGTTACCCGCTGGATGTCTGAAGGCTCTACGGTTGACAACTGCGACATTGCTGTTGCCATCCACTCTTCTATCGATGGTGATGGTACGCATGGTGGCGTTGTAGGTATCGGCGGAAGTACAGACGAGGTTATCAGCAACTGCCTTGTACACTGCCAGTTCTACAGCGCTGAGGGTGTCACCACTACTTGTGTAGGCGGTGTCTGCGGTTGGGCTAACAGCTCACCTCAGGTTAAGAACACGCTGATCATGAATGACTACGTAAGTGTAAGTGACGATGGTTCCAACACCATCTCGCGTAACGGCTCTACCGTAACCAATGTCTTTGTAACGCAAACATTCGGCGGTTCGGGCGGCACGCTTGTTACACCTGAACAGTTGGCAAGCGGTGAAATTACTTACAGATTGAATGGTAGTCAAAGTGAGAACGTTGCTTGGTATCAGACCATTGGCACCGATGCAACTCCTCATCTGTTTGGTGATGATGTGGTTTACTTCTATGGTGGCCAGTACATCAACGACAAACCGAATCCTCAGCTGAATGCATTTGCATACGATCTTGATGCTAGACTGGTTGGCGACAAAGTTGTTGTAACCTTCAAGCTCAATGCAGAGGCAGAATCTGCAGAGGTTAAGTTCAGCAACGGTGTCACTAAGGCTGTTGAAGGTGAACTCAATGCTGGTTCTTACAGTGTGACTGTTCCTGCAAGCGAACTTGGTGCTGATCCTACCGCTTTGAACTATGAGGTAGAGGTTAAGGGCAAAGGCTCTCTTGATGCTCGTAAGATTGGCGATAGCTATAAGTTCAATTCGGCTTATGGATTGACAGTTAACAACAATCCTGCAAGCAAGGGCTTTGGTCAGGTACTCATCACCGAATCTCGTCCTACAGAAGATCCTGCAGGCATGTTCTCAACAGGCACTCCTGGTGCTCTCTTCGCATTCGATGCAGGCTTTGAGCCCGTAGGCTCTTACTATGGTGGTCTCAACATTGTAGAGGAAACTCCTATCACAATCTCCGGAGACTATCAGTTCGACTTGAAGGATGTTCGCTTCTCTAAGGACGGTCGTCTCTTCGTTGGCCGTGCTTCCGGTACAAGCAACAGCTCTGTTTGGGAAATCAATCCTGATGACCTCAACGAACCTTGGAAGCCTGTCTTCACAGGTGGTGAACTCGACGAAGCAACAGGTATTACCTATGTTGGCGACGATGAGCAGAACCGTATGGCTGTCGGCCTTGCCGTTGAAGGTGAAGGCGATGCTCTGAAGTTGTATGTTCTTGGAGCTCAGCGTAGTAACGGTGAGTACAACACTACCGACTACAACTGTGCATTCTACAACCTCGGCACTGCTACTGAATGGACTGCTGCTCCTTCTGGTTACATTACTGCTCTCGATGGTGTTTACACCATTGCTCCGGGTCATGTAGGTATCCACGAAGATGGTCAGGGTGGTCTCTGGTACATCCAGTATCGTTCCACTCCGTCTGCCGAACTGCCTGCTATCAAGCACTTCGATGCAGAAGGAAATGAGGACTACAGCGACATCTCCACTTCTACCAACAGTGGTAAGATG
>JAFYNL010000025.1 GCA_017548075.1 Bacteroidaceae bacterium | reverse complement strand
TATATATAAAAATTTTTGCGCATTCATTTCGTCCTTAATGACTAATGACTTAATGACTTAATGACTGCGCCCCCGCTCGGAAATGGAATTTTCACGACAAAATATATTACCTCCGCGCGCACGTGAACCTTATAGATATTTTTTTTGAAAAACATGTAAAAAAGTTGCTCAAAAATTCGTAGACCGCAATAAAACCGTCGTACCTTTGCAGTGTCAATCCGGATGACCAGTGACGAATCCAATCTTAACGAGTTAAAGTGCGCAATTTAACAAGTTTCGATTGCTCACGCCACACGAGAGAAAAACACATAAACCGCTAAACCGTAAACAATAAACTTTAAACTTCAAACGAAAAACGACAAACGAAAAACAGCCCCCGCCTGTTGATTGGCGAGGGCCGTTTTTTTCGCTAAAACGCTAAACTCTAACCGAGTTACTTAACGAGCATCTTGACTTCGTCGAGCTCTTTCCCGCTCGGCATAGTAATACAAGCATTACTCTGCTCTCACTTAATCAAGACCTTGCGTCCGTCTTGAATATAAATTCCCTGCCTTGGGGTCTGGACCTTGCGGCCGGAGAGGTCGTAAACGCCCTTGTTAACGTTAAGGTTATCGTTTTCGTTAACTTCATTGATTCCCGTGGGGTCTTCTGGCTCGAGTGGCTCAATGGTGACACCCTCGAGCTTGAAGGCGTTGATGCCGAAGCTGCTCTGGCCTGTCAGATTGACGATGATGCCGAGAGAAACTTCCGTCTCTTCCTCGAGCGAGAAGCTGATGCTACCACTTGCAAGCGGACACCATGCCAGAGCCTGTTCCTCGCAATCGGCATCGCTCACCATCGTGCTGCCTTCGCAAGCCACGAGACGGCTGCTCTGCATGTCGTCAACGTCGCCAGGCGTGATGCTGAACTGGTATCTGCCTGCGGGAAGGGTGACGGCTTGCCACAAGCGATAGTCGAGCAGTGGCGTGGCAAAGCCGCTCCATTGCGTCTCGAACTGGATGTCGCTGTGGTGGCTTGTATCGATGTGCGCGCCTGTTGTGATGCCGTTCTTGACGATGGCATTGGCATCCTGCCACTTGGAACGGCTGGTGCGCATCTGAAGCTTCAGGAAACGACTGCTGTTGTTGCTATTGACAGTACCGCTGGCCGTCAGATAGGGGTTCTTGTAGTTAGTAAGATACTGGGAGGAGATGTCGCCATGCATAAGAGCCCCTGTGTCGAGCGTGAAGACTCCGAGAGCGGAGTTCCAGGCGTCGCCGTCAGGTCCGAAGCCTATGCGCTGGGCATTGTTGCTGCCAGAAGTGCGGTCTTCGACATTGCCGCCACTCTGATTGAAGTCGTAATAGAGCAAGAGGTTGTCTGTGGCCTCTGCCTCCGCAACATTTTCGATATGCTGGTTGCAGTAGGCATTTATCATCTCCTCGGTAAATACTGAGCCCCAGAGCCGAACCTCGTCTATCTGCCCTTTGAAGCCCTCGTTCAGGGTGATTGTCTCAAGGGCTGGGAAGCTTGTGGCGAGTTTGGAAGTCGAGGTACCCACGAGCAGTCCGTCGCGATAGAACTTGACTGTGCCCGAGCTGTAGGTCACGGCATAGTGGTGCCATTCGTCGATGATGATGAACCCTTCGGAAGACTGTGCCGTGCGGGTGCCCAACTTTATGCTGAGCATGCCCTTGTTGTCGACAGACGTAGAGAGGTCGCCCTGCGAAGAGGAGAGACTCATGCAGCCCTGATACTGCGAGGGACGCATCCACCAGTCGAGGGTGAGCTTCTTCTGAGTCTCCGTGAAGGGGCAGGAAAGCTGCAAACTCTCAACGCCAGTGAAGTTGAGGCAGGAGAGCGGGTCGTCGTTGCTGACGATAAGGTAGCGCTTTTGTGTAAGCGAGTTCTCGCCCAAAGCATTCGTGACATACAGGCTGACATCGTAGATGCCCGGAGCCGTAGGAACTACGAAAGGCGACTGCTCGTCCACCGTATAGATGCGACAGCCGTTGTTCAACTCCCAATGCCATGAGAGCGGGCTATATCGACTGTTGTCGGTAAGCTGAACGCCTTCGCCCAGCATGATAGCTGTTGAGGAGACATCGAAGCGGGCACTTGGGGCAGACTCGCGCACACAAACCTGTTTCGTCACGCTGCTGGAGCCATAAGGATTGGTGGCCGTAAGTGTCACCTCGAAGGTTCCCGTCGTAGGATAGAGAGCCGTAGCATTGGTGCCGCTCAACTGCTCTATTTCGGCTCCTGGCATGCTCCACAGATAGGTGCATCCCGAGCCTTCGCTATGGTTGACGAAACTGAAGCGGTCGCCTGCAGGCAGGGTGTCGTTGAGCACTTCGAAAGCTGCCACGGGAGCTTCTCCATCGCTGACAACAATCTCCTTCTCGGCAGAAAGCGTGCTTCCGTCAACATAAGTAGCAGTACAATTAACCGTATAGGTGCCTGCCTCGGCAAAGCAGAAGGTCGGACTCATGCCATTGAACATTGAAGATTGACCATTGACCATTACCGTCCAAGTCCAATCGGTCACACTGAGCAAAGTCTTTGCTGTGAGGTGGAAAGGAATGCCTGCCAGATGTGTACCACTTTCTTCGGAAATGGTGAGCGAAGGCGACGTCTGAGTGCCGGTGAGAGGGCTCTCGTCCTCCACGACTTCATGTGTTCCGATAGCGCGGAAGTAGGCGTGCTTGCCGCTCACATACTCGCGCAACTTGGTTTCGCCATCTACAACTATGGTATCCATAGGCAAATAGACAAGCAAATCGGGCTGCAAGGCGGGTGCAGCAATGCGGAGGCGCATATTGTTCCTTACCTCTGCTTGGGTGCGGGCAGTCTTCCAGACACGTATCTCGTCCAAGCCACCTAGCCACCATTGGTTGGAGTCTGAAGTACGACCGAACTGAAGGTCGCCAAAAGCAACAAGGCCCGAGAATGTAGTAGAAGTAATGGTCCCCTTCTTCACGCCGTTGACGTAAAGTGTGAGCACGCTGCCGTTTATTACAATGGCGATGTGATTCCATTTGCCCAGAGTAGTGAAGACGCCGTTGACATTCAGTCGGTTTGTGCCACCACTATCCCACCCCACGGAAAGCGTGCCGTTGCTGCTGTTGTGGAAGAGGAACTTACCCCAACCTGGGCCTACCTGATGGGTGTAGTTGACATTCTGGTCGTTGCGCATCCAGAACTCTATCGTGGCTTGGCCAAGCATCTCGGAGATGGCATTCGGTATGACGATGCTGCCCTCGTTCATGTTGGCAATCAGATTGGCTCCCTGCTGAGGAATGTCGAGCACCACGGCATTGGAGGGAGCTGACTCCTGTCCGTATTGTCCTGCCTTATAAACAGCCCTTACGGTAAAGGCATCGGAGGCTTCTGCATCGGGAGTAAAATATGTCTGACTTGCTGGCAATTGTGCCACAAGATTTGTGCCTTCGTAAACATGATAGCCCGTAAGCGTAAGGCTGGAAGCCTGCGGAGCCGACCATACCAAAACGCCATCCTCAAGACTGAGGTTGGTGGGAGGATAAAGCTGCTCGCCAGGCACAACAACGCTGATGATAGTCTCGCGGCCTCTGTTCTTTATCTCGACATCCTTGTCTCCGAAAGGAATCTCCACGCCTTCATTCTCTATCTCATAGTTGATAATGGAGGCCTTGTAGATGTGGCCCGTACCTATGGCGCCAGTCTTGGTCTTGACAATGAAGAAGTACTTCAAAGGCTTGGTGCGGTCAACAGAGAAAGTGAGGTCTGTAAGGTCGTAACCGAACTCCATCGGCTCATCATGAATGCCATCAACCCAACGGCCAAGCATGGGAACTTCGGGAGCGGGGTCGGCGCCAAGCGTGTTACCCGCATAGCGGAAGTGCTCGAAGGGAATGGTCTTCTCGGGCTTTGTGGCATTCACATTCTCAGCAATGCCGGCACTGAGCAAGAGTTCGCTTCGATGTGTATAATCCATCAGCAACTTGATGGTGCGCAAGGGACGATAATCCTGACGAATGACAAAAGCACCTGGAGTCCAAGTCCATGTATCGTTATTTACAGCAAAACTGTACTTATAAGGGCAGTAAATGAAGCCCTTGTTTTCCCAACCATCGCCCCAAGAGTTGGCAATAATCCAGGCTCCTACTTCATCTTCTTCAACCTCTCCGACAATGCCGTCTCCGTCAAGGTCGAACTCAATGCGGTCGTCATATCCGCAGACGGTAAGAGCATGATTGAAAGTATCGCCCCACGCCTTCACATACTTCATGCCTACCACACCGGCAGCTTTGTTGGCTGCGGAGTTGGGAATAGCAGCCCAAGTGCCGTAAGCAGCCACGCCAATACCAGCAACGCCGCCTCCGTGCATCGTCTCATCTCCACTATGATTATAGAGCCATTCCTTGAGTGCTTGTCTGCCTTCGGGGGTGTTGGTAGGAGGAAGACTGAAGTCGTAAGCCGACTTATTCCACATGGCACTATACCACTTGTCATAGCCTTGCATCCAGCCATAATCGGGGTCGTCGTGCGTCTGTGGTCCGAAGAGTCTGCTGTAGGTTCGTCCGCCATAAGTGGGAACATTGGGAATGCCTATAGCTTTTGCCATTCCTTCTGTTGTGCTGGTCTGATAAGCCAACAACCAAGTGAAGTGCGACGGATACTGATTCTCGGGCAGAGAAGCATCAGCATCACGATAGCTGTTAATCTCATGCGTGAACTGATAGCCTACGGCTGCAGCCGAGCCACAAGAACCGCCATCCTGATTGAAGATGGGAGGGAAATACTTATCCTGCCCGTTATAGACATAGGGAGGCAATTGCGTCTGACCTTTTGCCTTGCGTGCCTTGCGACGAGCCACATAATCGGCTGGCAAGTTAGGACTCACGTCATACTTAAGGTCGGGAAAGACACTTCGGTCTATCTTTACCACTTTGCCGTCGGGAAGTGTGTATTCCTCTATTTGCGCCCATCCATTAAGAGCAGGCACAAGACTTGCTATCAAAAGAAGACTCTTCAGGTTTCTCATAATGTTCAATACTCAATGTTTAATTCTCAATGAAAAAAGGGAGTCTCCGGGCTTTCCCCGAAGAACTCCCTCTATTAATAGATTAGTTATTCTTACTTAACCAATACTTTTACACCATTGAGGATGTACATGCCCTTGCCCAGAGTCTTCAGACTGTTGAGCGTAGCGCCTGTCATGAGCAGCTTGCCGTCCATGCTGTAAACATTTCCGGGCTTGCTGATGTTCTTAAGAACAGTCTTCACGCCGTCGGCAGTGTCGCCTTCTTCATTCAGACAAATGCTGAAATCGTAGTCACCTTCGGGATCAACATTGGGACATTCAGGCATATCCAATACTACGCAAGGACCGCTGATATAATAACCAGTTGTACCAATGCACTGTGCATGGTTACCTGAGAAGTAAATCTCGTGCGCCTTGAGCGAATGGTTAACAAGACTAGCAATAAAGCCATTAATAGTATCACCCTTCAATACCAACTTTTCGTCGGTAGAGTACTTAAACTTCACGGGTTCTACGTACTCGTCGTCGGCATCATAAGAAGTGGTATCACCATAGATGTAGATTACAGGCTGGCCAGCGGGAATGTTCTCGATTGCCTTCAGAGCCAAGAAGTCACCTTCATCGTTCTGGTATCTGCCAAGAGGAGTGTAGGCAACTGCTCCTTCAGGAGCATCCACAGGAGTGAGGGTAACGCTGTTGCACAAACCATAAATTCTACCGGGCTTGATGTCCTTGGTAAAGGTGTACTCTGCGGGAACTTCGAATGCAGCATCAGCTTCTGCGATAACGAGACCAGAGTTGGTTGTTGGATCTGTAGTACCCCATGTGCAGAATCTGCGGTTGCTCTCACCTGCATGCAGGTTGTTGCAGCTTACGCCATCGGTATTCTTAGCACTCAGCAAGCTTCTCTGATAACCTATTGCCTTGTAACCAACGAGAGTTGGAACGGCCTTCAGGTAGATATTGTTCTGGTTGCCTGTACCGCTAACCATAACGAAGAGACCTGTAGCCTTGTTCTGGAGAGCATAGGTAGCAGGAGCCTTGTCTAAGCCATTAGGCAGAACAGTCTTGCCTTCCTTGCTGTTGAATTCAGTCTGGAATGTCTTGTAAGCCTGTGAAGCAGCAGCGAGGTCTTCTGCGGAAGCGTCCTTGAGGACAACCTTATTGGCTGCTGTATAAGCATCCTGAAGAGCCTGTGCGCTTGGGCTCAGCTGCTTGGTGGGAGTTACAGGATAGATCTGGAACTCAGAAGCGTGGAAGTAAGTGTACTTAACGTTGTAGTCGTCAGCAGTTATGCCTTCTGCGAACGGATCGAACTCGATGTTGCTACCGCCGTCAGAACCATATCTCTGAGTCATAGAGAAGCGCAGGTGGCTGAATGTGCCGCCCAAGTCGAGAGGCTGGCTGGTAGCAGGAGTAGAAGCGTTGGTGTAAGGAAGCTCGATGTAACCAATGTTGGTCCATGTCTCTGCATCATTACTACCCTGAACGTACATACGAGTAACGTGACCGTTACTTGTGTTACGACGACCTACGTAAACCTCGATGAGACCAGAAACGGGCTCGTTGAGGGCAATCTGCAGATAAGGAACGCAGCAGAAGGTCCTTCCGTAGTCACTATGCCAGTAGGTTCCGAAGTCACCGTCGATAAGACAACCTGTTTCGAGCTTCTGACCATCATTGCCAGGATAAGAAGCGTTACTTGAGAACTGTGCAGCGTCTGTAATCAGAGCATCACCCTGCTTGTAAGTAGCACTCATGTCGAGAGCCATCAACATATTCTCCTTCACGTCTGCGAGGAGAGGAGTATAGTCGGCACCATCGGACTCGAGTTCAACGAAGCGGAACATGCTGGTAGCCTTGTCCTCAATAGCGTCGTCGTTCATGAAGAACAAACGATCACCCTCGCGGAGGTCTTCAGCAGCAATATCTTCAAGCCAATTATTGGTTACGGTAACTTCTTCACCGTCGTCGTTAGTAGTTGTTTCTTCTTCTGACTCTAACTTAGCAGCGCTAACGAAGGTACCCCACATTGTCTGCTGATCCTCTGGTGCGAGGTCACCACACTTGTCGCCACCTTCCTTATTCCAGTCGTAAGCATCGAACATTTCCTCTGTTGGGTACATGATGCGATACCACTTGTCAGTTGCAACACCGTTAGCTGTCTCCATGAAGCTCTTCTGCATAGCCTTGAGCATTACGGCATACTTGTGAATTTCGTCGGCCTTGTAACGACCAGCCTTGTTGTATGCAACAACTTCATTATACAGAGTGTTGTAATCGTTGACAACAGTCATGTCTGACCAATAGCCAGGTCCTGCGCCTTCGGTAACACAATCGGTAGCATTTTCATAAGTAGCCAAAGCTTGACGCAGTTCAGAGGGATCGATAAGACCATAATCCAAGAATGCTTCGTAAGCTGCCTTCAGAGCCTCGTAGTCTTTGAGTTCGAGATCTTCATCAGCAATAGCGCAGTTTGCGTCGTATGCATCCTGCAGATCCTGAGCGATCTGACCCATCAATACGAACTGAGAGTTGGGGTTCTCTTCTATAGTGTAGAACTGAATCTCCGATGCATGCCAGAATGTACGGAAAGCATAGCTGCTGTAGGCCGTCTCGATAGCGAAAACACGGATATATGGATAAGCTTCATCCAAGTGGAAGAAGACGCTGTTCTCTTCAGCCTTGTCTGTGTGAGGAAGTGTGACTCTCAAAATCTCATCCCAATCTTCGTCCTCATTCTTCAGGTTGTCGGTACCCATGACTACAAGAGTCTTTACACGGTCGTTGTCAGCACCCTCTCTCTCGCGGAGGTAGAGTTCGCAGTCGCCAACCATATTCCCCATGCCGGAGATTTGGAGGTAGTGACATTCGAGACCACTTTCTTCGTAGCCTTCACCATAGTAGTAGAAGGGATCCACGCCTTCTGCTAAGCCGTGCCAAGTGGTGTGCCAGAATGTGCTAGCGTCACCGTCAATCAGGTATTCGAGGTGCTGACCTTCAGAAGAATCGCTGTAAGGGCTTGACAACTGACTGACGTTCTTAATCAACGCAGTTCTCTGAACGTCCTTAGCCTTAGTTAGGTCTTCAAGCACCTTTGCGCGCAACTCGTTGTTCTGTTCTACCAGTTTGTCGTGATTGAAGATAGCTTCGAAGTCAGCAATAACCTGTTCAGCCTCTTCATCGGGAACATACTCGAGGAACCATTCGCTGGTCCATGTATCGACGCCTTGAGCATAGTCATAGGTTCTGCGCCAGAAAGTAATTTCCTGATCTGCACCTGTATCTGTACCATAGTTGCCCCAAGGAGAGCTATCATCTGCTTTAGATGAGTGACCAGCCTGGTGGAAATAACGTGCCTGATGATAAGTTGACACATTTCCTTCTCCGTCTGCAGGCCATCTCTTCTCGTTTTCTTCACGGGCAAGACGGATGCAGAAGATGTCTCTGTCTTCTCCCTCACCATCCAACTCTGTGTAATCAAAACCTGCATAGTCAAATACGAGATGAGTTGCATCGGTCTCGTCCTCAGTCATCACAACTCTGTCACCAGAAGAGAAGCTGATATAAGTTCCCAAACCGGCATTCTGAATCAGGATGCTGTCGCCATGCTGAGTGAGTTTCCAAAGGAAGTTAGCTCTGTCTCTTCTGAGTGTGCCCCAAACGCCCTTGTCCTTGTGACTTTCTTCGAAAGAAGCCGCAAAAGCTTTGTTGACGAAGCCACTTTCATCGAATTCAGATTTGTAGAGGTTGTGGGCAATAATGCGATAGTAACCGTCGCCATTAGGAAGTGCATAAGGCACCTCGCTATCCAGAATTGACAAATACAATGAATCGGCCGTTGCAGCCAATTGCTCAGCCTCCTCAAGAGTTACAGCTTCGGGATCTGTATAGTAATCATAATCCGGATCATTAATTTTCTCGTCGATGAGAGTATTGAGTTCCTGAATGAAATCATAGAGCTTATACCATGTTTCGAAGTCGGAATACTGACCGAACTCTGTACCCATATTCAGAGTAACAGGTTCTTCACGCTCATCCCAGAGAACAGCATCATACTTACCAATGATGTTGTTGAGGGCCAACTTAACCAGTTCAAAACCTACGGGTTGTTCCAGCGTCCAAATGTAAGCAGGCTCATAGCTATAGGCGGGCATTGGACCATAATCGCTCCAGACAATTTCGCCAGCCTCGTCAACCTCGTAGGTCCAGAAAGCACGACCTGCGTCAGCCCAGCTGCTTTCGCCAAAGGCGGTGTTACAAGAACGAATGGCGATTTTGCCTTCTTCGTTCATATAGAACACCTGACTTTCCCAGTCATTACGGTTGTTGCTGGTATCCAGGCGGAACACACCAGTACCGGGCTTCAGGAGAGCCTTACTATCCACCAAGGTAGTGTTGGAGAAGTGTCCATTTGCTCCCTCGATATGCCAACCAATGTCATAGAGCGCACCACCAGAAACCTGATTGATTGTAAACAATCCATCTGTTGTCTCATGCTCTTCTCCCCATTCTTCCAATGCACCAGTTGCGGCCACATAATACTTGACGCCATCGATTTCCGTTGTGATGTAGTAAGCACCAGACGGGAATGCAGCAATCGCGGCATCGTACAAAGCTTTGTCAGGATCAGCAGCTTTTGCGCCACCCGACGAGAACATTGTTGCTAACGGGAACAACAATGTCATCAATAAGTACAATTTTCTCATTGCTTAAAAAGTTAATAAATTAAGGTTAAAAAATAATTAGTTTAAGGTAATTCATATACTAGTTGCTCATGCAAAGTTAACATTTTACCCGATACGAGCAAACAAGATTATAACAAAATTTTCCTCTTCTTAGCATTTTTTAACTAAAAGGCACTATAAAAGGGAAGAAACGGTTCGCCACGAAAAGCCATTTCTCCCCTTTATTATATAAATAAGGTATGCCTCGCTAAAAAACAACTGCAGTTAAAAAGGTCAACATCACACGTTAACTTTGCAAACGTAACACGTTAACTTTGCAAACGACACTGGGGTTGTTTGAGGATGACACTAGAGTACCTTATTTTATCAGCACTTTGCGGCCATTGATGATGTATATGCCTCGAGTGGGTTTAGCCACCTTACGACCTAAGAGGTCATAGACGGTTCCATCTCCCTTCTCGTCATCAGCAAAGAGAAGCTCAACACCATCCGGATCTGGTGCCTCTACCACGCGGAATGTAGAGCCGTTGTCTCTCGGACTGCTATTTGACAGCCAAGTCTGCAAAGCGCCTTTGCTTCCTCCGAACTGATTGATGCAAACGTTAAGATGGTCTATCGGACTGAGCACGAAGCCGTCTGAATTGGGTCGGATTATCCAACTGTAATCACCTGGTCGCATCACTACATTCACCTGATTCTGATCTGGCGAACCATCGAGCGTCAGCACCTCATCGAATCCAGTAGAGCGGTTATAGACCTTAATCTCATAAGGATTGCCGCTGAAGGCCCATTGGAAGGTCAGCATAGCCAGCGTATCAACACTATGAACGGCTACAGGATAGTAGGGTTCCGTATCGTTCTTGCCCACCATATAATCCGAGCGAATGGTCATATTATACCACTTGGCATCATCCATCGAAGTGCTGAAGTCGAATGGTCCCATCCAAATAGCCTCGTAGGCAACGGTGGTCTCTTCCATAACCATATACGGATGAGTGCCAATAGGCTCCAGCGATACGAAGGCGTTGCTCCAGTCGGATGGCGGCTCAGGCAAATCTGCGCCATAAGGCATCTTCCTGGTTTCTGAGGCAATAACCTCGCCATTGTACATAAGGTTCGTAGTTATCGCCAACATACTATTCTCTGCTACTGCAAGAGCTTCCGTAGGATCGAAGTCACCCACTTCTGTTATCTTCCAACGGTCACCTGGATCGGGTGTGTTGTAGGAGTTAATGACAATGGTAGAAGTATTGTTGTTGAACCATCGAATATCTCCGCTCTCGGTGAGCGTGCTCATCATGTAGAGGTACTCGCCATCAGGATAGTTGGTGTCGAAGTATATGGGTGAACCCAGAGCGTCTATCCATTCGCCATTCAAAACATTACCTGTTCTCAGGTATTTTTTCAAGCTAGGACTATAGAGATAGTTGTTGCCTTCGATGTTGATGATGGCAAACTGCTTGTCTTCGTCAGGCACAGTCCACCAAGCACTCTGGCCTGCTTCCAAGCCATTATGGTCGTAGCTGAGTATCAGCTCGCCACGACGACATTCAATGGCATACAGTTTGTCATTCTCAAACTCGATAGGATCTACTGGATCTGGCTTGTAAGGACGAACATCGTCGAGAATGTCCTGATAGATTTTATTGGCACGCGTCTCCAGCCAACTTGCAGCATCCTTAGCCTGCTTTGCATAGTCTGTATTGTCGCCCCACTTGCCCTTGTTGCTGGCAAACGAGTTGCATGCGAAATCGTAGTAGTCCTGACAATACTCCAACAACTCCTGCAAGTCCTCATCAAGGAACTTCTTCCACAATTGCTCATATATCTCGCAAAGAGGTTCAGAATTCCATCGCAGGTCCTGAATGAACTGAACCACCTCCATGCTGGGTGGCTGTGTCCAATAGTTGCTGGTAGTGTTGCCCTTGAAATAGTTGTGACTCTGCTCATAGCCAAAGCCCCAGTCAAGGTCCCAAACAGGTCCGAAGATGTATTTGCTCTCTTTGTCATCGAAGTTCTCGCGATAGCAGAAAGTGCTCTTGGGATGATACAACTCGAAATTACAAATGAGTTCATTAACCATGAGGAATCGTGCCAACTGCTCCAAATCAACATAAGGCGTGATGTCCTTCTGTTTGTAGAGAGCTGCCATGAAAGCATTGAAACTGTTCTGAATCTTATCAAGCGTCAGAGTTGTCGTTCCTTCGTCAAACTCAGGTTCCTTAACGTTGATGGGCAGATTGTAAGGCGTGGAGCGGAACTTCTGTCCGTCAGGCTCGTCGTAATATGAGTCCAACTCCAGAAGAGCAGCAGTCGTTTCGTCTTCAAGGTCGACGCTATTGTTCGCGAGGCCCACCTTTTCCGTCAGGTTATAACTGCCGCGATATTCGCCATTAAGGTAAAGGTCGACAGGCACAATATGGTTGGCAGCACTTGCCTCCATAAGGTTTGCAGCCTTCATGCCGATAGCATTCGTCATCAACGAGCCGCCGATACCATTTGCCAGCAATACCCAATTCCTACCTTTTGTCATACCAAGAGGCTTCACCTTGTCTGCGAACCTTATCCTATAAGGCTTCTTCGCCCAGCCCCAACTGCTGTTTCCTCTACCCTTGATCTCCATAGGAGTCTCCTCCATTGAAGGGAAGATGTCGTGTCCGTCGATGGTAATGGTAGCATCCTTGAAATAGCTCTTGCTCGTAACAGGCTGTCCGTCAGCAGTATTGATGTAAATGGTAGGCACTTCTGCCCTATCGGTCAGCCAATCCACATGAACGCGGACATAACGTCCATAAGGATGTTGGAAATACTTACCATCCGCTTCAGGCGTCAGAATGGAATAGCCCTCCCATGTAACCAAATAATAGATGTCCTTGTCGAAGCGCAAACGGGTTTCCTTGCTTGTCTGAAGCTTTTCATCCACATAAACTCGCACACTTTCGTCTGGCACCTTGAACGAAGGAGTCAAGCGTTTGCCGATGGCTGCAATCGTCACGAAGACTGTATCTTCCACTATCTCGCCATTAGCTGTTGTGAAGACCTGGTCGTTATAACTGTTGTTGAACTTAAACGAATCGAATGTCGGGAAGTCTGGCGTCTTCTCGCTTACAGAATCCACTTTAGAGAGGTCGTATTTGTAAGTCCAATTCAGATTGGTTTCGATAATCAGCTGACCGTTGGCTTCGCTATAACCAGTCACATACTCCAAAGGATAGGCTTCCATTCGTCCATCAGACAGATAGACATGAAGGGCTTCGGGGAAACTCGGCATTACAGAAGGATCTGGATCGTGGCCAGGGTCAGGACCTGGATCGTCTCCTTTGAGGGTGAAGAGGTAACGTTCGTTCCAACCGTTTCCCCAACCTCCTCTGTAAGTTCCAAGCATGTTCGATCCATTACGGAGGTTCCAATAGTATTCCGTATCGTAAACACTTTGCACGCAATAAGCCCCGTCATCTCCTTGAATGATGTTCCAGTACTGCGAATGGTCATCAGGAGCCTCAGATGCAATAGTCATATACTTATAGTACTGATCCACACGGTTATAAGTGAAGACCAAGTACTCGCCTGTAGCTTCATTGCGGAAAGTGTAGCCCGACCTTGTATTCGTAACAATCCAATAGGCATCGGCTGTCTTGCTTTGGCCGTCGGTAACGTAATAAATGTACGGGTCAACACTATGATATGAGCCTAAACCGAGATAGCCTTCCAGCGTTGTATTGGAGATATAATAAACACCGTCCTCGATAGGAGAATCAGCATAAGCAAGCGTTGGAAAAGTTCCCAAGCATGCAAATAGGGATATTAAAAAGATAAATAGGTTTCTTTTCATGTTAGTTTTTTGTTTTTGCGGCGCAAAGTTAAGACAAATTAAGAACATACCGAAAAAAAACGCCTTTTTATTTGGCATATATAATAAATAATGTATATATTTGTGCCTGAAAGTATAAAAACGAAACAACATTTTAATTAACATTTTTATTAACCTAAACAAAAACATCATGAGAAAAGTCAAACTTCTCTTAGTCGCTGTGTTATCAATGATAGCATGGACAGGTGTAATGGCGCAGACAGCTGCAGAATATGAAGCTGCTCTTGCTGCTATTACCGATGGTGCCAAGTACAAAATCTTTACTGAGGTCAGTGGCACCAAGTATTATGTAACCTCAGGAGGCACCTTGACAAATGTCAATACTAAAGGTGATGCCTTCGAGGTCAAAAAGATTACGGAGACATCGGGAGACGGTCCTTTCGTAGTGGAAGAAGGTGTCAATGCTGTTGGCATTCAATTGACCAGTAGTGTTGGCACGAGATTCACCAATGCTCCTCTGGCCGACAACAAAGCTGTTCTTGTAGTGACAAACTTCAGCACTTCAACGAACAATCGCGCCCCTTGGGAAAGCCAAGTATTCTTCCTGAAGGACGGCAAGTTTGCCATCCGTACCTGCAACACTATTTATGATACAAGCAGTTGGAAAGACGCCGGTCGTGTTTTCTGGACTTATGCAGTTGGTGAAACTGTAGTTCCACAGTACACCTACGACCCCGATTACATTTGGGAACTAGAAGACTATACTGAGACTGCCGAACAGACAGCAGCACTCGCTAAAGTACAGGGTTGGCCCGCATATATTCAGAGCGCCGCAGGCCTTGTAAAGGATCCAAGCAAGTATTACAGCAATGCTAAGCAGACCTCTGAAGGTTCTTACGAGGCTCTGTTGGATGGTGACTACGAAAGCTTCTTCCATTCTTGCTGGAGCAATGGTCCTGATGCAGACCACTATCTGCAGGCAGAGTTGTCTGAGGCTACTCAGAAGTTCGAGTTCTACTACAAGAAGCGCTCACAGAACAACAACAACCGTCCTACCAAGATTATTATCTCTGGCGGCAACAGCGCAGACGGCGAGTTCACAGACGTTAAGACTATCGATTCCGGACTCCCCACTGAAGCAGGGGTTATTGACTACATGTCAAGCCAGATTGACCTCGGTGCTGCCTATAAGTTTGTTCGCTTTACCATCCCAGAGACAAACAATAATGCAGAAAACAATGGTCACAAGTTCTTCACCTTCTCTGAGTTCTATATGTTCCCAGGCAATGATGCAGCTGCTCAACTTGCTCCCCTGTATAACAACTACTCCTCTTTAATGGCAGGAGACCTTACAGAGACGGACATCGCAACGATTAATGAAGTCGACGTAGCTTTGAAGAGTGCCATCTCTACTATAACAGTTACCTATGAACTCTACGAGGCTGACGGAACAACATTGGTTGGTTCGAAAGAAGTTGTACAGAAGCCCTATAGCGCTATAGAAATTCCTGCTTCTCTGCAGCCCAACGCAAAGTTCTATGACGTTACCACAGAAGGAACCATTGGCGAGACAGATTGCACAATCAAGATTATCCGCACACTCAAGCCCGAGATTGTTGGTGATTTGACAGAATTGTCGAACAACAAGGCTTACACCATTACCTGCGACCGTGGTGCAATGCTGACCAACGGCACAACCATTGCATCTACATCAAACAGCGAATACGCAAGTGCTCAGCCCGGCAAGTTCGCTATCATCAGCTACGAAGACAACTACTATCTCTACAGCGTAGCAGACAGCAAGTTCGTTGCAAACAATGGCTATTTGGTTGAGAAGCCCAGCAATGGTGTACTCGACGCTATCCAGATGCAAGCGAAGACTGTGCCCTACTTTATGTACTATTTTGTAACAGAAAATGGAAACTATGGCGTCAACACCAACGGGACAGGCGCACTCGGAGGCATTGTCATCAACAGTTGGATGAATGCTGACGCAGGCAACCAGTACTACATGATTGAGGCAGCTGACTTCGATCCTGCAAACGCATTGAAGGCTTTGGATGCTCAGTTCCATCCCCAATATTCTGTAATATATAAGGTAAAGGATGCCTTTGATAACATTATCTTCACATCCGATCCCGAACCCGTAGAACAAGGAGCTGTTATTACGACTCTGCCCGAGAAGTATCATCGCACATTCTACACCTATGATGAGGTGAATGTAACTATTACTGAAACAGGAGGAACCGATGTAGTATTTACTGCTACATGGGGAGGTCCCTTCGTGATTTCTAAGGACTTCGAAAGCGCACATTGGTACGATATGGTAATGCGCAGCACATGGTATGTAACAAGTGACGTAAAGGACGGTGACGGTGCATACAAGACTCAAGACAAGAATTCTATCGGTCTTGGAGAGCCTTCATATCACTGGGCATTCGTCGGTGACGGCTACAACGGCTTCAAGATTTTCAATAAGGCTGAAGGCGCAGACAAGAGCTTCGGTTGGACCGATGCACAACAGACAAATGCTGGTATTCCTACCATTATGGACAATAATGAAGGCCATCATTTATGGAAGATTGTTGCTTCTACCAGTACAAAAGTTCCTGCTAATTCATTCTGTCTGAATGTTCCTGGAACAAACCTCTACATCAACCAGTATGGTGGTGCAGGCGGTTCTGTTAAGTTCTGGAACAGCACCAACAACATTGGCGACGATGGCTCTGCTTTCACAGTATTCGACATCCCCGAAGACTACAAGGATTATGTTAAGGATGAGGTTGCACCTGAATTGGAACTTACCGGTCCCTTCTCATTTACCGACGCTGCAAAGGCTACAATCGGTTACGACCCTGCATACAAGGAGAGCTGCACTTTCGAACAATTCAAGAGCATGAAGTTGAAGATGCAGGAAGCAATGAAGGACGTAGCGAACTTCGTTATGCCTGAAACAGGCTACTACCATTTGAAGAACAAGAACTATCCTTCAAAGGGTTACATGGGTATTGATCCCAGCGACGCTAACATGTATGGCGACTACGTAGCTCCAACTGAGGCTAAGCATGTTGTGAAGTTGATTAAGGTGGGTGATGCTACTTACAACATCAGCCTGATGGGCAAGTTCGCTCCCGCTACTGTTGCACAGAGCACACCTGTTAAAGCTTCTGACGAAGCTGGCACATACACAGTTGTAATCAAGACGCCCGGTTATGCAGCATTCCAGGCTGACACAGAAAACAATATGTCATGCCTGCACCGTCGTGCTGAAGGTGACATCGTAGGTTGGTCAGCTGATGCCGATGCTTCTATGTGGGCAGCAGAAGATGCCACAAGCATCAACCTCACTGTTGGCGAAGCTGGCTATGCTACAGCTTATCTGCCCTTCCCCGTAGAGGTTGGTAAGACCCTCGCTATTCCTGCTGCTAAGGGTGCTTGGACATTCGACGATGGCACAACTGGTACTCTGACTGCTACATCTGGCGTAACAGTTGCTGATGGCGTTGCTACCGTTCCCGTAGGCGACAACCTGGCAATGGCTACCGGAGCAGAAAGCCTCGGCACCTATACCTTAATGATGGACGTTAAGGTTGTCAACGAGGACAATGGCAGATACACCGCCCTCTTCTTGAACAATGTCAATAATACCGATGACGGCAGCTTATTTATTTACAATCATAAAACAAATGGTAGAAGGGTTGGCATTGCCCTCGCAAGCATGGGTTATGGCGGCAGCATTGAGCTGGACACCTGGTACCGCATAGTTGTTTCCTGCGAGAATTCTCTTCCCACTGTTTATGTTAACGGTGTAAAAGCTACCGCTGCCGCTTCTGCAAACGACCGTTGGACACTGGCTGACGTAATTTACTTCTTTGCCGACAATCTCACTGGCGATGGCTCTGGCGAGGAGAACAAGGTTCAGGCAGACGAACTCCGCTTCTGGGATATTGCTCTCACTGCTGACGAAATTGCAATGCTCGGCGCTTATGGCGATCCCGAACCTGTAGCATCAAGCGTAGCTGCTTATGCTGGTGTAATCAACCAGACATGGCTTGATTTGGTAGAGATTGATGGCACAATTCCTGCAATGACAGGCGTTGTCCTGAAGGGTGATCCCGGCGTTTATGAGTTTGCTATTGCTAAGACTGAGGCTGCTCCTATTGAAAATAACGACCTGAAGGGTACTCTCGAACCTATCGACGCTGCTGGCAAGTATGTTCTTGCTAAGCCCGAAGGCGAGCCTATTGGCTTCTATCTGGCTGAAAGCGGAAAGATTAAGGCAGGCAAGGCTTACCTTGAACTTCCCAGTGGATCTGATGTTAAGGCATTCCTCTTCGCAGGTGACGCTACTGGCATTGCTAACGTAGAGAAGAATGTTGAGAACGGTCCTATCTACAACCTCGCAGGTCAGCGCCTCAACAAGGTTCAGAAGGGCATCAACATCGTAAACGGCAAGAAGGTGCTTTACTAAAACTGACTCCTCTAACTCCCCCGCAAGGGGGAGAAAGAGGGTTATATAAAACAACGTAATTATTAACACTAAATCATAAAGACTATGAAGTACATAGCACCTGCAATGAAAATTGAAGAGGCTCAGGCTGTTAGCATGCTGGCAGAGAGCCTGATTATTAGCAGTGACAAGACTGTTGATGGTAGCGCAGCCCTCACAAAAGAGGACGAAGGCTGGAACATCTGGGGTGAATAAAAAGAATTATTCCCTTAACGATATAACAAGAAGGCAGCTCCTTAATAGGGCTGCTTTCTTTATATGCAGTTACATCGGCAAACATAACGTGTTACGATTGCAATCATAACGTGTTAACTTTGCCAACTTAACGTGTCTAGTTGACAAACATGGCACGTTGTGTTTAATGAAAAACATTTTAATAAAATATAACGCGGAATTCTTGGCGTGAAGCGTAAAAAACAGTATCTTTGCGCACGATAATTACATAATTAAATTTTATACCTTATTATATACTATGAAGAAAGAATTGATGTTGTTAGTCTGTCTGACTCTTGTTTCCGTCATGCCAACCTTTGCCACCGACTGGCAAGCGCAAACAGATACTATCTGGCCAGCACGCCACTATCGCGAACTCAACGGAGAAGCAACTGGCAGTCAGCGTTCGAACACTTACATTAACTGGAGCTACCCCACGGGAACTGTCCTTGTCTATGGCATCCACTTCCCGACAGGACATGTTCGCGCCGACGCCGTGTTCAAAACAGGGGGGAGCAAGAAGCTTACCTTTGGCGTTCGCATAGTACATCCGGCAACAGGAACCGTTGTTCTCGACACCAGCAACACAAGCCCAACGGCCACATCAGCAGAGCAGCGCTTGGAGATAATGCCTGACACGGAGATGCCCTTCGACGGCTGGTACCGCTTTGAACTCACTTGTCCAAATGGCTCAAGTTCTGACCGTCTCAACCAACTCCTCTTCCAACGTACCTCGACACTAAACATTACAGACTCCGAGATATTCATGGCTCCCAGCGTACACCTGTGGTGGAGCACACAAGTTCCAGGAGCGCCTTCGGGACAAAGCTATAATTGGAGTTACCTTGAGGTGATGTATCCGAGTGCATATAAACAGCCTGCCTCATATCAAATGGCAATAGGCACCGACGGTATGTATTCCGGCATACAGATGCCTAATCGTAGCGATGGCAGTTATGGCCATACAGTACTCTTCTCTGTATGGGACAATGGCGATGTGGATAAGGACAAGAACTTGCCCGACATTATGCGTTCGGCTGCCGTTGACTTAGGTCCTGAGGCCTATGCTACACGCTTCGGAGGCGAGGGTACTGGCTCAAGTATTCGATACAACCGCGACGACTTTTGGGAGTTCGACCATTGGGTTCAGTTCCTTTATAACGTCCGCCCTGACATCATCAGCGTGACAGACTCACTTGGCAACGTCACAGAATACGAGAGTACCTTGCAATCGGTATGGTTCAAGCAAGCCGAAGAAGCCGACTGGCACTATATGGGTACGCTTCGTATGTCAGGAGCCAACCGACTCACGAGCGGCATATACAGCTTCCTCGAGAACTTCGGCGACAAGGGAGGCAACCTGATGCGTCGCTGCTATTTCCGCAACGGAGCCATGCGTTCTGCCGCCAATGGCAAATGGTACGCCCTGAACCATGCAGGCTATGGTCATACACAAGGCAAGAACCAACGCAACTCTCGCTACGACTACGGACACGGTCTTACAGAGCTCTTCAACAAGACCTTTTATCTGGAGACGGGCGGCTACATGGGCACACGAGACAGCGTTGACACCTACGAGCCTCCCGTGATGGGCGAAATGCCTTGGGTAGACACTATCGACATTGCCCGACTGGAGCATCGTGTCGATGAAGGCGTTCTGCACTACCAGACAAAGACCATGCAGTCGCGTGTCGAATTGACCCGTACTGTTTCCGACCCTGCCACATGGAAAGTCATCGGTTGGACCGACGAGGAAACAGTCGGTGAAGGCGACAACGGACGCGCCACTATGATACTCGATGGCAACAAGGCCACTTACTACCACAACAAATGGAAGAATGGTTCCGTCGGTTTCCCCCACACCTTCGACTTTGAAGCTCCCGACTCCGTCACTGTCACCTCCATAGGACTATTCCAGAACCGCGAAAGCACCTATCGCGCAAAGCAGATGGCGCTCTATATCTCCAAGAATGGCAGGACGTGGAGATCTGTATCAACTAACCTCAACATTGAAGATAGCGAATATCCCACTGTACAGCTTCCCAAGCCCATCAAAGCACGTTACTTCCGCATTACCTTCACGGCAGGCTATGGGACGAACCTTCTCATCAACGAACTATACTTCAAGGACGAATACCGTCTCGACGACCTGCTTGACCTCGCCCAACAAATCATTAACGAATCTGACGCTTGGGGCGGTTATGATCCTGCAGCCTTAGAGGATTTGCTCGCAGTCTATGCCGACGGTACTTGCACCGATAAAGATGCTTTGAGAGAAGCTATTGAAGCACTTGGCCAAACGGCACAGCCACTTACTTACGGAGTTGTGGCTAAAGCCGAGAGCTTCACGCCGATGGCAGTCTATCAGATTCACAATCTTTCAGGAAGAGGTGATATTATCGCAACAGAACAAGATGCACTTTCCATCGCCGCTTCTAATGCCAGCAATGCACTCGAAGCATATAAGCAACCCTGTCATGTTACCGACCCATACTGCAACTGGATGATTCTGCGCTCCGACAAGTACAACGAGTATTACCTCTACAACCTCGGAACAAAGAAGTATCTCGGTGTTGATGGCACTACTGTATCGTTCTTCGACACACCCACGCCCATCACTATCAAGAAGAGTGGCAATGGTTTCGCAATAGGCATCAATAATAAGTATCTTGGCATTAATCCAGGTGCTGAAAAGTCTGTTGTACTCGTCACATCATCAACAGGTGTCAATGCTATCTTCCAGCTACGCACCAACCAATACCTGAGGCCTGACGAGAATACAACGCATGAACTTTCTACCGAAGCAGAGCAAGCACTTCATGACAACATCTCTGAGATTCTCTTTCAACAGGCTTTGCAGACCTATGCGAAAGCTTTTGTCGTCCAACCAGATTTGACATCACGGCTCGTTCGCACCTATTCGGATATGACGTCGAATGCCAACACCACACAACAGGAAGCACATAATCTGGCGAAGCTTCTCGACAAGAACACTGACACATACTATGAAACTTGGTATAGCGGCATTACATGGCCACAAGAAATGTCTTACATCCAAGCACGCACGTCAACTGCCGTCAATGCTTTTGCCTTTAGCTTCACTCCTTCGCAGAACCCCGAATATGGTCAGTCCGACATTCCAACGGACATCATTGTTTCTGCTTCAGCCACCAATCGAAACTTCGTGCCTGTGACTCATCTTACGGAAAATATGCCGACTTCTATCGAGGAGACTTACACCTCTCCAGTCATCTTTACCGATGTAAGTTCACGATTCCTGCGTTTCCAAGTGATGGAAACCATGGGCCGACGTGCTGATAGTCATATCTTTGCCATGAGCGAATTCCAAGTACATGGAGTTGACATCGATGAAGAAGCGTCGCCTTATTATATAAAGCCTGAGGTTAAAGAGGCTTTCGACGCTTTGCAGACAGAGATGCAAGCAATGCGTTCTCTCCTTGTTTCCAACTCTGCTACTGCCGAAGACCGCGAGTCTTTGCGCCAAGCCATTGAGCGAGCAGAACAATCCTTACAGAATGCCGACGAGATTAAGAGCATCATTCCGGACCTTTCTCCAAGAGACGGAGCCATCTACAACCTTGCCGGTCAGCGTGTAAGCAAGGTCGAGAAGGGCATTTACATAGTGAATGGCAGGAAAGTTCTGAGGTAAAAGACACTAATCAAAGAAGGCAGCTCTCGCAATGGAGCTGCCTTCTTTTTGTTTTCCTTCAGTTAAAAGGTGCAGAAATGCATGAACATCCTTATCCAGAAAGGAAGGATGAGGATAACAGGAATAATTGCACAAATACCAATGACGATGAGTATGGCCTTCAGACAACCTTTGTTCTCGTTCTTCACAACGATTGGTTCGGAGTCGTTCACAACTTGCTGAGCGAGGTTGTCGGGCGTGATATCTTTTCCTTGTTGACGCAAACGGTCCTCTGGCGTAATGGCAGCCGGGGTCACAATCCACATTACAATATATATAATAGGAAGGGGAAGACCTATGCCGAGAAGTGTGAGGGCAATAGCTCCAAGACGCCAGATGACGGGTTCTCCCGCATCGAAATACGTGGCCAAACCTGAGCAAACGCCACCCAAGACTTTGTCATCGGCACAACGATAGTAGCGATGAGTGCGAACATGGGTTTTGCCTTTGACGTAAGCATCGTTTGCAAACCTGCCGGCTTCCTCGCTAAAATGTTTGAAGTCCTCTTTGATGCCGCTTTCATGCACGTTTCCGCTCTCTCTTTTATTGTAGTTTGCAAAGGCACTTTCGGCTTTATTGTTTGTATCGCCGGCAATCTGTTCGGCATTTCCAATAGTGTCGATAATCCCCTTTACTGTTTCGATGTTGACTGCCGTCATACCTGCTTCGCGCTTCTTCCACAGGAGTTCTGCCACTCTGTGCTCAATGTCGTCGGCAATCTCCTCTCCCCCTTCCTGACGAGAGAAGTAGCGTTGCATACTGTTCAGGTAGTTTTCGAGGAGGTTGTAAGCATCCTCATCTATATTATATAATGTACCGAAGAGGTTGATGCTGATGTTCTTTTTCATTGTTTTATAGTGTTATGTGATTAATATTTACTGTTTTAAGATGTTTACGGTTCGCAGGATTTCTTCCCAACTGGCGTCAAGCTGCGAGAGAGCCTCCTGACCATCATCGGTCAAGACATAGTATTTGCGAGGAGGGCCTTGCGTACTTTCCCGCCATTCATACCCGAGAAGTCCGTCCCTCTTCAATCGTGAGAGCAACGGATAAAGCGTTCCCTCCATCACAATCATCTCGGCCTCATGAAGACGCTGGATAATGTCGTTCGCATAGCAAGGTTGGTGTCTGAGCAAGAGCATAATGCAGTATTCCAGCATTCCTTTGCGCATCTGCGATTTCGTGTTGTCCGTATTCATTTATTATATCATTTCGAGTTTTGATACTGCAAAGGTATGCATAATTGTAATACCTTGTATGGCAAGGTACTGAAATTTAACAATCTTTAAGATAAAACGCATTAAAATTGGTGAGTTGAAACGCTAAACTGAAACACATCTGCAGTTAAGGTTTCGAACAACCCCAGTGTCGTTGGCAAACTTAACGTGTTATGATTGCAATCGTAACGTGTTACGTTGGGGAACTTAACGTGTTATGTTTGAGAAAAACTCAGTTTTATTTTGCATTTTACTCAACTTTTCGTAATTTTGTAGGCAAATTAGGATAATTGTATAACCATAATAAACTACAAACATGAAAAAGAGAATCTTTTCGATGCTGAGCATCCTGTTGGTTGCTCTCGCAGCTCTTGCAGAAGGCAGAGCTAAGTATGTGTTCTATTTCATTGGCGATGGAATGGGTGTGAACCAAGTCAATGCAGCCGAGACCTATCTTGGCGCTCTCGAAGGCCGCATTGGTATTCAGGAACTTTGCTTCCCCAGCTTCCCCTATTTCGGACTCATCAACACTCAGAGTGCCACGAATGGTGTGACAGACTCGGCTGCTGGCGGAACGGCTCTGGCTACCGGTAACAAGACGAAGAACGGCGCTCTCGGAGTGCTGAAGGACTTGGAGACTCCCATTTACAGCATCGCATCTTGGGCTCATGATGCAGGAGCGGCTGTTGGCGTAACAACGAGTGTGAGCATAGATCACGCTACTCCCGCAGCCTTCTACTCGCATGTAGCAAAGCGAAGCATGGCTTACGAGATTGGTTCTCAACTGCCAGGCACAGGCTTTGACTTCTTCGGAGGAAGCGACTTCGTGAAGCCACAGAACCCCAACGGTGGCCCAGACCTCTATGCTCAGGCTCAAGCTGGTGGCTATACGATTGCTCGCGGCTATAAGGATTATCAGAAGAAAGCCAAGAAGGCCGACAAGATGATTCTCTTCCAGACTGAGGCTGCAAGCAAGATAGACAACAGTTGCATCCCCTATGCACTCGACCGTACAAAAGACGACCTTACTCTGCAGGACATCACTCGCGCAGGTATCAACTTCCTTATGAAGAAGCAAGGGCTCCGCGACGGCTTCTTCCTGATGGTAGAAGGCGGCAAAATCGACTGGGCTTGCCACGCAAACGACCCCACTTTCATCAGCGAACTCATTGATATGGACAATGCCGTCAAGGTGGCTTACGAGTTCTATCAGCAACATCCGGATGAGACACTTATCGTTGTAACTGCCGACCACGAAACTGGCGGCTTGGTGCTTGGTCGCGGAGCTTACGAGTTGAACCTTAAAGCCATCTCTTATCAGAGAATGAGTATGGTGAAGCTGGAACGCGAACTCAAGGCTAAGAAGGAGAAGTTGGGCGACGCTTTCACTTGGGACGAAGCAAAGAAGTTCTTCACAGAGAACTTCGGCTTCTGGGACGGAGTGAATGTCGACAAAGACCAAACTGCTCGTCTTGAGAAGTCTTTCAACGAGTTCAAGGAAGGAAAAGAAGGTGCCGATCGCGTTTGCAGCACAGTAAAACACATCATTTCCGAATGCGCTCTGATTGGTTGGCAAAGCGGTGGCCACAGTAACGGCTACGTTCCCGCCTTCGCAATTGGTGTGGGAGCTGAAGAATTCCACGGTCGCTTCGACAATACCGAAATCTGTAAGAAGATGGCGAAAGCCGCAGGTTGGAAGTAGGCCTCGAGCCAAATTGGATAATAAAAAGGTAAAAAGATTCAACTATGAAAGTAAAAACACTTATAGCAGGAATGTTGCTCTTGCTCCCTCTCCTCTCGAAGGCTGAGGGCGGCAAGAGTCAAGTTCCTCTGGCAGACCCGTATATTCTGCTCGATGGAGGCACTTATTATGCCTACGGAACAAACGATGCGAACGGAATTCGCTGCTATACAAGCGACGACCTTCGCGTTTGGAAGTACGAAGGACTTGCCCTTCACAAAGACAACACCACAGAAACTCAATGGTTCTGGGCACCTGAAGTCTATCACATCAAAGGTAAGTACATCATGTACTTCTCTGCAAACGAGCACCTTTATGCTGCTACGGCTTCCTCTCCGAAAGGGCCTTTCGTGCAGGTCGGCACATATCAGATGAACAGTCTTCTTGGGAACGAGAAGTGTATCGACTCGCATGTCTTTATCGATGAGGACAGTACGGCATACATCTTCTTTGTCCGTTTCAACGATGGGAACTGCATTTGGCAGGCAAAGCTAAGCGATGACTTCATCACTCCTGTTGCAGGAACTTTGCGCAAATGCTTCGCTGTTTCACAGGATTGGGAGAACAAGATGGGGCGCGTAAACGAGGGTCCAAACGTCATCAAATACAATAGGCGTTATTATCTCACCTATTCCGGCAACGACTATCGCAGCCAGGATTATGCCGTAGGTTATGCTTACACAAACAACATCGCTACAGGCACTTGGACGAAGTACACGAGCAATCCCATTCTGCGTCGTTGGGACGACCTCGTAGGAACTGGGCATCATTCGCTCTTCTACGACAAGGAAGGCATCCTTCGCATCGTCTTTCATGCCCACAACAGTACGGAAAGCGTACAAACACGACTGATGTATATCGGCACGATGCAGTTCCGAAGTGGCAACCTTGTGATGCTGAACGACCCCATCATTCGACCGACGCTCTCCACTTCGGCTCCTTACAGCCCCGAACTTATCACGCAGAAATGGGGTTTTCAAAACGGCGGAGCGGTCACCGTAGATCTGAACAATAACGGAAACCAGGACATCGTGACCGGTGGTTTCGGTAATACAGTTCAGAACTCCGCCACAGATGAAGACACAAGCAAGAGAATGTCCTACCTTGCAACCTTTACTTCTACGACTCACAAATGGGCGAAGGTCTCGACCGCCCCACCCTTTAAGGTGGCCGACTTTCCATCCCTCGTTCCCTGCGATATCAATAATGATGGGAACATGGACATCGTTGCCTTCGAGCAGACAGGCTATGATACGACGGAAGAAGCCTATACTGGCGACTACGGACACGAAGGCATCTTTCTGGGCAAAGGCAATGGAACCTTCACGGAAGCAGAACTTTCATTAAGCAATCCTGACGGCACCCCTGCCTCCTTCGACATGGAAGCCCCATGCAATGCCGAAGTTATAGACATTGACAACGATGGCCGTCTCGACATTATTCTCGTAGGTCATCAAGGCGAAACAAACTATAATGTCATCCTGCACAACAAGACGATTGAGGCTTCGGCCCTGAGTTTCACGGTCGAACCTTTTGAGTCCGATTACCTTCTTCGCCAGGCTATCATCCAACCTGCCGACTTTAACAACGACGGCTTCCAGGACTTCGCTATCTCTGCCCTTGTGGATGGTATGGAAGACCAACTGCGTTTCACCGACGTTTACCTCAACAATCCTGACAATTACGGGCAGTTTATCCGCTTGGGTTTAGGTGAAAAAGGAGCCGATATAAAGCGTAAATCCAACGGAGCCTTGCAGGTGGCGGACTTCAACGACGACGGTTGGCTCGACATCATGCTTGCAGGACAGGGCGAATCCTCTTCGGGAGAATCGGGCATACGACAACGCATCTATGCCAACCAAAAGACAGACGTTCCCAGTTTCAAAACCCTTGCAGGCGACTTCCAAAACGACATCTACACGCTTTCGTCTGCGGCAAATAACTCTGCAGGTGTGATTGATTGGAACGGAGACGGCACTTACGATATTCTTATAGGTGGCACTAAGTCGAATGTTTATGGCGGAATGCTCTATCTTAACGACGGACAAGGTCGGCTCAAGCGCAATGTAGCCATTCCTGGAGCCACGGGAGCATGCGTTATCTTCCCTGATTATAATGGCGACGGACGCAAGGATTTTCTGCTCTGCGGCCTTTCGAAGGACAAGAACTACTTGACCACAGAACAACAAGGCAGAAATGCCATTCTTTGTTATAACCTCTACCCTATTCCTTCGAGACCAGAAGCACCGCTTGCTCCGAGCTTCGAAAAGCAGGGCGGCTTCGTGACGCTCTCTTGGCAAGCACCCGAAACGGCGCATCCAGGCTTTACCTACGAGGTCTTTATCAAGGACGAAAGCGGCAATCTCATCAATAGTACGCCGTCTATCATAGGTGGTGCAAAAGATGGTATTCGCAAGGTGAATCGCCTAGGTCGAGTTGGTTGCCTGACCGAATGGACGTTTCGCCCCACAAAGCCCGGCACATATTCTTGGGGCGTTCAGACTATCGATGCGGCCTACACAGGCTCAGTCTTTACCGAAGGTCCGCAGTTTACCGTCACAGAAGAAGACATTGAGACAAGCCTCAATCAAATCCGAAATTCGGAAATCGGAAATCAAAACCACATCTATAATCTCATTGGTCAGCGCTTGAACAAAGCACAAAGAGGAAGCATTAACATCATAAAAACACAAAATAAGACCTTTAAAACTATACAACAATGAAAAAAACATTACTCATCGTACTGATGCTCATGGCATCAACCTCCGTAGCTCTGGCACAAGGCTTCAGAGTTTATCGTAGCGACGGAACAGTATATCAGTTCATTTGGGCTACAGACAGTATTGTCTTCTTTGAAGGCGAAGGCGATCCCGACTGGGTTGAACCAATTCCACAAGCCATACAAGAAGCAATAGAGGCACTGAAGGCTTCTGTTACCGAAAACAAAGCCATGATTTCCATGGTTCAAGCAAATGTTGCGGCCACACAAGCAGATGCCGCCAATTGCACATATAAGGTTAATGAGCTACAAGCAAGCGTCGCCAATAACACAAATCGTATTGCCGAACTGCAGGCCAGTCTTGCAGCTACACAAGCAAGTGCTGCCAATTGCACAAATATGGTTTATGCTCTACAAGAAAGTCTCAACGATAGTATGAGTAGGATTGAGGCTTTGCAAAATACGCTTGAAGTTTTACAACAACGAACCGATGAAAACGCGCAAAGAACACGCGCAAATGAAGAGACTATTGCAATGCTCTACGAAAGGAATAATGAAAACCAAAATAATATTGCAGAACTTCAGGTCAGATCCTATGAGATGAGCAACAGAATCGACACAAACGAAACACAAACCATTAATAACACAACGAACATTCAAGCCCTCATAGACGTTATCAACGATTTGCAAGCGCGGATCGTATCTCTCGAGAACCGTATTAATGAATAACGAATAACTACTGCCCTCCTCTACTTTACCGGAGCAGAGGGAGGCGTAGCTGCTTCATCGGCACCCCACTGTTTATTGGGTTGGCTACCCATCTCAAGGACAAGTGTGGCGCCGTTTTTTATATCCTCTTGGCTGAACCAAGGTTTGTTCCAAGTCTTGCCATTGAGGGTTGCACTCTGGATGTATTTGTTATCGCGACTGCTTCCCTTTGCAATGATGTGGAGTTCCTTTCCCTCAGGCAATTTGACACGAATGTCCGTGAACAAGGGCGAACCAATGTTGTAAGCAGGGAAACCTGGAGTAACAGGATAGAAACCGAGCGAAGAGAAAACCACGAAAGAAGTCAAGCCGCCGCCATCTTCATCGCCAGGAATGCCCATCACATCGTTGCGGAACCAAGTGTCGAGACACTGACGGATGCGCTTCTGAGTCTTCCAAGGAGCGCCAGCATAGTTATAAATATAAGGTATGTGGAGCGAAGGCTCGTTGGCCATCGAGAACTGCCCGATGTTGCCAGTCTGGTCGGGAAGTTGCCCGTAGAATTGCCACTTGCTTCGTCCCATTGGTTCGGTAAAAGTACGGTCCAGTTCGCGAGCCATTGCCTCACGTCCTCCCATCAGTTTCGCGAGGTCTGAGAGGTTGTGCTGAACGTCCCAACGATAGGTCCAACCATTGTTCTCGTCGTAAGCTTCTCGTGCTCCCAAACCGCCACTGAAGCGATAATCGAAGTCGGGAATGAAGTTGCCGTCCTTGTCTTTCGGATGGAAGAAGAGCGTCTCTGAATTCCAGACATTACGATAGTTGTAACTGAGAGCCTGATACTTAGCTGCCTCTTCCTTTTTGCCCATGAACTCAGCAATACGGGAAAGGCACCATTCGTCGTAACTTGTTCCTAAAGTGACTGCAACGGGCTGACGGTTCTCGAAGCCTTGAACATTGGGATCTGTCTCCTCCTCGCCTTTTGCAAGAGCTGGGATGTAGCCTTTTTCCTTGTAGAACTTATCGATGCCGTCGCCAGCAGGCTTGCCGCACCAAGGCGCCAAAGTCTTTTCCTCAATGCCCTTCCTGCAATACTCGAAGCCCCGTTCTGCATCCACATTAAGTCCTTTCCACAGAGCATCCGCCACCATGGCCACGCCGTGATTACTGTTCATTCTGCGCGTATCGCCCGTCATTTCAGGGAAAGTAGGCATCCATTTCGTACCCATTTGTTCGGCCATTCTGAGGTAACTTTCGATGATGTTCTCCTCTTTTTGAGGCTGAATGAGGGCTCTAAGAGGATGAGCGGCACGATAAGTGTCCCAAATCCAATCGTCGGTATAGAAAGGCTTTCCGCCGTCTTCGTGCACCTGACCATCGAAAGCCGAGAAGTATTGCCCATCTTCACTCAGGCAGACAGGACGCTCGAAAGTGCGATAATAAGCCGTATAGAGCACAGTCTTCTGGTCGTCCGTTCCGCCTTCGACAAGGATATTGCTCAGTGTCTCGTTCCATTCCTTGCGACCTGCCTTAATGACTTTTGCGAGGTCGAATTCTGCGCCTTGCTCACGTTTGAGATTCTTCTCGGCTTGCTCCTGACTGATGAGCGAAATGCCATAACGGAAGCTGACCTTCTTTGTGCCTGCAGGGAAGCGGAGAGCCACACAAGCACGAGGCTCCTCGGTAATCCACTTGTCGCTAATTTTGCCATTCTGAAGGAGTCCGACCTTCTCAGGTTTTACATCGAACTCGCCAAAGAAGTAAATCCTCATGTTTCGGCTCAACCGCTGACTGCCTGCAGCCGATTTGCCATCGACCTGCATACGTCCGTTTTCCGTGAAAAGCAGAACCGTTGCGGGCTTCGAAGGGTCTTGCAGAGTGAGTTCGTAGATAGCACTCTGATGGCAGACGGCCAGATGAACACCAACAGAGTTGTCGGCAATCTGAACCTGATAATCGTAAGGCGTAATGTGCTCGTTGTCCCAAGTTGTGGGAATGATGCTCTGCAACTGCTCGTCTTGCGTGATGCTCAGGCGGAAAGCGCTTCGTTCGCGATGATTGGTGACGGCCATTGGCAGACCGTCGAGCATCTCGGTAGTGTAGTCGCTACGAGTCGGATAGATGCGCATCAGGCTGTTCGGCAGCTGAATCGTGGGGAAACAGGGCACCAGCAGATGACTGACACTTCCGATGTAGGGGTTCACATAATCCACTGGAGCCGTCTCTGCAGAAACAGCGAGAGGAGCCATCAGCAAGGCTGCTAAGAGGGATTTCAGGTTCTTTGACATAGTATTTCCTTTTATTTTCCCGCAAAGTTACGAAATTTCTCTAAACTCTAAACTCTAAACTCTAAACTTTTTCGTATCTTTGTCCTTCGAAAACTAAAACCCATACATATATGAAACATATTTCATT
This sequence comes from Bacteroidaceae bacterium, assembly GCA_017548075.1. Taxonomy (GTDB): domain Bacteria; phylum Bacteroidota; class Bacteroidia; order Bacteroidales; family Bacteroidaceae; genus Physcousia. The sequence continues at coordinate 27,754 of JAFYNL010000025.1, read as the reverse complement.
TGTTTTAATGCTCCTTTTTGCATGCAGCGAGATATCGGCTCAGACCATCAAAACCACTTTGGTGAAGGGCACAGGCCCAAATGACGACGAGGGACCGGCTATGGTTTGCGACGGGAGCTACGACACGAAATGGTGCATTGATAGCCGTCGTCAGTTGCCTTACATGATTATCCTCGATGCAGGCACAGAGACCAACATTGCTGAATATGGCTTTGTAACGGGCGACGACACAAGTTCCTATCCCGACCGCAATCCCATCACTTGGAAGGTTTCAGGCTCAAACGACAAGGAGAACTGGACGCTTCTCGACGACCAGAAGAACAACTTCAGTATGGGCGACGAGGACCAAGAGGAGTATCGCTTCAAGCCGACTTTCAATGGCAAGTTCCGCTATTTCCGCTTCGAGTTCATCAGGATGGCTGGCAGCACTCGCATTCAGCTCAGCGAAATCAACCTCTACAAGACAGCCAAGGCAGCCATCAAGGCAACCTTTGTGAGCGGTTCTGGTCGCGATGGCAAGGAAAGTGCGGCAATGGCTTCCGACGGCCTTTTTTACACAAAATGGTGCCTCGACGAGCCCCGAGAGATGCCCTACAACATCGTTCTCGATGCAGGAGAGCAGGCAATTGTATCTGAATATAGCTTTGTGACGGGCGATGATACCCACAACTACCCCGATCGCAACCCCATTACATGGAAAGTTTCGGGTTCTAACGACCAAAAATCGTGGACTACACTCGACGAACAGAAGTTCAACCGCCGACTTCGTGACGAAAACGAGCAAGAATATCGCTTCAAAACCGCCAATCAGAATCCATATCGCTACTATCGCTTCGAATTTATCCGTATGACTGGCGGTACTCGTCTTCAACTTAGCGAAATCAAGCTTTTCAAATAAGCGAAAAATACACCAAATTTAAGGTAAAACACCAAAGGAGGGGAACGAAAACGCCGTTTTCCTCCTTTTTCGTTGCCAAATGCGGCGTGTTATGATGCCAAACGTAACGTGTTATGATGGCAAACGTAACGTGTTACGTTGGTAAAGTTAACGTGTTACGTTTGCATTTTACCTTGCAGATGTTGGCCAGCGCGCCCAGAAAAGTGCAATAATCGCCCATTTCATCGAGAAATTTGGTATTGACCACCACCCGCACCAGAAGCATTGTAACGTTGTAACATGTTACAATAAAATAGTGACACATACCTAGTCAAATATAGTCTATTATTATAAAATAATAGAATTCCTTTTCCAATTATAGGGGTGTCTGTTTTTTTAAGTAACATGTTACAATGTTACAATGCAAAATCCCTACTACCAGCATCAAATTATTTTCAATTTTATTGAAAAAAGTCGCCTGGTAATTTGGATTTTCGCGAAAAATGTTGTACCTTTGTAGTCGAGAAAAAGAGATAAAAAAAGCAATAAATTAACCACCCTAAAACGACCAGTAATGAAAGATCTGAAAGGAACAAAGACTGAGAAGAACCTCATGGAAGCTTTTGCCGGTGAGAGCATGGCGCGCAACAAATACACATATTTCGCTTCGAAGGCCAAGAAGGACGGATATGTGCAGATTGCCTCTATCTTCGAGGAAACGGCTGCAAACGAGAAGGAACACGCCAAGCTGTGGTACAAGTACCTGAACGGCGGCAGTGTGAGCGATACAGTTACGAATCTGGCTGATGCTGCCAATGGAGAGAATTTCGAATGGACAGACATGTATGCCCGCATGGCAAAGGAGGCTCGCGAGGAGGGCTTCGACGAGATTGCCGACAAGTTCGAGTTGGTAGGCGCTATCGAAAAGCATCATGAGGAACGCTACCGCAAGCTGCTCAAAAACATTCAGGATGCTGTGGTCTTCTCTCGCGAAGGTGATGTCATCTGGCAATGCTCCAACTGCGGCCACATCGTCATCGGGAAGCAGGCTCCCGAGGTTTGCCCCGCTTGCAACCATCCGCAGAGCTACTTCCAAATCAAGGCCGAGAACTACTAAACAACCTGCCGTAAAGCCATGAATACCATGAAGAAACGCCTGGAATCGCTGGATGCCCTTCGCGGCTTCGACCTGTTCTGTCTGGTCGCACTCTCCAAACTTGTCGAGGAACTGTCGGAAGTTGTAGACAAGCCGTGGATGAGTTCCGTGATGGAGTGCTTCACGCACAAGACTTGGGAAGGCTTTTCGCCATGGGATCTCGTGATGCCGCTCTTCATGTTCATGGCAGGTGTGGCAATTCCATTCTCGCTCGGGAGTTATCGGGAAGGCGGCGACCGAGGAAAACTCTATTGGCGTTTAGGAAGGAGAGTGCTACTGCTCTGGATTTTCGGCATGATGGTGCAGGGCAACCTGATGGCACTCGATCCGCAGCACATCTATCTGTTCACCAACACTCTGCAAGCCATTGCAGTCGGCTATTTCTTCAGTGCTCTTATCTATCTGCATACAGGTTGGAAGACTCAGATAGGCATAGCTGTGGGCCTGCTCTTGGCCTTCTGGGGCGCGATGGAGTTCATCAGTTTTGGCGGCTTTGGAGGTGGCGACTACACGCCTCACGGCAACCTTGCAGAAGGCATAGACATGACTGTGCTTGGGCGTTTCCGCGACACGGCAGAGGTCATCGACGGACAAGTGGTTGTGAAGGCCTCATACACCTACACTTGGCTGCTCAGTAGCATCAACTTCGTTGTAACTGTCCTGACTGGCGTGCTTGCAGGAGAAGCATTGAAGGGCACAATGAAACAAGGCCGGAAAGTGGCATTGCTCCTTGGCGCAGGCATTGCGATGGTGGCACTCGGCTGGACTTGGGACTTGGTTCATCCCGTCATCAAGCACATTTGGACAAGTTCGATGGTGCTCGTCAGCAGCGGCTATTGCTTCCTCCTAATGGGTCTCTTCTACTGGTGGATAGACTGCCGAGGGCATAACAAGCACCTGACCTTCCTGAAGGTCTATGGCATGAACAGTATCACGGCCTATGTGGTCAGTCACGTCATCAGTTTCAAGAGCATCAGCAAGTCGCTCTTCTTCGGCCTCGAGCAATATGTGGGCGACTACTACGACCTGCTAATCCGCTTCAGCAACATTGCCATCCTCTTCCTCATCCTCTATATCCTCTATCGGAACAGAATCTTCCTGAGGGTATAAGGAGTCTACATCCCGGCAACAATTATGAGGGCAAGACCGGCTATGAAGAAGACGAACATCTCTAGCAGCAAGGCATTGACAGAACGCGATGCTCCGCGGAACTCCCTCCACACGAATATGCCCCACAAGGCTGCCACCATGGGAGCGCCTTGCCCCAGAGCATAGGAGATGGCAGGTCCTGCCTGACCGGAAGCGATATAGCTAAGTCCAGTACCAAGACACCAGATGCACCCTCCCAACATTCCCGTTGCATGCGTCGCAAGGCTTCCACGGAAGTAAGCGCCATATTCCACAGGCTCACCAACAAAAGGGAATCGCATGGCAAGCGTATTGAAAAGGAAATTGCTAAGCAGCACACCTATCGAGAAGATAAAGATCGCAGAGTAAGGCGTAAGCTTTCCATCAGCAGGAGACGTAAAGTTATTAATGTCCATCCCCAGCACTACAAAGCGGTAGAACAAAGACATCAGCACTCCTGCCAGAATAGCCACCACGATGCCTTTACGGCTATGTGAGGCTTGCTCCCCGCTGCCCTTATTCATCCGAGCAGAGGCCTTCGCATTGAACACAATTGCACAAACGACACATAAGACACCCAACGCCAGAAGCCTCCAATCGCCCGATGGAGTTCCGAGATAGTTTACGACGACACCCAGCACCAGAGCTATGCCTACGCCCAAGGGAAAAGCCACCGTCATTCCCGCCATCGAAACTGAGGCAGAAAGCAAGATATTGCTGGCATTGAAGATGGCTCCGCCAAGCAGAACATACAGGAAACTTGCCTTGTCGCCTTGTGCAAGGTCGGTCAGAAAAGGACGTCCCTCCTCACCATTACTGCCAAGAGTGCATCCCAGCAAAAGCGCAAAAAGCACCATGCCGATGACATAGTCCCAATAGAACAATTCATAACGCCACGACTTGGCTGCTAGTTTCTGGGTGTTTCCCCAAGAACCCCAGCAGATCATTGTTACGAAACAAAGAATCACGGCAAGCACATAACTATCAACAATATACATAACACTTTCGTTTAAAGGTTTATAATTCCGAGATTTCTGAAAGGTAAGGGATACTCTGCTGGGCTCCCATACGAGTGACTGTAAGCGAAGCAGCCTTGCAGGCAAAGCGCATTGCCTCCTCTACGTTGCTGCCTTGGGAGAGGCGCACACAAAGGGCTCCGCAAAAGGTATCGCCGGCAGCAGTCGTATCTACTGCATCGACCTTGAAACCAGGCACCATCAAAGGCTGACCACCAATAACGGTCATCGCTCCACGAGAACCTAAAGTTACAACCACTTGCCCAACTCCAATCCCCTGCAACTTATGAATGGCCTCTAAAAGCGTCTCGTCGTCCTTCACATTAACACCGGAAAGACGCTCCACCTCAATTTGATTGGGAACAAGGATATCTACATTCTTCAACAATTCATCTGGAAGCATTGAGGCAGGTGCAGGCGCCGGATTCAACACGACAATGGCTCCTTTCTCCTTTGCCAGACGAGCTGCATGTGTAAGAGTAGGCACAGGTGTTTCCAGTTGCATAAGCACCACAGAAGCCTGAGCTATGAGAGAAGACGCTGCATCAACATCGGTAGGAGTGAGACAAGCATTGGCACCCGAATCAACGATAATACTATTCTCTCCGTGGGAATCAACCATAATGAAAGCCGTTCCCGACGATGCCTCTGAGGTTTGAGTTAGTTGGCTGACATCTATTCCTTCCCGACGAAGCATAGAGATTGTGTTCTGTGCTAACGAGTCAATGCCAAGCTTACCGACAAAAGAGGTTTCGGCTCCTAAACGCACACATGCAACGGCCTGATTTGCTCCTTTGCCGCCTTGATTCTGCATGAAGCCGCAACCCATTATGGTCTCGCCAGGCTGTGGGAACTCCTGCACCTGCATGACCATGTCTGTATTTGAACTACCTATAACTACTATCATATCTTTTTCAACATTATAGTAATTCTACTTTCTAAACAAGTGCGGCACGAACTCCTTGAGGCTGCGACGCCAAGTGAGCCATTCGTGATGAGTGCCTGGCGAAACGTAGTAATCCACCTTGATGCCTGCGCCTCGAAGCTCGTTCACGAGCCTTTCTGTGCCGAAATTCTCCTCTGAACCACAACTGAGGAACAGGTAATGGATGCGGCGATTGAACTCCTCGCTGCGAGAGAACGCGCCATCGTAAGTCTTATTGATGTCAAGTCCGAAAATTGCTCCGCTGAAACCTCCCATCCACGCGAACGTATCCATGTTGTTCATCACGAGGTCGAAGGTCTGATGTCCGCCCCACGAAAGACCTGCCATGGCTCTATTGTCGCGGTCTGCCTTTGTGCGGAAATTGGCATCGATATAGGGAATCAGGTCTTCCGTCATCACCTTATAGAATGAGGCGCCATATTGGGAACGACCTGCCTGATTGCTACCTCCACGGAAAGGAGCCTTCACGTCGCCACTCTCCATCACGACAATCATAGGCACTGCTTCGCCACCTGCAATCAGGTTGTCCATAATGTGCTGCATTCGGCCCTGAATAGTCCAACTCGTCTCGCCCTCGCCCATGCCATGCTGCAAGTAGAGAACGGGATATTTCTTCTTGCCTTTCTCGTATTCTGCAGGCGTATAAACCATAGCGTGACGCCATTCGTTCGTGCTTTGAGCATAGTAGTAAACGCTGCGGATTTGGCCATGAGGAACGCCTTGCTGGGGGCGGTAATAGTCACCTTCAGGTCCTTCGGGAATCTCTATGCCACCCGATTCTCGGCAACAACCAAAGAAGGTCTCTGTGGCAGGATCAATGAAGTTCACGCCATCGATGTTCAGGAAGTAATAGTGGAAACCCACAACCAGCGGGTCGGTAACGGCCATAAACCCACCCTTTCCATCAGGTTGCATCTCGTACTTTTTGCTACAAATATCGACTATCACCTTGTTGGCTTGAGGCGCGTGGATGTAGAAATAAGCGCGGCCGTCCTTATCCACCTTCGGGAACTCGTTGCCAGGAATGGTAGTCTCGGCGGTCACGGCATCCTCTGGCACTTCAATCTTCTTCACATTCATCATGGCAGGGCGCTTGGGTTCGTAGCCAAGGAAACGGGCTGCAGCGGCTCCATAGCGGTAGCCTAACTCGCGATAACCTGCGGCATCGAAATGCAAGCGGTCAGGGCCATTAGTGCATCCATCAGAAGAAATAACCTGACAGGTGTGAATGGTCTGCGGCAACTCGTTGATTTGCTTGTTGCAACCGATGCAAACGCCCTGTCCATTTGCCTGCACAACACCTCCTACATAAAGAGGCACTTCTTCGGGCTTCAACTTCAGGTCGCCAAGCAGATGGTCATAGACATTCTTTACCTTCTTTCCCCACTCGGGGTCGCCCGTGTTCGACTCGCCTTGATGCATCAGAATGCCCTTGATAACGCCATCATTTTGAGCCTTCTTTGCCAAAGTGACGAGCGTCTTGTAGGGATTATTGTCGTAATTGGCGAGTATGCCCGGCATCCAACCTGGAACCTGCTTCAAGTAGCTCTCGATGCTATCGGGCATGAAACCTTCAATCTTGATGCCGCCTACAGCCACATGAATCACACCAACCTTGATGTTCTCGGGCAAGGAAGCCACAAGAGTACGACCAAACCAGTCGGCTGGCGTCAAACCCGTATTGGGACGGCAAAGCGGAGCAATAGCTTCGCACCACTCGCCCTTCTTACGACCACGCTGAGCATCGTCCACAGCAGGCATCAAGAGGAAACGAGATCCAGGACTGGCGATGTCCTGTTGCTCAGGTTTCGCTGCACCTTCCATATTCGACTGCCCGAAACAAAGGAAGATGTAGAAATTAGGATCTGGAGTTTGAGCCTTCAAACATAACGCACTCAAAAAAAGAATGGAAAGGATAACATTTCGTTTCATAATATGATGTATTTGTTGTTTAGTGACTGCGGAAATTCCATTTCGAGTTGTCGATATTAAAGTCGTAAGGAGCTAAAGTTGGCGTGCTGTCGGCAATAGAATAAAGGACAAAACGAGTGTTCAACCCTTCTTGCCCTGGAATGGCTTTTGGCATGATGCGATAAGTGCCATCGGTAAGTTGCTCGATGCGCCAAAGCTGTTCTGGAGTGCCTGTAAAGCTAGGAGTTGTCGTAACCTCAAGATTTGCAGTAGCCGTCAAAGCACGCTCTGTGCCCTCGATGACGATACGGAAGTAGGGACCACCCAAATAGCCACCGGCCTCAGGAACAGGCGTAATGGTCCATCGCTGCCAAGGACGAAACATATAGTCGCTGCAACGAACGGGTATCTCTCCTTTTGGCCAGTTCTCAACAACGTCCTCCAACTTCTGATTGGGAAGGACTTTCACGGGTTCATTAGGGTCTATCTGCCAAAAGCGCTGACGTTCCTGTTCCATGCGAACAAAGTCAACTGCCAACTCCAGCGAATAGCCACGACGCTCCGATTCAATCTCGAAAGTGCCGCCCTTAAAACGCTCGCCAGCCACGGGCCAGTCGTTCTTCCAAAGCAAGGGAAGGATGCCAAGCGTAGAGCGTCCACTCAAGTCGAAATCTGCCTCGAAGTGACACGACATCACCTCCACACCTTCGTCGATGATAGTACGTCCAAAGTGGCCAGGACCTGCCTTGCGGTCGCCGGCAGCAATAACCATCTTGCCTCCGCCATGAAACATATCGCGCCCCACATTATCAAAGTACGGGCCTTCCACATTTTTAGCGCGCCCCACCACAATGTTATAGGTAGAGTTAACACCATCGCAACAAGTGCCATGAGTGCCCAGCAAATAGTACCAACCATTGCGATAGAGCAAATCCGTCGCCTCGCAATCAATGGCAATATCCTTTTCCACATTGCCCTTTACGCGTTCGCCGGTCTTCGGGTCAAGTTCAATGAGACGAATCGTGCCGAAGTAAGTGCCATAACTGCACCAAAGACGTCCAGTCGTGGGATCAAGGAGCAACGAGGGGTCGATGGCATCCTGGTCTTCCATTCCGTCGGAAGAAGCCACTTCGATGGCTTTGCTCCACTTGAAGTCGGGACTCTTGGGGTCGAGCGTCTTGTTCCACATCGTCAGGATGCGTCCATTATGACCACCGCCCAAACCGCCTCCTGTAGCGCCATAGACACAGAGATAGCGCTCGCTTATCTTCATTACATCGGGAGCCGCACCGCCACCAGGACGCTCCGCTCCACTATGCCACGACCAACCATCTTCGCTGATGAGTCCTCCCCCACCTGTGCCAAAGGTATAGTACTTGCCCTCACATTCCGCAATGGTGGAGGGGTCGTGGATGTAGGGAGCACCGACTTGCGCTTTGCAAATTGACAATTGACAACAGACAACGGACAACAGACAATAAACAATGTGTTTCATGGCTTATTTGTTTACGAGGGTGAAACTGGTAACGGGAAGTCCCTTTTCATCGAGGAAACGGACACACATATCGCTCAGGCCAGGACCATTGATAACGGCAGCTCTCAGCACATTGCGCCCCTTCTTTAGCGTGAGACGCTGCGACATGCCATCGTCTTCTACCATTCGGCGGTCGCCTTCAAGCAAGAGCACTTCCTCGCCATTGAGCCACCACATAGAAGCGCCATTTGAGCCACAAGCCAGACGCACATTCTCGATGTCTTCTGGACACTCTATGATGGTCTCACACCAGAAGAATGAGCCGTAAGTCTGCTTGCCATACTTCTCAGCGAAACGGAACAATTTCACGTTGTAGTTCTCGCTATCGAGGGTGTACCACTTTCCTTTCTGTTTGGGCAATCGAGCCAGTTCCTCGGAGAACTTCTCTCGAAGCCACGAGTTGGTGAAGATGATGTTAGAGCGTACATCTACGGCAATGGGTTCCATCAGTCGCCAACGACGGATAAAGCCTTGATTGTCAGGCTGAACTGAACTGGCACTCTTCCCGACTTCCGTGAAGTACTTGGGGCGATTCTTGAAGCGAACCCAATCCACGCTGACAGTTTCTCCTTCGCAAGTAACCACGAGGTCAGTGATGCCTTTTGGCGTAAAGTCCAGCGGAGCCGTTAGTGTGAGCCATTGTCCCGACATATCGCGACGGAAAGCCCCCTGCTCGCTCTTTACCGTCACAGGAATCTTCGCGATGACTTTGCCCTTGGCGCTATTCTCTCTAACACACAACTGAGTATTCTCGGAGGCCATAACGTTGATAACAAGATAGCCGTCAGTAATGCAGCTAAAGTCCACACCGTCATACTTCACCCAACTGCCTTTCTGGAGCAGGGTAACGCAAGCACCACGCAAAGTATTGGTGGTATCGATATATGCCGTTTGAACGTCATTAGCGGAAGAGTAGCGGTCTATCTCAATGCGTTCTGTGGCCTGATTTATGCCCACGCCTCGCATGGTTTGCTTAACCTCCTGAATGGTGCCATCGGCATTGAAAAAGAGCTTCTCTATGCAGACAGAGCGCCGCTTGTCGTCCTTAGGCGAGAAGAAGTTCGTATGGTAGAAGAGATACCATTGCCCCTTATACTCCACGAGACTGTGATGGTTTGTCCAGCACCTGTTAGCGTGCTCAGCCATAATGATGCCCTTGAAATCCCAAGGTCCGAGAGGCGAGTTCGAGGTTGCATAAGCCAGTGTTTCGGTGCCTTTCTCTTGCCGAACCCAAGGGAAAGTCAGGTAGTACAGCCCATTGCGCTTGAAGGCAAACGGCCCTTCCTTGAAGCCATCTGGCAGGCCTTCCATCATGGTGACAGGGCCATCCAGTTCCTTCATATTACCCTTGAGACGAGCCCCTCGCATAGGTCCTCCTGCCCAATAAATATATTGCTGACCGTCATCATCGAGGAGCACACAAGGATCGATGCCCATGACGCCCTTGATTGGCTCTGGTTCGAGCGTAAAAGGACCTTCGGGACTATTGGCGACAGCTACTCCAATGGCAAAGCCACGACCTGACTTGGGACCGTTTGGGAAGTAGAAATAGTACTTACCGTCCTTCTCCACGCAATCGGGTGCCCACATCGAGTAGCCGTCTGGCTTGCCCCAAGGCACTTTCTCCTGCGAGACGATGACGCCGTGGTCGGTCCAGTCAGTCAGGTTCACGGAAGAGAAGACATGATAGTCCTCCATGCAGAACCAGTCCTGTCGTTGCCCTTCAGGAGGCATAATGTCGTGCGACGGATAGAGATACACCTTGCCGTTGAAAACGCGAGCCGTTGGGTCGGCCGTAAACAAGTCGCGGATAACAGGGTTCTGCGCCTGTCCAACCGTCGCGGTCATAACGAGAAGGGCTATTATTACGTTTGTCCTTTTCATTTCGTTGTATTGTGAATTGTTATCTTGAATTGTCGTCCTTTGTGGCGACTTACCTTCAACTTGCCTCTTGCATCTTGCCAGCGGAAAGTAGTCCGCGAGCACTTGCCCTGCTTATAAGCCATCGTCGTGCCATCGTCCTCGTAGAGCGTGAAAGAAGCATCCTTACCGCCATACACCAGTACCTCGTCGCCACTAAGGGGAATGATGCTGCCCGCACGGACAAAGACAGGAATTTGTGCCTTAGTGACTGTTGTCGTAACCGTCTGTCCGCCATCATAATGCTGACCTGTTCGGAAGTCGAACCAACCGCCTTGAGTTTGGGGCAGATAGGTTCTCCAAGTCGTCACATCGGGTTCTGTCACAGGACTGACGAGCAAAGCTGGCCCGAACATATACTCGTATTTCTGCTCGAGAGCCTCTGCATCGTCTGCAAAATCGAAGACCAGCGGACGCATCAAAGTGGAGCCATCGAACGAGATAGCTGCTGCCACGCTATAGATATAAGGTAAGAGACGATAGCGTTCCTTCAGACAATCAGCAATGACCTCTTGCGCCTCTGCTCCGTAGTTCCACGGCTCCGTGTTGCTCATATAGCCATGCACGCGCATCAAGGGCAAATAGACGCTCGTCTCAATCCAACGAAGCATCCGCTCGATGTAAGCTTGGTCTGTATATTGATTGCCTGGGCGGAAGAAACCGCCGGCATCGTAAGTCCACCAAGGAATGCCTGCTGCCTGCATACCGAGGCCTGCCGTAATCTGTCTGCGGAACGACTCCCAATCGTTGCCCACATCGCCACTCCACATAGCAGAACCATAGCGCTGGATGCCAGGGAAGCCGCAACGCGTCAAGATGAAAGGACGTCGAGCGCCAGCAAATTCTTCACTCTTCACTCTTAACTCTTCACTTACAAGCCCTTCATAGACGGTCTTATTCACGAGCAGGGGATAGACATTGCGGACCTCTTCCCCACTCCATTTGCCATTATTGACGCGACGACCAACGAGGTCATCATTCTCAGGTTCCGTAGCATCCTGCCACCAAGCATCGATGCCCAGAGGCACCAAACGAGAGCTGAAGTTCTGCCAATAGGCTGCGGTTGCATCGGGATTGAAGAAGTCTATCCAGTCGGTACCTGGGATGTAATAGCCTGCGCTCTGCATCTCTCTGCCTACCTCGGAGTTTTTGTCAATCTTCGACCACACAGAGACCATGAGGCGCATGTTCATCCGATGCAGACTGTCCGTTAGACCCTTAGGGTCGGGATAATGGTCCTCGTCGAAGCGCATAGCGTTCCAACCATACTTGCCCCAGTACTGCCAATCCTGCACCAGAACATCGACAGGCATCCTTTCCTCGCGGAACCTGTTGGCCGTCTGCAGGATTTCTTCTGAGCTGTGGAATCGCTCACGGCAATGGATGTAGCCCAACGCCCAGCGAGGCATCAGCGGACACTCGCCCGTCAGTTCGCGATAAGTAGCAATGACTTCATCTGCAGAACCCACGAAAACCGTATAATCCACAGCCTTTGCCACAGGCGAAGAAAAGACCGTCTCGTCCGTCACCTTCTTATAATAAAGCACAGGAGCATCGTCTCTGGTCAGCTCCGCAGTCACTTTATGATGCCCTTTGCTCAGCGTAACAATAGTCGAAGCTGTAGGTGGCAGCCACAGATTCTGCATCTCAATCACCTGTTTCCCATCGATGACAAGATTGTGTCTGCGAGCCATCTTCTGCCCCACATCGAGCAAAAGAGAGTATTCGCCAGCTTCGTCCACATCGATGGTTGCCTCGAAGAGATGGCGCTCACGCCTTTCACGCTTGCCACCTTCGGTTGAGGTAACGTCCACCTCTTCGCTCTGCCCCACTCCGTTCCGTTTCACAAGTTTTACGCTATGGTCGCTTGGATTGAAGTCCACAAGCCCATAATTGTTCCACAGCAGGCCGTAGCCCTTGCTGGAGAGAAGCATAGGGATAGAGATTTGCGTATTGACCTGAGTCAATCTTCGCGATAAGCCACGCACGTTGCTGTAGCCGTCCTGGAACTGCCCAAGCCCGTAGAGGCGCTCGTCCTTCGGAGAAAGGAAAGTCAAAGTCGCCCTACCCTCTTCCAATTGATGACGAGTGGCAGTAAAGACCTTCTCGCCAGCCTTGTTGCAGATTGTCAGCACCTGTCTCTGAGCATCAATATCGACCTTCACATCACACTTGCTCACCTCGTCGTGCTTCACATAGAGCCAGTCGGGCAAATCATCCGTAACAGCCTCATTTTCAACATACTGTATACGGACAGCATTCCACGCCACCTTACTGATGGTTAGCTTCCCACGTCCAAACGGGACTTCGCTCGCCATCGCAGGAATGACAAGCAAAACTGCCACACATATATAAATCAATCGTCTCATCAACAGGATTGTTTGTATTAACCGCTACAAATTTACGGAAAAATGAGCGAAAAACAAACAATTTTGCGCATTTTATCTCTAAACATCCCTCGTGATGTGGGCAAATTTAACGTGTTATGTTGCCAAACTTAACGTGTTACGATGGCGATTTTAACGTGTTACGTTTGAATTTCACCCTGCAGTTATATGCAAAAAATTGCCCATTTCATCGAGAAATTTGGCATTTTATGGAGGCAAGGGTATGATATCGATTTGCCAGACCGAACAAACCGAACACGGAAAATAAAGAGGCAAGCGAGTTTGCTTATATTATATAATCAACAATTACATAATACTATTAATATAATAAATAGATAGCGATTTACTTTTCTCTCAAAAATTGTTGTTCGTTTTGTTCGCTTTGTTCGGATTGTTCACTTTGCTTCTTTGCTATATAAATTTTTATATTTTATAAAAATAATTGCCGAAAAATTTGGATTTTCGCAAAAAATGTTGTATCTTTGTAGTGAATTAAAAAACACAATGCCGGACGCGGCATACAACATATAAATAAGGACACGCAGCGGCGCATCCTTATTCCAAAATAGAAACTTTGACTTAACGAATTAAAACTCCACCAGTATGCGGAAGACTTTGCCGGGGTGCTCCGACCACCAAAGCATGGCTGCGGCTGCTTCCTCGGGCTTTACGACTTTGCTGATGAGCTTCTCAACCGGACAGGTGCCTCGCTCCATGTAACGAATCACGGCACGGAAATCAGCAGGCAAGGCATTACGGGAACCTCTGATGTCAAGCTCCTTCTGCACGAAAAGCTTCGTCTGAAACGACACTTCGCTCTTGGCATAACCGATGCAAACAACCCTTCCCGTGAAAGCCACCTCATCGACTGCCATCTGATAGGTAGGAACACTGCCAACAGCCTCCACCACGACATCGGGACCAAAGCCGGAAGTCATCTCCAAGAGTCGAGCATGAACGTCCTCTTGGCGCGTATTGAGCGTATGAGCAGCTCCCATCTCGCGAGCCAGAGCAAGCTTCTCATCGTCGATATCGGCTGCTATGACGGTGGCTCCTCTCAGGGCAGAACGCACCACAGCGCCCAAGCCAACCATGCCGCAACCTATGACGAGCACCACATCTGTGTCCGTCACCTGAGCACGACTGACGGCATGGAAGCCCACACTCATCGGCTCTATCAAGGCACAAGTGCGAGGGTCAAGTCCTTCGGCAGGGATGATTTTCTCCCACGGCAGAGCAATACGCTCGCGCATAGCTCCCCATCGCTGAACGCCAAGCGTCTCGTTGTGCTCGCAGGCATTCACCCGGCCATTCCGGCAGGAAGCGCATTTGCCGCAATTGGTGTATGGATTGACCGTCACAACCATCCCAGGCTTCAAACTCTCAGGCACTCCGGCTCCCACTTTTTCAATGACGGCTCCTACCTCGTGACCAGGCACAACAGGCATCTTTACCATCGGATTCCTGCCCAGCCATGTGTTGAGGTCGCTCCCGCAGAAGCCCACATACTCCAAGCGAAGCAAGACCTCGCCGCTTTTCAACTCTGTTTCGGGAAGTTCAACGACTCCCATCTGCCTTTCGGCACTGATTTGTATGGCTTTCATTCGCTCATGTTTTTGATATAAGGAAGGTCGGGCAGCTCGCCGAAACCATAGAAACGACGGGCATTCTCGCCCAGGAAGAGGCGTTTTTCGGCGTCGGAAAGTTCAGGACTCTTCAGCACGAAATCATAACTCATGCGATAAGTGATGGCGGTAATGGTACGCGGATAGTCGCTGCCCCACATCAGCTTCTCCATGCCCACCAGTTCCGCAGCCTCGCGAATGGCACGGATGGCCGATGGGAAGGGATAGAACTCAGAGTTGTAGAGCCAAGTGATGCCACCAGACTCGATGAAGACATTCTCGCCCAGAGCCAGCTTGATTTGCTCCTGCCAATCGGGGTTCTCCCAAGGTGGCGACGCAGGCGGATTAGCCATTCCAAGGTGACCGATGGCTATCTTAAGGCGAGGACATTCCTGAATCACCTCTCGCAACTCGCCCACTTGCTGAGGGCCGTCTGCCAACGTAATCGAGAGGATGACGTCCTTCTCCTCCATCAAGCGGAACATCTGCATCATCTCGTCGCTCGTCAACTTTCTGCCAAGCAAACGATGGCCAGGGATAGCGATACCTCGGAAGCCTTGCTCTATCAACGCTTTTGCCTGAATGAAGAAGCCCTCCTGCAAGTAATCGGCCATACCGCAGACGAAGAAGCGCTGAGGGTACTTGCGGCTCACCTCAAGGAGATAGTCGTTCTGCAAGCCGTCGATGAACTCCTGCACCACCACAGCAGCCGCCACCTGAGCGTAATCCATGTTGGAGAGGAAGACCTCGGCCGTGTTCTGTCCGTCAATCATGAAAGGCGGCAACATCTGCACCTCCTCGCCCAAGAACAGAGAGCGCCCGTTCTTTGTAGTGCGAATAGCAAGTCCGTTCCAAGTGGTGTTCTGGCGCAACCAAAGGTGGCTATGAGCGTCGATTATGAGTTTTTCCATCTTACAAACATTTGGTCGCCTATGATAGCCTGGACCTCTGCCACCAAAGCCTCATCCATAGGCTCGTTCGCGTAGCCGATATTCTTCAGGACATTAGCAGGATTGGCACTACTGAAGAGCGTTGTAGCGATGCGAGGATTCAGGCTTGTAGAGAACTGCACGGCAAGCTTTTCTATTGGGTAGCCTTGCTCCTTGCAATAGGCAGCAGCCCGAGCACAAGCCTCTTTCAAAGGCTCGGGAGCAGGATGCCAGTCGGGAGTGCCTCGCTCGGAAAGCAATCCCATAGCAAGTGGCGAAGCATTGATGATGCCAACACCATGCTGCTCAAAGAAGTCGAGATAATCGGTCAGCAGCGTATCATTCAGGCAATAGTGGCAGAAGTTGAGGATGCTCTCCACCGTTCCTGGCTCGGAATGCTCCACAACCCACTTCAGGTTCTCAGGCTGTAGGTCGGTAATGCCCACATGTCCCACAACACCTTTCTCTCTCAGGGCTACAAGGGCAGGCAACGTCTCGTCGACAACCTTCTGCAGACCGCCTTCCATACTGGCTTGGAACTCAATATCGTGAACATTAATCAGGTCGATATAGTCCACATTCAAGCGTTCCATGCTCTCATAGACGCTCTCCGTAGCTCGCTTGGCAGAATAGTCCCATGTGTTGATTCCATCCTTACCGTATCGTCCCACCTTTGTCGAGAGATAGTACTTATCGCGAGGAATCTCTTTAAGCGCCTTGCCCAGCACAGTCTCTGCCTTCAGATGGCCGTAGTAGGGCGAAACGTCGATGAAATTGATGCCATTGTCGATGGCCACATGCACGGCTCGAATGCCCTCGTCCTCACGAATGCCATGAAACACGCCACCCAGCGAGGAAGCCCCAAAGCTAAGGTTCGAGACGCGCAGTCCTGTCTTTCCTATTTCGTTGTAAACCATATACTTATTTTTTAAACTGCCAGTAGTCCAAATGCACTTCGCCTTTGACATCGCCAAAGCAAAGGTAGAGGTCGTGGACGCTATTGGCACCTTTTACCTTAGCGGAGAAGAGCTTATAGGCTTCGAGCGAGCCTGTGGAAGCAATCTTGGCAACTCCAACCACGAGGCCATTCTCAGAGTCGAGACGAAGGGTAATCGTGCAAGAGCCAGTGGAGGCTGCCGAGATGCAGAACTGCTTAGCTCCAGAACCGAAGTCAACGCCTCGCAGACGAATATACTCGCCCTCGTCAAGGTCGTAAATATACATATTCTTCTTGCCCGTCGATTCAGGCATATCCTTCACCACACCCGTATTGGGAATACCCATCTTGGCGCTCTTCACCCCCCTGCCCCACGCCATCGTCTCTGCCTCAACTCGCGTGTAGGGATTGAGCCATTGAAGTTGTTGCAAAGGTTTCTGGTCGAGCCAATAAGGAATCTCTGGAATGGTGCCGTCCTCGAGATAAACAATCTCGCTGGCACTAACGCTTCGACGTTCATGATGAATATAGGTGTCGAGGTGCATCAGGTCGTAATCCTGACCGAAGATATAGGAGTGTCCCTTGAAGTCGCAAATGCCGGGATGATTGCCTCTGTCTCGTTGCGTGGGACGCATGATGTAACCCTTCGCTTCCCAAGGACCTGTGGGACTTTCGCTCATGGCATAGCCCAAAGCCTCGGGGCAGCAAGTAGTTGCATAAGCAAGATAGTAATGTCCGTCTCGTTTGTAGAACCACGGCCCTTCTTGATAGTGCTCGATGTGGGGCAGTTGAGTGATAGAGCCGTCCACGGAAATCATGTCCTTGTTCAGCTTGCACCAGTAAGTGTGAGGATTACCCCAATACATATAGGCCTGCCCGTCGTCGTCCGTAAAGACGGTAGGGTCAATATCGTTCCAATGTTCCCTTTGCCAAACAAGAGGCTCGCCCAAAGGATCGCGGAAAGGTCCATAAGGCGAATCGCTTACCAGCACGCCAATCCCGTGCCCATGAAGGGGAGCATAGAGGTAGAACTTCCCGCCTCTTTCAACGGTTTGAATGGCCCAAGCCCCGTTCTCGCGACTGCGCCAAGAAAAGTCCTTCAAAGAAGCCACGGCCCCGTGCTCAGTCCAATTGACCATATCGGTAGTACTCCAAAGCAGCCAGTCGTACATAAAGAAACCTGCAGAGCTACGTTCGTTCTCGTCGGGAATATCCTCTGGCGAAGCGTCGTGCGAAGTATATAGGAAGAGCGTATCGCCCACCACCAAAGGCGAAGGGTCGGCCGTGTATTTGGTCTGGAACAAGGGCATATTGACTTTGTTCAGGTCGGGCATTGGCATCTTGTGGTCTTGAGGCTGAGCCAGTGCTGGAAGCAACGACATCGACACAAATAGAGTAAGGAGAGCAAAGGTCTTTTTCATTCTTTTTATCATTTCATTTTCGCATTCTTCTCGATAGTCCAGCCTTCGCGTTTCGAGAGCAGACAATCCTTGCCCTTAAACATCTTGGCTGCTTGCTTGTCGCCCTTCAGCTGCCAATCAAGCCAAGCGAGAGCAACCACAGTAAACTCTCCGCCATGAGGTTGACGGTAGGTTCCTCCGTGACCTACAGGATAGTTGGCTGCACAGGCAGGAACATGATTGATTTTGTGGAAGTCGTCCATTCCGTTCTCATAGGCGATATCCTCCTTGCCGCCAAGGATGTAGATGACTGGTGTATGAATCTCATTCAGCTTTGCTTTCTCAGGCATCGGCATTCCGCCCATAGCCTGAGCACGATTGCTCTGCTTGAAGAGTCCGCTATTGCAAATCATCAAAGTCTTGATACGAGAGTCGGCACAATTATAGAGCGTCTGCAAACCGCCACAAGACATTCCTGAGGCGCAGATGTTCTTCACATCTATCTTATTATAATAAGGTGAACTGGGGTCGGCATTCTGACTGATGGCCCAATCGATGGACTCAATCTGTTGCTCTGTGGTGGACATCGGCCCGCGATAAGGTTTCTCCTCCATCGGAATGAAACCAGTCGCCACAACAAGATAACCGTGAGAGGCAATCTCGTTGAGGAACTTGAAATGCTCCCATGGAGAGTTCGTGCAAGCACCATTTCCCCACACAAGCACGGGCAGAGGATTCTTCCTGCTGAAGGCCGAGAGGTCTTGCGGAACGAAGACAGTATGAGCTTCAAGGCCTGCTTCCTCCTTCATGATGGCTTTATAGTCGCCCCAACCGCCATCCTCTACCACTAGAGACTTCAAGCCTTCAATCTGCCACCAGTCGAAGTTGAAGAGTTTCGGACCTTTGCGACCTGTGAAAGCGAAGTAGAGGTCGTGAGTGCCCGTAGCCTTTTGCAGGAAGTCAACAGAAAGCGTCTGCCACTTCTCCCAACCTCCTGTTCCAGGAACTTCCAAACGAGCCACCAAAGCTCCATGCAGGCTATCCAAGCGAACCTCAATCTGTCCGCCTCTCAATCCGCTTGCCACTCTTGCCGTGAACTGCTTGGTCTCGTTTCCATCGAACTTAACATTCTGCAGCTTGATAAAGTCCCCATTATGGATATCACTTACGTAAACCCCGATTTCGTCATTTTGTTCGGTCTTCACTCCACGAGAAAAAGCCATTGTCTCAGCCTCAACCTTCCTGTAAGGATTGAAGGTCTCGACGGGCTTCACGCCTTCGTCTGTAGGCATGATTGTCGGGAAGCTTCCGTCGGCATTGTACTTAAACTCCTCCACACAAACACTTCGCCCAAAGCCTCCACCCTTGGGAAGTTTGCCCGAGTGATAGAAGAAGTAGCTATGCCCCTTGTAATCGGCCACGCCACAATGGTTGGTGAAGGACTTCGTATCGCACAGAGGCATAATTTGACCAGCATATTTCCATGGGCCAGTTGGCGAGGGAGCCGTACTATAACTGATGTGTTCAGGCACTCCTCCAGCTGCATAAAGCAACTGATAGACGCCATTCCGTTTGGTCAGCCAAGGTCCTTCCACATACGAATCCTTGTATTGCTTTCCCTTTTCACGCTTGCTCATCATGGGACCGCCAAAAGCCTCCTCAGTCATATCCAGACGACCAAGTTCGCCACTATAGGAAATCATATCCTCGTTCAACTTCAGATAATAACATTGCGGATTGCCCCACATCAGCCAAGCCTGACCATCGTCGTCGATGAGAACTGTGGGGTCGATGTGGTCCCACGAGCCGTTCTCGAAGAGAGGCTTACCAATTGCGTCCTTGAACGGACCTGTAGGTGAGTCGCTGACAGCCACGCCAATAGCCATTCCTTTCGAGATATTGCTGTGGGCACAGATGTACCAATAGAACTTTCCGTTCCGCTCAACTGTCTGCGAAGCCCAAGCCCTGTCGTCTGCCCAAGAGAAGCTCTCGAGAGCAAGAGGCGAGCCGTGGTCCTGCCAATTCACCATATCTTCAGTCGAATAGACGCGCCATTCCTGCATCCAGAAGAAGTCGGCTCCGTCCTCATCATGCCCCGTATAAACATACATCCTGCCGTTATGCACCATAGGAGCAGGGTCGCTCGTGAACCAAGTCTGTACAAAAGGATTCTGCGCATTTGCAGCCAAGGCCAGGAAAGCCATCAGAACTGCTGAAACTACACTTTTTTTCATTGTAATCTTCTATTATTATAACGATTGCTGGTCAAAGTTACGAAAAGTTTTGCAAACTGAGAACTTTTTAGCCTAAAAGTTGCTTCTCGAGAAACCAGGCACGGCTAATTGGCAAAGTTAACGTGGTTAAATCGCAAACTTAACGTGTTACGTTGGCAAAGTTAACGTGTTATGTTGGCAATCGTAACGTGGGTTGTTTGCGAACTACCCTGCAAGCGATAGGGATTTCCCCTGCAAAAGTTCGCATTTTCCCCTTTTCGAACTCCAGAATATCGCGTACCTTTGCATCAAACAAACGATAAAAAGTACAGCTATGAAACGTTCAATCTTTTACTTCTTCGAGAAAGCCGGAGCAAATTGCTTCCTCTTTTTCATCTTCATGATGGCAGCGTTCTCGTTCTCTTCTTGCGAAGATATCGAGGATATCAACCAGTCGATGGTTCTCTCGGGACAATGGAGAGGGGACTTCGGAATGTATTACGACTATATAGATGGCCGCGGAAGACGCTATTCTTTCGACTGCTACGATTCCCGCATCGAGTTCATCCCCGCCTACTCTTGCGCGAGCTATGGCAGAGGAACGCAGGTTGATTACTATGAGTACGGACCTTACGAGTATCTATACTACAAGTTCAGCTGGTCTGTAGAGAACGGAGTTGTTTATCTTTCCTATGATTACGACCACGAACTCGACGTTAGAATCAGCAACTATAGCATGAACAACGACTACTTTTCGGGCATCTTCTCAGGCTCTGGGAACGCGTTCCGTCTGCGCAAGATTGCTGACTACTACAACTGGACGCCTTATGTAAACATCTATGGATACGAGGATCGTTATGGATGGGACTATGATTACTACTACGACGTTCCCTTCAGCCGTAGCGGAGGAGAGCAGCTCGCAGACAGCATAGCCTCAGAGGGAAAGGTTCTCGCTCGTGGCCGCAGGAGTTCTGCTCTGCAACAATAAAGAGTCCTACTCCCAGATGCTCTCGACGGAATCTAACTGAATGTCGCTGACGTTAATATCTGCTCCCCAGAACTCAAAGCCTTTGGTTACGGGTCTCTGGGGAGTTCCTATTGCCCGCCTGCGCTCCATAGAGAAGCTATACAAACCGTTGTCGATGAAGACTTCCACAGAAGTGCGGTCCACATAAATGTCCATCGTAAGGGAAAGACTCGTGGGGTCTTGCGGCGAATAGAACTGGCCGTTCAAGGTATTGCGATTGAGGTCATAGTCAACAAGCGTTTGTCCATCAAGCTTTAAGCCTGCGCTTGTGGCATAAGTGAGGTTGAGTGTGGCACGAAGATGCACGCAATCCTGCTTCTGATAACGTTGCAGAGCCTTGTTGGTCTCCTGCTCGCTCAAAGCCTTTTCACTTGTATAGAGCGGCTTCAACAAAGACGAAACTTCCTTGATAGGCTTGCTTACAAGACGAACGCCCTCTTTTGTGGAGCGAAGTGTAAGTTCAGTCGGGAGCAACATCTGCCCGCGGAAAGGCATTCCTCGATGGTCGATGTTGGCCCATCCTATCTGTATTCTGCGTCCATCAGGCACGTTGTTGAAGGTCTGAGCGGCATAGATGGCACCTGTCGAGAAACGATGTTTACCGCTTACAGGCGTGAAGACTTTGCCGTCGAAACTGCCTATCATATAGGTATTGCTTGCCCCATACATCACCCATTTCACGTTGTTTGGATTGCCGTCAACAGCCAAAGGGAAAAGGTCAGGACATTCCCAGAAGCCATTCACGTGGCTCTGATAAGTCCAATCCTTGAGGTTGTCGGAAGTATAGATACTGTGTCCGTTTCGCTCATTCAGGACAAGAACCCACCAGCCTCCAGCCTCGAACCAAAACAATCGCGGGTCTCTTGTGTCGTGAGTCTGCCACTTATCGTGCGAATCAATAACAGGATTGCCTTCGTACTTGTGGAGCGTCATGCCTCCATCCAAGCTGTAAGCAATGCATTGGGCTTCTCTGTCACTTTTGTCAGCAGTATAGGCATAGACAAGGGGCGCTACTTTCTTCGTGCCGAAGCCTGATGTATTGTCCTTATCGAAGACTGCAGAGCCGCTATACATCGTACCAAGCGAGTCAGGAAAGAGAACTGGAGCCTGTTCCGTCCAATGCAAGAGGTCTGGACTCGTTGCGTGTCCCCAAGTCATATTCTCCCATTCGCGCTCGAATGGATTGTGCTGATAATAAAGATGATACAAGCCATCATGCCAAATACAGCCATTCGGGTCGTTCAACCAACCACGCCGAGAAGAGAAATGAAACTGCGGACGATACTTCTCCTTATATATCTTGGAGGCATCTCGAATAGTGTCCGACTGATAGACCTTCGAAAGAGCTTCCTCAGAACCTTCATAGGTGATGGTCAACGTCTTGCCCTTGTAAGCCGAGATGTCCTTAAATACCCAATAATCAGGCTCAGTCGAGAGTCGGGCCACAACACTCAGATCGTCCACTCCTTTCGCTTGAAAAGTCAAACGACGACGCTCCACCTCCTGCGATATGGGCAGGTTCAAGTACTTACACTTCACTTTGAAGCTCAGCTCGGCAGGCAGAGCGACAACGGACGACAGACAACAGACAACCGCGCATAAAAAGCGCGCCTTGGTGCTAAAGCATCCAAGAACGGATAAGAGAACGCGTTTCATCATTTTGTAAGGTTTTTCTTGGGCAGGAATGCTGCGGCTATGATGGTCATAATTGGGCTAAGGTAACAGAAGAAGCAATAGGGCGCATAGACTAACGTGCTGACACCCAAGACGCTGGCTTGTGTCATTCCACAAGTGTTCCAAGGAATCAGGACAGAGGTAACTGTGGCGCTGTCCTCGCAAGTACGGCTCAACAGACGCGACTCATAACCTCGCTTCTGGTAAGTATCGCCAAACATTGTGGCCGTTAGGATAATGCTAAGGTATTGGTCGGCACTAACCACATTGAGGAAGACGCCAGAGAAAGCCGTGCTTGCCACAAGCGAAACGGTGCCTCGAACCAGTCGGAGCAAGGCTTGCATAATGCTGTCGAGCATCCTCGTTGCAGTCATCGCGGCTCCGAAAGCCATCGCACAAAGGATAATCCAAATGGTGTTCAACATCCCAGCCATGCCGTGAGTGGCTACAAGAGCATTGAGGTCGGGGACTCCTGTATCGAGAGCTGTGCTGCCATAAACAATGATGAATGCTCCTCGAATGCGTTGAGCAAGACCTTCATGAGCACAACCGGCTATCTCGTCGAGCAAGTCTGCCTGACACCAAACTGCCGCCACAACTCCCAAAAGCGTCGCAAGGAAGAGCACAACCATCGATGGCAAACGCATCAGAATCAGCACAAAAGTCACGACAGGAACGATGATGAGCCAAGGCGAAATGAAGAATGTCTGCTGCAAAGCCTCTTGAACAGTAGCGACATGAGACGTGACGACTGCTCCTTGCCCAAGTCCCACGCTTGTGAATATCAGCAAGGTAATGAGGAAAGTGGGCACTGTGGTGCGCATCATATAACGGATATGGGTGAAGAGAGGCGTGCCTACAGTACTGGAAGCCAACACCGTGGTATCACTCATAGGCGAAACCTTATCGCCAAAGTAAGCGCCACTAATGACTGCACCAGCAATCCAAGCTTCCGAGAAGCCGAGTGCCTTTCCTATTCCCATCAAGGCAATACCGATGGTGGCAACTGTCGTCCAAGAGGAACCAGTCAGCACACTCACCAAAGCACTAATGAGACAAGCAGAGACGAGGAACCATTTAGGGCTCATCATCTCCATTCCATAATATATTATAGTAGGCACAATGCCGCTCACCATCCACGCTCCACCAAGGGCTCCGATGAGCAAAAGGATGATGATGGCAGAGCTGACTCCTCCGACTTTATCGCTTATTGCTCGCTCGAAATCGTTCCATGAGATAAGACGCGAACTGATGCCGATGCAGACACAGAAAGCCGTCGCTACGAGCAAAGCAAGTTGTGATGCTCCAGCCAACGTTTCATCGCCAAAGATGCTGACTACACAAGCAATGAGTGCCACCAGCAGAACCAGTGGCACACACGATAGCCAAAGAGGAGGAAGACGCTTCACTTAAGCGACTTTATTGAGCTTCTTGATAATCGAGAAGATGAAGATAGCGGCAAGCAGACAGATGCCCATCAAGGTTCCCCAAACGATGGTGAGGTCCATTCCCCACATGTGTCCGGGAATGCTGACAAGCTTGTTGCCAATCGCAGTTGCCACGAACCATCCGCCCATCATCATGCCTTTGTACTTCACAGGCGAAACCTTCGTCACGAACGAGATTCCAATCGGGCTCAGAAGCAACTCTGCAAAGGTGAGAATGAGGTAAGTCCTAACCAGCAGAGAAGGACCTACGTTGGCCTGATGAATATGGTTTACGGGGTCTGCAGCAGGAAGTCCAACGGAATCCAAAGTAAGCCACAGATAAGCGCAGGCTGCCACAAGCATACCCAAACCAATCTTGACTGGAGCTTTAGGCTCTTTGCCTTTGCTTGCCAACCAACCGAAGAGGGCAACACTAACAGGCGTCAGAATCACCACAAAGCAAGGATTGAAATGCTGGAAGATGGGAGCAGAGATAGCCGTCGTTACGCCTGCAGCAGGAACCATATTATAAAGGAAGAACGCACCTGCAATTATCATTATAGCTGCAAGGAAGCGTGGCAAGCCTTTCGACTGGAAGAGGCCAAACAGACCATAAACGATAAAGATGACAGCCAAGAGGTTGCGAACATCGAACATCATGCTCTCGATGCCTGTAGAGGTCGTGGCGGTGTATTCATCGGCAAACCAAGTGAGCGTCAAGCCGTTCTGATGGAAGGCCATCCAGAAGAAGATAACGACTGCGAAGACGAGGCAGAGGCAAACGATGCGTTCCTTTGTATCATTCTCGGCAGGAACTTCTGCCTTTTGCGTCTCGACTGCTTTATCGGCTTTCTTCGTGGAGCCAATCACATGAGCAAAGGTCCGCTTACCCAGATAGTAAATCAGGATAGAGGCAATCACGCTGACGCAAGCGACTGCAAAGGCGAAGTGATAAGAGTCGGCCTTAGTGTAGCCGAGCGAATTCTGTGCCCAGTTCATGATGGCGATAGCTGCCGTAGGAGCAAACAAAGCGCCAATGTTGATGGCCATATAGAAGAGCGAGAAACCTGAGTCGCGCTTGTCGGCAAACTCAGCCTCATTATAGAGGTCGCCCACCATTACCTGCAGGTTGCCCTTGAAGAGACCTGTTCCCAAAGAAACGAGCAAGAGTCCTGCTGCCATCGCCACAATTGCAGGAGTAGCGCCTCCCATTGGAATTGACAGAATCAGATAGCCGACGAACATAATCAGGATGCCCAGCACAACCATCTTGCTATAACCGAACTTGTCGGCAAGCATACCGCCAAACAAGGGCAACAGATATACGACGAACAAGAAGTTGGAGAACGTTTCGCTTGCCCAACCTGAGTCGAAGCCGAAGTTGTCGTGCAGGAAGAGCACAAATACGGCCAGCATGGTGTAGTAACCGAAGCGCTCGCCTGTATTGGCAAGAGCTAACGTCCAAAGTCCCTTCGGCTGTCCTTTGTAAGAGAGCAGCAAGAAGCAGAACCAAATCACAAACAAGCCCACGATAATGGGGGTAGATAACATTTCGAACATAGTTTTTTGATTTAAGTTAATAATTTGCCGACAAAGATACGAAAAAAGTTTAAAGTTTAAAGTTTAAAGTTTAAAGTTTTTGTAATTTTGCAAAAGAAAAAGAAAGAACATGAAAGGATTGACACCAAGAATCATAAATTGCGTGAAGGACTACAACCGCGAGACCTTCATGAAAGACCTGATGGCTGGCATCATCGTGGGCATCGTTGCTTTGCCCTTAGCCATCGCCTTCGGAATAGCAAGCGGTGTAACCCCTGAAAAGGGCATTATAACGGCCATTGTAGCAGGTTTCCTTATCTCCCTGCTAGGAGGTACTAAAGTGCAGATTGGAGGCCCTACAGGAGCCTTTATCGTCATCATTTACGGCATCGTAAACAATCCCGAGTACGGACTTCAAGGCTTGCTGATTGCCACGATTCTGGCAGGCATTATCCTTATCGCTTTGGGGGCTTTCAGGCTTGGAGTCGTCATCAAATTCATTCCCTACCCTATTATTATAGGCTTTACGGCTGGTATTGCGCTGACCATTTTTACGACACAAATCAGCGACATTCTGGGCTTGACGCAAACCGCCATCAGCACGACCGGAGAGGCCATCCGCATTCCCCTGAAGACGCCTGGCGACTTCGTTGGCAAATGGATTTGCTATGCGGAAAATATCAAGACATTCAACCTATGGAACTTCATCGTTGCCATCGGTTCCCTGCTTGTTATCATCTTCTCCCCCAAGGTGTTGAAAAAGGTTCCAGGACTCAACAAAATACCTGGTTCGCTTTATGGAATCCTGCTTGGAACCGTTGCAGTTCTGCTCTTGAAACAATACGGAATCGAGGGCATCGACACCATTGGAGACCGCTTCCACATACAAGCTCAGCTGCCGAAAATGGTTGTGCCGAGCATCACTTTTGAGCTCTTCCAGCAACTCATGCCGGTTGCCTTCACGATAGCCATCCTTGGAGCCATCGAGAGCCTACTTTCCGCCACAGTTGCCGACGGCGTAATCAGCGACAAGCACGACTCGAACATGGAACTCATCGCTCAGGGCATCGCAAATATGGTAACGCCTCTCTTTGGCGGCATTCCCGCTACAGGAGCCATCGCACGCACTATGACGAACATCAACAACGGCGGGAGAACCCCCATTGCAGGCATCATTCACGCCTTCGTACTGCTCGCCATCCTGCTTCTTCTAATGCCATACGCCGAATACATCCCAATGGCTTCGCTGGCTGCAGTTTTGGTCATTGTGAGCTACAATATGAGTGGCTGGAGAACCGTTAGAGGCCTACTGAAGAACCCGAAGAGCGACGTTATCGTGCTTTGCGTGACCTTCTTCCTGACGGTTGTTTTCGACCTCACCATCGCGATTGAAGTCGGCCTCATCCTTGCCTGCGCCCTGTTCATGAAGCGCATCATGGAGACCACCGAAATCTCTGTCATCAAGGACGAAATCGACCTTGGAGACGCCTCCGATATGGCAATGCACGAAGAGCATTTGATGATTCCCGAAGGCTGTGCCGTCTATGAGATTAACGGCCCCTACTTCTTCGGAATCGCCAACAAGTTTGACGACCTGATGGCCAACATCGGGCATAAGAAGCCGAAAGTCCGCATCATCCGAATGAGGAAGGTGCCTTTCATCGATTCAACAGGCATCCACAACCTGGCCAACCTCATCGAGATGAACCACGAGGAAGGCATCCACGTCATTCTGTCTGGCGTAACGCCCAAAGTTCACTCGCAACTGGAGAAAGCAGGCTTCTACGACAAGATGAACCCCGACCACATTTGCCCTCACATCGACGTCGCCCTTCAGAAAGCCCGCGAATTCTTGGGAGAATAAAACCGACCTTAGCGACATTTGCAAACGCAGGCAGTGACGATGGCAGACTTAACGTGTTACGTTTGCAATCGTAACGTGTTGTGTTTGAGAACTTAACGTGTTATGATTGCCTTTACACCTGCATGCATCACCACCGAAAATGTGACATGTGACATTGTGACATGTGACATTAAGGTGGTTTCTACCATCAAATCTCCCCAAATGCCCATCAGTAAAGGGATAGACTATATATTATTATAGTATA
>JAFYNL010000005.1 GCA_017548075.1 Bacteroidaceae bacterium | reverse complement strand
TATTATTATATTATTATAATTATATGGTATTTCTTACTTCTTCCCTGCAAGTTGGAGAGGTCTTAATGACTTAATGACTAATGACTTAATGACTTGGCGGAAATGTAATGTGCTCATTATCAAGCCATTAGTCATTTCGCACCGAAAACCATCCTTCCGTCCCACCGGCCATCGCTTTTCAACCCTTGCTCGGTAAATTTCCTTTCATCCTTCGGTAGCTTTGTCGGAATTTTGTACGCCATCAGTAAAATGCAATCGTAACAAGTTAAAATCGCCAACGTAACTCGTTAAGTTTGCAATTAACCCACGTTACGTTTGGTGTTTCGTCTGCTGAAGCAGGGGTATTTCAACAGAAAAAGGGTGGAAATTGCTCCACCCTTTTATCGTTCGTTTCATAGATTTTTCCCTTATACCAAGTGCCCGATTATCTGTTCGCGGTCACCGGGGAGATAGTCGATGACGGGAATCTCAATCATAGTATAAGCTCCGGGCTGCTGCTTCATTGTGGCACGGGCTGCATTGACGAGAACCTGAGCCGTGAGAGCAGGGTTGTTGATCTTCATGTTGAACTCGAAGAGCTGGTTGTGCGTCTGTCCGCTAACGCCCTTGCGAACGAGGTTTACGCCATGACCGACATCGTTCAGAGCATCCACACTCTCCACTTGGAAGACATGCGTCTCATCATGCGAGAAATAGGGGTCTGCCTTGATGGCTTTCGTGACTTCCTCGAGGCTGGCACCCTCTTCCAGCTCGACATAAACCATGCGACGATGAATTCCTTCGCCTACGGGAATGGTCATGGAGAGTGCATCTTTCACACCCTTCTTGCTGCGAACACAAACACTGTGGCCCATGCTGCGACCTGGTCCGAAGTTGGTGTAAGTCAAGCCCTTAGGAGCCAGACTTTCCATCAGAGTACGGACAATGCTGTCGCTTCCCGGATCCCAACCTGCCGAGATGATACTCACGGCTCCGCTCTTCTTTGCTGCTGCGGAGAGACTGCGACGAAGGTCGAGAATGGAGGTGTGAATGTCGAAACTATCGACGGTATTGATGCCAAGAGCGAGACATTTGAGGGCATGTTCTTCGACGGAACGAGTGGGAGTGGCCAAGATGGCAACATCCACTTTACCCAGTTCTGTGATGTCTTTCACAACTTTATAGTCGGCAAGTTCTGCAGGTTTGTCAGCCGAGCCATTGCGACGAACAATACCAGCTATCTCCATATCGGGGGCAGCCTGCAAAGCTTGAACTGTATACTTCCCGATGTTTCCGTAACCAACGACGGCAATTCTCAATTTATCCATATCTGTTAACTATTTGTTTGCCATTTCCCGAATTCGCCGACAAAGGTACAGCTTTTTGACGAAACAAGCAACAAAATGTATATTTTTCTTCATCGCGTCGCGCTCGAACATATTTAATTATATAAAAAGGAGCAAAAATCGGAGGTTTTCAGCGGACATGCTCCCCACAATCGACAAAATACAAAAAGTTTTCCGAAAGAAACAACACACTATCAGGGAGAAATGTACGTTTTGGAAAACTTTTGCTTCTACTGGAATAGGTCATCTCATTGAATGTCAGCGACTTAACTTTTTGTTTTGGAAAACTTTTATTTTTTTTGAAAAATTTTCTTGTTTTATTTTGGTCAACTCGAAAAAAAATTCTACCTTTGTAGTCGTTTTCCAAAACATCGTACTGCAGACATATTTTTAACACACTATACAACTATGATCGTAATTAAAAGAGACGGCTCGCAGGAAGAGTTTAACAGAGCCAAAATCAAAAATGCCCTCGTAGAAGCGTTAAGGTCGGTGAACAAGCTAGACGAGGAGAAAATTAAAAGCGTTGCCACCGACCTGAGCGAAAGCATCTCTGTTCGCGACGGCTTTACCGTAGAGGAAATTCAGAACCGCGTAGAGCTGGCTTTGATGCAGAACGGCTACTACGACGAAGCAAAGTCGTACATCCTCTATCGTCACAAACACTCGGAGGCTCGTTTCATCAAGGAGCGCATCGACTACATGAACGAGTACAGCCACAGTGACGACAATGCAGCCACAGCTTCAGAGACAGACGCCAATGCAAATGTAACGATGAAGAACGTGGCCAACCTGGAGGGCGAGGTCTACAAGACCACCAATCGCGTCATCCAGCGCCAACGTATGAAGGACAAGCTGAACCAGCTGTACCCCGAAGTGTCGAAGCAGTACGAGATCGACCTGAACCACCACATCATCTACACTCACGACGAAGCCTCAACTCCTGTGCTGAAGCAGTACTGCATGGCCGTCAGCCTCTATCCTCTGATGACCGACGGCGTGGGCAACATCGATGGTGTTACCCCCGGTCCTCCAAACGACCTGCAGTCTTTCTCCGGACAAATCACAAACCTCACCTTCCTCCTCTCTTCCCAATGTAAAGGTGCGGTGGCTTTCGGTGAATACTTCGTCGTGCTGAACTACTACATCATCTCCGAGTTCGGTCAGAAGTGGTACGACCACCTCGACGACGTCGCCACTACCAACACTTGTCTGCAGCAGCGTACAATCCGCGACCACATCCTGAAGGCCTTCAAGCAGTTCATCTGGGGCATCAACCAGCCCGCAGGCAATCGCTCTTATCAGTCTCCCTTCACGAACGTCTCTTATTACGATCACACATACTTCGAGAGCCTCTTTGCCGACTTCTGCTACCCCGATGGCACCAAGCCCGAATGGAAGGCCGTAGATACCCTGCAGCGCATGTTCATGAAGTGGTTCAACAAGCTTCGTCTGAAGCAGTTGCTCACCTTCCCTGTAGAAACGATGGCTATGGTCTACGACCCCGAAACGAAGGACATCATCGACAAGGACTACAAGGACTTCACTGCCGAGATGTATGCAGAGGGCCACTCCTTCTTCACCTACATCTCCGATAGTGCCGACTCACTTGCATCTTGCTGCCGACTGAAGAACGAATTGACGGAGAACACCTTCAACCCCACTTCTGGTCTGACTGGTGTGATGACCGGTTCTTGCAACGTTATCACACTGAACATCAACCGCATTGTCCAGGATGCAAAGCGCACAGTTTCCGGAACTGAAGGCGACTACGACTTCTACTCCTTCCTGCGTCTCTACCTGACAACCATTCTGGAGCGCGTCTACAAGTATCACATCGCATACAAGACAATGCTCTACGAAATGGAAGACCGTGGCATGTTCGCAGCTTCCAACGGTGGCTACATCTACATCAGCAAGCTCTACTCCACCATCGGCATCAACGGACTGAACGAAGCAGCTCGCTTCCTCGGACTTACGGTTGGCAACAACCCCGAGTACATCCAGTTCTTGCAGCTCATTCTGGGCACCATCAAGGAGGAGAACAAGCGTCACAGCATCCACGACAAGAAGAAGCCTTTCCTCTTCAACTCGGAAGTTGTACCCGCCGAAGGTCTGGGTGGCAAGAACTATCGCTGGGACAAGGAAGACGGCTACTGGGTTCCCGAGGACGAAAACCTCTACAATTCATATTTCTACGATGCACACGACGATACTCGCGTACTCGACAAGTTCATCCTGCACGGACGTCAGACTTATCAGTACACCGACGGCGGTAGTGCTCTGCATTGCAACTTGCAGGACCACCTCTCGAAGGAGCAGTATCTCAAGCTCATCGACTTCGCTATCGATAACGGAACATCGTACTACACTTTCAACATTCCCAACTCGAAGTGCGAGGACTGCGGACACATCATCAAGAAACCTATCGAGGTTTGTCCTTGCTGCGGAAGCTCGAACATCACTCAGTACACCCGCATCATCGGCTATCTGCGTCCAATCCCAGCATTCGGTAAGGACCGTCAGATAGAAGCAGCAAAGCGCACCTATAGCAGTGGTCTGGAATGATGAAGTACGTCGATGTCAAAGAGGTCTTTGCTGAGATTCCCGATGAAATAACCTTAGCCATCAGTATCAGCGGTTGCCCCATCCATTGTCCGGGCTGTCACAGCCAATATCTCTGGGCAGATGTGGGAGAGCCGCTGACAACAGAGGCTTTGGACGAGATGCTGAAAAGCCACATCGGAATTACTTGCCTCTGCTTTATGGGAGGCGACCAGGATCCTGCCGAAATTGATCGACTGGCCTTTTGGGTAAAGGGGAACTCGAAAGTGCGAACTGCTTGGTATAGCGGTCGAGACAAACTCCCGCAAGAAATAACACTGAGCAACTTCGATTACATCAAGACAGGACCTTACGATGCAAAGTGCGGACCATTGAACGTCAAGACGACAAACCAAAGGCTCTTCCGTGTAGAACAAGGAAACCTCACAGACATCACAAACCGTTTCTGGTAGCAAAAAAGAGTGGACTCAACGAGTTCACTCTTTCATTTTATTCTCACTTGAACAGGAACTTTCGTCCGTTCCTTATATAAATGGTGCCGGGCTTGAGAGTTGTAACCTTGCGGCCCATTAAATCGTAAGTAGGAATGTGCTGACCTTCGAGGTCTTCCGACTCCTGTACTTCGTCGATTCCATCTATCATTTCGTCTGTGAGGTCGCCCACAATAGTTCCGAAACTTGCCCATCTTGAAGCCTGATACTTCTCGAGCGCACTTGCATAGACATGAATCGTGGGCTTGCTATTGAAGACATAATCCGAGAGTGTCGGGGGTGTGAGGGCTTTGACGTAAACGTCCTTAACAGGAGAGTTGTAGAAGACGCCCTGGGCTATGCTCGAAACCTTCTTGCCGATAATGACTGTATTGAGCATTTCGCTACCGCCAAAGGCTTCAAGACCAATCGAAGTCACCTTGTCGGGAATCTCTATCGACCTAAGTCCTGAGAACCTGAAAGCTCTGTCACCTATCTGAGTTATAGAGAGCGGCAACTTCATAGAAACGAGGTTCTTGAAGCTATCGAAAGCGTAGTCGCCCATCACATTGAGGGTGGTCTTGTAACTCTGGTAGTAAGAATATGTGCTGTTTGTGACGATTTGTGCGTTCTCGAGGTCGATGGATTGCAGGTTCTTCTCGGTTATCAACTGACGCATGTACTTGATGTCCTTTCCATGAATCTTGCCTTTGACAATCAGTTTGATGACTTGGTCGTTCTCGAGGGTTGTCTGGAGTTTTCCCGCAGACGAAAGCTCGACTGTCTCTATGCCGTTGCCTTCCTTATTGATTTCGTGGAGCGAACCATCCGCATCATAAGAATAGAGTGTATAATCGTCGCCAATGCTCGAGGGGATGCAGAAATGCTTAGCGTTGCTGACGAACACAATGGAATTGTCCGAATCGATTCCCAAGAAGCCCAAACCGCCTTCACCAGCCAAAGCATAGAGCGAATCGGCCTGCAGATAAGTGTAAGCCGAAGGTGCACAAGCTCCTGGCATATAGTCGGTAAACTGTCCTACATCACCACATTGCCCAACCTGATCCGACTCACGACGCTTCTTACCGGCTGTGGTGAGGAAGTCTGTTGTGAGCACATAATCGACGCGGTCCTCGATGAAGAGAATCTCGATGTTCTTCTTCGGATACTTCGCTATCTCTGCCAAAGTCTTGTTGATGTCAGACTGATAGACCGTCATAGAATGAGCACCATAATCATTGACAGTATAGTTCGAGAGCGGTTCGAAGAAACCCCAGAATCTGAAGAAGTCGGTCAAATCCTCTTGGACAATCTCACACACTTTACGGACAAACTTCAGACAGCCTGTGTTCGAACTGTACAAAGTCAGCGGATCTTCGCGAAGCGCATTGAAAAGCGTCGGATAGAACGAAGTGTTCCTCTGTGCAAGATGATAATAGAGGTAGAGCTGCCAATACATTCGCATCTGACTATTGAGCGAACGAGTGAAGAAAGGTTCGTGCCGAGCACTTTCGTCCATAATGGTAGTAAGTGGAGAACCGCTCGATGTGACCAGGCCAGTATGGAAACGAATGTAGTTGGAGAAGAGGTTGTTCGAAACTTCAGTTCCTCCCTCCACAGTTATAGGTCCCTGATTGTTATGACCACACTCGTGAGCAGAGCACCAATCGTCGAAAGTAGTTGTCTTGCTGACATCGAAGGAGCTTTCCACACAACCGTTATACATAGTCCTGAAGGAAGCCGAATTGGCATAGCCGCCATCGGTCAGCTCACCCTCAACCGCGAAGTTCGGATTGTTATAATACAGAGGGAAATACGACTTACCTCCAGTCAGATAGAAAGGAGCCCCAGCTCGTTTGCCAGAAGCAACACTTTCGCTAATGCCTGCAAGTTCTTTCTCCCAAACAGTCAGGCTGTCGAACCAGCAGATACTCTTGTCGATAGTGGTCTTCCAGACATTTCTGTAAGTGCTCGTCTTGAAGTTGAAGAGCGACTGACCACCTTTTACGGTAAACCTTTCATGCGTGGCTTTAGCAAGAATCGCTTTGTAGTCGCTATCACTCTGGCGAGCCACATCATAGTAACCATTCACGATTCCGCCTTCGATGTGAATCTTCATCTCGGGCCATTCGTCGAGGGTTTTGGTCATCGACTTCGTGTCGGCAGTATAAATAATGTAGAAGAGAGCACCTTCCCTGCCATCCACAACATTCAAACCCTTCTTGAGCATCTTACCCTGGGTGGCACTCGTAACAAGATCGTTTCCTGTACAACCGGCCATATAGAGTGTTGTTCCCGACGGAACATCCTCATCCACAAAGACATAGAGAGGGTTGTAGTCTTTCGTATAGATGCCGGTAGGATTGCCCATATAAGAGCCTCCGGTTGTCCTCAACTTACTGTTCCAATAGCCTGCGTCGCTATAGGGTTTGTAGTTGTGGATGCGGAAATCCTGCTCGTAAGCTGCCCAACTCTCGTTCTTCAACTTGAGAGCAATGGAAATCATATACGAAGGCATTCCAGCTTCGGTTAGAACTGAGGTCAGTTCCTCGTCGCTCATCGCTTTGTATTCGGCTTTCAACTGGGTGCAAGCAACATCCTCGAAGAAATTGCCGGCCAAGTTGTTGACGACTTCGCTACTGTCCGATTCCTCCGGATAGTATCGTTCCAGATTCCCCACAAGCGTGCCATATTGATTCCAAGTGGAAGCCTTATATTCCGACAAAACGCTGGAATAGACGCGAATGGTCGGGCTTGCCGTAAAGATGTAGGCATCCAAAGTCGGCGGAGTCTTTGGCTTCACAGATACGGTTGTAATGGCCGAAGAGTTGTAGAACACAGCTTGATTGAGTAGGGAAACTCGACGACCAATCACAACTGTCTTGAGCGAATTGCAATCGGCAAAAGATGCGTGACCAAGATGAGTTACACCATCGGGAATCTCAACCTTAGTGATTCCAGTCTTCGAGAACGCATATCGACCAATATCGTTGATAGAAGTGGGCAAGGTTATCCCCGTCAACTTCGAGCAATTGGCAAACATATAGTCGCCAAGAACGTCGTTCGCAGTCTTATAGCTCTCGTAGTAAGCATCGCCTCCAGCAACTATGCGGACTTCTTCGAGGTCGAGTTTCGTAATCTTTCCCGCAGTTATCTTTTCGCGAAGAAACTTGACATCGGTTCCGTTGATGAAGCCAGTCAACCTGACCTGCTTCGCAGTTGTTTCTGCAAGACTGGAGAGCGTTCCTGCCGTAGCCACATGAATAGTATCCGCCGACCAAGCATTCGTAGAGCAAAGACATGCAATTCCGACGGCCAAAGCCTTGAAGAGATTCTTGATTCCCTTGCCTTTCATATCAGTCATATTGGTGTCGTTTGAAAACTACCCTAGTGTCGTTAGCAAAGTTAACGTGTTACGTTGGCAAAGTTAACGTGTTATGATTGCAATCGTAACGTGTTACGTTTGGATTTTAACTGTGTTAAGTTGACAGTGTAGGCTCGTTTACTTGCTGAACATGAACTTCTTTCCGTTCCTGATATAGATGGTTCCGGGCTGGAGAGAAGTAACTCTGCGGCCCATCAGATCGTAGGTAGCGTTCAAGGACTCTGAATAATCTGGGTTCTCCGAGTACTCCGAGAGTTCTTCGATGCCGTCAATCATTTCTTCCGTAAGGTCGCCAACAATCGTACCGAATCTCTCCCAATTTGCTGCCACATAAGCATCTACGGCACTTGGGTAAACGTGGATGATACGATTCTTGCCAGAGAAGAGATAATTGCTCTCACCATTCAAAGTGGGAGGAGTAAGCGCTTTGACATAAGCATTCTTAATGTTGCCAGAGCCATAGAACACACCTTGATCCATCGTCTTGACGTTCTTTCCGATGATGACACCTGTCAGCGAACTGCAATAAGCAAAGGCATCTCCACCTACACTCGTCACATTATCGGGAATCTCAATGAACTTGATTCCAGAGCTAGAGAAAGCTTGCGCACCAATTGAGGTGAGACTCAAAGGCAACCTCATGACTGTGAGCTTCTTGACGTTTTGGAATGTAGAAGCGGGGAAGACGTTGATACGAGTTTGCTCGAGGTCGATGGACTGAAGGTTCTCCTTGTTGATGAGTTGCTTCATATAATTGAAATCCGTCGTACCAATCGGGCCGCTGACAATAAGCTTGATGACTTGATTGTTCTGCAACTTAGTCTTGAGCGTTCCTGCAGTAGTCAGCACAACATATTCTGTTCCGCTACCTGCTTTCGTTACTTCGTGCAAAGAGCCGTCGGCATCATAGGAATAGATGGTAAAGCCGCTTCCTACGCTTGTCGGGATGCAGATGTTCTTGGCATTGGCAGCATACATGATGTTGTTTTCATCATCGAGCATGAAGAAACCCAGACCGCCTGAACCTTCCATTGCATAGAGAGAATCGGACTGATAGTAAACGTAATCCGAAGGCTCGCAACCACCTTCAAGATAGGATGTGAACTGACCAAGATCACCACACTGACCTACTCTATCGGAACCGTTACGCTTCTTGCCTGCAGCCTGAAGGAAACCTGTTGAGAGAACATAGTCGACACGATCCTCAACGAAGAGAATTTCGCGATTCTTCACAGGATATTGTGCAAGTTTGGCTTTCGTGGTATTGATATTGGCTCTCGTAACAGCAATGGAATGAGTGCCGTAGTCCTCAATCTTGCTTCCACTCTTAATGGGTTCGAAGAAGCCCCAAATGTCGAAGAAATCGGTAAGGTCTTCCTGAGCCACTTCACAGACCTTTCGAACGAACTTCAAGCCGCCGTTATTATTGTTGGAACTGTTGTACAGAACCAACGGATCGTTACGCAAAGCCTTGAAGAGTTCGGGATAGAAGGAAGTATTCTTCTGGCCCAAGTGATAGTAGAGGTAGAGGTCCCAATAGAAACGCAAACGGCTGTTCACATCTCTGTAGTAGAAGGGTTCGCGACGAGCAAACTCCTCCATCACAGTAGTAAGCGTAGAGCCATTCGACGAGTTGAGGCCGCCAA
Organism: Bacteroidaceae bacterium; assembly: GCA_017548075.1. Lineage (GTDB taxonomy): Bacteria > Bacteroidota > Bacteroidia > Bacteroidales > Bacteroidaceae > Physcousia. The sequence goes on along the minus strand of JAFYNL010000005.1, from coordinate 19,975 downwards.
GATAACAAACCAGATTCGAGAAGACATTATTCGAAGCCTCCGTACAACCTTCCACATTGATGGCTCTCTGATTATTGTGGCCACATTCGTGAGCTGCACACCAGTCGTCCATGTTCGTATTGGTAGCATCAAGGCAGTTCTTGATGCAATCGAAGCCATTGTAACTGGTTCTATATGCTGTTGAGTTTGCGTATCCGGCATCCTCGGGTTCACCTTCGATTGCGAAGTTCGGGTTGTTGTAGTAGAGAGGATAGATGGCCTCACCACCAGTCAAGTACCAAGGATAACCGGCCTTCTTGCCTGTTGCAACCTCTTCGGTCATACCCATCAGATTCTTTTCCCAAACAGCAACACTATCGAACCAGCAGATGCTCTTGCTCATCTTGGAGCCTGACGTGAATATTTTCTTGTAGGAAGCCGTCTTCAAGTGGTAGAGCGAATGTGCTCCTCTAACTGTAAAGCGTCCCAGCTTAGAAGCATTTCGAATCTTAAGGTAATCGGCCGCAGCATGATAGTTAACATCATAATAACCGTTTACTGCACCACCTTCAACATGAATCTTCATTTCGGGCCACTCGCTGAGTGTCTTCTTCATAGACTTCGTATCGGCAGTATAAACAATGTAATAGAGCGCATTCTTCACACCTTCTATTATATTGAGTCCTTTCGTCAGCTTTGTTCCCGTAGTAGCATTGTAGATAAGTTGGTTCTCCACACAACCAGCAAAGTAAAGAGTTGCGTCGGAAGGAACATCCTGATCTACGAAGACATAAATCTCGTCACCATCGTTCTCTGCATAGATGCCGGTTGGATTGCCCATATAAGAGCCACCCGAAGCCATCATCTTCTCGTTCCAATAGTTCGCGTCGCTATAAGCCTTATAATTGTGAATGCGGAAGCCCTGCTCGTAAGCAACCCAAGTGCTGTCCTTCACTTTAAGGACTGTTGAAATCATCAGTTCTGGCATTCCGTCTGCAACCAAAGAAGCAGTCAAATCCTCATCGGTCATAGCCTGATATTCAGCCTTCAACTGAGTGGCAGCAACATCTTCGAAGTACTTACTATACATGGTTTTGGCAATGGTATTGGGGTCTGCTTCCATTGCATAGTAATTCTCCAGACCTCCATAAATGGTGCCGTAGGTCTTCCAATCTGTTGCCTTATAGGTCGAAACGACTTCCGTATAGACATAAATCTTGGGGTTGGAAGAGAACAGATAAGCTGGAGGAGCGGGAGGAGTGAGAGGCTTCACATAAGCCACCTTAACGGAAGAGCTGTAGAAAACGCCTTGGTTCATGGTCTTCACTTTCTGACCGATGACGACTGTATCCAATGAACTGCAATAAGCGAAGGCGTCACCCTCAACTCGCAATACAGAATTGGGAATGTCAATCTTCTTGAGTCCGGTCCTTGCGAAAGCGTTCAGTCCGATAGACGACAGATTTGCCGGCAAAACCATCTTCTTAAGATTCGAGTATTCGTAGAACATACTCTCGCCTATGACATTGTTCTGTGTCGAATGAGTACCATCGTAGGCTTCGCCGCCACTTACAATACTTACGCCCGACCAATCGAGACCTGTAACCGTTCCTGCAGAAACAAGTCCGCGAATGAACTTGATATCTGTACCATTGATGAAGCCCATCAACTTGAGTTCCTTATCGGTAGTCTCGAGCAAAGATGACAGCGTTCCTGCCGTCTCGACATTGATTTCGGTCACAGCCAAAAGGTTTGTCTGGCTGAGACAAAGCAAAGCTGCAACTGACAGCCTAAGCCAATTTGAGTAAATCTTCTTCATTGTATATGTTAGTTTAAGTTTTTATTCTACTTCATCAGGATCTTCTTTCCGTCCACGATGTATATGCCCTTGCTCATCTGGTTTACTCGACGACCTTGCAGATCATAGATGCCTTCATTAAGAGTCTGAATATTCCTATTGTCCTTGATGTTTTCTATGCCATCGACAATCTCGTCTGTGAGGTCGCCAACTATTGTTCCGAATTCTGCCCAACCCGATGCTTTATATTTCTCGAGTGCGCTTGCATAGACATGAATCGTTGGATTGCTGGAGAGGAGATAGCTGCTCACACTTGGAGGAGTGAGAGGTGTTACATAGATATCCTTAACTGGAGAATCGTAGAATGCTCCCTTAGAGAGCGACTTCATGCCCTTGCCTATAAGAACGGTTCGCAGCTGGTCGCAATATGCAAAAGCATCTTCTCCTATGCTCGTCACTTTGTCCGGGATTACAACCTCCCGAAGTCCGGTATTCGAGAAAGCATTCGTGCCAATCGAGGTGAGGGTGAGGGGAAGCTTTACGGACAAGAGTTTAGTGAAACCTTGGAAAGCATAAGGGCCTATCACATTGGCCGTAGTCTTATAACTCTGGTAGTAAGAGTATGTGGTATTTGTGATGATTTGTGCGTTCTCGAGGTCGAGAGACTGAAGATGATGGTTGGTAATGAGTTCGCGCAAGTACTTGATGTCCTTGCCATGAATCTTTCCCTTGACAATCAGCTTGATAACCTGCTCGTTCTCGAGTGTTGTCTGCAGTTTCCCCGCAGCAGAAAGTTCCACTTTCTCTTCACCGTTTCCTGCCTTAACTATTTCGTGCAGAGAGCCATCGGCATCGAGAGAGTAAATGGTAAAGTCGCGACCTATGCTCTTCGGAATGCAGATGTCCTTCGCATTCGCAGCATACTTCAAATTGCCCTCATCGTCCAACATCAGGAAACCCAAACCGCCATTGCCATCCATAGCATAAAGAGAATCCACCTGATAATAGACATAATCCGAAGGCTCGCAAGCTCCAGGAAGATAGCTGGTGAACTGGCCCACATCACCCCAAAGGCAATTGTCCTGACCTATTCGCTTCTGTCCTGCAGTTGTAACGAGGTTTGTAGTGGGAACAGCTTCTACGCGGTCCTCAATGAAGAGGATTTCGCGGTTCTTCACAGGATATTGCGCAATCTGAGCCTTCGTGTTGTCGATGTCGGACTGCTTGATTGTGACATAATGGTCGCCATAACATTCAAGATAACGACTGCTTGCCGGCACAAAGAAACCATAGACCGTAAAGAAGTCCGTAAGGTCTTCCTGAGCCACTTCACAAACCTTTCGAACGAACTTCAAACCCGATTTGTTCGAGTCGATATATTTCCCTTGCGACTCTATTCTGTCTGCTCGCAAAGCCTTGAAGAGTTCGGGATAGAAGGAAGTGTTCTTCTGTGCAAGATGATAATAGAGATAGAGGGAATGGAACATTCTGAGACAACTGTTGTTGACATTCCTCCAATAGAACGATTCACCCCGAGCAAACTCCTGCATGGTCGTACTCAAAGGTTTGCCTGTAGTTGCTCTGTGGCCCATGAGCCAACGATTCACATTGGCAAAGAGGTCGTTGCTGCCTTCGGTAAAGCCCTCCAACATAATGGGGAACTGATGCTGATGTCCGAACTCGTGCGAAGTACCTCCTTCGTCGTAATTCGAGACATAGGGATTCAGGAAAGTCTTCGAAGCGTCGAAAGAAATGTGGATGCCGAACTCGTTTGCATGAGCAACAGAACCTGGAGAATTGTTATCCACATAAGAGGGATTGTTGAAGTAGCCGGGATAGAAAGCATCGCCACCACTCAGATACCAAGGGGCTCCGGCTTTCTCACCATTTGCCACAGATTCGTTGATGCCGAAGAGGTCGTTCTCCCAAACCGTAAGGCTGTCCAAACATGCAATTGCTTTGTGGATTTTGTTCGGATAGGTTTCCTTCAGGATTGAAATCCTGATGTTCATGACCGAATGCAGGCCTTTGATGACGAAAGTGGTATAAGAAACCTTGTTCAGAAGTTTCTTGTAATCGGTATCTGTATGTCGCGAAGCATCATAGTAGCCATCCGAAATGCCGCCTTCAATATGAATCTTTATCTCGGGCCATTCGCTCAGCCGTTTGGTCATACTTTTCGTATCGGCAGTATATAATATGTAATATGCTTTGCCGGCTTCTCCGTCTATGATGTTCAGTCCTTTCTTGAGTTTCTGACCGGTTTTGGCAGAAGTGAACATTCCGTCCACACCTATTCCTGCAATGTACAAAGTGGCATCCGAAGGCACATCTTCGTCCACAAAGACATAGAGCGGATCGCTATTGTTCTGAGTATAAATGCCTGTGGGGTTGCCCATGAACGAAGCAAAACGAGCCCACAACTTCTCGTTCCAATATGCTGCGTCGCTATAGGCTTTGTAGTTGTGGATGCGGAACTCTTGCTCGTAAGCAGCCCAAGTGCCGTTCTTCACCTTGATGGCTATTTGCGTCATATAGTCCGGCATTCCCACTTCGGTTAGAGTTGAGGTCAGTTCCTCATCGCTCATAGCCTGATATTCGGCCTTCAATTGGGTGCAAGCCGCATCCTCGAAGTAATTGCCGCAAAGTTCATTCACCACATCATCTTCGTCCGGTTCTTGTGGATAATACCTTTCCAAAGTGCCGGAAATATTGGTGTAGAACTCCTTCCAGCTCGATGCTTTATAGTCCGCCAGAGCATCCTTATAGACATAGACAACAAGACTGCTCGACGAGAACAGATACGGCCCAACCGAAGGAGGAGTCATAGGCTTCACATAAGCTTTCGTAACGGGAGAGCTGTAGAATGTGCCCTTGCTGAGCGACTTCACCTTTTTGCCGACAACTACGGTTGCGAGCGAGCTGCAATATGCAAAGGCGTCTTCGCCAACATTCAGCACACTATTTGGAATGTCTATCTTCTTGAGTCCCGAATTCGAGAAGGCATTCTTCTGGATGGAAGTCACAGTAGAGGGCAGAACCATTTCCTGCAGCTTCGAGCACTGGTAGAACATCTTCTCGCCTACGACGTCGTTTGCAGTCTTATAGCTCTCATAATAAGCTTCTCCGCCAGCCACAATCTTGACTTCCGAGCAATCGAGGCTTGTAACCGCGTTATTATCAATAAGTTCGCGAATGAATTTGATGTCGGAGCCGTTGATGAAGCCCGTCAATTTGAGCTTCCTTTCGGTATCTGTCAGCAGAGTGGAAAGCGTTCCTGCTGTTGCGACATGAATTTCCGTCACAGCCCAAAGGTTAGTCTGATAGAGACAGGACAACAGGACTACGACGAACGATTTTAAGAGTTTTCGGGTAATATTGAGGTTCATTTTAGTGTTGGTTTTAGTTTTGTGCGCACAAAATTACCCTTTTCTCTCGAACTCTGCAAGAGAAATTGAGAAAAACTACACTAAAAAGGAAAAAGAAGAGAATAGCTATTCTTCTAAATAGCTATAGGTCTGAAAAAAACGACCTCAGTGTCATTCTTGCGCTCCTTCGGTGCTCAGGCGCAGGCGGAAGCCAATCGTAACACGTTACGTTTGCAATCTTAACTAGTGTCGTTGGCGAACTTAACGTGCTAAGATTACAGACTCAACTACCCCGGGGAAGTATTGCATCTCCAATTGATGTTCCTTCTCGGCAATATCGTCAACCGAGTCGGTTGGAGAAAGAGGGGTACGGAACTGAGCTATAATCTCACCTCCGTCGCAAACGGGAGAAACATAGTGAACGGTCATTCCCGTTTCCGTTTCGCCAGCAGCCTTCACAGCTTCGTGAACATGATGTCCCCACATTCCCTTTCCACCGAACTTTGGCAGCAAAGCCGGATGAAGATTGATGATTTTCTGTGGGAATGCGTCTATGAGATAGGCTGGAATGAGGGGCAGGAAACCTGCAAGCACAATGAAGTCTATTCCGTATTCCTGCAACAAAGGGAGCGTCTCTTCGGGGTTGTTCAACATAGCTTTCGGAACTATAGCCGTTGGGACTCCCAGTCTTTCTGCGCGAACCAAAGCATAGGCGTCGGACTTGTTGCTGACCACCAAAGCACACTTCACCTCTTCCGAATTCTCGAAATAGCGAATCAGATTCTCGCAATTGGTTCCGCTTCCGGAAACGAAGATAGCAATGTTCGTCATTTGTCTGTTGTCCGTTGTCAGTTGTCGTTCAAATTATATCCATAAGCCTTCATGGCTCTGTCGCTCTGACGCCAGTCTTTATCCACCTTTACGAAGACTTCCAGATAGATGCTTTTGCCGAAGAATTTCTCCAGACTTTTGCGTGCCTCTGTCGAAACTCGCTTCAACGCAACTCCCTGATGCCCAATGATTATGCCCTTCTGACTCTCCCTTTCCACATAGATGACTGCGTTTATGTGGATGTTCTTCTCGGTCTCCTTGAACTGCTCCACAACCACTTCCACTGAATAGGGAATTTCCTTGTCGTAGTAGAGGAGAATCTTCTCGCGAATGATTTCTGTGACGAAGAAACGAGCAGGCTTGTCGGTCCACTGGTCTTTGTCGAAATAGGCTGGCGATTCGGGCAAGAGTTCCTGAATGCGTTTCAGAACATTATCTACGTTGAACTTGTGCAGAGCGCTTATGGGAATGATTTCGGCTTCGGGCAAAGCTTCGTGCCAAAGCTCCACTTTCTCGGTCAGAGCTTTCTGGTCGCTCAGGTCAATCTTATTGATAAGGACGAGGATGGGAGCCTTTTGCTTCTTTACTTTCTCCAGGAAATCGCTGTTCTTGTCGGGAGTTTCCACCATATCGGTCACATAGAGCAGAACGTCTGCATCCTGCAAAGCGCTCTCGCTGAACTGGAGCATTTGCTCTTGCAACTTGTAGTTGGGTTTCAGAACTCCCGGAGTATCGCTGAAGCAGATCTGCATATCGGGCGTATTCAGGATGCCCATAATGCGATGGCGAGTGGTCTGAGCCTTGAAGGTGGCAATGGAAATTCGCTCCCCAACAAGGAGATTCATGAGGGTGGACTTCCCGACATTCGGGTTGCCAACGATATTAACAAAGCCGGACTTAAACATTTTTGCGAAGCTTATACCATTCTTCGCGAGTCATGAGCCCTTCCTTATAGAACTCTGCTGGCTCTTTTGCTGCTTCCTTTGCGCCGTCGTAACCCCAAATCATGTAACTTGCGCCCCAAGTGAAACCAGCTCCAAAAGCGGTAAAGACGAGCTTGTCGCCCTTCTTCAAACGAGGTTCATACTCCCACAGACAAAGAGGGAGCGTTCCGCCACTGGTATTGGCCATGTGGTCGATGTTTATCATGATATGGTCTTTGTCTATACCAATACGCTCGGCCACGGAAATCTCGATGTTGATGTTGGCCTGATGAGGTATAACCCAATCGATGTTGTCCTTGGTGAGATTGTTGCGCTTGACTATGGTCTTGACAGCGCTTGTCATATTCAGGACAGCATGCTTGTAGACTGCCCTACCCTCTTGATACACAAAGTGTTCGCGAGCGTCAACAGTCTCATGGCTGGGCATTTTAGCCGAACCGCCGGCTGCCATATGCAAAGGCTGATACCCCTTGCCGTCAACCCTGTAATAGCCGTCCATGAGGCCCACTTCTTCGGTTGTGGCTTCCATCATGACGCAAGCGGCTCCGTCGCCGAAGATGGGACAGGAATTGCGGTCTTCGTAGTTGGTCATCGAACTCATATGGTCGCCTCCGCAAATAATGATGCGTTTGTAGCGGCCCGAGCGAATATAAGCGGCTCCTACTTCCATTCCGTAGAGGAAACTTGCACAAGCGGCTTCCATATCATAGCCGAAAGCGTTGTTCAGTCCGCAATTGCCTATGACGAGCGAAGCTGTAGAGGGGAAGTGATAGTCGGGAGTCGTTGTGGCGCAGATGACCAGCTCAATGCTGTCGGGATCTGCTCCCGTTTTACGCAAAAGTTGAGCAACGGCCCTCGTCATCATATACGAAGTACCGCTGCCCTGTTCAGGCTTAAGGATGTGGCGGGTCTTCACGCCAATCCTTTCCATTATCCATTCATCGCTGGTATCTACAATCCGCGACATTTCTTCGTTGTCGAGGATGTAGTCGGGCACGTATCCGCCCACACCAGTTATGACGGCATTTATCTGTTCCAATCCTTAGGCCTCTTTCTCGATGGCTACCTTGCCGCGATAGTAACCGCAAGCGGGGCAGACTGTGTGATAGATGTGGAACTCACCGCAATTTGGACATACTGCCAATGCTGGAGCTACTGCCTTGTCGTGAGTTCTGCGTTTCAGAGTCCTGGTCTTGGACTGTCTTCTTTTTGGATGTGCCATTGTTTCAGTTATTTATTGTTTATGTAATATTTTCTTCAGTTCGTCCCATCGGGGATCGGTTTTCTCCTCTTCGGGAGCGTCTTCTACGGCTTCGCATTCGGGGTGAACATGACGGAGAGGTATCTGCAGAGCTGCGAACTCGTAGATGTTCCAAGCCACGTTTATGGTACCGTCCTTTTCGGGAATGGTCACCAGCTCGCCGTCGTCGGCAAAGTCGTCGCCCATAACAACTTTCAGGGTGCTTTGGGCTTCGATGGGTTGGGACATTGGCTCAAGGCAACGGTCGCACGTCACTTCCACTTCGCCTTTCATCTGGAACTCCAGTTCGTAGGCTCCGGAAGTCTGCTTCACCCGTAATGCTACATCGAGCAGACCACGCTTGATTTCAGGTCCCTGAACGGCGGAGAAGAAGTCATTATCCACTTGCCAATGGTACGACACAGTATCAGAGGAAAGCCCTTTCAAATCAACTTTATAACCGTCCAGTTTTCCCATCGGGCTGCAAAAGTACGAAAAAAATCAATTAGTTGTACACTTTGGCACGAAAAAAAATGCCGATTTAGTGCTTTTTGAGTTCTACGCGGAAGGTTGTGCCCTTTCCTATCTCGGAATTTTTCACATAAATGCGTCCATTGTGGTACTCTTCCACAATTCGTTTCGCAAGCGAGAGTCCGAGCCCCCAACCACGTTCTTTTGTAGTATAACCGGGCATGAAGACAGAACTGAAGCGGTTCTTGGGAATCCCCTTGCCCGTATCGCTCACTTCCACACTCACACAATCCAGCTCTTCCTTTGCCGTCAGAGTGATGCTGCCATTGCCCTCCATTGCGTCGATAGCGTTCTTGCAGAGGTTTTCTATCACCCATTCGAACAGAGGAGCACAAACGGGAGCGATGAGGGGTTCCTGGGGCAGATTGCAACTCATTGTTACGCGATTGCTGGTCCTTCGGCCTATGTATTCCATCACATTGCCCAGAACAACATTTAGGTTCTCGGGCTTGGGTTCGGGTTGAGAGCCAATCTTGCTGAACCTTTCGGCTATGCGTTGCAGTCGCTGGACGTCTTTTCCCATTTCGGGTAACAATTCGTCGTCGGGATAGGTTTCGCGCAATACTTCGTGCCAAGCCATCAAGCTGCTGATGGGCGTTCCCAACTGATGAGCCGTCTCTTTGCTCAGGCCCACCCAAACCTTGTTCTGCTCGGCTTTCTTGCTGCTCAGGAGAGCAAAAATGGCTACAACCACAAAGATGAGGACAACGCCCAACTGAACATAAGGCCACCAGGCTAAGCGTCTGAGAATCAAGCTGTCGGCATAGCAAATCTCCATATAGTCGGCGTCGCCGAAGTTGATGCGAATCACTCTCCCAGCCTCTTTCATGGACTGGGCTTGATGATAGACCAACGTATCGAGCGAAGTGGCCGAAGCCGCCGAGACATCAATGTTTCTGTAGTCCTGAACCTTGTTTTCGCTGTCCAGAACGACTACGGGAATGGTATTATTGCTGTTCAGAACGGTCCAGACGAGTGTGAGGTCGGTTGTCTCATCGGCATTATTGAGCGAGCGCATTGCCTCGGCCCAAATCTCCATTTTTCTTTGCTCTTCGACCTTTAGGTCGCGCACCAGAAAATGCGAGACAACAAGCGAGGAAACGCACAAAACGACTGCCAAGACAATCAAGACAATCTTTACCTGCCGAATCCGGTTAATCCATTGCATAACAGTATAATAACGATTAAATTTGCTCCGTTATTGTGTTAAAAGTGAAGAATGCAGAGTGAAGAGTGAAGAATTTTTCGTATTTTTGCAGCATGAAACGCTTTGTCGCACACATTATATATTATAATAAGACGGCCCTTCTCTGTTGTCTTCTGACAGTTGTCTGTTGTCTTCTGACAGGCTGCCACGACCACCTCGTTCTCCCCGACGACGAACCCCAGCCCAGAGCCGAACAGGAGCGAACCGTCATTGTCTATATGGCTGGCGACAACACCCTCACACTCCAAGTCCGCAAAGACACAGCCGAAATGGCTTTGGCAGCGAACCTCATTCCCGAGGACGTCAACTTCATCATCTACCTCGACGACCGACTCCACAAACCCGCCATCTACGAACTCTCGGCACAGAACGGCATGAAGCTCTGGAAACAGTTCGACCAGGAACTCTGCAGCACAGACCCCAAAATCATGCTCCAAACACTTCAGGAAATAGAACGCTTCTTCCCAGCTCGCCACTACGGACTGACCCTCTGGTCGCACGCAACTGGCTGGACATCAAGGAGAAAGACCTTCGGAGAGGACGACAACGGCAAGACCACCACTACCCAGAACGAGATGGAAATTCCTGAACTCCATTCCGTCCTTTCTCAACTCCCAAAGACCGACTACATCTTCTTCGACGCCTGTTTCATGCAATGCATCGAGGTGGCCTACGAACTCCGAGACGTGACGGACTACATCATCGGCTCGCCAGCCGAAATCCCTGGTCCCGGAGCACCCTACGACAAGATTCTCTCTGCCCTTGCAACGGCCGATGTTCAGGACATTGTGCAAGGCTACCAGAGCGCATATCCAGGCACTTACGACCGCGTTTACTACTCGGGTGTGCTGCTCTCCCTCATCGATTGTTCCAAGCTCGAAACCTTGGCCCAAGCAACAGGACAGCTCATCACCCCATTCTATATGGAAAAGGCCGAGCCCATGACCTCTGGCTTCCAGTCATATTGTAGCGACTGGACCTCGAAATCCTACCTCTTCGACATGCGAACCACCATGCATCAACTCCTCTCCGAAGAGGATTATGCAACTTGGCTCACAGCCTTCCAGGAAGCCGTTCCCCTCGCCACTCATTCCGCCCCCGACGAAAGTGGTCAAGTCACCTGGTTCGCTCATTTGTGCGAGAACCCCAGGCTCCTCAATCCCGATTGCTACGGAGGAGTCACAATGTTCCAGCCAATGGCGAAATACGAAGCCTTCGGACTGAACCTCGACTTCCAGCAAACGGCCTGGTACCGGGCTACTGGTTGGCAGGCAACGGGATGGTGATGCCTATCAGACCAGCCGAATAAGGAGCGATTTCGTATTGGTTGAAGAGGAACTCCAGACTGTCCCCTTTCATCAGGAAATTGTTCGTCAGGTAGAGGTCACCCAGCATCGTAATGCCAGTCTTTTCCTGAAGGTCCTCCAGGTCGTCAGCCTCCCAATCCTTGCACAACTGCTCGGCCATAGCCACCAGAACCTCCGTCTCCTTCTCAGCCGGAACAACATCCTCAATCTTCAGGAGTTTGCCCGTCTCCTTGTCGAAGTTGTAGTAGCCCACCACATAACTTCCGTGAGCTCCACCCAGATAGCAGTCTATGCTCGTCTGGTACGACATCACATCCTCTCTGCCGTTCTCCACGGGCTTTCCAGTGATGGTGTAGTAGAACTGGAGCGACTCCTTCCATTCCAGATCGGGCTCGTAGACCTCAGCCATTTCGGCCTTCCACTCGTTCTGCATACTGTCGGCCAGAGCCTTCATCGTCTCCTGAATGGTAGCGAAACCCTGCATGCAGAGCACGCTGTCGCGAAGTGTAGCAGCCAGAGTCTTGGCCAGCTCGCTCTCACCCGAAAGCGTATCCAGGTCGATTTTAATCTGATAGCAGAGCGTCTCGCCCTCGGCGATAGGTTCTTCCAGACAGAGCGAAGCCGTTCCCCATTCAGGTTCAGCCTCCTCGTTGCCAGTGATTTTCCAATCCGTACAAGCCGTCACAGCCCCTGCAAAAAGCAGCAAGAATAAATACCTTCTCATCTCTCGTAAATATTTAGTTAAAACTTAATATGCGAGGACAAAGTTACAAAAAAACTCCCTTACCCGCAAGAGATAAGGGAGAATTTTCGACACCTCCGACGGATTTTGAATTACGACTAGTAAGTTAGTCCAAAGGCCCAAAGAGGAATGATGGTACCGGAGCCAAACTCTATGTCATCACGCACCACATACCCATCTTCGATATCCGCTATCTGCTTCTTGGACTTCTTTTTCCCTCCCACTTCAAATGTCTTGCCGTCAATCTCAAAGTCGGAAACTCGAGAACTGATGACGTCGGTCGTAACCCGCATCTGGTTGTAGAAGAATGTCTCGCGCAAATTGCCTACATCTGTTGCGTTGTCACCCAGCAAATAAGCCAGGTTTGTGTTGTCGAGATACACCTTCTCAACCTTGCCCAAACCACGTATGCCGCCTGTGTCGTCGCGCAATTGACCTATCATACCGGCCTGCTCCATAAACAGAAAATAGTCGGGCAGCACATTACGGCTAACATTCAACACCGTAGCCAAGGTGTCCATAACGGGTTTGAAGGGGACACTTTGTGCTATCACAGCCAATAGCTTCTTCAGCTTGCGACCTGTAGAAGCATTCATATTGGCATACTGAGGAATGTCCACTTCCATTGTCTGATTGATTACCTGACGCAACTCAATGTCAAAATGGGCATCGGATGAGAAAGGATAATATCCCCTTTGCAAATAGTCCTTAAACAGAGGAAGGGGATGTACCACACCTGGAATGGTGGCCTTCTGCAACAGAATATCCTTCAACGAATATACCGGCACCTCTATCCCATGGAACAGCATCAGGTATTCACGGAAAGATAAGCCCTGCATCAGGAATATCGGAGCACGTCGGCTCAGGTCTGCCACACCCTTGTAGATATCCAAGACCGATGAACCCGTAAACACAATATGCAAGTCGGGATGAGAATCATAAATCTGCTTCAACTCACGCGACCAATTGGCATATTTGTGAATCTCGTCGATGAACAACTGCTCGCCTGCCTCCTTGGAAAAATCATCAGCCACCTCTATTAGCGTATGCGTAGAGAAATACACATGGTCTGCAGAGACATACATTATTTTACGTCCCTGACCATGTTCCCTGATATACTGAAGAATCATGGTAGTCTTACCCACACCACGAGGGCCTACAAGCCCAAACATACGAGCATCCCAACTCACCTGGTCATACATATAGCGGTGAAAGGTTGAAGTAGTAAGCTCCAACTGACCATTCATATATGCAATCAACGACGTATCCATAAGCACTTTTATCTGATTTCTGGTGCAAAGATACGAAAATTGCACTAAAGTAGTGCAGAAAATGCAAGAAAAATGCACTAAAGTTGTGCAATTTTATATAAACCCGCAAAAAAAAACTCCCTTACCCGCAAGAGATAAGGGAGAATTTCTTTCGTTCGAAAAACTATTCCGGAAGTCTGAACGTAATCGGCATCGTGAATCTGAAGCGGACAGGTTGGCCGTTCATCTTGGCAGGTGACCATTTCGGCATGGCACGAACCAGTCGGAGAGCCTCGTTGCTGAGTGCAGTATCAATGCTCCTCAGAACCTTGATGTCCGTGAGCGAACCGTCCTTTTCCACGATGAACTGAACGAACACGCGTCCCTGAATACCTTCGTCCAGGGCCGATTGCGGATAGCGCATATTCTGCTGAATCCATTGCAGCATGGCCGTAGTGCCGCCAGGGAACTCGGGTTGCACTTCTGCAACGTCGTAGATTTCGTCGCCCGGATTGTCGTCGTCACCGTTTATTATGTCGCCTCCATCGTCACCTCCAGCGCTACTGGAACCGCCTCCAGCCATTGCATTCAGCACAGCCACGCCATCGGCTATCGTCAGGTCGCCGTCATTGTTCACATCGGCATTTCCACTCACTTCATCGCCAGCCATTGCATTCAGCACAGCCACAAAGTCGGCTATCGTCACCTGCGTATCGCCGTTCACATCGCCATAGGGGAACTGCTGGAACTCCACATAGACGGTCGTTGTACGAGCGGGCATCTGGAAGTAATAAATGCTCTCGAGACCCACCTCCTGAATTGGGGTGACCTCGATATTGTTACCGTTCTTGTCCTTCACCTCTATCTTCTTGACAAAGTAGTCGGGCTCGCGTGTAATGACAAAGGTAGCCCAGCCGCCCTCTTCACAGCAATGGACACCGGTATCCACCACGCCGCCAGCGTTGCTCTCGACGAGAAGAGGGAAGTAGGTCTTCTTCTGCGGACCAGCCACAAACGGAGTGCCCGTTATCGAGCCACCGAATTCTCCAGTCTTCCAGTCGTAGAGGCCCACCTCGCCGTTCACAATAGCAGGTTTGAAGTCGTGCACCTTCTTGTTGTCCTCCATGATGACGAATTCGTAGCAAGTCATCACACATGGAGAGGTGTCGATTTTTACTCCTCCGGGAGTGGAGGAAGTGTTGAGATTGAAGAGCAGCATAGGCGTCTTGCCATCGTCCACAGTACCCGTAGTCGTCACAGAGCCGGCAATGTTTTCGGGATCGCTCTCCTTTACCCACAGAGCCTGATTTCCCATAGATATGACGGCGATATGCTCGCCATAGACAAAGCCCGTGCCCATGGTCTCCACGCCCGAGCGATTGTAGCAGGGAACGTCGTTTCCGTTCGCCCTCGAGAAGAAGCAGAGAGCGTTGTTGTGGAAACTGGTCAGACGAGCCCCGAACAGCGCCTCCCAATTGCTGGAGTGGTCCTTTGTCACCTCGCAGTCCAGAGCCACCTGCGTACTGGCCTTGTGGATATAGCCCGTATTGAAAGCCTGTTGGCCGGTAGATTTGATGTATTCCAACAGCACAATCGAATCGTCGGTAGCATCAGCAGCCACCTGAGCTCCAGCAGTCATAGCCCCAGCCACAACTGCCAGCATTAAAAGTAATGGTTTCTTCATTGTAAATGTATATAAAAGTTTCGGTTTCGTCAAATTGGATGCAAAGGTACAAAAAAACTCCCTTACCCGCAAGAGATAAGGGAGAATTTTCTTTTAGTTTAGAGGTCAGAGCTAAGCATTCTTCACTCTTCACTCTTAACTCTTCACTTTTGTTGAGTTTCTAATTCCAGATATCGTCCTGGACGTCCTCGTCGTCCCAATCGAATTCTTTAGCGAACTGATTGCCGTCGCCATCGTTGCCGCTGATGGAGAGCATCACGGTTACCTCTCCGAAAAACACCTTTGTCTCGGGAATGATATATTTTTTCTTCATAATTCGAGTCCTCCTTAAATTATTTAACTACAATTTTCTTACCATTCACAATGTTGATGCCTTTCTGAACCTTCTGGAGACGCTGGCCGGCAATGTTGTAGATGTTATCGTTAAGGTTAACGTTAACGTTGGCTATACCTGTTGCATCATCGCCTCTGAAGGTATAACCCTTAACGGAGCTTCCAGATTCAGGAACAGCAAGATAAGCCTTGTGAGCACCGTTCTTGAGTTGTGTGCCGCCATTCGAATCCTTGTCGAAGTAGAAGCCTACGGAGTTCTCTTCGCTGCTAGCATTCAACGAGAGCATGTAGTACTTGAAGCCTTCGCCGCTAATGGTTGCTGCTTCGTCGGAACCCTTCAGCATGTTTTCGGCTTCTACAGCTGCTGCTTCAGCAACTTCGGTAAACTTGAAGTCTGTTGTCTCGGTCAGCTTGCTGTCTGTCTTCAGAACCACAGCCGTACCTGCTGGGATGGCTCCGCTAATCTCCTGGAGCGCAATCTCTCCGTCTGCCACAGTAGCCGTGTAGGCCTTTATTCCTTCGGGAACGGCAAGGTTCTTGTCGCTATAGTACAGAGTTGCATAGTTATACTCACCATCGGTTGCAGCCACAGAGACAGAAACGGTCTCTTCCTCCCCAAGAGTCGTGAATCCTAACAACTCCGTCCAATCGCTCGTATTTGGATCTTCGCCTTCCTCTACTGGCCTGTAGGCCTGAACCTGTACCTCATACTTGGTTCCGGGAGTCAGTCCCTCTATGGTGTACGCAGTAGTGGTCAAACCGTTAGCATAAATCCACTCGGCTGGTTCGACGGTATCTGCCGGATCGCCAATGAACACATCGTCGATGTAGAGTTCCCACTGGTCGGTGCAGTTGTAGTGACGGAAGACGATGCAACCATCAGCACCCTCGAAGGCGCTCAAGTCGACAGTGTAGGTCTTGTGTTCTACAGTCGTCGCGAGGTCTTCTTCAAAGAGCTGATACAATTCGTCACCAACCATGGCATAAACCTGGAGTGTATCGGGATAATTGTCTGAGCGTCCCCATAAAGTGAATCGGAGCTCACCCTTCAAAGGCACAGTGGGTGTACCGAGGTAGTTGTCGGGAGAAAGTGCACCATAATCATAAGACGCTGAATAGAAGCAAACATCATTCTGGTCAGTGTTCGAATATGCAAATCCCCAGTTATACCCGTCACCATCGGCATCTTGGATCCACCAGTCTTCGGCTTGCTCTTCATAGCTATCAAGGGGGAAATCCCAGAAGTAGGGATTGCCCGATGTATCGGTCCAGGGACGCCAGCGGAGGTTCCAGCTGTCACCCTCGGCACCATTCCAAGTGACCTTGGCAAAGGTGAAATCTGGGGTTACCATCACATTTGTGGGCAGCGTTGCCGGGACGAAGTCGGTCAGGGTCAGGACAGTACCCCACTCCAGGTATCCACCGAAGGAGGCATCGTCGGTCCATACGGACCCCAGGCCCTCGGCCTCGTAATCAGGATAGTCCGAGCCCGAGGGAGCCGGACCACCGCCTTGCAACTTGATGGTGTTGCCCTCTACCAAATAGACGGCCTCGGTAACTGCTTCATCAGGAGTCCAAAAAAGACTAGTACCTTCCACAGAAGAGGTGCCCCACACCAATACCACATCAGCATCATAGTAACTGCTGTAGTAAATCGATTGGCCCATGGGAACGGTAATCTTTGTGCCGTCGTCGCTCAATGTGCCGTAAACATAGCTGTCACCATAATTGTCGCCTACGCCGTAGAAGATGTTCTTGAACCATACTTTGTTGTCGGAAGCAAAAGTCAGCTCAACCAGACCTTCCTGATCGCCAGCATAAATAGAACCGCTTTCAATGTAAAGGCAAGAGCCTGTACGTGTGTAATACTTTACCTCACCTTCAGGAGCGTCGGTGACGGGAGCCTTTTTCATGCCCGAAGCATGTCGGGGAGCAGTACGCTGCGTTATTGACTCAAGGGATTTCAAACCCTCATGGCCGGTGCGCTTCACGGGGAAGCCAGCACTTGCACTGGCAGCTATTGCCAGGCACAGAAAAAAGAACAGGTATTTCTTCTTCATGTCACTTAAGAATTAGTTAATAAATACGTTTCTTTGCAAAATGAATAAAAATCTTGGCAAATTTACGGAAAAATCCTCAAACGAACAAGAAAATGTAAATAAAAGTTTCGTTTTTCGTCCAAAATGCAACCAACGACCAGAAATTCCTCCCCATCCCCTCCCCTTTTGGGGGAGGTTGGGAGGGGGCCTTTTCTTGCTGGTCAGAGCGAAGCATTCTTCACTCTTCACTCTTAATTCTTCACTTTTCACACATTTTTCCTCATTTTTCTTGCGAGATTCGCAAAAACGACTTATCTTTGCACTGAGTAAAAATACTCAATCCACTGAGTAAAATGTAAAAGCATGTACAAAAGAGCTGAATATCAGACAATTAGAGCAAGGCTCAAAGAGCCAAGAAAGTTCATTCAAGTAGTCATGGGACCGCGACAAGTTGGAAAATCTACTGTCGTGAAACAAGTTCTTCAGGATTTGAACGAACCATATCAGTTGTTTTCCGCAGACAATGTCCCCGCCTCCAATACCGGTTGGGTATCTAATTGCTGGGCTGCAGTTCGAAGTCTGAAAGAGAGCAAAGGACTGGAGAGCATAATCCTTGTGATTGACGAAATACAGAAAATCTCCAACTGGAGCGAAGTTGTGAAGAAGGAATGGGACGACGACTCTTTCCACGACAGGAACATCAAAGTGCTGTTGCTCGGCAGCAGTCGGGTTCTATTGGAAAGGGGGCTCTCCGAGTCTCTTGGAGGTCGCTTCGAAGAGATACGCATGACGCATTGGAGTTTTCCTGAAATGCGCGATTGCTTCGGCTTATCGCTCGACCAGTATATCTACTATGGAGGCTATCCAGGAGCAGCCGGGCTGATAAACGATCCCGACCGCTGGGAGCAATACATCCAGTCGGCAGTCATAGATGCCACCATCAACAAAGACATCCTGATGAATACGCCCATCGGCAAACCGGCTCTTTTGAGACAGACATTCGAGCTTGGAGTCACATATTCAGGCGAATTGCTCTCGCTAAACAAAATGCTCGGATCGCTCCAAGATGCGGGAAATACCGTCACTCTGGCTGGATACCTCAACTTGCTTGGTGAGAGCGGAATGCTCTGTGGCTTGCAGAAATACAGCATCGATTCGGCAAGAAGACGCGCAAGCATTTCAAAGTTTCAGGTCTATAACAATGCCCTGAAAGCAGTTTATAACCCCTACTCCTTCGAACAGGCCATAATGGACAGAAAAAGCTGGGGACACATATTTGAGTCGGGAATTGGAGCATGGATAGTCAGCCAGGCATTCGTTCACCGATTCGAAGTCTTCTATTGGCGAAACCGCAACGACGAAGTGGACTTCATCCTGCGCAAGAAAGGAGCAATTGTAGCCATCGAAGTGAAGAGCGATGCCGAAAAGAACACTAAGGGACTGAATGTGTTCCGCGACACTTTCCATCCGAAGTCCGCTTTCATTGTAGGCGACGGAGGAATTAGTGCCGAAGAGTTCCTGACAATGGACATCCGAACCCTCTTCTGAGAACCCAGAAAAACCTCCCCCATCCCCTCCCCTTGGGGGAGGCGACTGGGGTCTTTAGAGTAGCCACTTAATGTGGCTACGGCCCCACAAAGGGGAGCGACTACCCAGTCGCGACGGAGGTTGGGAAGGGGCCTTTTCTTGCTGGTCAGAGCGAAGCATTCTTCACTCTTCACTCTTAACTCTTCACTTAAAATGGGCCTCTGCCCATGCAGGAAGTGGTTGTGATTGCCGTCAGAGCTGCAGTCACGGCTGCTACAATGACCTTCAGGATGAGTTCCCAGATGTTGTTCTTCTTCATGGCTGGTTAGTTTACTGTTTACTGTTTACTGTTTACGGTTAGCGAAAAATTCTTCACTCTTCATTCTTCACTCTTCACATCCAAGGTCTATTCAAGACCTTGGATGGTTTCCTCATTCCTAATTACTTCGATGGCGTCGGCCTGAGCCTTACGGCTAGGAACGAGATTGAAGACAGCGTCGTCGCGGAGGTTCTTGAACTCCTGTCCGGGAGTCCAGCAAACATTCACGGCCTTAATCTTCTGAGCGTTGAACTCGTCAGTAGTGTCAGCACCTTCGGTGGCAAGTTCACAATGGAAGCTGCCGAGGTCGCCAAGACTTACCTTGTTGCCTGCGAGAAGCTGCTCGCGAAGACAAGCCACGGCATCAGTCAGAATACCCTTCACAGTACCCTTGGAGAAGGGCGAGTTGTGGTCGGCGATGTGCTTACAGAAAGCGTCGAGGTCGAGAACCTCATGAACCTGGGCGGTTCCGTAGGCCTTGGTCTCGGTGATATCGGCCTTCTTCGTTCCGGGCTTCGTGCCCATAATCATAATGCTGTAGTTAATCATGGTTGGTTTACGGTTTAAGGTTTACGGTTTAAGTGTTTTTCTCTCGTGTAATGAGGGCAAACTTAGCGAGTTTTGTGGCCACTTTCAACACGCCGCGTTTTGCTTTCTTTCACAGGACAAAGGTACGGCAGTTTCGTTGCGGTCTACGAATTTTTGAGCAACTTTTTCACGTGTTTTCAAAAAAAAATATTTCTATAGGTTCACATGCACGCGAAGGTCAGATATTTTGTCAAGAAATTTCCTTTCCGAGGCGGGGGCGCAGTCATTAAGTCATTAAGTCATTAGTCATTAAGGACGAAATGAATGCGCCAAAATTTTTATATATAT